>CALBKH010000011.1 GCA_937892955.1 uncultured Alphaproteobacteria bacterium
ACGCCGGCCGAGGCGGCCGAGCCCGACGATACCGATGCGAAGCGCGGACGTCATGTGTCTCTCCTTTCGACCAGAAGTCGCGCCGCCGGCCCGCCTTGGACCCCCGTGCGGCTCGAGCGACGCGAGAAGGTGCCTTCCATTGCCGAACGGGTTCGAACACCCGAGACCCCATCATCCCCGGCCGAAGCGAAGCGGAGGGGAAGGGGATCCATCGGAGGTCCGACGAGACGAGGAGCGAGTGGGTCCCCTTCCCTCGCTTCGCTCGCCGGGGACGACGGCGGAGTGTGTGGCGTCGAATTCCTCGATGCCCGTGCCTCTCGAACCGTTCGGGATTCAGCCCTTCGGCTCGACGATCCATGCGTGGGCCGGGTCGTTGTGGAAGTGCCATTGGCGCACCGGACCGGCCATGGTGTTGAGGTACCAGAGGTCGTAGCCGTGCGGCGCGCCGACCGGATGGTAACCGCGCGGCACCAGGACGACGCAGCCGTCCTCGACCGCCATGGTCTCGTCGATCGAGCGATCGTCGGTGTAGACGCGCTGGAAGGCGAAGCCCTGCGGCGGGTTCAGCCGGTGGTAATAGGTCTCCTCGAGCGCGGTCTCGGCCGGCGGGGCGTCGCGATCGTGCTTGTGCGGCGGATAGCTCGACCAGTGGCCGCCGGGGGTGATCACCTCGACCACCAGCAGGCTGTCGGCCGCCGCCGTCTCCGGCAGGATGTCGCGGATGAAGCGCTGGTTGGTCCCCTCACCGCGCACCGATCGGCCGACCGCCTCCGGCGGGATCGCCCGCGCCGGCCGCCGTCCCGGAACGCCCGGCGACGAACACACCGCCACTTCGGCCGCGCCCACCGCTTCGATGCGCCACGTCGTCCCGGCCGGCACGTAGACCGAGCCCGGCGGTCCGTCGAAGGGCGAGGCGCGCCCGCCGACGATGCCGAAATCCTGATCGCCGGCGACGATCCGTGCCGTCCCCGAGACCATCACCAGACAGGCCTCACGCGCCGCCTCGCCCCCCGAGATCGTCGCGCCGGGCGCGAGGCGATGGACGGCGAAGCCGACATGCGTCCAGCCGGCGCTCTCGGGGGTGATCCCGAGCACGCGGCCGTCGGTCTCGGGGGCGTGGGGGCGAACGAGCAGATCGGTCATGGCTCTCCCTCGGATATGCCGGTCGAGGCACGTCACCCCGACTCCCTACACCGGCGGGGCACATCGCCCCGCGGGCGCTCACGCCGCCGGGCGCAGCCCGGTCTTCGCCAGCACCGCGGTCAGATGGGCGAAGCCCTTGCGGGCGTAGACGAGCGGGTTGGCCTTCACCGGATCCTGTTCCGCCTCGATCACCACCCAGCCGTCGTAGCCGGGGAGTTCGCGGAACACCGCCTCGAAGTCGACGCAGCCGTCGCCGGGCACGGTGTAGACACCGTCGACGACCGCATCGAGGAAGGAGAGATCCTCGGCCATCGCCCGCTCCATCACCGCGCGGCGGACGTCCTTGGTGTGGACATGGGCGATGCGCGAGCGGTACTTCGCCGCGAGTTGCGCCGGATCGGCGCCGCCCCAGGTGGCGTGGCCGGTGTCGAGGACGAGCGCCACCGCCTCGCCGGTCGAGCCCATGAAGGCGTCGATGTCGGCCTGCGACTGCACCACGGTGCCCATGTGATGGTGATAGGCGAGGCGCACGCCCTCGGCGCGAGTCGCTTCGGCGACGGCGGTGACGCGACGGCCGAACTCGGCCCAGTCGCCGGCGGCGAGATGCGGCCGGCGCGACAGCGGCGCCGTCCGGTCGCCGTGGATGGCGTTCGAGGTCTCGGCGAAGACCAGGACGTCGCAGCCCACCGCCTTCAGGAGATCGAGATGCGGCCTCAGCGCCGCCAGCTCGGCCGCCGGGTCGCGGAGGAGCAGTTCGCTCGAGTACCAGCCCGAGACGCAGGCGAGACCGAAGGGCGCGAGCGCCGCCTTCAGCGCGCCCGCCTCGCGCGGGAACTTGTGGCCGAGTTCCATGCCCTCGATGCCGACGCTCGCCGCCTCGGCGAGGCAGGTCTCGAGCGGCGTCTCGCCGCCGAGTTCACGCATGTCGTCGTTCGACCAGCCGATGGGATTGGCGCCGATGCGCAGCATGTTCAGTCTCCGATCCTCTGATTGACGAGCGCCGCCTCGTAGGCCGCCCGCGCGGCGCGAACCTCGGCGCGCTCCGACACTTCCGGCACCGCCACCTCCCACCAGTTGCCACCGGCGTCGGTGGTGACGAGCGGATCGGTCTCCACCACGATCACCGCGGTGCGCGGCGCGAGGCGCGCCTCGTCGAGTGCCGTTTCCAGCTCGGCGATGGTCGAGACCTTGCCGGAAATCGCCCCGAGCGACGCGGCATGTGCGGCGAAATCTACTTCTGGCAGAACCTTGTGGCGGGTATCCTTCAACAGGTTGTTGAAGTTTTCGCCGCCGCACGCCATCTGCAGCCGGTTGATGCAGCCGAAGCCGCGGTTGTCGAGGACGACGATGGTGAGCTTGAGCCCGAGCATCACCGAGGTGGCGATCTCCGAGTTCATCATCAGGTAGGAGCCGTCGCCGACCATGACCGTGACGTCGCGGTCGGGCTCGGCGAGCTTCACCCCGAGACCGCCGGCGATCTCGTAGCCCATGCAGGAATAGCCGTATTCGAGGTGGTAGCCCCCGGGCGCCCCCGGGCGCCACAGCTTGTGCAACTCGCCCGGCAGACCGCCGGCGGCGCAGACCAGCACGTCCGAGGCCTGTGCCTTGCGCTGCACCGCGCCGATCACCTGCGCATCGCTCGGCAGGCCTTCGTTGGCCGCGGCGGTGTGGTGTTCGGCCGTCTCGGCCCAGGCGGCGACGGCGCGGCCGGCCTTTTCGGCCCAGGCCTGCGGCGCGCGCCAGCTCCCCAGCGTCGCGGCGAGTTCCGAAAGCCCGACGCGGGCATCGGCGATCAGCGGCTCGGCGCGGTGCTTTCCCGCGTCGAAGAGTTGGACGTTGAGCCCGACGAGACGGCGCGCCGGATCGCCGAAGAGCGACCACGACCCCGTCGTGAAGTCCTGCAGGCGGGTGCCGACGGCGAGGATCAGGTCGGCCTCGCGCGCCATCTCGTTGGCCGCCGCCGTGCCGGTCACGCCGATCGCCCCGAGCCCGAGCGGATGGTCGGCCGGCATGGCGCTCTTACCCGCCTGGGTCTCGCCGACGGGCAAGCCGAAGCGTTCGGCGAAGGCGAGGAGCTCGGCTTCGGCCTGAGAATAGAGCACGCCGCCGCCGGCGACGATCATCGGCCGATGCGACGCGCGCAACGCCGCCACCGCGACGGCGAGTTCGTGCTCGTCGGGGCGGATGCGCCGCGGCGTCCAGATGCGCTCGGCGAAGAAGCTCTCGGGGAAGTCCCAGGCCTCGGTCTGGACGTCCTGGCACATGGCCAGCGTCACCGGCCCGCAGTCGGCCGGATCGGTCAGCACCTGCATGGCGCGGGTCAGCGCCGGCACGAGCTGTTCGGGCCGGGTGATGCGGTCGAAATACCGCGACACCGGGCGCAGGCAGTCGTTGGCCGAAACGGTGCCGTCGCCGAAGTCCTCGACCTGCTGCAACACCGGATCGGGCCGGCGCGAGGCGAAGACGTCGCCGGGCAGCAGCAGCACCGGCAGGCGGTCGACATGGGCGACTGCCGCGGCCGTCACCAGATTGGTGGCTCCGGGGCCGATCGAGGTGGTGGCCACCATCATCCGCCGCCGCCGCGTCTGCTTGGCGAAGGCGACCGCGGCCAGCGCCATCGCCTGTTCGTTGTGGGCACGGTAGGTCGGCAGCGCCTCGCGGGCGTGCCACAGCGCCTCGCCGAGACCGGCGACGTTGCCGTGGCCGAAGATCGCCCAGCAGCCGGCGAAGATCGGCATCACCTCGCCGTCGATCTCCGTCTTCTGCGCGGTGAGGAAGCGGACGAGCGCCTGAGCTGTGGTGAGGCGGAGGGTCTTCATGGGAGTCCATCCTTGCGAAGCGGAACGGGCCTTCCGACGAGGAACGGGCCGGCGGTCGTGAGTGTCCGCCTCACCCCGGTGGGGCGCAACCGCTCCAGGCGCGGGTCAACCGTTCGAAGCACGCCGCCATCTCGGCGACCGCCGCCGCGTCGTCGATGCGCCCGGCGAGCCAGGCGCGCGCGGCGTCGGCGAAGATCGTCCGACCGACGGCGAAGCCCCGGACCAGCGGCTCGCCCCGCGCCGCGGCGAAGGCGGCTGCGAGCTCCGCCTCCGGCGCGTCGAGGCCGAGGAGGACGATGCCGCGGCAATAGGGATCGTGGCGGCGGATCACCTCGCCGATCGCCCGCCACACCGCCGGATCGGCCTGCGGCTCGAGCTTCCACCAGTCGGGATGGATGCCGAGATCGTAGATCCGATCGAGCACCGCCGGCACGGTGTCGGGTTCGAGGGGGCCGTGCACACCGGCGACGATCTCCAGCAGGAACTCGCGGCCGAGGGTGCGGACCGCGTCGTGGACGCGGAGCAACTCGCGCTCCTGCCGCGCCTTCAGCTCGTCCGGATCGTCGGGGCGGTAGAAGCACAGGCACTTCACCGTGTGGTGCACCGGCCAGTCGGCGAGATGGGCGCCGAGGCTCGCCATGTGGTCGAAGTCGAGCGGGCGGGAGCCGGGCGCCTCGACCGGCCGGCCGATCCACAGACCGTGGTCGGTGGCGCGGAACAGCGCTTCGGCGCCATGGGTGCCGTCGAGCAGGATACCGTAACCGGGCCGGCCGGCGGCGATGCGGGCGGCGGCTTCCACCGCCAACACCTTGAAGTCGGCGATACGGGCGCGATCGACGCCGAGGTCGTCGGCCATCGTCTCGAGTTGGGCGCGGTGGTCGATGGCGAAGGCCATCAGCGTCTCCGCCTGCGGCCGCCGCGTCGTCGCCCAGTGGATGTGGTTCAGCGCCGCGTCGAAGCGCAGAGCGTGGTGGCGGCTGCCATAGCCGAGGAAATGCTGCAGCTCGGTCCAGGTCGGGTTCTCCGGCGAGCACAGGAGCCGCGACACGGCGAAGGCGCCGCAGGCGTTGGCCCAGGTGGCGCAGGTCTCGAGCGGTTCGCCGCGCAGCCAGCCGCGCAGGAAGCCGGCCATGAAGGCGTCGCCGGCGCCGAGGACGTTGTAGACCTCGACCGGGAAGCCGGGGCCGCGGATACCCTCGTCGAGGCTCGCCGGGATCTCGCCCGGGAACACCACGCAGCCCATCGGCCCGCGCTTGCAGACGATGGTGGCGGCGGGGGCGAGCCTGCGGACCTCGCGCAGCGCTTCGAGGATCTCGGTGCGGCCGGAGGCGATGAACAGCTCCTCCTCGGTGCCGACGACGAGGTCGCACAGCGCCAGCACCGGCGCCAGATGCGCCGTCACCGCGTCGGAGCGGATGTAGCGCTCCTCGCCGGCGGCGTGACCGGCCAGCCCCCAGAGATTGGGGCGATAGTCGATGTCGAAGATCACCTTGCGGCCGTGGGCGCGGGCGATGTCGATCGCCCGCATCTGCGCCGCGGCGGTGTTCGCCGTCGAGAAATGCGTGCCCGTCACCAAGACCGCGGCGGCGGAGGCGACGAAGGCCTCGTCGATGTCGGCCGGCTCCAGCGCCATGTCGGCGCAGTTCTCGCGGTAGAAGATCAGTGGGAAGGTCTTGCGGTCGCGCACCGACAGGAGAACCAGCGCCGTCAGCCGCGTCGGGTCGGTTTTGACGCCGGTGACGTCGACGCCCTCGCGCACGAACTGTTCGCGGATGAAGCGGCCCATCTGCTCGTCGCCGACGCCGGTGATCACCGCCGATTTCAGCCCGAGCCGCGCCGCACCGATGGCGATGTTGGAGGGACAGCCGCCGACCGCCTTGGTGAAGCTCGAGATGTCCTCGAGTGCCACGCCGATCTGCTGCCCGTAGAGATCGACCGACGAGCGCCCCATGGTGACGACGTCGAGGCGCGGTTCGGTTCCGCTCGCTTGGCCCATCTCGCGTCCTCCCGAAGCTCGATCGCCGCAGGTTTCGCGGAAAGTCGCACGGAGATCCCGGCGTCTCGCGCCGCGATCACGTCGCGACGACTCGGCCGGCGCGGGCGGTGTCGATCGTTGTCGCCATGAAACTTCCGTTCTATGATGATGTCAATTCGGAACAGATGTTCGCTATCGGTCGAGTCGCGTGAGCCGCGATCGACCTCGACGGGGAGACGAGAGATGAGAATCGCGGTTCTCGGTGCCGGCCGTATCGGCAAGATCCACGGTCGCAACGTCGCCGCCCGGCCGGGCGTGAAACTCGTCGCCGTGGCCGATCCGCACCGTCCCTCGGCGGAGGAACTGGCGGCGGCGACCGGCGCGGAGGTCCGCGACATCGATGCGGCGATCGCGTCGGCCGACGTCGACGCGGTGATCATCGGCACGCCGACCACCACCCACGCCGACCTCATCGAGAAGGCGGCGCGCGCCGGCAAGGCGATCTTCTGCGAGAAGCCGGTCGACCTCTCCGCCGAGCGCATCGTCGCCTGTCTCGAGGTGGTGAAGGCGGCCGGCGTGCCGCTGATGATCGGCTTCAACCGCCGTTTCGACCCGAATTTCGCGGCGCTGCGCCGCCGCCTCGCCGCAGGAGCGATCGGCGAGGTCGAGATCGTCACCGTCCTGTCGCGCGATCCGGCACCGCCGCCGGCGAGCTATGTCGCCACCTCCGGCGGCATCTTCCGCGACATGATGATCCACGATCTCGACATGGCCCGCTTCCTCCTCGGCGACGACGAGCCGGTCGAGGTCCACGCCCTCGGCTCGGCGCTGGTCGATCCCGAGATCGGCGCCGCCGGCGACGCCGACACGGCGCTGGTGGTGATGAAGACCGCCGCCGGGCGGCTGGTGCAGATCTCCAATTCGCGCCGCGCCACCTACGGCTACGACCAGCGCATCGAGGTGCACGGCTCTAAGGGCATGCTGCGCGCCGGCAACGTCCACGAATCGACGATCGAACTGGCGTCGGCCGACGGCTTCTGCGCCGATCCGGTGCAGCACTTCTTCCTGGAACGCTACGCCGAGGCCTATCGCGCCGAACTGGCCACCTTCGTCGACTGTGTCGAGAAGGGCGAAGCCCCCTCGCCGTCCGGCGAGGACGGCCTCGCCGCCCAACGTCTCGCCGACGCCGCGACTCTGTCTTGGAAGACCGGGAAACCGATGCGGCTCTGAGGCGCGTCGCGTCTCAGCCCTGCGCGCCTTCGCGCTTCTCGCCGACCGAGACGGCGAGCGCCATGGCGAGCGCGAAGGTGGCGGCGAGCGAGCGGAAGGCGCCGTAGTCGGCTTCCGCCACCTCGAGCCACGCCCGTGCCGATGCGATCAGCGGCGAGAAGGCGGAATCGGTGATCGCCACGACAGGGATCCCGGCCGCGGCGGCGTTCGCCGCCAGATCCAGCGTCGACTGCGTGTAGGGAGCGAAGCTCACCGCCAGCACGACGTCGCCCGGTCGCGCCGCGGCGATCTGCTCGGCCCCCATCCCGCCGACGTTGTCGACCAGCGTCGCGCGCACCCCCATCTTGGCGAAGGCATAGGCGAGATAGGCGGCCACGGGGAAGACCCGTCGTGCCGCCACCAGATGGATGGTGTCGGCGCCGGCGAGCAGGTCGACCGCCGCCTCGAGCCTGATCGGGTCGAGGGTCGCGCCGAGCCGCTCGATCGAGGCGATCGCCGCTTGCGAGAAACCGTGGAGATGTAGGCCCGGATGAGGCTCCGGCCCCACCGTCTTCAAGGCTTCCAAGCGTTTGTGATAGTCCGGCCAGCCGGCCTTGAGCCGCGCCAGGAACACCTGCTGCATCTCGCTGAAGCCGCCGTAACCGATGGTCTGGGCGAGCCGCACCAGGGTCGAGGGCTGCACGTCGGCCCGAGCCGCGATTTCCGCCACCGTGCCGAGCGCGACGTCGTCGGGGTGGCGCAGAGCGAAGTCCGCGGCCTGCTTCAGCCGCTTCGGCAACCCGCCGTGGGCCGCGACGAGATGCGCCTTCAGGCTCTCGAAATCGCGCGGCGCCGTTTCGTTCCGATCCATCGCAATTCGCTCCCGGGACGTGGCGCCCTGTCGTGAGCTTAGAACGGATGGGTCCTCGAATGGAAATTTTATTCCGCGATCCTTACAGCCCTCGCCGATCACCCGGGCTCGATCGCCTCCACCGGTGCGTCGAAGACGTAGCCGTGGCCGCGTTCGGTGCGGATGAAGCGCGGGTTGGTCGGATCGGCCTCGATCTTGCGCCTGAGCCGCAGGATCAGCACGTCGACGGTGCGGTCGAAGACGTCGCCGCCGGCGCGGTGGGTGAGGTCGAGCAGATGATCGCGCGACAGCACCCGCCCCGCCGCCCCGACCAGTGCCACCAGGAGATCGAATTCCGCCACCGTGAGCGATACCGCCGCGCCGTCCGGCGTGGTCAGGCGGCGTCGATCGAGGTCGATCTCGTGGCCGACGAAGCGCCAGCCGTGACGCACCGGCGGCGGGGCGATCGCCGCGCCGTCACGCCCGGTTCGGCGCAGCACCGCTTTGATGCGGGCCAGCAGTTCGCGCGCGACGAAGGGCTTCACCACATAGTCGTCGGCGCCGATCTCCAGCCCCATGATACGGTCGAGATCGCCGCCGCGGCCGGTGACCATGATGATCGGCACGTCGCTGGAGGCGCGGATCGTCGCGGCGACCGAGAAGCCGTCGCGATCGGGCAGGCGCAGGTCGAGGACGACGAGGTCGATGCGACCGCTCGCCAGCGCCGCGAAGAGCCCGGCGGCGTCGCGACAGGCGACGGTCTCGAAGCCCTCCGAGGCGACGAGATCACAGACCGAACAGCGGACCGTCTCGTCGTCGTCGACGACCGCGATCCGCGTCGGATGACCGACACACGACGTCACGCTCCTCTCCTCCCTCGTTCCGCCGCGCGCCCCCTCGCCCGCCGGATCGTCGTTCGGCCTCGCGCCGCGGATGCTGCGATCCGGTCGACGCCGAGACCCTCCGGCGTCACTCGATCGCGCCGGTTCGGTGAACAATGTTACAGCGAGATGACGTGACGTCGAAATCCCCGGTTCACGCGACCGACGGACACTGCCGCCGGCCCCCCGGCCCCGCCGGACGGGGAAGAAGTTACGTCGAGAGATCCGACCGTCGACCGGGGCGTCCGACCCTTCGACAAACGGCGGCGGATCGCATGGAGGAAAACATGTCGCTCGCCACCCGCCGCACCGCTCTCGCCGCCACCGCCCTCTTCGCCCTCGCCATGGGCTCGGCCACCGCGAAGGCCGAGGAACTGGTCGTCTATTGCGGCGTCCAGGAGGAATGGTGTCAGGCGATGATGAACGCCTTCACCAAGGAGACCGGCATCCAGGTCGCCATGACGCGCAAGAGCGCCGGCGAGACCTATGCCCAGGTCAAGGCGGAAGGCTCCAACCCCAAGGGCGACGTGTGGTGGGGCGGCACCGGTGACGCCTTCCTGCAGGCCGCCGAAGACGGGCTCCTCGTCGAATACAAGTCGCCGAAGCTCTCCGAACTGCACCCGTGGGCGCAGCGCCAGGCGGCGGACGCGCAGTATCGCGCCGTCGGCATCTACGCCGGTGGCCTCGGCTTCGCCGTCAACACCGAGGTGCTGGCCAAGAAGAACGTCAAGGAGCCGGCCTGCTGGGCCGATCTGGTGAAACCGGAGTTCAAGGGCGAGATCCAGATCGCCAACCCGAACTCCTCCGGCACCGCCTACGCCACGCTGGCGACGCTGGTGCAGATCTTCGGCGAGAACCCGGCCTTCGACTTCATGAAGAAGATGCACGGCAACGTCTCGCAGTACACCAAGTCGGGCGCCGCCCCGGCGGTGGCCGCCGCCCGCGGCGAGACGGCGATCGGCATCGTCTTCATGCACGACGGCGTCACCCAGGGCGTCAACGGCTTCCCGGTCAAGGTGATCGCGCCGTGCGAGGGCACCGGCTACGAAGTCGGCTCGATGGGCATCATCAAGGGCGGCCCGAACCCGGAGACCGCCAAGAAATTCTATGAATTCGCCCTGACTCCGAAGGCCCAGGAGACCGCCGACAAGTCGAAGAGCTATCAGGTGCAGGCCAACGTCGCCACGCCGCTGTCGCCCCACGCGCCGCGGCTGGAGAAGGTCAAGCTGATCGACTACGACTTCAAGAAGTTCGGCTCGGCGGCCGAGCGCAAGCGCCTGCTCGCGCGTTGGGACAACGAGATCGGCAGCCTGCGCTGATCCGCGGACATCACCGTCGCGCCTCCCGGGTCCCCCGGGAGGCCTCTCTCCCCCTCGTGACGGGCTCGGAGACGGCGCCATGTTCCGCTCTCATCTCCTGTGGCTGATCGTCGGCTGGATCGGCTGGGCGCTCGCGCCCTGGTACGGTTTCGCCTCGTCGCGGTCACGGCCGCTCCTCGGCGATTGGCCGCCCTCCGGCCTCCTCGCCGGGCTCGACGACGCGCCGTGGCTGCTGCCGCTCGGTCTGTTCCTGGCGTTGCCGATCCCCTTCGTCCTCACCCGCTCGCGCCACGTCGGTGCGGCGCTGATCGCCGCCGGCATCGGCGGTCTCGTCTGGATGATGGCGCAAGGCTCGGCGATCGGCTTGCGGGGCTGGTCGTGGCCGTTCCTGGCCAATCTCTTCGGCCCGCTCGCCCACGGTCAGGCCGGCATGGGCTTCGGCGCCGCCGCCACGGCGCTGGCCTTCCTGTTCTTCCTGACGCTCGGGCTGGCGGCGCGCGGCGCCATGAAGGGCGACCGCTTCACCACCGGGGCGATCGGCTTCCTGATCGCCTCGATCGCGCTCTTCGTGTTCTGGCCGGTGTCGACGGTCTTCTCCCAGGCGATGCTGCCCGACGACGGACTCAGCGGCCCGATGGCGCTCGCCCATCGTCTCACCGCGCGGGACATCTGGTCGCTCGGCTGCGTCTTCGGCGACACCCGCTGCGGCGTGGTGTGGAATTCGGTGGTACTCGGCACGCTGTGCGGCGTCATCACCACGGTGCTCGGCCTCGCCTTCGCGCTCGTCGCCACCCGCACCAAGTTCCCCTACCAGCGTCTGCTGCGCCTCTTGTCGGTGCTGCCGATCATCACCCCGCCCTTCGTCATCGGCCTCGCGGTGATCCTGCTCTTCGGCCGCAACGGCACGGTGACCCTGTTCCTCGCTGACAATTTCGGGCTGACCGCGACGCGCTGGATCTACGGTCTGCCGGGCATCCTGCTCACCCAGTCGCTGGCCTTCACGCCGATCGCCTTCCTGGTGCTGATCGGCGTCGTCCAGGGCATCGCTCCGTCGATGGAAGAAGCGGCGCAGACGCTGCGCGCCGGCCGCTGGCAGACGTTCCGGCGGGTGACCTGGCCGCTGATGCGGCCCGGCCTCGCCAACGCCTTCCTCGTCGGCTTCATCGAGAGCCTCGCCGATTTCGGCAATCCGCTGGTCATGGGCGGCGGCTACGAGGTGCTCTCGACCAAGATCTTCTACGCCGTGGTCGGCGCCCAGAACGATCCCGGCCGCGCCGCGGCGCTCGGCATCGTGCTCCTGGCGCTGTGCGTCGGCGCCTTCCTGGTCCAGCACCGTTGGGTCGGCACGGCCTCCTACACCACCGTCGGCGGCAAGGGCTTCGCCGGCACGCCGGCCGAACTGCCGGTGTGGTTGAAGCGGGCGGTCTACGCCACGGCGCTGCCCTGGGCCGCCTTCACCTTCCTGCTCTACGGGCTCATCCTCTACGGCGGCTTCGTCGAGAACTGGGGCCGCAACAACGCCTTCACGCTGCGCCACTACATCACCGACTTCGGCCTCGAATGGGGCAAGCACGGGCTGGTGTGGACCGGGCGGGCGTGGAACTCGCTCTTCACCACCCTCGAGGTCTCGGCGGTCGCGGCGCCGCTCACCGCGGCGATGGGCCTGCTCACCGCCTATCTGCTGGTGCGCCAGCGCTTCGCCGGCCGCGCCGCCTTCGAGTTCATGACGATGCTGAGCTTCGCCATCCCCGGTACGGTCATCGGCGTCGCCTACATCCTCGCCTTCAACCAGCCGCCGGTGGAACTGACGGGCACCGCGGCGATCCTCGTCGTCTGCTTCGTCTTCCGCAACATGCCGGTCGCCATCCGCGCCGGCGTCGCCTCGATGAGCCAGCTCGACCGCAACCTCGACGAATGTGCCCTGACGCTCGGCGCCAACAGCGCCCAGACCATCCGCCGGGTGATCCTGCCGCTGCTCAGGCCGGCGATCGTCGCGGCGCTGGTCTACTCCTTCGTCCGCGCCATCACCTCGGTCAGCGCCGTCATCTTCCTCGTCTCGGCCCGCCACGACATGGCGACGTCCTACATCGTCGGGCGCGTCGAGATCGGCGACTTCGGCCTCGCCATCGCCTACTCTTCGGTGCTCGTCGTGCTGATGGGCCTCGCCATCATCGTCATCCAGTGGGCGGTCGGCGAACGGCGCATCGCCCGGCCGACGAGCCACACTCCAACCGCACGTCCTCGGGAGGTCGCCGCATGATCGGATCCGGCAAGAAGGTCGGCGGTGTCGAGTTCCGCTCGGTGAGCCGCCGCTACGGGACGGTGGCCGCCGTCGACGACATCTCGTTCAAGGTCGAGCCGGGGACGCTCGTCACCCTGCTCGGGCCGTCGGGCTGCGGCAAGACGACGACGCTACGGATGATCGCCGGCCTCGAGGCGCCGACCGAGGGCACCATCCTCATCGGCGGCCGCGACGTGACGCTGCTGCCGGCGACCGACCGCGACGTCACCATGGTGTTCCAGAGCTACGCGCTCTTCCCCCACATGAACGTCCTCGACAACGTCGCCTTCGGCCTCGAGGTCTCCGGCGTGCCCAAGGCACAACGCGAGGCGCAGGCGATGGAGGGCCTCGCCATGGTCGGCCTCGACGGCTTCGAGAACCGCCTGCCGAGCGAGCTCTCGGGCGGCCAGCAGCAACGCGTCGCCGTCGCTCGTGCTCTGGTGCTGGAACCCGAGGTGCTGCTGTTCGACGAGCCGCTCTCCAACCTCGACGCCAAGCTGCGCCGCAAGATGCGCGACGACATCCGCGAATTGCAGCTGAAGCTGGGACTGACCTCGGTCTACGTCACCCACGATCAGGAGGAGGCGCTCGCCGTCTCGGACCGGATCATCGTCATGAACCGTGCGGTGATCGCCCAGGAAGGCACGCCGGCCGATCTCTATCGCCGGCCGAACTCCCGCTTCGTCGCCGACTTCATGGGCATCTCCAACCTCCTCGACGGCACCATCGTCCGCCGCGCCGAAGGCCGCGCCACAGTCACCTTCGGCGAGGCGACGGTCGAACTCCCCGACCCCGGCAGCCGCGGCGACGCGGTCACCGTCGGCGTCCGGCCGCAGGCGATCCGGCTGACCGCCGAGGGTGGCCCCGCGTCGCTTCCGGTGACGGTGCGCAAGGCCACCTACCTCGGCTCCCACCTCGAATACGTCCTCGACAGTTCGGTCGGCGAGCTCTTCGTCGTCGATCCGACCTCCGAGACGCCGGTGCCGCCGGGGACGAGCGCCTTCGCCACCTTCCGCGAGGACGGCGTGGCGCTGGTGCCGCGCGGCGACTAGGATCGACCCCGGCGGGACGCGCGTCGTCCCGCCGCGGAGGCGACAGCGGACGGGCATGAGGGCGAAACGCGGCTTGCGCCGCCGGTTGATGCTGATGGCGGCCGGGGTGATCGGCGTGATCCTGATCGCCGAGACCCTCGCCTGGATCGGGCTCGACCGGCTGGAGCGCTCCCTGGGCAAGACCCGCACCGACGCGCTCGCCGACGTCCGCCGGGTGTTGACGCTCGCCGAGAGCGCCTCGAGCCTCTCCGCCTTCGCCCACGCCGTCACCGAGATCCGCGATCGGCCGACCCTCGATGTCGCCGAACGCGCGCTCGAAGGTCGGCTCGAGGAGATCGCGGCGCTGGCGGCGGCGCTGCCGGTGCCGGTCGACCGGCCGGCGCTGCCGACCCTCGATCCGACCATCGTCCGCCTCGCCGACCGGCTCGACGGAATCCTGCGCCATCTCTTCGCGGTGACCGAGGAGGCGATCGCGACGCGCGAGCGCGAAGCGGCGGCGGCGACGCATGGCGAGGCGAGCCTCGGCGGCGGCGCGCCCGGCGACCGGGTCTATGCCGATCCGCGTCAGCGCTTCCTGCTCGCCGCCACCGACGTCGCCGCCACGGTGATGAGCCGCCTCGTCAAGGACTACGCCTCGCTGGTGGAACGCTCCGACAGCGCCCGCGCCGAGGCGACGGCCGCCGACCTGCGCCTCGGCAAGATCGCCGCCGGTCTCGTCGGCGCGCTCGGGCTGATCGTCGCCTTCGGCTTCGCCAACGCCTTCCTGCGCGGCGTCGTCGCCGATCTCCTCGGCATCGCCGAGGCGATGCGGCGGCTCGCCGGCGGCGACACCGCGGTGAGCGCGCCGGGTCGCGGCCGACCCGACGAGATCGGCGCCCTCGCCCGCGCCTTCGACGTGTTCAAGGAACAGGCGCGCGAACGCGCCGAGATCGAGAGCCGGCTGCGCCACGCCGAACGGCTCGAGGCGATCGGCCGGCTGACCGGCGGCATCGCCCACGACTTCAACAACCTCTTGACCGCCGTCGCCACCAACGTGCAGCTGATCCACGACGACGCCGAACCCGACACGCCGACCCGGGCGCGAGCGCTCCGGGCGCTCGCGGCGGCGGAGAACGGCGCGGCAATGGTCGACCATCTCCTCGCCTTCGGCCGGCGCCAGATGCTGGCGCCGGTGGCGACCGACGTCTCCGAGCTGATCGCCGCGCTGCTCGATCTCGTCGCCGCCAGCCTCGGCGGCGGCATCGTCCTCGAGGCGCGGTCCGACGACGGCGCGCCGCCCTTCGCCCTGGTCGACCCCGGGCAGATCGAGAACGCCCTGATCAACCTCGTCTTCAACGCTCGCGACGCCGTCGGCGAACGCGGCCGGATCACCGTCTCCGCGGGCCATGCGCCCGACGGGATGGTGCGGATCGAGATCGCCGACGATGGCGCCGGCATGGACGCGGCGACGCTCGCCCGCATCTTCGAGCCCTTCTTCACCACCAAACCGGCCGGCGCCGGCAGCGGTCTCGGGCTCTCGATGGTCTACGGCTTCGTCCGCCAGTCCGGCGGCCGCATCGACGTCGCCTCGACGCCGGGGGTGGGCACCACCGTCACCATCGACCTGCCCGCGGCGGACGCCGCCCCGGCCGCCTCTCCCGCCCCGATCGCGGTGCGGGCGGCGGCAACCTGCCGGCCGTTGCGCATCCTCGTGGTCGAGGACGATGCCCGGGTCCGCGACGCGGTCCTCGATCTTCTGGCGACCTCCGGTCATGTGGCGCGGGCGGTGACGTCGGGCGCCGAGGCGATCGCCCGTTTCACCGCCGATCCGACCTTCGATGTGGTGCTCACCGACCTCGCTCTGCAGAACGGCATGGACGGCGTCGCCCTCGCCGCGGCACTGCGCGCGATCCGCCCCGATCTGCCGGTGCTGGTGACGACCGGCTACGTCGGCGCCGCGCCGATCGATCTGCCGATCCTGATGAAGCCGTTCCGCCGCGAGGATCTCGACGCGGCACTCGCCCGCCTCATCGGGTGAATTCGTCCGTTCCCGGACACGGCACGGCCCCCTCCTCCCCTTGCGGGAGGAGGTGCCCGAAGCGCGGATGAAGGAACGCGCGCGTGAGCGCGCCAGAGGAAGAACCCGAGAATTTCTGCCGTTTCGAAAGGCCCATCCCCCTCATCCGACCCTACGGGCCACCTTCTCCCGCAAGGGGAGAAGGGAAGGTGCGACCCGCGGAACGCATCGGACAGCCGGGGCTCCGGCTCCCGGTCACAATCGGATGCCGACGGTCGCCAGTCCGCGGGTGACGGAACCGCTCGTCGGCAGGAGCGGGATCAGGCAGGCCTGGAGCGAGTGGTACATGTCGGGCTTGCCGAAGAACGGGAAGGTGTTCGGCTTCAGATCGTCGTCGATCTGCGGGAACCAGCCCCCCTTTTCGGGATCGATGAACCGGGCGGCGGTGAAACCCCAGATCCGGCGATACCAGCTCTCGTGATAGGCGTCGCCGTCGATGGCGCCGAGGAAGGCGGCGGCGGCGATCCCCTCACAACAGGGCCACCAGTAGCGATCGCGGATGCGCGGGCTCCCGTCCCAATCGAGGGTGTAGTAGAAGCCGCCCTTCTCGGCGTCCCAGCCGTCGGCGACGGTGCGGCGGAAGAGCCGCCGCGCCGCTTCCGCCGTCCAGTCGTCCGGTCGGCCCTTCAGCTCCCACAGCTGCAGCAGCAGTCGCGTCCATTCGAGTCCGTGGCCGGGCGTCGTGCCGTAGGGGCGGAACATCGGATCGCCGTCGTAATCGCGATCGAACGCCCAGGTCTCGTCGAAATGCTCGGCGACGTGCCAGCCGGCGGCCTCGGCGTTGCGATGAACGATCCGCTCGGCGATGCGCTCGGCCATCACCAGGAAGTCGCGTTCGCCGGTCGCCTCGTAGGCCGCCATCGCTGCTTCGGTCAGATGCATGTTGGAGTTCTGGCCGCGATAGCCGCCCATCGGCGTCCAGTCGCGGCCGAACTCCTCGGCGACCGCCCCTTTCGCCTCCTCCCAGAAGCGCTCGTAGAGGACCATGGCGACGTCCTCGAGCAGCCTGTCGGCATCCGGATGACCGATCACCTTGGCGCTCGCCGCCGCGAGCAGCACGTGGGCGTGGCCATAGGCCTGTTTGGTGTCGTTCGTCGGTCCGTCGGCGCCGATCGCCCACATGTAGCCGCCGTGCGCGGGATCGCGATGGCCGTTCCACAGGAAGTCCATGCCGTGGTCGACGAGGTCCTCGGCCCCCGGGCGCCCCATGAGATGAGCGATGGCGAAGCCGTGGACGGCGCGCGCCGTCAGGTGCAGGGCGCGGGTCGGTACCCCGCCGAGGAAGCACTCGGCCTCGAGCGGCCGCCCGACCGCGTCGAGTTCGAAGAAGCCGCCGGCGGGATCGCGGGCGTGGCGCTCGAAGAACGAGAGGATGCGGCCGGCCTCCTCGAGGAGCCACAGCCGATGGCTGGTCATCTCGGCCCAGCGATGGAACGGTCGTTCGAGCACGAGGTTCGTCATCGTCCGCCTCCTGTGCCTGCGTGGCGACAGGATACGCCACCGTCGTCGCGCGGGTCGAGGGCGCGGAAGCCCGGCCCGTCGGTTCGTCGGTTCGTCGGTTCGTCGGTTCGTCGCACCGGAATCGGCTCGGCGCGCGGAGCAAGATCGTGATGTCATTCGCCACGGCGACGGCGCATGCTTCGCCGCCGCCGCCCGCTTCCCTGGATTCGTCGGATGGATGAACCCGCATGATCGCCGTCCTCGGCATCACCACGCCGATCTTCCTGCTGATCCTGCTCGGCTACGCCGCCACCCGCTTCCGGGTGATCGGACCGGACGACGTCCGCTCGCTCGGCACCTTCGTGGTGCGCTTCGCCCTGCCGGCGCTGATCGTCCATGCGCTCTCCACACGGCCCTTGCGCGAGGTGATCGACGTCCGTTTTCTCCTCGTCTACGCCGCCGCCTCGCTGGTGGTCTTCGGTTTCGTCTACGCCGTGGCGCGCTTCGGGCTGAAGCGCGGCCCGGCGGCGAGCGCCGTCCACGCCCTCGGCGCGGCGTCGCCCAACAGCGGCTTCGTCGGCTTCCCCGTCGCCTCGTTGGTGGTCGGCCCGACGACGGCGGCGACGGCGCTCGCCCTCGCCATGACGGTGGAGAACGTCGTCACCATCCCGCTCGCCCTGGCGGTGGCGGAATCGGAGGCGCACGCCGGGACGCCGATCGCCCGGGTCGCCGCACTCGTCGCGGGACGGCTGGCGAAGAACCCGATGATCCTGGCGATCGTCGTCGGCATGATCGTGTCGGCGAGCGGCGTCGGCCTGCCGGCGGTGTTGGCCAAGCCGATCGGCATGTTGGCGGCGGCGTCGGGCGCCACGGCGCTCTTCGTCATCGGCGGCGCGCTCGCCGGCGGCGGTGTCGGCGACGTGGCGAAGGAAGCGCTGCTGCCGGTCTCGGCCAAATTGCTTCTCCACCCGCTCGTCACCTTGGGCGGGCTCGCCGTCCTGCCGCTCGCGTCGGCGGACCTGCGCCTGTCGCTGCTGGTCATCACCGCCTCGCCGATGCTGACGATCTACGCCCTCCTCGGCCGGCCCTACGGGCGCGAGCGCATCTGCGCCGCCGCCCTGGTGATGGCGACGGTGGCGTCGTTCTTCTCGCTCTCGGCGCTGTTGTGGTTCACCGGCGCGACCGCCGTGACGCATTGACGAGGCCCAACCAGGAGCCGCGTCAGCCGCGCCGCAGCACCGCCTCGATCGGCCCGAAACTGGCGCGACAGCCGCCGAGCGGCGAGCGATCGAGATCGAGCCGCATGCCGTATTCGGCGAGCACGTCGGACACGATCGACAGGCCGAGGCCCGCGCCTTCCGCCGTGACGTCCTCGCTGTGTCCACGGGTCAGGAGATCCGGAACCCGTTCCGGCGCGATCCCCGGCCCGTCGTCGTCGACGACGATGCGCAGCTCCGCGTCGATGCGCTCGGCGCTCACCCGCACCGTGGTGCGCGCCACCTTGCGGGCGTTGTCGAGCAGATTGCCGACCACTTCGCCGAAGTCGTCGGCATCCATGCGCGGCTTCAGCTCTTCGGCCAGATCGTTCAGCCACAGCAGATCGCCGCCGCGCGGCGCCCGTGACAGGAGCGCGATCAACCGATCGACGGTGGCGCGCGCGTCGGTCAGCGTCCCGCCGCCGGCGGCGGCGCCGTGGGTCCGGGCGCGCGACAACTCGCGTTCGACATGGGCACGCATCGCTTCGATCTGCTGGCGCAGGAGATCGGCGCTGTCGGTGTCGCCGGCGTCGCGACGGCGGCGTTCCAGGCCCTGCAGGATGGTCAGCGGCGTCTTGAAGCCGTGCGCCAGATCGCCGGCCCGCGCCCGCGCCCGCCGAACCAGATCTTCCTGCCGCCCGAGCAGGGCGTTGAGGTCTTCGGCGAGCGGCGCCACCTCCTCGGGGAAGGCGCCCTCGAGGCGCCGCGCGGTCCCCGCATGCACGGCGGCCAGCCGACGGCGGAGGAGCCCGAGCGGGGCGAAGCCGAACGACGCCTGCACCGCGGCGCCGCCGAACAGCAGGAGGCCGATCAGCCCGAGGGCGCTGGTCAGGTCGCTGCCGAACTTCGCCCGCAGTTCCTGCATGTCGCGGGTGTCGAGCGCGACGGCGAGTGTGAACCCGCGTTCGCCTTCGCTCCCGGTGAGCGTCACCGGACGACGCAGGACGTAGACGATCTGACCCTCCGGTCCGTGCTCCTCGCGGGCCAGGCCGCGCGGCGACAGATGCGTCGGCAGGTCGGCGACGAGATCCTGGTCCCACAGCGAACGCGACCTGAGGACCGCCTCTCCGTTCTCTTCGATCCGCCAATAGGCGCCGGCGAAGGGGGTGTGGAACCGCCGATCCGACATTTCGCGGACCACCGACGGCTTCGTTCCGTCGGTGAGGGCGAAGGCGGAGGCCAGTTCGTTCCAATAGACGTCGAGATCCTGTTCCAGCGTCTGCTCGATCGAATTCTCGAACATGTCGGAGAGCGCGAAGCCGCCGATGGTCAGGGTCGCCACCAGGGTCGCCGCGGCGATCGCCAGCACGCGCAGGCGCAGCGACCAGCTGCGACCCGTGTCCCCACCGGGCGCGTCAGGCGGCGATGACGTAGCCATGGCCGCGCTGGGTCCGGATCACGTCGGAACCGATCTTCTTCCGCAGGCGGGCGATCAATACCTCCAAGGTGTTGGAGCCCGGCTCCTGGCTGCCGGCCCAGACGTGCTCGCACAACTCGAATTGCGACACGACCCGGCCGCGGTTGTGGGCGAGATAGCGCAGCGCCCGATACTCGAGGGGCGTCAGAGCGATGGGTCGGCCGGCACGGCTCAGCGACATGGCACGCGTGTCGAGCCTGAGGCCGCCGATCTCGATCATCGGCGTGGTGTGGCCCTGCGAGCGACGCAGCACCGCGCCGAGGCGGGCGATCAACTCCTCGGCGTGGAACGGCTTGGGCAGATAGTCGTCGGCGCCGGCGTCGATCCCGGCCACCCGTTCCATCCAGGCGCCGCGCGCCGTCAGCACCACGATCGCCGATCGGCAGCCGGCCTGGCGCAGGTTGCGCACCACCGACAGCCCGTCGAGGCGCGGCAGACCGAGATCGACGACGATCCCGTCGTAGTCTTCGGTCTCTCCCTTGAACCACGCCGTCTCGCCGTCGCCGACGATGTCGGTGACGTAGCCGGCGCCCCGGAGGCATGCCGCCACCTCTTCGGCGATGTCCTTCTCGTCTTCGGCGATCAGGATCCGCATCACCGCCTCCTCGTGTCGATCAACCGCCCCTCGCGGGCCTCGATCAGGATTTCGGAATAGCGCCCGTCCCTGCCGAGCATGGTCACTTCGTAAGTCCAGGAATCGAGAAAGCCGTGGTGCAGTTCCACCTCGAGAACACGCCCCGGCGCGGTTCTGTTGGCCAGCGCCAGGATGTCGCTCAACGGCATGATCCGCCCCTCGGCGAGAGCCTTCCGCGCTTCCGCGGCATCTTCCGCCGAAAATGCGGCGAGACCGCCCGGCGCGGCTCTCCCCTTCTCGGGATCGCTCGTCCGGGATCCCGACCGGCCGTCGTCGCCCTCGACGGCGGTGTCGGTGCTGGTCTTGCCGTCGTCGCTCTTGCCGCTGCCGTCGCTCTTGCCGCCGCCGTCGCCTCTACCGCCACCTTCGCCCTTGCCGCCGCCGTCGCTCTTGCCGCCGCCTTCGCCGTGCTCGCCGCCACCGGACCCCGAGCCGGAGCCGCCACCATCCGAGCCGCCGCCACCGTGGCCGCCGCCGCTCTCGCCGCCGCCATGGCCGCCACCGCTTTCGCCACCGCCGTGGCCACCACCACTCTCGCCACCGCCGTCGCGGGCGAGCCCCGGCGACGCCACGAGGACCGCGGCGAGGAGGACGGAGAGGAACAGACGTGAGCGACCGACGACGGGCATGGTGGAACTCGGAAACACCGAATCGAGGCGATCGAGCCGCACCCGATCCGCGAATTGACTCGATTTAGACCATTCGAACTTACGCCCCGCTGACGAAGCCGCCAGTCTTCCTCCCGGAATTTCCGTGGACGCACCGGCCCGGCGCGTCGTGCTCGTTCCTGTCAGCTTCCCGTCAGCCGACCTCGGTCATCGTCTCACCAGCGCGAATCGCATCGTCACGATGCCGGTTCGACGGCGAAGTTCGACGAACCTCGTCTCGGGTGGTTGGTTTTGCCGTCGTAGCCGCCGAGTGGAGTACGTGTTTCAAGCGCGTTCGATGCTCGGACGTCGCGATACTCGAGTGATTTCATCTTTCGTCGTCGACGATTTCTTCACCGATTTCTCGATCCGACGAACGAAACGACGAATCTCGTGTTGAATATGGGGCGAACGGATCACATTTCGCGGCCGCCCCTCGGGAGGAACAGATGACCGGGAAAACGAGTTTCTCCGCCGCGGTCGCGACCTGCGCCGTGGCGATCCTGTCGATCGTCGGCGCGGCTTCGGCCGCGGAACCGTCGATCAACTCGACCAGCAAAGCGCGACCGGCGGGCAACATGACGCCGGTGCCGTTGCAGGCCTTCACCAACGACGCCGGGTACCGGCTGCTCGCCGCCAACGACCTCGGCATGCACTGCGGCGATCTCGACGACCGTATCGTCACGATCCTGCCGCCGTTCAACGTTCTCCACGCCCAGGTCCTGAAGCGCGGCACCAAGCCGACCATCCTCGACCGCAACACCGCCAGCGTTGTCTACTCCGCCTCCGGACAGGCGGCCGACCCGGCCCTCGCCAAGGCGCCGATCGTCGCCGCCGACGGCAGCGTCTTCAAGACGAACTTCTGGCAGACCGCGCTCGCGACCTACGCCCCGTTCTACCCCGCAGGAACGCTGGCCGCCTTCTATCCCGCGACGCTGCCGGCCAAGGGCGTCGATGTCGGCCTGCCGGTGCCGGATGTCGAGCGCCTCTATCTCGGCGACGGCAAGGTGGTGATCACCCAGCAGACCATGCCGAGCGTCACCTCCTTCGTCACCGACCCGACCAGCGGAGCGCCGACCTCGGTCACCGTCGCCGCCTACCGGGCGAACCGCCCGCAACCGGTGAAGACGTTCGAGACCGATTTCCCGCTGTTCGTGTACTTCCCCTTCGGCTACACCGCGCCCAAGGTGAAGTGGTTCTCGGCCGAGGGTATTCCGGTCGCCCCCTTCGACGACAACGGGCGCGAGAATGCCTATCCGTTGATGCGAGTCCAGGCGAAGCTCAACGCCACCGGCAAGGTGGTGTCGTCGCTCGACACCGTGGTGCCCGTGGCCGGCGAATCCGACTGCAAGAACTGCCATCTCGCCGCCCCCTACGGCGACGGCAGCGCCTTGAAGCGCCTTTCGTCGCCCGCCACGCCCGCCATGGATCCGCAGAAGGGTAAGGTCATCGCCTGGGCGAGCGAGGAGTGGGCCGCCGACATCAACATCCTGCGCAGCCACGACGCCATGCACGGGACGAAGCTCTACAGCGGCTACAATTCGACCACCGGCGTCGCCGGCAAGCCGGTCGCCTGCCAGACCTGCCACTACACGCCGGCGCTCGACCTCTTGCACCTCGGTCCGCAGGACGCTCACGGCCTGACCCAGACGGCGCACGGCACGATGTCGCGCGTCATGCATACCGCCCACGGCAAGCTGAAGAACGCCAACGGCACCCCGGTCTTCCCGGTCATGCCACCGCCGAACGACCCGCGCCGTACGCAGGATCAGGCGACCAAGCCGATCAACGACTTCGAGAAGACGACGCTCGAAGCGACCTGCTACAAGTGCCATCCGGGTAAGCGCACCGAATGTCTGCGCGGCACCATGGCTGGCGCCGGCATCGTCTGCCAGGACTGCCACGGCGACATGGCGCAGGTCGGCGACGACTTCTCGCGGGCCAAGCCGGGCGGTGCCTTCATCGTCCGCTCCGACTACTACACCAACGCCTCGACGCCGCGCGTGCCGTGGGCCAACGAGCCGGGCTGCGGCTCCTGCCACACCGGCGACGCGGTCTCCAACCTCGCCAAGAAGACCGGCGCGGTCGCCGCCCCCGACGCGATCCGACTGTTGCAGGCCTATCTGACGACGGACAGCCACGCCAAGCCGATCCTGCCGACCAACCTGCGCTTCGCCGAACCGCGCGTCACCGCCGGCGCCGCCAAGGGCAATCCGCAGCTCTATCGCATGAGCGTCGACAAGCACGGCGGCGTCTTCTGCGAAGGCTGCCACGGCTCGACCCACGCCGAATGGCCGACCACCAACCCGGCCGGCAACGACAACGTCGCCGCTGTCCAGCTCCAGGGCCACACCGGCAAGGTGATGGAATGCTCGACCTGCCACACCGGCATCCTCGCCGCCAACCTGAACGGCCCGCACGGCCTGCATCCGGTCGGCAACGACGGCAACTCCGCCGCCTGGGTGTCGCGACACGGCGACCACGTGGAATCGAAGGGGACGGCCTCCTGCGCCACCTGCCACGGCACCAAGGGTGAGGGAACGCCGCTCGCCCGCACCGCGATCGCCCGTCCCGGCCTGAAATGCGAGAAGGGCGCTCTGTGCGTCGGCCGCGAGACGACGATCACGCTGCCGGCCAACTACGACGTCGGCTGCAACTCCTGCCACGCCAACCCCTTCACCACGAAGATGACGGCCGTGACGAAGTGACGCCGCGACGCGGAATGCGCGAGGGGGGCCGGTCCCGAGGGGGGGCGGCCCCTTTTCGCGGTCGCCCGGCGAGCAGAGGCGGCGACGGCCGCCTCGGCCGAGACGTGACCGCGCCGGCTCGGTCGAGGCAGGGTCTGCGCCGCTCGCTTCGGTGACGATTTCGCCATTCGCTCCGCAAACAGAATTCGTTGCCAATTCGCCCGGCCGCGTGTACATCGAGGACAGCATCGAGAGTTGAGCGACGCTCAACGCCAACCTGCTGAACCCGGCAAGGTGGCGCTCCTCGGAAGAGGAGGATGTGGCCAGACCGGCAACCAACGGGACAGCCATCTCATGAGTTCGCATCCTCGCTCACCTCGACGCGTCGAGACGCCGAAGGACGAGCCGAGATGCCCATCAAGATCCCAGACGACCTCCCTGCTTTCGCGGCGCTTCTCGCCGAGGGCGTCATGGTCGTGCGAGAGACCGACGCCGTGCGACAGGACATTCGTCCGCTGCGCATCGGGCTCCTCAATCTGATGCCCAACAAGATCCGTACCGAGACGCAGATCGCCCGCCTTCTCGGGGCGACGCCGCTGCAGGTCGAGCTGACGCTCGTCAAGATGACGGACCACGTCTCGCGCAACACGTCGTCGGATCACATGGACGCCTTCTATCGCCCGTGGTCGGACGTCAGCTCGGAGAAGTTCGACGGCTTCGTCGTCACCGGGGCGCCGGTCGAGAAGATGCCCTTCGAAGAGGTCACCTATTGGGACGAGCTCTGCGAGATCTTCGACTGGACGCAGACCCACGTCCATTCCTCGTTCCACATCTGCTGGGGGGCGCAGGCGGCGATCCACCACTTCCACGGCGTGCCGAAACATGCGCTGGGGAGCAAGTGCTTCGGCGTCTACAGCCACCGCAATCTCGCTCCCGCCTCGCCCTATCTGCGCGGCTTCTCCGACGACTTCGCCATTCCGGTGTCGCGCTGGACCGAGGTTCGCCGCGAGGACATCGCCGGTATTCCCGGCCTCGAGGTGTTGATGGACTCGCCCGGCGTCGGCCTGTGTCTGGTCGAGGACATCCGCCACCACGCGCTCTACATGTTCAATCACATCGAGTACGATTCGGATTCGCTCGCCCAGGAGTATTTCCGCGACATCGAACGCGGCGAGCGAATCGCCCTTCCGGCCAACTACTTCCCCGAGGACGACCCGACGCGGCACCCGCGCAATCACTGGCGCAGCCACGCCCACCTGCTGTTCTCCAACTGGATCAATCAGGTCTACCAGACGACGCCGTTTGACCTCGCCGACATCGGCGGGTGAGGCGCGGCACGCCGGCCCCGACCGCCGCACCGGACCCGCGATTCGCGCAAGGCGCCGGTGCCGCGGCGGCGTGGGAGACGACGGCCGTCCGAGACGACCGCCGTCGGCGGCGCGGCGGACATCACGAGCGGATCGCCGCGGCAGGCGGCGATTCCGGCCCGCCCGGATGACGGATCCGCCGTCCGGTCGGCGGCGCCTCCATGGTTCCGCGGCCCAGCCCTCTTGTACATGCGATTGATTTCGTTCTGCCGCCGGCTATTGTCTTGCATGACGTGCCGTCACGAGACGTTCACACCAAGATAATAACGCCGGCTCCATCGCCGGATGTCGGCAGGTCGCCCGCCCAGGGAGGGTATCATGGGATCGTTGAAGCCTATTCTCTTCGGAACCGCACTTCTCACCGCCACCTCGCTCCAGGCCGCGGCCCAGGTCGAGATCCAATGGTGGCACGCCATGAGCGGCGCCAACGGTGATCGCATCGTCAAGATCGCCAATGATTTCAATGCCTCGCAGAGCGAATACAAGGTCGTTCCGACCTTCAAGGGCTCTTACGCCGACACCATGAACGCCGGCATCGCCGCCTTCCGCGCCGGCGGCGCGCCGCACGTCCTCCAGGTCTTCGAAGTCGGCACCGCGACGATGATGGCCGCCAAGGGCGCCATCAAGCCGGTCCACGAGCTGATGAAGGAAGCCGGCGAACCCTTCGACGCGAAATCCTATCTGCCGGCGGTCACCGGCTATTATTCGACCTCGAAGGGCGACATGTTGTCGTTCCCCTTCAACTCCTCGACCGTCGTCATGTGGGTCAACCGCGACGCTCTGAAGAAGGCCGGCATCGACAAGATCCCCGCCACCTGGCCGGAGACCTTCGACGCCGCCGCCAAGCTCCAGGCGGCCGGCTGGGACAAGTGCGGCGTCTCGACCGCCTGGGTCACCTGGGTCAATCTCGAGAACTTCACCGCTTGGCACAACCAGCAGCTCTCGACCAAGGCGAACGGTCTCGACGGCTTCGACACCGAGCTGACGTTCAACAAGAGCCCCGCGGTGGTGAAGCATTTCGAAAATCTGGTGAAGTACCAGAAGGACAAGATCTTCGACTACGCCGGCCGCACCAACCAGGGCGAAGGCCGCTTCACCTCGGGTGAATGCCCGCTGTTCCTGACCTCGTCGGCCTTCTACGGCAACGTCAAGGCCAACGCCAAGTTCGACTACACCGCCGGGCCGATGCCCTATTATCCGGACGTGGCCGGCGCGCCGCAGAACTCGATCATCGGCGGCGCTTCGCTGTGGGTGATGGGTGGCAAGCCGGCGGCCGAATACAAGGGCGTCGCCAAGTTCCTGACCTATCTGTCGAGCCCCGCCGTCCAGGCGTGGTGGTCGCAGGAGACCGGCTATCTGCCGATCACCCCGGCGGCCTACGAGTACTCCAAGAAGCAGGGCTTCTTCGACAAGGTCCCGGCGGCGGAGATCGCCATCAAGGAGATCACCAACAAGGAACCGACGACGAACTCGCGCGGCCTGCGCCTCGGCAACCTGGTGCAGATCCGCGACGTCTGGGCCGAGGAGATCGAGCAGGCTCTGACCGGCAAGAAGTCGGTGCAGGCCGCCCTCGACGCCGCCGCCGAACGCGGCAATCAGATGCTGCGCCAGTTCGAGCGCACCGCGAAGTGATGCGGCGCGGAGGCGGGGTCCTCTCCCCGCCTCCGCATCCCACCGACCGCCGTCGCGGCGCCGCCGGAACGCGATCTTCGGCCGATCGCCGTTCGTCGTCCGTGATGCGCGGTTCGTCCCGTTTTCCCGCCTCGACGACCGACGCGGCGAAAGCGGCTGTGGCTGCCGGACCGCCGCCGGCGTGAAGCTCGGCATTCTTCCCTCCGATCGGACAGCCGCATGGAAAAGCGCTCGTATTTCGCCGGCCGGCTGCTGCCCTATGCGCTCCTCGCGCCGCAGCTTCTCGTCACCATCATCTTCTTCTACGTGCCGGCCGTTCAGGCGGTGTACCAGTCGTTCCTGCTGCAGGACGCCTTCGGCATCTCGACCCAGTTCGTCTGGTTCGAGAACTACCAGCTGCTGTTCGCCGATCACGCCTACTACCAGGCGATGTCGGTGACCGCGGTCTTCTCGATCCTGGTGACGGCGCTGGCGCTCTCCATCGCGCTTCTGCTCGCGGTCCAGGCCGACAAGAATCTCAAGGGCGCCGGCGTCTACAAGACGCTGCTGATCTGGCCCTATGCGGTCGCACCGGTGGTGGCGGGCGTCCTGTGGCTGTTCATGTTCCAGCCGTCGCTCGGCACACTCGCCCGCGGGCTGCACGAGCTCGACGTCGACTGGAACCCCTATCTCAATTCCGGCGACGCTCTGACGCTCGTCGTCCTCGCCGCCGCCTGGAAGCAGATCAGCTACAACTTCCTGTTCTTCCTGGCCGGGCTGCAGGCGATCCCGAAGTCGCTGATCGAGGCGGCGGCCATCGACGGCGCCCAACCGATGCGTCGTTTCTGGACGATCATCTTCCCGCTCCTGTCGCCGACGGCCTTCTATCTGCTCACCGTCAACATCGTCTACGTGTTCTTCGACACCTTCGGCATCATCCACGCAGTCACCAACGGCGGTCCGGCCGGAGCGACGACGACGCTGGTCTACAAGGTGTTCAACGACGGTCGCGCCGGCGGCGATCTCGGCGGCTCGGCCGCCCAGTCGGTGATCCTGATGGCGATCGTCATCGGGTTGACCGCCTTCCAGTTCCGCTTCATCGAGCGCAAGGTCAACTACTGATGGTCGAGAACCGCCCCCTCGCCGACCTCGTCTCACACGCCATCCTGATCCTGGGCGTCGCCATCGTCGCCTTCCCGGTCTATCTGGCGCTGGTCGCCTCGTCGTCCGATCCGACCACCATCGCCAACGGCCAGCTCGGGCTCCTCCCCGAGGGACATCTCTTCGAGAACTACTGGAAAGTTCTCTTCGAAGGTACGGAAAGATCGACGAAACAGCCGATGATCGTTCCGCTGTTCAACTCCCTGGTGATGGCCCTCATCATCTCCACGGGCAAGATCGCCATCTCGCTGATCTCGGCCTTCGCGATCATCTACTTCCGCTTTCCGTTCCGCCACACGGCCTTCTGGGTGATCTTCATCACCCTGATGCTGCCGGTCGAGGTGCGCATCTATCCGACCTACAAGATCGTCGCCGATCTCGGGCTGCTCAACACCTACGCCGGCCTGACCATCCCGCTCATCGCCTCGGCCACCGCGACGTTGCTGTTCCGCCAGTTCTTCATGACGGTGCCGGACGAATTGCTCGAGGCGTCGAAGATCGACGGCGCGGGGCCGTGGATGTTCTTCAAGGACACACTGTTGCCGCTGTCGATGACGTCGATCGCAGCAATGTTCGTGATCCAGTTCATCTACGGCTGGAACCAGTATCTCTGGCCGCTGCTGATCACCACCAGCGACGACATGCAGACGATCGTGATCGGCATCCAGAAGATGCTCTACGTCACCGACGCCCTCACCGAATGGCAGCTCGCCATGGCGACGACCATTCTCGCCATGCTGCCGCCTGTCGTGGTGGTGGTCCTGATGCAGAAGCTCTTCGTCAAGGGCCTCACCGAAACGGAGAAATGATCCGATGGCCGAAGTCGCCCTGTCAGCGGTGGGCAAGATCTACGCCGGCTCGGTGCCGGCGGTGAAGGACATCACCTTCGCGGTGCCGGACGGTGGCTTCTGCGTCCTCGTCGGCCCGTCCGGCTGCGGCAAGTCGACGCTTCTGCGGATGATCGCGGGGCTCGAGACCATCACCATGGGCGAAGTCAGCATCGGCAACCGGGTGGTCAACCGGGTCGAGCCGATGGACCGCGACATCGCCATGGTGTTCCAGAACTACGCGCTCTATCCGCACATGAGCGTCTACGACAACATGGCCTACGGCCTCAGGAACCGGAAGACGCCGGAGCCGGAGATCGCCGCGCGGGTCGCCGAAGCTGCCCGCATCCTCGAACTCGAGCCCTATCTGAAGCGTCGGCCGCGCGAGCTCTCGGGCGGCCAGCGCCAGCGCGTCGCCATGGGCCGCGCCATCGTGCGCAAGCCGCAGGTCTTCCTCTTCGACGAACCGCTGTCGAACCTCGACGCCAAGCTGCGCGGCGCCATGCGGGTGGAGATCAAGAAATTGCAGCGCCAGCTCGGCGTGACCGCGATCTACGTCACCCACGACCAGTTGGAGGCGATGACGCTGGCCGACATGCTGGTGGTCATGAATCAGGGCGTGGTCGAGCAGATCGGCGATCCGCTGACGCTCTACGAACGGCCGGCGACCACTTTCGTCGCCCAGTTCATCGGCGCGCCGCCGATGAACATGATCGAGCTTTCGCCCGGCGCCGCACCGCCGCCCGGCCTCGACGGCGTCCAGTCCCTCCCGGTTCCGCCGGCGGGCGCGCTCCTCGGCATCCGGCCGGAACATCTCGCCGTCTCCGCCGACGGCGAACCGCCGATCACCGACCGCCCCGGCGACGTCGATCTCGACCTCACCATCGACGCGGTCGAGGCGGTGGGTGCGGAGACCTATCTGCACGGTCGCCTCGGCGGCGTCGGACAGTCCTTCACGGCGCGCGAGCACGGCAAGATGCTGCTGCCGCCGGGCACGACGCGCCGCTTCATCGCCCGGCGCGAACACCTCCACCTCTTCGACGCCGCCACCGGCCGGCGGATCGAGGCCCGAAGCTGAGCGTCATCGTGGTGCGTGTATCGGCTCGGCAGCGACGGCGGCCGGGCTCGCCGGCTCGGTGAGCCCGAGGCGCTCCTTGAGCAGGGCCGTGAAGGCGACGCGATCGATCCCCGGAGCGATCGGCTCGCCGATGCGGACGTGGATCGTCCCGGGGTACTTCAGCCAGCTGTCGGGCGGCCAGCAGCGTCCGGAATCGAGAACGACCGGGACGCAGGGCACGCCGAGGAGGTCGTAGAGCGCGCCCACCCCGGACTGGATGCGGTCACGGCCCTCGACGTGTCGGGTGCCGGAAGGAAAGATCAACACGCTGCGCCCCGCGGCGACCGTGTCGCGGGCGCTCTGGAAGGCGGCGCGAATCCCGGCGAGATCGCCGCTGCGGTCGATCGAGATGTGGCCGCCGCGCCGGGCGATCCGCCCACCGAGCGGATAGGAGAAGATCTCGCGTTTGGCGAAGGCCACGGGATCGTCGAAGAACAGCGGGTAGAACAGCACTTCCCAGGCGGATTCGTGTCGCGAGGCGAGCAGATACGGCGCCTTCGGCAGATGCTCGAGCCCGTCGATGCGGTGATCGACGCCGCAGATCACCTTCAGGAGCCAGCCCAACACCCTGAGATAGGCGACGACGATCGGCGACCAGACGCGCCGGTCGAAGACGAGCAGGGGCGTGAGCGGAAGGAGAAGAACGACCGCCGCGAGGGCGGCGACGTGAAAGAGGATCGACCTGACGACGACCGACGTGCTCTTCAAGATCCGACCTCTTCGCCCCCTTCGTCGGAGGATGCCCGCCGCTTGCGGCCGTTCGCCGCTGCCGCGGGCGCCCGGCGGTCCGCTCCGCATCGCGGGCCTTCCTAGCATGCGCTCGCGGCCCCACCAATGCGCGGAAGCCGCTATTTCGCCGGTCCGAACCGTCGGCCCCGGCGACCCGGCGAAATGCTCCCGGGTCGGGCCAGCCGGCGCCGCGCACCATCGCGGTCGGTAGCCTTGCGTTCTTTGCAGAGCCGAAACATTGGCGTAAACAACGGGGTGAACAGTGCGACAAGCACGAGACGGGGAGTGGCACATGGCCGAAGGGTCCGAGAAGGGCGAGGATCTGCGCCGGAGCCTGCTGGCGATCGTCGCCGAGGAAGGGATGGTCAAGGACCGCACGATCGGCGTCGACGACCAGCTCGCCGACCTCGGCATCGAGTCCGCCGATTTCGTCATGATTCTCATGGCGATCGAGGAGAAGTTCGGCGTCTACGTTCCTGTCGACGAGAGCCTGACCGAGGCCAAGACGGTCGGTGCGCTGCTCGACGTCGTCGTCGCCCACATCGAAGAGCATCGCCGGCAACAGGTGGCCTCTTGAAACCGATCGCCATTACCGGACTGGGTGCGGTCACGGCTTGCGGTTTCGGCGCCGATCGTCTGTGGGACGCCGCTCGCGAAGGCCGCTCGGCGGTGCGCGAGGTGCTCTTCCCGCGCATCCTTCGCCAGCAGGTCAAGCAGATGGCGCGGATCGCCGACGCCGACTTCGCGCCGCTGCTCGAAACCGCCAAGCCGCGCTTCCAGGATCGCACCGCCATTCTCGGCGTCGCCGCGGCGCGCGAGGCCGTGGCCCGGGCCGGGCTCGGGCCGGAGGATTTCGGCGAGCGTTGTGCGATCGTGGTGGGCTCCGGCCTCGGCGGTGCAGAGACCATCGAGCAGGGCTACATCCGATTCGTCGAGGACCCGGCGGCGCGCAGCGACGTCATGGCGATCCCCAAGTTGATGGCCAACTCGACGGCCTCCTGGATCGCCATGGAGTTCAAGGCGACCGGGCCGACGCTCTGCATCTCCACCGCCTGTTCCTCGTCGACCCAGTCGATCGGCCTCGCCGCCGATCTGATCCGCGCCGGCATCGTCGATCGCTGTCTGGCGGGCGGCGCCGAGGCGCTCCTCATCGACGGCGCCTTCACCGCCTGGGAAGCGCTGCACGTCATGACCACCTCGCACTGCCGACCGTTCTCGCGGGAGCGCAGCGGCATGGTGCTCGGCGAGGGCGCCGGCGTCGTCGTGCTCGAATCGATGGAGGCGGCCGCGGCGCGCGGCGCGACGGTTCTCGCCGAGCTCGTCGGCTACGCCACCAACGCCGACGCCAGCGATCTGCTCAGGCCCGATCAGACCGGCGCCACCACCTGCATCCGTAAGGCGGTAGAATCCTCCGGCGTCGATCCCGCGCGCATCGGCTACGTCAACGCCCACGGGACGGGCACCATCGCCAACGACCTCACCGAGACCAACGCCCTGCGTACCGTCTTCGGCGACGCCTTCGACGGTCTGGCGGTCTCCTCGACCAAGCCGATCCACGGCCATGCGCTCGGCGCCGGCGGGGCGCTGGAGTTCATCGTCACCGTCGAGGCATTGCGTGCCCAGATCGCGCCGCCGACGATCAACTTCCTCGGCGTCGACCCCAAACTCGGCTTCGAACCGGTGCCGAACGTCGCGCGGCCCTTCGCCGCCGACGCCGCCATGTCGAATTCCTTCGCCTTCGGCGGCATCAACGCGTCGCTGGTGGTGACGCTGCCCGGACGCGGGTGACCGCGATGGGCGAGACGATCGCCGTGACGGCGGCCGAGATCGCCGAGCTCCTGGGCCTCGTCGCCGACGTCACCGGGACGGCCGCCGGCCCCGCCGTACCCTTCGCCGCGCCGCTGCTCCTGTTCTCCCGTCTCGACGCCGGTCGCCGCGACGCGCTGTTCGCGCCGCGCCCCGGCCGCGTCCTGGTGCAGGAACAACTGGCGATCGAGGCGAGCGGGCGGCTCGTCGCCGGCGAGCCGGTCGAGGTCTGCTTCCGCTTCGGGGAGCCGGTGAGCGACGTCGCGCCCTTCCGCATCGAGGCCGATCTGGTCGATGTCGCCGGTGCGACCGTCGCGGCGCTCCGCACCTCGATCCGGCCGATCGAGGCGACGCAACTCGCCGCCGCCACCGGTCTGCCGATGGCCGCGAGCCCCGACACCGTCGGCCGCGCCACGACCCGGCCGCTCGGAGCCGATCCGGTCGGACGCTGGCTGCATCTCGTCGGTGACGTCAATCCGATCCACACCGACGCCGATCACGCCCGGGCGCTCGGCCTCGACGGGCCGGTCCTGCCCGGCGCCCTGTTCGCCGCCGCGGCGGAGGTCCTCGCCGACGCCGGTCCCGACGCGACGCTCGTCCGTCTCAACATGCGCTTCATGGCGCCGATCGCCGTCGGGGCGACGGTGGCGACGCGGCTGCGCGAACGTCCGGCGGAGGGCGCGACGGGCCGTCGCGACATGCGCCTGTTCTTCCTCGTCGGCGATCGCGCCGCCGCTGTCGCCGATCTCGGCTTCGCCGCCACCGCGGCCCGCCCGGTCAGTCCGTGAGGAGACCCTCGTCGGCGGCCGGGTGCTCGATCGCGACGATGCGCCCGCCGGAGAAGCGCACCAGCCGGTCGCAGTGCGGCACCCAGGCGAGATCGTGGGTGGTGACCACCACGGTCTTGCCCGCCGCCTTCAACTCCGGCAGCAGGGTGAGGAAGAAGAACTCGCGCTTGCCCGGGTCCTGATCGGCGATGAACTCGTCGAGGACGACGATGTCGCGGCGCTCGAGCAGCACCACCGCCAGCGCCAACCGCCGGCGCTGGCCCGAGGAGAGGTTCAACTGGGTGAACCGACCGTCGACGTAGTCGGTGACCTCGTCGAGCTGGAGCCGCTTCAGGAGAGCGCGAGCGTGCTCGGGGTCGACCTGCGACAGGCCGAAGAGCCGATAGAACAGGTGGAAGACCGTGAAGATCGCCGAGAAGCGGTCGCGGTAGGCGGCCATGTCGCGATCCTCGACCGGCACGCCGTCGACCGTGAGGCGGCCACCGTCGATGTCGAGAAGGCCCGCCAGCACGTTGAGGAAGGTGGTCTTGCCCGAACCGTTGTCGCCGACGACGAGAACGATCTCGCCGCGCCGCAGCTCGAAGTCGATCGGCCCGAGTTCGAAACCCGGTCCGTCGCTACGCGGATAATGGGCGGTCACCCCCTCCAGCGCCAACCGCTCGAACGGACCCGGCGGCGGCCGATCGACCTCTTCGACGGCTTCGAAGCGCTTCAGCTCGAGATCCAGCTCGTCGATGCGACGGAACGACACCATCGCCCGCAGCAGAGCCGGGATCTGTTTGATCACCGATTCGAACGGGCCGAGCGAGAACAGAACCACCGTCAGCAACTGGAAGACGACCGTGCTGTCGCCGCCACCGAGAAAGGGAACGATGAAGACGATGCCGCCGACCAGCACGAACTTCAGCGACTGCATCACCACCTCGCTGGCGGCGTAGCGCTGTTCCATGCGGATGGTGACGTCGCGGATCTCGTCCACGGTGCGGCCGATCTCGTCGTCGAGATCCTGGCGGCGCGGGCGATGCAGCTTCAGTTCGCGGAAACCGCCGATGATGTCCGAGACGCGCTCGAAATAGTCGATCTCGACCGATCGGATGAGGCGGGTCAGCCCGGAGATGGCGCGTCGCTGCAGGTAGTAGCCGAGGACGCCGCCGATCATCACCAGAAGCGCGAAGCCGCCGACGGCCGGCGACAGCGCCAGCACCTGCGGCGTCGCCAGCATCAGGAAGATCACCGCCGGCAGGAACTCGATCACCGTTCGGGAGATGGCGGTGACCACCTGAACGTCGGTGGTGATGATGTGGTAGAGGCCGCCGTGCTCGCGGCTCTGGACGAAGAGCGGCGTCGCCTCGAGGAGATTGTGGGTCAGCCGGCGGCGCAACGATGCCGCCATGCGGGCGACGAGCGACTGCGCCATCACTGGATAGACCAGGTGAAGCACCGCGTAGGCGACGAGCGTCACCAGGAACACCGGCAACCAGTGACCGAAGAAGTCGGGTTTACCGACGTCGGAGGCGGAGGCGTTGGTGACGTGCAGAAGGGCGTTGCGCGACAGTCCGGTGACGATCGCCAGCACGATCACCGGGATCGCCGTTCCCTTCGGCGCGTTCCTCCACAGGAAGGAGAACATCTTCCCGAACATCGATCACCTCGGCGAACCGCGCACCCCCTTCGCGGTGCGCTCGGTGGCGCCCGCGGCTCGCGCAGGCCGTCCCGCCGACATCGTGCGTCGGCGGGCGACCGCTCTCTTACAGGCTCGATGCGATCGAGGCGAGCCGAAATCCCGCGTTCGATGGACGCGGAAGCCACGACGGGGACGACGACGAGCAGATTCTCGGCGGATCCCGGTCCGCGCCGGCTCCGGCCCTCGACCGATGTCATTGCCCCAAAGGGTTGCTTCTTCCGGCCGGATGATGAAAAATTCGACGGCTTCGAAGCGCGCCCGCGCGTCGAAGACGAACCGGAGCCGGCCTTTCCGTCAGTCGCATTCGGAAGGCCCGACCGGCAACCTCACGGCAGGCCGTATGGCCGACGCCGCGAAGCACCACCGATCCGAACCGAAGATCCGTCGATTGCGATCGAATCGGTATCGGAGACGCGGTGAAACCGACCGCCGAACCGATGCCCCTGTCCGACGCTCCGACCGAACGCATATCGCCGACCGCGCCGATCGACCTGGTCTATCTGTGGGTCGACGGAGCGGACCCGAAGTTCCGCGCCCTGAAACGCCGCCATCTGAGCGCGTCGACGGGTCACAGCGAACGCGACGATCTCACGGGCGACGACGCACGCTACCGCCAGATCGGCGAGATCGCCTATTCGGTCCGTTCGGTGCGCCGCTTCGCGCCGTGGATCCGCGACATCCACATCGTCGTCGCCCCCGGTCAACGTCCGCCCGTCGATCTCGACGACCCGCGCATCCACATCGTCGAACATCCGCAGATCATGCCGGCGGCCATCCTGCCGACCTTTTCCAACCGCAGTATCGAACCCTTCGTGCACCGCATTCCCGGCCTGTCGGAGGTCTTCCTCTACGCCAACGACGATTTCCTGTTCTGGCGCAACACGCCGCGCGAGCATTTCGTCGTCGACGGCGAGCTGTCGCTGCGCGGCCGCTTCCTACCGCGATGGCGGGCTCGGACGGGCGCCGTCCTCCACGAGGGGCACTCGCGGACCGTGAGCCAGACGGCACTTCGGCTCTACGATCACGGGCTGCGGCGGGTCTTTCGAGCCGAGCATTCGTTCCACGTCATGCGTCGGACGACCTGCGAGACGGTCTGGAGGGAATGCGGCGCGTTCCTCGACCGCGTCGTCGCCCTGCGATTCCGGAACGACGAACTCGGAGCGAACTGGCAGATGCTGGTCAACGGTTTCGAACTGCGCGATCGTTCGCCGCGCACGGTGCGGACCTTCGATACGGTGCTCCTCTCCTTCGCCCATGTCGAGGAGAGCCGCGCGACCGCCGCCCTTGTGCGGATGCGCCTCGCCCTGTTGCGGTGGTTCGCGCCGCGGACGATGTGTTTCAACACCATCCCGGCCTCCTGGAGCGATCGCGTCCGCGCGGTTCTCGATCGCCACTACGGCCCGATCGATCCGCCGCGCCGTGACGCGGTCGTAGCGATGGCGAAACGCGAACCGGGGGATCCCGCGACGCCGATCGACGGCTCCGCGAAGTTCGCCGGGTCGAGCCGCGGCGCCGTCGCCGCCGATGATCGAGTTCGCGATCGTACGTCTCCACGGCAAAGGTCGTGAAACACCCCGGCGAGCCGACACCGACCGGCCCCGCCCCGGTTGGTCGCGCGGAGGAAGGCCGTGGACGCCGTCGTCCCTTCGGTCTCATCCGAAATGGACGCGTTCGCGCACGTAACCCTTCTCGCCGTCAATCGCGGCGTAGAGGTCGATGTGACGAATCGACGGGATGAAGCCGTCGTTCACCGCCTCGGCATAGACGTAGACCGGCCGCATCGGCCGCTTGTCGACGGGAATGAGGAGCCGCGGCTTGCCGTTCGGCCCCATGTCGAGCGTCCCCTCGCGCTCGTGCCAACTGACCAGGCCGATCGACCAGCGCCCCTCACCCGACGACAGCGCGTTGACACCGAAGGCGAAGACACGCTCGAAGAAGCTGAGGTCGCGCTTCTGGCCCTTCGAGGCATAGCGCCGCCAGAACACCTCGATGGGGCTCTTCCGATCCAAGCCGCCGTCGGCGCCCCGCCGGGCGGCGTAGACGATGACGTTGGCGTTGATCGAATGCTGGACGTAGAACAGCATCCCGTCGTCCTGCGGCACGTGTTGCGGCCGCACCACCGGCAGTTCGGTGAAGGTCGAGATCTCCGAGTGCATGGCGGGCAGGACGATCTGCGGCTCGGCCCGCGCCCGACCGACGAGAGCATCTCCCCACACCGCAGCGAGCGCCAGACCGAGGACGGACCGGCGCGACGGATGGAGACGTGTGTCGAGGCTCGGCGACGCGAGCGGCGGCGAATTCGGCGAACGGATCATCGCGGGTCGGAATCTCGGCTGAAGACGGAGCGACGATGCCAACGACATTCGGCTCGATTACGGCAATTGACAAGTGCGCCCGCGCATCGGTGCGCGACCTTTTGTCACGGGCACCGCGACCCGCCTCGGGCGAGGCCGGACGGCTGCGCTCGCGCCCGGTGATCGACCGACCGTGGGGCTCTCCGGCCGGCCGGCGCGGCTCGAAGACCGCCTCTCGCGCCCCCTGCCCGGCCCGCATCCGGTGAGAACTTCCGGTGAAACCGCGGTTCGGCGGGCCGAGATGGCGAGGAAACATCGTCCGACGGCTTTCCCCTCGACGCCATCGGCGCTATTGAACCGGCGGGTCGTGCCGCCAGGGGGCGGTGGGGCGGCTCATCGTCGGGAAGACCGGCGGAAACCGCGGGCGGATCTCGATCCGCCGACATCCGGTCGTCCGTCGTTGCGCGAAGAACACCTGCCAAGGGGCATCACATGTCTCGGAAAATTCGCACCGCCATCGTCGGTCTCGGAAATTGCGCGAGTTCGCTCGTCCAGGGCGTCGCCTACTGCCGCGCCGAGGGCGAGGCCGCGATCGGCGTTCCCTTCCCCGTCCTCGGTGGATGGCGTCCGGAAGACATCGAGATCGTCGCCGCCTTCGACGTCGACGCCCGCAAGGTCGGTCTCGACATCTCGGAAGCCATCTTCCAGGCGCCCAACTGCACCGCGATCTTCAAACCCGACGTGCCGAAGGCCGGCGTGACGGTGCAGCGCGGCCCCGACCTCGACGGCGTCTCCGCCTTCATGCGCAACCAGATGGCCGAGCGCTCGTTCGTCGTCTCGACCGCGCCGGCGCTCGACCGCGCCGCGATCGTCGCCCACCTTCGCGAGCGTGAGGTCGAGGTGATGATCAACTTCCTGCCCGTCGGGTCGCAGGAGGCGGTCGAATTCTACGCCTCTTGCGCCATCGAGGCGGGTTGCGCCCTGGTCAACGGCATCCCGGTGCTGATCGCCTCCGACCCGAAGTGGTCGGCGAAGTTCAAGGCCGGCGGCGTGCCGGTGCTCGGCGACGACTTCAAGGCGCAGATGGGCGCCACCATCGTCCACCGCACCCTGTCGCATCTCTTCGACATGCGCGGCGTCAAGATGGACCGCACCTATCAGCTGAACGTCGGCGGCAACACTGACTTCCTCAACATGATGGATCACGACCGGCTGCTGACCAAGCGCCTGTCGAAGACCGAGGCGGTGCAGACCGCCATGGTCGAGCGGCTCGACGATCAGCAGATCCGTATCGGCCCGTCCGACTACGTGCCGTGGCTGAACGACAACAAGATCGCCTATGTGCGGCTCGAAGGCCGGCTGTTCGGCGGCGTGCCGATGAACATCGAGGCGCGCGTCTCGGTCGAGGATTCGCCCAATGCGGCGGCGATGGCGCTGATCGGCATCCGCCTCGCCAAGATCGCCAAGGATCGCGGCCTCGCGGGCGATCTCGGCTCGCTGGCGAGCTTCCTGTTCAAGCACCCGCCGGTGCAGGTCGACGACGAGATCGGTCTCGCCGACATGCTCGCCTTCGCGAAAGGCGCCGCCGAGGGCTGACGCCATGGGGCGCGACGACACCGCCACCCGTACGGGGCCGGCCGTCGTCACCGGTGGTTCGAGCGGCATCGGCGCGGCGGCGGCGCTGCGCCTCGCCCGGCTCGGCCATCCCGTCGCGCTCGTCGCCCGCCGCCCCGATCTCCTCGACGCGACGGCCGAGGCGATCCGCGCCGCCGTCCCCGGCGCCCGGGTCTCCACCCACCCGCTCGACGTCCGGGACGAGGCGGCGGTGGCCGAAGCGGTGGCGAAGGTGACCGCCGAACACGGCCCCGTCGCCTGGCTGATCGCTTCCGCCGGCATCGCCGAACCCGGACTCTTCGTCGAACAGCCGCTCGACGCCCATCGCGCCCAGATCGAGGTCAACTATCTCGGCACGCTCGCCGCGGTCCACGCCGTGGTGCCGTCGATGCGGGCGACCGGTCGTGGCCGCATCGTCCTCGTCTCCTCCGGCGCCGGACTCTTCGGCATCTACGGCTATTCGGCCTATGCGCCGTCGAAATTCGCGGTGCGCGGCCTCGCCGAGGTCCTCCGGGTCGAGCTCGCCGAACACGGCATCTCCGTCACCCTCGCCTACCCGCCCGACACCGACACGCCGCAGCTCGCCGCCGAGCGCCGCACCAAGCCGGCCGTCACCGCGGCGATCACCGCCGGCGCCGGCCTGTGGACGGCGGACGCGGTGGCGAAGGGCATGCTGGAGGCCGCCGCCGCCGGTCGGTTCACCGTCGCTCCCGGCGTCACGCTCGGGCTCCTCGCCCGGCTCCATTCCCTCCTCGGCCCGGCGCTGCGCTGGCACCAGCACCGCGTCGCCCGATCGATCACGAGGCGAAAACCGTGAGCGAAACCATTGCCCTCGCCGTTCTCGTCGGCGTCTTCCTCGCCGTCGCGGTGACGCTCGTCGGGGTGCTGTCGCTCCTGCCGGCGACCGCCGAGAAGGCCCGCGCCCTGTGGCCGGCACTGATCTCCGAGGTCGCCATCGTCGCGGTGGCGCTCGGCTTCGTCGTGCCCGGCGGGCCGGTGACGGCGCTCGGTGTCACGCTGCTGGCCGCCCGTTGCGGCTGGGAGGCGACGAAGGTCCTCTTTCGCGGGGCGGGCGAACCGATCACGCCGCTGACGGTGGCCACCCTCGCCGCCGTCGCCGCCCTCCTCGCCTTCTCCTCCGGCGCGACCGGCGCGGCGGCCGGCTTCGTCGTCCTGGTCGTCGGGGTCATGGCGGTGACCTGGATGTCGAAGCCGGCGACCTACCAGGACGCCGCCGTGCTCCTGGTCTTCCCGCTCGCCGCGCTCGCCGCCTTCGCCGGCGTCGCGGCGCGGCCCGACGGCGGGGCGATCCTGCTCGTCGCCTTCCTGCTGGTCGAGGTGATGGACAGCGCCGCCGTCCTCGGCGGCAAGCTGTTCGGCCGCCGCCCAGCCTTCCCGCGTCTCAGCCCGCGCAAGACGGTGGAGGGCCTCCTCGTCGGTCTCGCCGCGGTCACCGCGGTGACCGCGGTGCTCGGCATCGCGGTGATGGGCTGGTCGCTCGTCCACACCCTGCTCGTCGCCGTCGTCGCGCCGGTGGCGACGGTCGCCGGCGACCTCGCGGCGTCGGCGATCAAGCGGCAGGTGGGGGTCAAGGACTATCCCGCCATCCACCCCGTCCAGGGCGGCGTCCTCGACATCGTCGACGCCTGGATCGTCACCGCCCCGGCCCTCGCCCTGGTGTCGATGGTGGTCTGAGGCCCGCGACTCAGAAGCGCCCGACCGCGTAGACCGCGAGATCGATCGCCGCGATCGCGGCGATCGCCGCAGCGAGATCGTCGGCCATCACCCCGAGACCGCCCGAGAGATTGTCCTGCACGGCGCGAATCGGCTGCGGCTTGACGATGTCGAAGAAGCGAAAGGCGACGAAGCCGGCGAGCCACCACACCGGATGCGCCGGGATGGCGAGGAAGACCAGCGCCATCGCCCAGGTCTCGTCGAAGACGACGCAGCCGGGATCGTCGATCCCGAGCGCCCGCCCGGTGACATCGGCGGCCCAGATCCCGAGGCAGAATGTCGCAGCGAAGATCACCGCCAGCCACGGCCACGGCAGCGCGAGCAGCAGCCACGCCGGCAGCACCGCCCCCGCCGCACCGACCGTTCCCGGCGCCCACGGCGACACACCGAGGCCGCCGGACAGCGAGACGACGTGCGCCGGATGGGACCAGACGAAGCGCAGGGTCGGACGACCGTCGGAGGCGAGACTTTTGACCATGGCCACCATCAGATATGATTCCGCTTCCCAGGACGAGTCCGGCTCGTCCGGGCCGACGTTCGATGTTCCTTCCGTCCATGAGAGGCTGCGCACGTATGGTGCGGACCTATGGTCTCTACCTGATCCGACGTTGCCTCGGAGCCCTGGGGGCGACGCTCGGCCTCGTCCTCGTCGTCTTTCTGGCGGAGCGCCTCACCACGCTGGTCGAGACGCTGATCAAGCGCAACGCGCCGCTCTCCGACCTTCCCCTGGTCCTGACCTTGACCGCCCCGGAGATCCTGATCACGGCGATGCCGCTCGCCCTGCTCATCGGCATCTACCGTGCCCTGACGGAGGCTCGCGGCGGCGGTGAGACGGTCGTCCTCGCCGGCGCCGGTGTCGGCCCGTGGGGGCTGCTGCGCAGTCTCCTCGGCTTCGGGTTCGTCGCGGCGCTCCTCGTCGTCGTCGTCGCCGGCTGGGTCGACCCGCTCGCACGCGCCACGCGCGACCGGCTGTTCCTCACCGCGGCCCGCGACATGGTCGTCGACGCCGTGCGCAACGGGTTGAAGCGCGACGAGGTCGAAAGCCTCAACGGCTACACCTTCGTTTCGCCCAGTTGGAAGAGCGGCGAGGCCCGCCGGCTGCTGATCTTCCTGCCGCGCCAGGACGGTGTCGAGCGGATCGTCGCGGCGACCGATTACGATCTGACCGATATCGACGGACAACGTCGCTATCATCTGACGCTGCGCGACGTCACCGTCTCCGATCTGGCGCTGAAGGTGCCCGCGACCGACACGACCGAGGAGACGCTCGCCGGCGGCTCCGGTTTCCGGCTCGGTACGGTGAGCCGCGACATCGACCTCGACAAGGCGTTGCGCGAGCCGATCCTGCCCGATCAGCCCGAATATCACGATCTGGCCGACCTGATCCGCACAACCGCGAAGACCATCGCCGAGAAGTCGGTCGGCCTGCGCGCCGCCGAGATCGTCACCCGGGCCTGGCTGTCGGTCGCCGCGGTGTTCATGGCGGCGATCGCCGTCTCCTTCGCCGATGGACGGCGCCGCTTCTTCGCTCTGCCGGCGGCGGGCGCGGCCATGGTGGTGATCGATCTCGCCCTGGTGCGGATGGTGCGCGGCTTCGGCGTCGCCACCACCGGCGGTGGCTTCCTCCAGGGCGGCGTCGCGGTGGCGATCCTCCTCGCCGTCCTCGCCAGCGCGGTGGTGTGGCGCTATCCCGCCATCGTGGCGCCGCGCGGGGGGCGCTCGTGATCGGTCACACACCCGCCGCGCTGCGCCGCCCGCCTCACGTCGGCCTGTTCCACCCGCTCGGCCTGCCCGGCATCATGGCGCGGCAGGACTTCCGCGGGCACCTGCTGTTCGTCGTCACCGTTCAGGTGGTGCTGTTGTTGGTCGCCATCTCGATCGATCTGGCGCGCTATTTCGATCAGGTGACCTCGACCGCGGCCGGCGGCGGCGTTCTGGCGAAGGCCAGTCTCCTCGCCTGGTACCTCGGTCTCAGGATCATCGACATGGTGACGCGGCTCCTGCCGATCGCCGTCTTCGTCGGCATTCTCGCCTTCGAATTGTGGTCGATCCTGACCCGCCGCCGTGCCATCCACTGGATCTCCGGACGCCACCCGCTGAGAGCGCTCGGCCCCGCCGCGGCGGTCGGCCTGGTGCTGGCGCCGCTCCAGTACACGCTCGAGACCAGGTGGCGGCCGGAGGCGGTGCTTGCCCAGTCGGTGGCCAAACTCGGCGCCTACGGCGAGCGCTACGTCCGCGATCGGCCGGCGAAGCCGGTATGGTTCATGTCGGCCGACCGTCTCGTCCATGCCGACATTCGATTCGGCCCGCCGGCGGAACTCGTCGACGTCGACGTCTATCGGCTCGACGACCTCGGCCGGGTGAGCGAGGTGATCCGCGCCGCACGGGCCGAGCCATCCGGCACGCCCGACGTCTGGCGCTTCCGCGACGCGATTCGATGGACCCGCGATCCCGCTTCACCCTCGTCGATGCGGGTCTCGACACGGACCGGCGAGGAACTCCTGACCATCCCGTTGCACCCCCTCGCCGTCACCTACATGGGCGTTCCGGCGAAATACGTCCCGGACGACGACCTGCGCGAGATCATCGCCTCGGGCACCGACATGCTGGTCGGCGCCGACTACCGCGTGTGGCTCGAGGTCCGTCGCGCCAACACGCTGATGCCGCTGGCGATGGCGCTACTGGCGGCGAGCGTGTCGTTCTTCGCCGGCGCCCGACGGCCGAGCCTGCCTGTCTTGGCCGGATGTGTTCTCGCCGGATATTCGATCCATGTCGCGGTCCGCGTCTTCATCGCCGCCGGCGAGCTGCGAATCATCCCCCCCGAAGCCGCCGCCTGGATCCCGGTCGGTATCGCGCTCGCGGCGGTGCCGCTGTTCGTCGCCGTCGTCGCGGCGCGCGACTGGCGAGCCTGAAGGCCGCCGGACGGCTGCGGCGATCCGCGACCGGGCGTCGGAAATCTCCCCGATGCGCGACGAGACCGTCGCGTGGCATCATGCCGGGCGGAAGCTGAACCGGACCGCGGAGACAACGGCGCGAACGCGGGGCGCAGGCCGACATCGGCGGCGGAAAGTGACGACGACATCATGGACATCGGCGGCCGCGACGACATCACCACGATCCTTCTCGGCGCCGGCTCCGGCCAGCGCATGGGCGGACTGCCGAAAGCGCTTCTCAGGGTCGGCGGCGCCACCCTGATGGAACAGGCGGTGCAGCGCGCCCGGATCCTCGGCAACCGCATCATCCTGGCGCTGCGCAGCGAGGACGTGGTCGAGGGCGAGCAGCTGTTGGGGGCCAGGGTGACGGTGTTGCCCGGCGGCGCGACCCGTCAGGAGACGGTGGCGCTGATGCTGCGCGAGGTCGTGACCGCCAAGGTGTTGATCCACGACGTCGCCCGGGCGATGGCCTCGCCGGAGCTCTACCTGCGCGTCACCGACGCCGCCGCCGGTCACGACGCCGTCGCCCTGGCGCTGCCGGTCGAGGTCCGAGACGCCTACAGCCTCGCCCGCGACGGCATGGTCGTCGGTTCGGTCGATCGCACCGCCCTGGTCAAGACGCAGACGCCGCAGGTCTACACCACCGAGGTGCTGCGCGCCGCGATCGCAGCCGCCGACCGCGACGGTTTCGTCGGCCAGAGCCTCATCGATCTCGTCCACCGCATCGGCGTCGGCGTCCACCTGATCGACGGCGAGGAGAGCAACGTCAAGATCACCTACCCCTGGGACATCGAGCGCGGTCGGGCGGACGGCTCGCACGGGCCATGACGCCGCCCCGTCTCAGGCTTCTCGATCGGCCCGCCGGTAGCGGACGATGTTGGCGTACTGGGTCTCGACCGCGTCGGCGATCGACAGGACCAGGGGCACGATCAGCGCCCACCCGCCGACGCCGGCCCACCATCCCGCCACCACCAGGATCGGCAGACTGCCGTCGATGCCGGAGAAGAACGCGACGATCACGCCCGCGAACGTCCGGTTCACCCCTCGCGATTCCGTCGTGTCGGGGTCGCGACCCAATTTGGAGATGCGGTAGTCGCGGGCGCCGCGCGCGAAGACCTTCAGCCACGCCGCCGTCGCCGCGACCGTCGTCCAGGTGTGCTCGTCGCCGGCCGCTTCGTCGGCGGCGATGCCGGCCGTGACGTAGAAGACCGCCCAGCGCACCACGTCGATCTGGAAATCGATGTAGCCGCCGAATCGCGAGGTGCGGCCGGTGATGCGCGCGAGGTCGCCGTCGACGCAGTCGAAGAGGCCGCCGAGATAGGCCGCCAGACCGATGACCGGCATGGCGACCTCGACCGGCAGCAGGACGACCGCAGCGACCATCGCCGGTATCGAGAGGCCGCCGATCAGCGTGACCGAGGTCGGCGACAGTGAGGTGAAAGCCAAGCCCCAGGCGATGGCGAGGCTGAGCGGCCGGTAGAAGAGGACGTAGCCCCACGCCGTCCACATCTTGACGGTCCAGCGGGTCCGAAGGTTCTCGCCGACCAACGAGAGGAACGGCGGTGGGCAGGCGTCCATATGCGGCGTCTCCGAGCGAGGAGGAACGCCATGCTTATAGATCGCTCGCTCGGCCGCCACCATCCCGTGCGCCGGCAGATCGTCCGCTTCGATGCCGCGCTTCTCCGCCTGCGTCGACACGACGCGCCGGCGCGGTCACCCGGGCGCGCCGCCGGCGCCATCCTCGGCCCGGCCCCCGGTCCGGCTCGTCACGCCGGCACGGCGAGAGGTGGACTTCATAGCCCCCCTGCTCTAATCGAAGAGGGACGTGGATCGGCCCGCCGCGACGGCGATCCTTCGACGGAGAAACCGGGATTCTCGACGAATGACCAATGCCCGCGCGAACCCGACCCGCTTTCGCTCGTTCGCCGATCGGCTCTCGTGGCTCCCCGCCATCGGTATCGCCTCGGTGCCGGTGATCGTCGTCCCGGCGATCCTGTGGGCGCGGGTCACCTTCCACGTCCTCCATCCCGACGCCGACCCGAAGGTCTATCTGACCATCAGCCGCGCCATCTCGGATCCGGCGATCGGTGAGCCCTTCGCCTTCTGGATCACCATCGCGGCGGCGATCCTGTGGCTCTCGGTGCAGGTCATCCTGTGGATGTTCGTCGCCGAGCATCCGCGTCCGCCGGCGATCGGGGTCACTCGCGACCGGATCGCGCGAGGTCTGTGGCCGGTGATGTGGGTCGCCATGACGGCGGCCTGCGTCGGCATGGTGATGCTCTCCCACCATCGCTTCGGCAGCACCACCGGCGAGAATCGGCTGCACATGATCGGCAGCTACGTCTTCTTCGCCGGTCAGGCGGCGACGATCCTCTTCGCCGCCATCTATCATTCGCTCGTCGCCCCGGCCCGGGCCGCGGGCGACACCGCGTTCTTCCCCGCCCGCTGGCGCGCCCGCGCCGGCTATGTCGTGGTCGCCGCGGCCGCTCTCTACGGTGTCTTCTTCCGCATCAAGTCGATGGATTTCGGCCCGGCCACCCGGTGGATCGTCTCCGTCTACGTCGAGCTGGAGACCGTTCTGATCCTGGTCTTCCTGACCTATCTGGCGGCGTTCTTCGTCGACGTTTCGCGCTTCTCCAGGTCACGCGGCGTGGCGCGCGAAACCGCCGCGGTGTCCGGCGAAGCGGTGCCGAACCCCACCTCCTGAGCCGGTCTCTCGGTCGAGCACGGCGGCGCGGCGCGAGGCCGTCGACCGTTCACGCCGAATCGCCCGACCGCGGCTCGCGCTTCGGCAGCGGATCGGTCTCGTCCGCCTGCTTCAGCATGGTCCAGGCACGGTGCGCCCGTTGCAGGGCGGTGAACTGGGTGAGCCCGGCGTAGATCCACATCCCCACGGTGAGCGCCTCGACCTCGATCTCCATCGAGCGGAACACCGTCCCGGCGAGAATCATCAGACCGCAGAGGAAGAGGATCCGCTCCTGGCGCTCGAAGAGATCGGGCCAGCGGTCGTTGTCGACCGGGATCTCGATGGCGGTGCGCGCCTTGGCGTAGCTGGTGAGGTAGGCTCCGGCGAGGCCCATGATCGCCGCCATCCAGGCGCCGCTCGCCCAGCCGAGCGCCAGCATCATCGCCAGTTCCTGGTAGCGATCGACGACGGCGTCGAGATAGCCGCCGCGCCGGCTGGAGAGCCCGGTGAGCCGCGCCACCGCGCCGTCGAGCGCGTCGAAGGCGAAGGCGACGATCAGGCCGAGGCCGAGCACCAGCGTCGAACGGTGCCACGAGAATGCGGCGACGTTCACCGCCACCAGCACCAGGCCGATCAGCGTCACCTGATTGGGCGTCACACCGGTCGCCGCCAGCGGCCGCGCCGCGCGTTCCCACAGGGGATCGATGTGGGTCTTGAACAGGCCGTCGATCATCGCCCGCCACCTCCGAAACCACTCGTGCCGGCATACCGCCGCCGCGACCACGGCACCACCCAACGCCGCGCCGAGGAGAATTCCGCCCAACGCAGATCGAGGAGCCGCCGTTCGCGCGGGTCGGGCCGATACTCCTGCGCCTCTTTCCGCACCGCGCCGCGGATCGCCGCGAGCGGATCCGCCGCCCACCCGAGGACCGGCGCGGCGAGCGCCGCGACTCCGATCAGGCCGGCGAAGCGCGGCGTCGTCACCACCACCGTTCGTCCCGTGGCGTCGGCGAGGGTCTGGGCGAACACCGGGCTCTGGCCGACGCCGCCGACCAGCGGCAGCGGCGGATCGTGGCGCACGCCGCGTTCGCGGCCGACCACCTGGAGCGCCCAACGCAGGTTGAGCACGGTCCCGTCGATCACGGCGCGGATCAGCGTCTCGCGGCCGTGGCCGAAGCGCAGACCGAGCAGGGTGCCGCGCAGCCGATGGTCGTCGATCGGGCAGCGCTCGCCGGCGAGCCACGGCAGGAACAGCGGATCGTCGACGTCGCGCCGCGCCGCGCTCGCCAGGAAATCGCCGATGTCGTCGTCGAAATGCCCGCCGGGACCCGCCAGCACCTCGCTGAGCCAATGGAAGGCACCGCCGCAGGTCTCCTGCGTGGCGATGAGCAGCGGCCGGAAGCCGACCGGGCTCGCTACCGTGGCGTAGGAATGGCGGGCGCTGACGCGGCGATCGGGCAGGAAGCCGCCGACCCAGGAGCTGGTGCCGGCACAGACGTGCAGCTCGCCGAACTCCACCGCGCCGGAGCCGAGCGCGGTCGCCGCCACGTCGCCGCAGCCGGCGACGACGGGGACGCCCTCCGGCAGGTCGAGTTCGGCCGCCGCCTGAGCCGTCAGACCACCGACGACGTCGCTGCCGTCGACGATCTCCGGCAGGCGGTCGCTCGGGACGCCGACCATGCGGCACAACCGCTCCGACCACCCTTCCCTGCCCGGCCGGGTGTCCATCAACCAGGTGAGATTGGCCGAATCCGCTGTCGTGACGAAGCGGCCGGCGGCGCGGTGGACGAGCCAGTCGCGGACGTCGAGGATCTTGGCGGTCGCCGCCCAGATCTCCGGCTCGTGCTTGCGCACCCAGGCGATCTTGCTCGGCGGATCCATGCCGTTGAGCGGCGGTCCGCCGTTGGCGAGGTGGAGCCAGGCGATCGCCTTGGGGATGTTGTAGCCGAAGGCCGCCGGAAAGCCGCCGACCACCGAACGGGTGAGGTCGGCGGCGCGCTTGTCGAGCCAGATGATCGCGGGACGCAGCGGATGACCGGTCGCGTCGACGCAGACGATGCCGCACATCTGGGCGGAGAAGGCTATGGCGCCGAGCCCCTCAGCGAGATCGGGCACGGCGGCACGCAGATCGCCGACCGCCCGCACGAAGGCCGACCACCAGTCGGTCGGCCGCTGTTCGGCGTACATCGGCGCGGGGCGCGACAACGGATAGTGCTCGACGGTCACGGCGACGAGCGAGGACGTGCGATCGACGACCCCGACCTTGACGCCGCCGGTGCCGAAATCGGCGGTCAGCACATATCTCGGCGCACCCCTTTCGGGTGCTCGTCGGATGTCCACCTGTTCGATCTCGCCGTCGTTTCGCGAGCCGTTTCTACGCCTTGCCGCATGAGCCGTGCAAGTTCGGCCCGTCCCGGCCTCAGCCGGCACCGGTCGGGGCGGCGAGTACGCGGATGGCGTCGTCGATGTCGGCCTCCGTGTGATCGGCCGACAAGAAGAAGCGGATCCGCGGCGCATCCTGCGGAACGCCGACCTGGACCACCGGCGGGGCATAGATGCCCTCGCGCAGCAGCGCCGCGGCCTTCTCCAGCGTGACGGCGAAGTCGGAGAAGAGGACCGGCACGATGGCGCAGCCGGTCGCCATGCCGGTGTCGAGCCCCGCCGCCTTGGCCTTGGCGAGGAACATCTCGGAATTGGCCTTCAGGCGGGCGACGCGCTGCGGCTCGTCGACGAGCGCCTTCAACGCCGCATGCGCGCCGGCGGTGACCGCCGGCGACAGGCCGACGCTGTAGACGAAGCCCGGCAGGGTGAAGCGCAGGAGTTCGATCGCCAGACCGTGCGACAGGACGAAGCCACCCGACGAGGCGAGCGTCTTCGACAGGGTGCCGATGATCAGGTCGATCCGCTTCGGATCCTCGCCGTAATGCTCGCAGATGCCGCGCCCGGTGGCACCCATGACGCCGAAGGAATGCGCCTCGTCGACCATCACCCAGGCGCCGTGGCGGTCGCGGATGTCGAGCAGGCGGGGCAATTCGACGTGGTCGCCGTCCATGCTGTAGAGGCTCTCGACCGCGATCAGGCAGTTGCGGTGGTTGGCCCGCGCCTCGCCGAGGACGTGATCGAGGTGATCGAGATCGTTGTGGCGGAAGCTCCTGACCGTCGATCGGGTCGAACGGCCGCCCATCATGATGCTGTTGTGGGCGTATTCGTCGACGACGAGCAGGTCGTCGCCGCCGAGCAGATGCGGGATCAGCGTCAGATTGGTCAGATAGCCGCTGACCAGGGTGAGCGCCGCTTCGGTGCCGACGAAGGCCGCCAGATCCGCCTCGAAGGCGCGATGGAAGTTGCGCTCGCCGCCGACCAGCCGCGACCCGTTGACGCCGGTCCCGTGCTCACGCACCGCCTCGACCGCCGCCGACCGCACCTCGGGATGGTGCGACAGCCCGAGATAGTCGTAGTTGCCGAAGCTGACGAACCGACGGCCGCGCGCCTCGACCGCCTCCTGCAGGCCGTCGACACGCGCGAACCACGGGTTGGCCTCCCCGAGGCCCTCGAGGAAGAACTGGCCGGCGAGGCGCGCCCGCCGTTTGACGAACGCCTCGAAAGATGTGGTCGAAGTCATGATCACCTGGACGATGGACGAAAGCGGCGAGTGAATCTGTCGGATCGGCTCGGCACGAGTCCGTCTTCCTCCGCCGACGACCATCCTTCCGGCCACGCAGGAGCGAAGCGCCCTTCGTGCCGGGGCGAGTGTGTCATCTATATCGCGTCGCTCGGCCCGGGTCATCTTCGCAGTAGCCCGGCGGCTGCGTCGAAGCGCCATGCCGGCGCCACCAGCCGACCGCCACCGGGTCGTCGGCAGCGACTCGCGACCCGAAGTCGTCGAAGGTATGAACAATGTGGAATTTCACCAACTTCCCTTCACGGCAAGTTCGGTTCGTGATACGCGGCACGACGAGATCGTCATCATGGCCGGGGGCTCCGAGCCCGCATTTCGCGTCGCACTCGCACCATCACCCGAAGGTTCGATGAAGAGCGCGCCGCCCGAAGGGATGGATACATGTCGAACACGGCAACGGCAGCGACCGTCAGAGAATCGGACGGGCAGCTGTCCGCACTCGACCGCCGGATCATCGAGTTCATCCAGAAGGAAATTCAGGACAAGTCCGTGGTCTTGACGCGTGAGACGCGGCGCGAAGATGTCGCCATCGATTCCATCGACGTCGTCAACGTGGTCTTCGCGATCGAGGAAGAGTTCGACATCGAGGTCAACCTGACGCCCGACGCCAAGTTCGACACCGTCGGCGAACTGATCGACACCCTGATCGGCTTCATTCCCGAAGAGAAGCGCGCCTCGTGATGCAGGTTCCGGGGCTGGACGTCACCGGGCGCGGCATCGTGTCGAGCCTCGGGCAATCGGTGGAGACGTTCGCCCGCGCGATCATCGAGGGGCGATCGGCGATCGGTGCCCTCGACATCGAGGGGTTCTCGCTGCGATTCTCCAACGGCGCGCCGATCCGCGACTTCGATCCCGCCGCCCATTTCGACGACCGCACCCGTTCCATGCTCGACCGGTTCGCCCAGTTCGCCACCGTGGCGGCACGGGCTGCGTGGGCGGAGAGCGGCCTTGCGAGTGATGCCGTCGACCCGACCCGCATCGCCGTCGTCGTCGGCACGGCCAACGCCGGCATCGACATTCTCGACGACGGCTTCCGCCGCATCTTCCGGACCGACAGCCGCATCCCGCCGCTGACCATCCCGCAGACCATGGGCAGCGCCCCGGCGAGCCGCATCGCCCGAGAGATCGGCGCTCGCGGGCCGGTCTTCGGCGTCACCAGCGCCTGCGCCTCGGCCGCCCATGCGATGCTCGTCGGCGCCTCGATGATCCGCGCCGGCCTCGTCGACGTCGCGGTCGTCGGCGGCACCGATTCCTGCTTCTCGGAGGGCTACCTGCGCGCCTGGGACGCGCTCCGGGTGGTCTCCGGCGACACCTGCCGGCCGTTCTCGGTCGGCCGCAAGGGCCTGATCGTCGGTGAAGGCGCCGCCATGCTGGTGCTGGAGCGCCCCGGCCGAGCCGCCGCGCGCGGCGTCCGGCCCGCGGCCCGTTACCTCGGCGGCGGCATGAGCAGCGATGCCGGCGATCTCGTCGCGCCGGATCCGGTGGGCATGGCCGGCGCCATCCGCAACGCCCTCGCCGACGCCGGGCTGGAGGCGAGCGCGATCGACTACATCAACGCCCACGGCACCGGCACCGCCGCCAACGACCGCGCCGAAGCCGCAGCGATCCGCGCCGTCTTCGGCGATCGCGACGAGCAGGTGGCGGTGTCCTCGACCAAGTCGATGGTCGGCCACGCCATGGGCGCCTCCGGGGCGATCGAGGCGATCGCCACCATCGCCGCGTTGGAGCATGGAATCGTGCCGCCGACGCTGAACTATCTCGGGCCCGACCCGGAGGTCGGCATCGACCCGACGCCCGACGTGGCGCGGAAACTACCGATCGGCGTGGCGCTGTCCAATTCCTTCGCCTTCGGCGGCCTCAACGTGGCGCTCGCCTTCGGACGCACCGAAGACTGATCCGCGACAGGCGTGCGCTCGGCAACCGCGGCGCCTTCACAGCCCCATCGTCACCCGCCGGTAGACGTCGAGAAGCCGTGGCCCGACCGCGGCGACATCGAACTGCTCGACGTGATCGCAGCCCCAGGCGCGCAGAGCCCGCAGCCGGTCCGCATCGGCGAGCAGGCCGGCGACGACGCGCGCCAGGGCCGACGCGTCGCCCGGCGGCACCAGGGATGCCGCGCCCGGTCCGGTCAGCACCCCGGCGTAGCCCGGATTGGCGGCGGCGACGACCGGTGTGCCCGCCGCCATCGCCTCGATCAGCACCAGCCCGAAGCTCTCGCCCCAGGGCGCCGGCGAAACGAAGAGATCGGCCTCGGCCACCAGCCGCCGCGCCGTCGCGTCATCGGGCGTGTCGACGATGCGCACCCGCCCGGCCCCGCGCGCCACCAGCCCTTCGGCGAGCGGCGCGAGTTCGCCGCCACCGGCGATGATCAGTTCGGGGGCCGTATCGCCGCAGCGCCGCACGATCTCCGGCCAGGCCTCGACCAGCACGCCGAGCCCCTTGCGCGCCTCTAACCGGCCGAGGAACAGCACCTGCGGCGGTCGATCGGTCGGCGCTCCGACCGCCGCGTCCATCGCCGCCCGTCCGGCGGCGCGCCACGCCGAGAGGTCGATCGCCGGCGGCAACAGGTCGATCGGACGATCACGCCGTTCCGGTTTCAGAAGCTCCGCCGCACTCGGCGAGACGGCGATCGCCGCCGCCGCGCGGTCGCGCATTCTCCGCGCCACCGGCCCGAGCACGGAGCGCAACAGCCGGTCCTGCGGCGGCAGCGTCGCGTGGAAGGTGGCGACGGTCGGTCGGCCGAAGGCGCGCCACACCCGATAGGGCAAGGCCGGCACGAAGGGCGTGTGGACGTGGACGATGTCGATCGTGGCGGCATCGAGCCGTCGCGTAGCCTCGGCCAATTCGCGGTTGCCGACCCAGGTCACCTCGAAGCGGGTGCCCGACAGGCCGATGCTCAGATGGCGGCCGAGCGGCAGGACCGATGGATCGCCGCCCGCTTCCCCCGGTCCGGGCGCGACGATCGTCACCTCGTGACCCTCGGCGGCGAGCCAGCGGGCGATGTCGCGGATATGGTTCTGCACACCGCCGCGCCGTTCCATCGCATAGGGGCAGACCTGGAGGATCCTCATCACCGGCCCCTGTACGAGCCGTCGTGGCGGCGAGGATCGGCGGTTCCGAGCGAGGCGGCGAGCCGGCGATCACGCCACACGGTCCCGGCTCCCCGGAGCTCGGGGAGCGGCGGTCGGTCGAGGATCCGATCCGGCTTCGGAGGCGAATGCGGCGTCACGATCGAGGGGACTTCCTTCTGGAACATCCCTCTTTCTATAGCCATCCGAGCGGATGCGGCCAACCGAAACGGTTCGGCCGGCCGACGACGCCCCCTCCCCGTCTCCGAAGGCGCGGAAGCGGCCGGCGCACGGCCACCGTCAGGCGGCGACGGCCTTCTCGCCGAGATAGGCGACCGCCTTGGCGAAGCTGCCGAGCCGCGGGTAGTCGGCCTCGGGAATGAGGATGGCGAAGCGCTTGGCCAGCGCCGTCACCAGATTGAGGAAATCCATCGAGTCGATGTCGAACTCCTCGCGCAGATCGGCGCTCTCGTCGATGGTGGCGACGTCGACGTCGGGGGCGATACGGCCCAGTTCCTCGACGAGGACGGCTCTCGGATCGTTCGCGCTCATAGGGCCTCCGGTTCCTGCAACAGAGTGACGATGGTGTGGAGGAAGAGGGCGCCGCGGTGGCCGTCGCTGACCCGGTGGTCGCCGGCGAGCGTCACCACGACGGTCTTGCGCGGCCCCACCATCCCGTCGACCGCCCACGGCCGCATCATCGGCGTTCCGAAGCCGACGATCGCCACCTGCGGCGGATAGATGACGCCCCAGAGCGCCTCTACGCCGCGCTCGCCGAGGCTCGACACGGTGATGGTCGGATCGGCGAGTTCGGACGCGCGGAAGCGGCCGGCGCGCACCCGGACCACCAGGTCGCGCATCGCCGCCATCAGCCCGTCGAGCCCGAGCCCGTCGGTGTCGTGGATCGCCGGGGCGACGAGACCGGTGCCGCGGATGTTGACCGCGACGCCGACGTGGACGGCCTTGCTCGGGGCGAAGACGCCGTCGACGAGATGGCCGTTGAATTCGGGGTACTTCTTCACGGCTCGCGCCACCGCCGCGACGAACAACGTGCCGAGGAGCAGGCGATCCGCCGGCTCGAGGCCGGCGTTGCGTGTCGTGACGAAGGCCTCGGCGCGGGTCAGGTCGACGGTGTCGGTGAGGTAGTAGTGAGGGATCTCGCGCTTCGACCGGGCCATCGCCGCAGCGATCGCCGCCCGCATGGCGGCCGGATCGATGCCGCGCCCGGCGGCCGGAGCCGAAGTGGGTACCGCAGCCGGGGCGGGTTTCGTCGCCGGCTTCGCCGCGATCCGCGCCTCGACGTCGGCGAGGACGATCTCGCCCGCCGGTCCCGAGCCGACGAGCTCGACGAGATCGACGCCTGCGGTCCCGGCGAGCCGCCGAGCCGCCGGAGTGACGCGCGGGCGTCCCTCCATCGGCGTCGATATCGCCGGCGGGGCCGACGTCACCGTCGCCGCGACGGGCGCGGCGGGCGGTGTGGGAGGCGGCTCCTCGGCCAATTCGGGTACGAACACGGTCTCGGTGGCGGCCGACGGTGCCGGCGCCGCAGCGACCGGCGGAGCGGCTTCGACCGGCGGAGCGGCCGCAGGCGAAGGTGGCGCCGCCTCACCGGCGGCTGCGATCATCGCGATCGGCAGGCCGACCGGCACCTTGGTGCCGATCTCGACCAGCGGGCGCTCGAAGACACCGTCCTCGAACACTTCGATCTCGATCGCGCCCTTCTGGGTCTCGACCACCGCGACGATGTCACCGCGCTTCACCTGTGCGCCCGGCGCCACCGTCCATTCGATCAGCGTGCCGGCGTCCATGTCGGCACCGAGGGAAGGCATGCGGAATTCGGTCATCGCTCATCCCCTGCCCATCATCGCCTTCACCGCATCGACGATCTTCGCCGGGCTCGGGATCGAGGCGTCCTCGAGATGCTTGGCGTAGGGGATCGGCACCTCTTCGCTGCACACCCGGCGGATCGGCGCGTCGAGATCGTAGAAACCGGCCTCGACCACCCGCATGGCGATCTCGGCCGCGAGGCTGCCGGTCTTCCATCCCTCGTCGACGATCGCCAGACGGTGGGTCTCGGCGACCGAGGCGAGGATGGTGGCGTCGTCGAGCGGACGCAGGGTGCGGAGATCGATCACCTCCGCGTCGATGCCGGCCTTGCTCAGCTCCTCGGCCGCGTCGAGCGTCTTGAAGAGTGAGCCGCCGTAGGTGACGAGGGTCACGTCCCTCCCCGGCCGGCGCACCGCGGCATGGTCGATGTCGACCGGTCCGGCGTTCACCGCCAGTCGGCCGACGCGGTTGTAGAGCATGACGTTCTCGAAGATCAGCACCGGATCGGGATCCTGGAGCGCCGTCCACAGCATGCCGCGGGCGTCCTCGAGGGTGGCCGGCGCCAACACCCGGATGCCCGGGATGTGAGCGTACCAGCCCTCGAGACTGTGCGAATGCTGGGCCGCGAGCTGACGTCCGGCGCCGGTCGCCATGCGGATGACCACCGGCACGCCGAACTGGCCGTTCGACATGTGGCGCACCGTCGCCGCGGTGTTGAGGATCTGGTCGAGCGCCAGCATCGAGAAGTTGACGGTCATCACCTCGACGATCGGCCGCATCCCGGCCATCGCCGCGCCGATGCCGGCACCGGTGAAGCCCGATTCCGACAGCGGCGTGTCGCGGATCCGGTCCGGCCCGAAGTCGCCGTAGAGGCCCTTGGAGACGGCGTAGCAGCCGCCGTAGAGGCCGACGTCTTCGCCCATCAGGAAGACGCGGTCGTCGCGCTTCAGGGCGTCGACGATGCCCTGCTTGACCGCTTCACGATAGGTCGTCTCGACCGTCTCGGCCGACGGGGCGACGATCGCCGGGGCCGGTGGACGTTCGCCCGCCGTCACGTGGCGGGTGAGCCCGTCGAGCGGTTCGAAGGTGGCGGCCTCGGAGAAGGCGACGGCCGCCTCGATCTCGGCGGCGATCTCCTGTTCGAGACGCTCGACGTCGCTCGGATGGACGAGACCGGTTTCGATCAGCCAATCGCGGAAGCGATGGATCGGTCCCTTCTTGCGCCACTCCTCGACTTCGCTCTTGTCGCGGTAGAGCTGGGCGTCGAACATCGAATGCGGCCGGAAGCGATAGGTGCGGCACTCGAGGAAGAACGGTTCTCCGTCGCGACGGATCGCCTCGACGGCGCGCAAGGCGGCGCGTTCGACCGCGACCACGTCCATGCCGTCGACCACCTCGGAGCGGATGGAATAGCCCTCCGCCTTCTTGTGGATGTCGACCTCGGCCTCGGACCGCGACAGCGCCGTACCCATGGCGTAGCCGTTGTTCTCGCAGACGAAGAGCACCGGCAGATGCCACAGCGCCGCCAGATTGAGGCTCTCGTGGAACTCGCCCTCGGCGACCGCCCCTTCACCGAAGAAGCAGGCGGTGACCCGGTCCTCGTGCCGCATCTTGTCGGCGAGGCCGAGGCCGACGGCGAGCGGCAGCCCGCCGCCGACGATGGCGTTGCCGCCGTAGAAGTTCTGCGCCGCCGAGAACAGATGCATCGAGCCGCCGCGGCCGCCGGAGCAGCCCTCGGCCTTGCCGTACATCTCCGCCATCACCTCGCCCATCGGCACGCCGCGCACCAGCGCGTGGCCGTGCTCGCGATAGGTGCCGACCACGCGGTCCTTTTCGCCGAGGCAGCGCAGGATGCCGACCGCGATCGCCTCCTCACCGTCGTAGAGGTGGAGGAAACCGCGGATCTTCTCCTTGGTGTAGAGTTCGGCGCACTTGTCCTCGAAGCGGCGGATGCGGATCATCTGCCCGAGGAGATCGAGCGCATGCGCACGGTCGACGTGCGGCTTGAGGGACGCGTCGTTCATCGTTCGTCACTCTCGAGAGTGGAGATGTCACCTTCCGGCAGGCCGAGTTCGCGCGCCCTGAGGAGGCGACGCATGATCTTGCCGGAGCGCGTCTTGGGCAGGTTCCGGCGGAAGGCGATCTCTTTCGGCGCCACCGCCGGTCCGAGCCGTTTGCGGGCATGGCCGATGAGCTCGAGCATCAGCTCGTCGCTCTCGGTGAAGCCCGGCTTGAGGGCGACGAAGGCCTTCACCGTCTCGCCGACCGTCTCGTCGGGCACGCCGATGACGCCGACCTCGGCCACCGCCGGGTGCTCCATCAGCGCGCTTTCGACCTCGAACGGTCCGATCAGATGGCCGGCGCTCTTGATGACGTCGTCGGCGCGGCCGACGAACCAGAAGTAGCCGTCCTCGTCGCACATCGCGAGGTCGCCGGAGAGATACCAGCCGCCGGCGAAGCACTTGGCGTAGCGCTCCTCCTCGTGGAGATAGGCGCGCATCATCGACGGCCATCCCGGCTTCAACGCCAGTTGGCCGATGGTCATCGGCTTGTCGGCCAGCTTCACGCCGTCGGCGGTCTTCTCGAGGATCGCCGCGGTGATGCCGGGCAACGGCTTGCCCATGGATCCCGGCTTGACGTCCATCGAGGCGTAGTTGGCGATCATGATGCCGCCGGTCTCGGTCTGCCACCAGTTGTCGTGGAACGGCATGCCGAAGGTTTCGGCGCCCCAGACGACGGCCTCCGGATTGAGCGGCTCGCCGACGCTCGCCATGAAGCGCAGATGCGACAGATCCCGGTCGCGCACCATGTCGCCGCCGGCCTTCATCAACATGCGGATGGCGGTCGGCGCGGTGTACCAGACCGTGACCTTCTCGCTCTCCAGGATCGAATACCAGCGCTCGGCGTCGAACTCCGCCTCGTCGACGATCATGGTGAGGCCGTTCACCAGCGGCGAGATGATACCGTAGGAGGTGCCGGTCACCCAGCCGGGATCGGCGGTGCACCAGAAGATGTCGTCGCGATGGAGATCGAGGGCGAACCGACCGGTCGCCACATGCGCCACCACCGCCTCGTGGACGTGCACCGCGCCTTTCGGCTTGCCGGTGGTGCCCGAGGTGAAGTGGAGGAGCGCCATGTCCTCGGGATGGGTGCGCACCGTCTCGTGCTGCGGCGAGGCCGCGGCCATCGCCGCGGCGAGATCGCGGGTGCCCGCCGGCGGCGGTCCGCCACCGTCGATCACCAGCACGTCGAGAGGGCCCTCGAGCTTTTCCCGCCAGCTCGCCACCTTGCGCTCGTAGAGCCGGCGGCTGGTCACCAGCACCCGCGCCCCGCCGATCCGCATGCGCGCTTCGATCGGCTCGGGGCCGAAGGCGGAGAACATCGGCGACAGCACCGCGCCGGCCTCGAGCGTGCCGAGAACGGCGACGTAGAGCTCGGGAACGCGGCCGAGCAGGGTATAGACCCGGTCGCCGCGTTTGACGCCGAGCGAGGTGAGCACGTTGGCGAAGCGGTGGGCTTCGGCGGCGAGATCGGCATAGGTGATGTCGCGCCGGGTGCCGTCCTTGGCGATCCAGCGGATGGCGATCTTCGCCCCGCGCCCCGCCGCCACGTGGCGGTCGACCGCCTCGTGGGCGATGTTGAGCGCGCCGCCGTTCAGCCCGTCGAGCAGCGCCCGGGCGCTTTCCCAGGTGAAGATGCGACGCGCCTCCTCGTACTCGCCGAGATTGCTCGCGGCGACGTCCTGGACGCGTCTCGGAATGAGGAGGGTCGTCATGCCGTTCTCCTTCCCTGGTCATCGCGCCGGGTAGGCATGTCCGAACTGGAACTATTGTTGTTATTTCTGTCGGAATTGCCATGACCCAGATCAACGGCGACGTCACGACGACGCAATGACGTTCGCAGACGACAGTCGCGATGATGAATATCGTGATATTTTTCTTTGTTCTTCGATCGCGTTTTCTTGCGCCGCGACATGATCCGTCGGGCCACGCCCGGCCATGGCCCCGGGCGCGTCGCCGGTTGCCGAACCCTCGATGGGCGGCGGTCAGCGCGGGGCGGACAACCGCTTGCCCGATGCGGCGTCGAAGAGCTTGGCCTTGGCCATGTCGACCTCGAAACGGAAGGCTTCGCCGACCGTCGCCGGGCTGTCCGGCTCGACCCGGGCGATCACCTCGGTGTCGCCGAAAGCGAAGACCAGCATGGTGTCGGGACCGGTCGGCTCGATGACCTCGACCCTCGCCTCGAAGACGAAGCGATCGGGGCCGGGCAGCCTGCTGCCGGCGGCGAAGATGGTCTCGGGGCGCAGGCCCAACACCACCTTCTGTCCCTCGGTCGCGGTGATCGCCGCCGCGTCCGCCGCCAGCGGGAAGCGGATCGGCCCGGCGCCGCCGTTCGCCACTTCGACACAGGGTGCGCCGTCGCGGCGGATGACGCCGGGCAGCATGTTCATCGGCGGCGAGCCCATGAAGCCGGCGACGAAGAGATCGACCGGTTCCTCGTAGATCGTCGCCGGATCGGCGAACTGGCGGATATGGCCGTTGTCCATCACCGCGATGCGGGAGGCGAGCGTCATCGCCTCGACCTGATCGTGGGTGACGTAGACCACCGTCTGGCCGAGCCGGAGGTGGAGTTTCTTGATCTCGGTGCGCATCTCGATGCGCAGCTTGGCGTCGAGGTTCGACAGCGGCTCGTCGAAGAGGAAGACGTCGGGCTTCCTGACCAGCGCCCGCCCCATGGCGACGCGTTGGCGCTGACCGCCGGAGAGCTGGCCGGGCTTGCGGGCCAGCAGGTGGTCGATGTGGAGGAGCTCGGAGACCTCCTTCAGCGCGTCGTCCTGGACCTCCTGCGGCACGCGGCGGGTGACCATGCCGAAGGTGATGTTGTCGCGCACCGTCTTGGTCGGATAGAGCGCGTAGGACTGGAACACCATGGCGATGTTGCGGTCCTTGGGCGGCACGTCGTCGACGACCTTGTCGCCGATGCGAATCGTGCCCGACGACAGCGTCTCGAGCCCGGCGACGAGGTTGAGCAGCGTCGACTTCCCACAGCCCGACGGACCGACGAGGACGACGAACTCGCCGTCGTCGAAGTCGAGCGACACGCCCTTGATGACCTCGGTCGCACCGAACCGTTTCCACACGTCGCGGAGATGGATCGAAGCCATGGGATCATCCTTTCACCGCGCCGGCGGCGAGCCCGCGCACGAAGTACTTGCCCGCCACGACATAGACGAGCAGCGTCGGCAACGCCGCGATCACCGCCGCCGCCATGTCGACGTTGTATTCCTTCACGCCGGTGGAGGTGGCGACGAGATTGTTGAGCGCCACCGTCACCGGATTGCTGTCGCCGACGGTGAAGGCGACGCCGAACAGGAAGTCGTTCCAGATCTGGGTGAACTGCCAGATCACGGTGACGACGATCACCGGCGGCGCCATCGGCAGCATGATGCGGAAGAAGATCGAGAAGAACCCGGCGCCGTCGATCTTGGCGGCGTCGACGATGCCGTTCGACACGCCGACGAAGAAGTTGCGGAAGAACAGCGTGGTGAAGGCGAGGCCGTAGACGGTGTGGACCAGCACCAGCCCGAGGACCGAGCCGGCGAGATCGAGGATGCCGAGCACCCGCGCCATCGGCAGGAGCACCACCTGGAAGGGGATGAAGGCGCCGAAGAGCATCAGCGCGAAGATCGTGTCCGCACCGGGAAAGCGCCATTTCGTCAGGGCGTAACCGGCGATCGCTCCCAAGAAGGTCGAGAGCGCCACCGCCGGGATCACCATGGCGACGGAGTTCCAGACATAGGGGGCGAGGCCGTCGCACCGCACGCCGACGCAGGCCGACGACCACGCCTTCCCCCAAGCGGCGAAGCTCGGCGCCTGCGGCAGGCCGAGGAGCGAGCCGGCACGGATCTCGTCGAGCGACTTGAGCGACGTCACCACCACCACCCACAGGGGCATCAGGTAGTAGACGCAGAAGAGCCCGAGCACGGTGAAGAGAACGATGCGCCCGACTTTCGCGCCGACGCCCTTGCGGCGGACGATGCCGGCGTTCGCGGAGGTGGTCATCGGCCGGCCTCCCTCAGTTCCGAATAGAGGTAGGGCACGATGATCGCCAGGATGGTGACCAGCATCATCACCGCGCTCGCCGCGGCGGTGCCGAGTTCGCTGCGCTGGAAGGCGAAGGAATACATGAAGGTCGCCGGCACGTCGGTGGCGTAGCCGGGGCCGCCGCCGGTCAGCGCCACGACGAGGTCGTAGCTCTTGATGGCGAGATGGGCGAGCACGATGATCGCCGAGAAGAACACCGGCCGGATCATCGGCAGGATGATCGAGGTGTAGGTGCGGATCGGCCCCGCTCCGTCGATCGCCGCGGCGCGCAACACCTCGTCGTCGACCGAGCGCAACCCGGCGAGGAACAGCGCCATGACGTAGCCGGACGACTGCCACACCCCGGCGATCACCACCGTGTAGATGGCCATCCGTGGATCGACCAGCCAGCCGAAATGGAAGTCCGTCCAACCCCATTGGTGGGCGAGATGCTCGAGCCCGAGGCCGGGGTTGAGGATCCACTTCCACGCCGTGCCGGTGACGATGAAGGAGAGCGCCATCGGGTAGAGGTAGATGGTGCGGATCGCCCCCTCGATGCGGATGCGCTGATCGAGGAGGATCGCCAGCAGGATGCCGACGACGATGCAGAAGCCGATGAACAGGATCGAGAAGACGGCGAGATTGCCGAGCGCCACGTACCAGCGCGGCGTCGACCACAGCCTCTCGTATTGCTGCAGACCGGCGAACCCGTAGTCCGGCATGACTCCCGACCGGGTGAACGAGATCCACGTCGTCCAGGCGATGAAGCCGTAGACGAAGAACAGACTGACCGCGAACAGCGGCATCACCACGATCCGCGGCAGCCACTTCTCGACGACGCGAGCGAACATCCCGGCGCCTCCCCTTGGGACCGCCGGGGGCGGAGGACCCGTCCCCGACGGCGGTCGGCGTCGATCACTGCGCCCGCTTCACGGCGGCGGCCAGCGCGGCGGCGGCGTCCTTCGAACTCATGTCCGAGTTGAAGAAGTTGGTCACCACGTCGAGCACCTCGCCGCGCACGGTGCGCGGCACCGCCATCTCGTGGGCGAGGCTCGGCAGCAGGCTGCCCGCCTTGGTCGCGGCGGCGAGATCGGCGGCCGAGCGCTTGGCGCAGTCGTCGAAGTCGTCGAGCTTCACGTCGGTCCTCGCCGGGATCGACCCCTTGGCGAGGTTGAAGGTGCGCTGGAAGGCCGGCGACATGATCTCGCTCGCCAACACCTTCTGGCCTTCCGCACGACCCGGCTTCGGATCCTTGAAGAAGGTGAAGCTGTCGGCGTTCATGAGGAAGCCGGAGCCCGGAGGCGGCACGCACAGGAAGTCGACGCCGGGCTTCTTGCCGGCGGCGAGGAACTCGCCCTTGGCCCAGTCGCCCATGATCTGGAAGCCGGCCTGGCCGTTCATCACCATGGCGGTGGAGAGGTTCCAGTCACGACCCGGGAAGCTCTTGTCGACGTAGCCGCGCAGTTTGCGCAGCTGATCGAAGGCGGCGACCATGGTCGGACCGGAGAGCGAGGCCTGATCCATCTCGACCAGCGCCTTCTTGTAGAAGTCGGCGCCGCCGACCCCCAGCACCACCACTTCGAAGATCGTCGCGTCCTGCCACGGTTGGCCACCGTGGGCGAGCGGCGTGATGCCGGCCGCCTTCAGCTTGTCGGCGGTCTCGTTGAACTCGGCCCAGGTCGTCGGAACCTTGGCGCCGACCTTGGCGAGCACCGCCGGGTTGGCCCACATCCAGTTCACACGGTGGATGTTGACCGGGGCGGCGACGTACTTGCCCTGGTACTTCATGACGTCGGCGACCACCGGCGGCAGCACCGAGTCCCATTTCTCCTTGGCGGCGACGTCGTCGATGCTCTCGATGACGCCGAGCTTGGCCCATTCCTGGATGCCCGGCCCCTTGAGCTGCACCGCCGAGGGCGCGTTGCCGGCGATGACCCGGGCGCGCAGCGCCGTCATCGCAGCGTCACCGCCGCCACCGGCGATGGGCGAGTCGATCCAGGTGCCGCCCTGCGCCTCGAAGGTCTTCTTCAGCTCGCCGACGGCTTTCGCTTCACCACCCGAGGTCCACCAGTGCAGCACCTCGACGGTCCCGCCGGCCTGCGCCGACGGAACGCCACCGGCGACGAAGCCGACGATGGCCACCGAAAACAGAAGTCGACCGAATACCTTGCTGGTCTTCATGACGTTCTCCCTCTTCGTTGTCGCGTCCTGTCACGCGTGCGAGCGTGCGGTCGTCTTTTCGAAGATCCCGACGGACGGCCGCGCACGAAGCGCCGGCCGGTGGGTCGATCGGTTCCGTCTACGATCGGATCTCACGGGAACGTCGGCCGTTCCTCCTCTCGCGAGCCGTGCATGCGCACTCCGACGTTCCGACTTCGTCGCTCGCCCGCCGATCGATGAAATTCCATCGCACGAGTATACAATCGCCGCATTGATCCCGATCAACTTCCGATGATCAACACCTTTCTCACGGCTTCCGGATGTCGGTCGATGAAATGAAATACATTGAAGAAAATACTTTCTCTTTACTCAAATTTTAGAATACATGTGATTTCAAATATGACGCCTCGCGGTCACATGATCACGGGCTCGTCGCGCACCATACCTTCGTGGCGCCGACGCACGACATCGGCGCGCCATGACGGGGCCGCGCCGATCTCCGGGGCGGCGCCACGATCGGCCGGTCTTCGCGGCCCACGACCGCGGATGACCGCCTCGCGTTTCCTCACGTTTCCACCCGTGTCCCGTTCACCGGCGCATCGGCCGGATCGACCGGGAACCGCGCCAGCGCCTCGGCCACCGTCGCGTCGTCGACCTGGGTGAAGTCGATGTAGAAGAAGCCGATGGCACCGAAGGGTGTCGGAGTCTCGAGGCAGACGATCTCGTCGACCTCGCGCCGCAATTCGGCGATCGTCTCCGGCGGCGCCACCGGTACCGCCAGGACCAGCCGTTCCGGCCCGCGCTCGCGGATGGCGCGCAACGCCGCCTTCACCGTCGCGCCGGTGGCGATGCCGTCGTCGACGACGATCACCACCCGCCCCTTCGGGTCCACCCGGCGGCGGTCGCCGAGGTAGAGCTTGCGCCGCCGTTCGATCTCGGCCAGTTCGCGATCGCGCACCCGGGCGAACAGCACGTCGTCGATCGCCGCGAGGCGGATGATGTCCTCGTTGCGCACGGTGATCGGCTCGGCGCCGTCGACCACCGCCCCCATCGCCAGTTCCGGCTGACCGGGGAGGCCGATCTTGCGGACGAGGACGAGATCGAGCGGAGCGGCGAGCGCCGAGGCGATCTCGGCCGCCACCGGCACGCCACCGCGCGGCAGGGCCAGGACCACCGGGCGGCGATCCTTCAGATGCGCGAGGGCGCCGGCGAGCCGCCGCCCCGCTCGGATACGATCCCTGAACGGCTTCACGGTTCCGCCTCCCGTCGATGTCGAGCACCGACGAGGTGCCGCTCGAACCAGTCGCCGGCGAATTCGACGACGGCTTCGAGCGCTCCGGGCTCGGGAAAGAGATGCGTCGCGCCGGGCACGATCTCGAGCGCCTTCACACGGTCGAGCCGGGCGAAGGCCTCGGCGTTCAGGTCGACGACGACGCCGTCCTCGCCCCCGACGATCAGCAGGGTCGGCGACACCACGCGATCGAGGGCCGCACCCGCCAGATCCGGTCGCCCGCCGCGCGACACCACCGCCGCGATGCGATCGCCGAGGCGAGCCGCTGCGACCAGGGCCGCCGCCGCGCCGGTGCTCGCGCCGAAGAGGCCGATCGGCAACGCCGCGAGATCCGGGTCGTTGGTCGCCCAGTGCACCGCCGTGCCGAGCCGATCGGCGAGAAGAGCGATGTCGAAGACCTTGGCGCGATCGCCCTCCTCCTCCGGCAGCAGCAGATCGAAGAGCAGCGTGGCGAAGCCGCGGCCCTGAAGCGCCGCGGCGACGAGGCGGTTGCGCCGGCTGAAGCGGCTCGACCCGCTGCCGTGAGCGAAGAGGACGACGCCGCGTGGGGCGGGGGGCAGGGTCAGTGTCCCGGCGAGACCGAGAGGGGGAACCTCGACCTCGCGCGCCCTCATGGGGGCCGTTCCGCTCGAAGACCGATGGATCGACATGGCCGACCTCGTCTCTCGGCGGGAATGATGCCCGGACGAGCCGCCCGTCACCATGATCGGCATCAACGACGCGCGCGTCTTTCGGTCGGATCATGCAGAAATGTTGGAATTTTCCGCGACCGGACCGGGTCGGGACGGTGGCCCCGTCGAAAGACCGCTCGCCGTGACGATCGCCTTCCGACGCGGGCACGTCGGAGGCGGGGCGGCCGGCGAGCGACACGCTCGGCACGGGCCTCCGTCACCGCCGACCGGCTCGATGCGCCGCGGATGCCGACGCGGTGACCCCGTCGCGCGCCCTGCCGCTCCCTCCCACGGAAGGCCGACCCCATGACCCGACGCATGCAGGACCTGATCGGCGAGATCCTCCGCCTCCAGAGCGAACTCGAGGCCGAGATCGATGCGCGACGCGAGGCCCTCGGCTGGCGTCTGCGCGAGCGCTTCGTCGAGTTCGAGGAGGGGATCGCCGCCGAGCACCGCCGGCTGAAGACCGGCGCGGCGCGCTTCCTCGCCGAGTCCTCGCTCTCCTCGATCCTCACCGCGCCGGTGATCTATTCGCTGATCGTGCCGTTGGTGGCGCTCGACCTGTGGGCCAACCTCTACCAGCAGATCTGTTTCCGCGCCTACGGCATCCCGCGGGTGCGCCGCGCCGACTACGTCGTCTTCGACCGCGCCCGGCTCGGCTATCTCAACTGGATCGAGGCGCTGAACTGCCGCTACTGTTCCTACGCCAACGGCGTCGTCGCCTTCGTCCGCGAGATCGCCGGCCGCACCGAACAATACTGGTGCCCGATCAAGCACGCACTGAAGACCACCGATCCACATCGCCGCTATGTCGGGTTCCTCGACTACGGCGACGCCGACGGCTATCGCACTCGCCTCGAGGAACTACGCGACCTGTTGCGCGAGGAGAGCGCCCGTGCAGGCGGCGACGCTGCCGCGCCGAAGGCGTGAGCGCCGCCACCGTGGGGAGGCCGCCGCGCGCGCCGCCACCGAGGCCGAACGCCCGGCGTCCCGCCACCCGACGAGCCCGATCAGGAGGCCGTCATCCCCGGTGGGACACGAAGCGGAGGGGAAGAGATCCATCGACGGTCCGACGATACGCGGAGCGAGTGGATCCCCTTCCCTCGCTTCTCTCGCCGGAGACGACGGCTGATTTCGGAGCTACGAGGGAGCAAATCGAGGCTCCGTCGATCTACACGAGACGTGCCGTGAAGGTAGGCACGCGAAAGCGCCTCCGCGACCGCGGGGGCCGCCTCGTCAGCCCTCGCCCTCACCGGGTTGCGGCTTCAGATAGATCCGGGCGAGGCCTTCGCGGATCGCCGCGGTGATCTGGTCGAGACGGCGATCGATGTGGCGTTCGAGGATCGCGGCCGCGGCGTCGGCGTCGCGTCGCGCCAGCGCCTCGACCACGGCGCGGTGTTCGCCCTGAGTGGTCGAGCGCCCCTCGCCCATGTCGATCCAACGGACGAAGCGGATGCGGGCATCGACGTTGTCGAGCACCCTCAGCATCTCGTCGTTGCGGGAGAGCATCATCAGGCGCGCGTGGAAGGTCTCGTCGAGTTCGGTCAGTTCGCCGACCGAACGGCCGTCGCTCCCGGGGCCGGTGGCGTCGAGGAAGCCGGCGAGTGCGGCGATCTCGCGATCGTCGGCGCGGGCGACGGCGAGCCGCACCGCCGCCGTCTCGATCGTCTTGCGCAACTCGTAGAGCTGGAAGACCTCCTGAGGATCGAGTTCGCGGCAGAAGAAGCCGCGGCCCGGCTCGAAGCGCAGGAATCCCTCCATCTTGAGGCGGTTCAAGGCTTCTCTGAGAGGGGTGCGGCTGACCCCGAGCTGCGTCGCGATCCGGCCTTCGTTGATCCGTTCGCCGGGGCGGACGGCATAGCCGACCGCCATCTCCTTCAGCGCCTCGTAGACGCGATCGACGACGCTGTCGGTTTCGGCGGACATGGCCCCTCCTCACCCCTCGCGACGGAACCGCCGCGGGCGGAGACCCGCGTGGAACCAGGAGATCATCGAGTAGATGTCGTAGACCGGCCGGCCGATCTCGGCGGCGAGCGCGGCGGCGTAGGGCGGCATGTTGGTGCATTCGAGCACCACCGCCCCGACCTCCGGATGGCGCGCCACCAGCTCGCGCCCCGCCGCCAGGATGTCGGCCTCGGCCAGCCCGACGTCCATGTCGTCCTTCTCGGCGAGGATCAGCACCCGGAAGAACTCGCAACCGGTCTCGGTGCCGACGACCGGCGTGTCGAGCGGCACGCCGGCGCCGGCGAGATGGGCCGGCGTCAGGGTCGAACTCGACACCGTGACGATGCCGACCCTCTGGCCCGGCGGCAGCGTCGCCTGCACCCAAGGCACCTGCATCAGCGACGAGGTGGCGACCGGCACGCCGACCATCTCGGCGAGCTCCTTCTGGAACAGCGCCAGGAAGCCGCAGTTGGTGGTGATCGCCTCGGCGCCGAGACGGACGAGATCGCGCGCCGCCTCGATGAAGTCCGGCAGCAGCCCCGCGGCGCCCTTCAGCACCACCTTCTCAGGGCTCGCGCCGCGCACCACCCGATAGAGCACCGGGAAGGGCCAGGTCTCGGCGTTGCCCATGTCGCCGAGGATGCGGGGAAAGCGCGCCTCGAGCATCAGGATGCCGAGCGGCGCGCCGTAGATCGCCTTGCCGCCGCGCGCCAACGGGCCGACGGGGGAAACGATCGTCGTCATGTCGGCTGCCCTCCGGTGGTGGGATAAGCGCGGAAGCGATCCGGCGCGAAGCCGTCGATCGGGATCTCGGGCGTCCGCCCGAGAAGGAGATCGCCGACGATGCGGCCGGTCTTCGGACCGCTGGCCAGTCCGATGTGGCCGTGGCCGTAGGCGACGAGCACGTCCGCGTGGGGGCTACGGCCGATCACCGGCCGGCCGTCGGGCGTGCTCGGGCGGTGGCCGAGCCACGTCCGCGCCGCGCCGTCGCGGATCGCCGGGGCGAGCGAGGGGAAGACGCCGAGGAGATGGGTCTTCAGCACCTCGGCGCGATGCCAGTTGGGCGCCGCCTCGACGCCGGCGAGTTCCACCTGACCGGCGACGCGCAGGCCCTTGGCCATGCGGGTGATCGCCACCTTGCGGTCCTGGATCATCACCGGGATCGCCGGACCGGCGTCGAGCCCGTCGATCTCGACGTGATAGCCGCGCTCGCTCTCCATCGGCACCTTCAGGCCGACGCGTTCGGCGAGCGGTGTCGAGCGGATGCCGGCGGCGATCACCGCACGATCGGCGGGAACCGTGCCCGCATCGGTGACGACGCCGGTGAGTCGGCAGCCGGCATAGGCGAAATCGAGCGCCTTCGCCCGGACCAGCGTCACCCCGAGCCGTCCGGCGTGACGCACCCGCGCGGCGACGAAGCCGCCGGGATCGCGGCAGTGACCGCCCTCGCGCACCACGACGGCGAAGCGATAGGCCGGATCGATCTCCGGCAAGAGTTCACGAACCGCGTCGCCCTCGACCTCGTCCCAGCGGATGCCGACGGCGGCGCGCGTCGCCCAACTCGTCTCCGCGGCGAAGGCGGCGCGGTCGCGGAAGACGTGGGCGAGGCCGCTCGAGGCTGCGACGAGGTCGGCGACCCCCGCCTCTTCGGCCGCCTCGCGATTGAGCGTCGGCGCATCGGCGAGAAGCGGACGCAGCATGCCGGCGATGGCGCGGATGCGCTCGCGCGTCCACCCCGACGCCATGTAGCGGACGAGCCAGGGCGCGATGCCGGGCAGGTGCAGCGGCCGGATGGCGAGCGGCCCGAGCGGATCGAGGAGATAGCCGGGGATCTTCTTCCACACACCCGGTTCGGACGGCGGGATCACCGACTGCACCGACAGCCAGCCGGCGTTGCCGTAACTCGCCGCCTGATCGCCGCCGGGATCGCCGGGTTCGACCAACGTCACCGCGAAGCCGCGCCGATGCGCTTCGAGCGCACAGGCCGCTCCGACCGCTCCCCCACCGACGACGACGATCCGCTCCGCCATGGCGCACTCTCCACCGAAGGGGCGATGCCTCGATCGGTCCGTATTCAGATCTGAATGCCCGAGATGAAGCCAAATCTCGAGCCGATGCAATCCCTCCCGCGGCGGACGATGTGACGGCCCCGCGCGAGGCGCCGGGCCGCGGCGGCAGCGCCCACCACGCGGCGCTTTCGAGGCGAGAGATTCCGGCTTGACGGTCGGGTCATTTGCATCATGATCCGTATACAGGCGTCACAGAACTCGTTTTTTCCGATCGGCTGCGTCACGGAAAAATCCTTTCGCGGCCCGACGACATGTGCGCCGGGGACACCGGCGGATCCAGGGAGTGGTCGACATGAAGGTATCGAAGTCGGGTTGGATGATGGCCGCGTTCGCGGCGCAGTTTCTCGGCGGCGGCGCGGCCCTGGCCGAGGGCTGGGATCTGCCGGCGGCCTATCCGGCCACCAATTTCCACACCGAGACGGCGGTCGCCTTCGGCGCCTGCGTCAAGGGCGCGACCGCCGGCCGCGTCGACATCACCGTCCATCCCAACGGCGCCCTGTTCAAGGGCAACGACATCAAGCGTGCCGTCCAGACCGGACAGGCGCCGATCGGCGAGCGCCTGATCTCGGCCCACGCCAACGAGAACGCCCTCTACGGCGTCGACTCGATCCCCTTCCTCGCGTCGAGCTTCGACGCCTCGGAGAAGCTGTGGAAGGCGGCCCGACCCGAGCTCGAGAAGCTCATGGCCAGCCAGAACCTCGTCTACGTCTACGCCGTTCCGTGGCCGCCGCAGGGCCTCTACACCAAGAAGCCGATCAACGCGGTCGCCGACCTGAAGGGCGTGAAGTTCCGCTCCTACTCGGTCGCCACCGCCCGCATCGCCGAACTCGCCGGCATGATCCCGGTGCAGATCGAAGCGGCAGACCTGTCGCAGGCTCTGGCCACCGGCGTCGCCGACAGCTTCATCTCGTCCGGCTCGACCGGCTTCGACGTCAAGGCGTGGGAGTACATGACCAACTTCTACGAGGTCGATGCCTGGCTGCCGCGCAACGTCATCTTCGCCAACAAGGACTCCTTCGGCAAGCTGTCGGCCGCCGATCAGGCGGCGATGAAGACCTGCGGCGACAAGGCCGCGGCCGACGGCCTCGCCAAGTCGCGGGCGCTCACCCAGAAGTACCTGGACGCGCTGGCGGCCAACAAGATGACCGTCGCCAAGCCCAATGCGACGCTGGCGGGCGAACTGTCCGGCTTCGGCAAGACCATGACCGCCGAATGGATCGCCAAGGCCGGTCCGGGCGGCAAGACGATCATCGACGCCTTCGAGGCGAAGTGATCGGCACACCCTCCGAGGACACGGGCGCGCTCCACGCCCGTGTCCTCCCTTCCTCTCCCGCTCGGGTTCAGCGATGGCGATCGCCCGTCTCCTGCGCAGCGTGCTCGATGCGCTCTACCTCGTCGCCGGAGCCCTCGCGGCGCTCTCGCTTCTCGGCGTCTTCGGCCTGATCGTCGCTCAGATGATCGCCCGATGGTCCGGCGTGTCGCTGCGCGGCTCGACCGACTACGCCGGCTATCTGATGGCGGCCTCGTCGTTCCTCGCCTTCGCCGCGGCGCTGAACCGCGGCTCGCACATCCGGGTGACGATGATCCACGAGATCGTGCCGCGGATGCGCCGGCCGTTGGAGATCTGGGCGCTCGCCGTCGGCACCGCCATCTCCGGCTACATCGCCTGGTACGCCTGCCGGGCGGTCTACTGGTCGTGGAAGCTCGGTGATCTCAGCCAGGGTCTCGACGCCACGCCGCTGTGGATCCCGCAGACCGCCATGGCGGTGGGGGCGATCCTCTTCGCCGTCGCCTTCCTCGACAATTTCGTCCGCTACCTGTTCTCCGGCACGTCCGGCATCGGGTCGGGCGCCGAAGACACCATCCAGGTGGAGTGAGCGGCGATGGATCAACTGGAGTTCACCGCACTCTTCCTGGTCATACTGTTCTTCCTGCTCTCCACCGGTGTGTGGATCGGACTGGCGCTGACCGGGGTCGCCTTCGTCGGCATGATCCTCTTCACCTCGAGGCCCGTCGGCGATGCGATGATCACGGCCATGTGGTCGACGTCGTCGTCCTGGTCGCTGACCGCTCTGCCGCTGTTCATCTGGATGGGCGAGATCCTGTTCCGCACCCGATTGTCGGAAGACATGTTCAAAGGGCTGGCGCCGTGGATGGCGCGGCTGCCCGGCGGGCTCCTCCACACCAACATCGTCGGCTGCACCATCTTCGCCGCCGTCTCCGGCTCTTCCGCCGCGACGCTGACCACCGTCGGCAAGATGACGGTGCCGGAACTGAAGAAGCGCGGTTATCCGGAACGGATGATCATCGGCACGCTCGCCGGCGCCGCCACCCTCGGGCTGATGATCCCGCCGTCGCTGACGCTGATCGTCTACGGAGTCACCATCAACGAATCGATCACCAAGCTGTTCATGGCCGGCATCGTGCCGGGACTGGTGCTCGCGCTCATGTTCATGGGATATCTCATCATCTGGGTGAAGACGGCGAAGGACTATGCGCCGACGCCCGAACCGCCGATGAGCTTCGCCGAGCGGCTGTCGCGGTCGCGCTTCCTCATCCCGGTGATCCTGCTCATCGTCGCGGTGATCGGCTCGATGTACGCCGGCCTCGCCACCGCGACGGAAGCCGCCGCCATCGGCGTCGCCGGCTCGCTCGCCCTCGCGGCGGCGCAGGGGTCGCTGACCTACAAGTCCTTCGTCGAGAGCCTGCTCGGCGCCACCCGCGTCTCGGCGATGATCGCCCTGATCCTGTGCGGCGCCGCCTTCCTGTCGATGTCGATGGGCTTCACCGGCCTGCCGCGGGCGCTCGCCACCTGGATCGGCTCGCTGGAACTGACCAAGTTCCAGCTGATCATGGCGCTGCTGGTCTTCTACATCATCCTCGGCTGCTTCCTCGACGGCATCTCCTCGGTGGTGCTGACCATCGCCATCGTCGAGCCGATGATCCGGCAGGTCGACATCGACGTCATCTGGTTCGGCATCTTCATCGTCCTGGTCGTCGAGATGGCGCAGATCACCCCGCCGGTCGGCTTCAACCTCTTCGTCATGCAGGGCATGACCGGCCACCAGATGGGATTCGTGGCGAAATCGGCCTTCCCGATGTTCATGATCATGATCGTCATGGTCTTCGTGATGATCATGTTCCCCGAACTCGCCACCTGGCTGCCGGACCACCTCTCCCTGGCGCCGGGATGAGCCTCGGGTCGACCCTCGAGACCGCGCTCGGCGCGCTCGCCCGCCACGGCCGCGGCGTGCTGGTCGTGGGCCTTCTCGCCGGCATCGTCTCGCCGAGCCTCGCCGGGGCGATCCGGCCGCACATCGGCCTGCTCATCGCCGTCCTCCTGGCGATCGCCGCCTTCCGCATCGGCGCGCGCGCCGCCTGGGGGGCCCTGTCGGCGATGGCCTCGACCCTCGGCCTCGTCGTCCTCCTGCAGATCGCCGTGCCGCTCGCCGTCCTCGCCGTCGAACGCGGCTTCGGGCTCGCCGGGCCGATCGCCATGGCGCTCTTGATCATGACCACCACGGCGCCGATCGCCGGGACGCCGAACCTCACCATTCTGGTCGGCGGCGACCCGGCTCCGGCGCTGCGCCTCGTCGTGGTGGCGACCGGGCTGCTGCCTCTGACCGTGGTGCCGGTCTTCCTCGCCTCCGGCGACCTCGGCGATCCCGCCGCCGTGGCGCCGGCGGCGCTACGCCTCGCCGGCCTGATCGGCGTCGCTGCCCTCGTCGGCTTCGGGGCGCGGGCCCGCCTCGCGCCCGACCTCGGGCGAAGCCGCCTCGCTGCCGTCGACGGGCTCTCCACCTTCGTCTTCGCGATCGTGGTGATCGGCGTCATGGAGGCGATCGCGCTCGAGATCCGCCGCGACCCGGCATCGGTGGCGGTCACCGCACTCGCCGCTTTCGCCGCCAATTTCGGCTTCCAGATCGTCGGCGCGCTCCTCGCCCGCCGCTTCGGCGCGTCCGACGCCGCCCCGGCGATCGGCATCGCCGCCGGCAACCGCAACTTCATCCTGCTGCTCACGGCGCTGCCCGACGGCATCGTCGAACCGATCATGCTGTTCGTCGGCTGCTATCAGCTACCGATGTACCTGACGCCGCTGCTGCTCGCCGGGTTCTATCGGCGGATCGGCGGAAGGTGATGATGGGGCGGCGATCTCGTCGTCCGCCGGAGCAGTTTCGGGTGAGATCGCGGATCCGAGTCCGTGCCCGATTCTTCGAGACGGGCCTTCGGCCCTCCTCAGGATGAGGGATCGAAGATTTCCGTGCGAAGGAGAGCCCCTCATGCCGAGGAACCGCCGAAGGCGGCGTCTCGTAGCATCTCGCAGGGAGGGCGCCGACCGGTGTACGGCACCAGGTACCGCCGGCGGAAAGGGGCCGCCCCAGCCCCTCCGATCTCCCCGGTGACCCGGTCGCTTCGAGAGGTCGCGCCACGGAACGACCACGTCACATCCGTCCTCCCCGCCGCCCCTTCGCGTTGACAGCCTTCGCCCCCTCACCTAGCCTGAATACAGGTCTGTAGACGGTTTTCTCGTCCCCCTCGGAGCCTGCCCCATGAGCAACGAACTCACCGGCGCCGAAGCCCTGCTGCGGATGCTCGAACTGAACGGCGTCGACACGGTCTTCGGCCTGTGCGGCGACACTTCGCTGCCGCTCTACGATGCCTTCTTCAAGGACGGCCGCGGCATCCGCCACATCCTCACCCGCGACGAGCGCTCCGCCGCCTACATGGCCGACGGTTACGCCCGGGTGACCGGCAAGGTCGGCGTCTGCGAGGGTCCGAGCGGCGGCGGCGCGACCTATCTGCTGCCCGGCATCGTCGAGGCCAACGAGAGTTCGGTGCCGGTGCTCGGCATCACCTCCGACGTCTCGGTCGCCTCGCGCGGCCGCTTTCCGCTGACAGAACTCGACCAGAAGGGGCTCTATCGGCCGCTGACCAAATGGAACACGGTGCTCGATCGCGCCGTCGACCTGCCGCGGGCGATGCGCGCCGCCTTCCGCGCCATGACCACCGGCAAGCCCGGATCGGCGCACATCGGCCTGCCCTTCGACGTCCAGACCGGAACGGTCCCCGAGAGCGAGATCTGGGCTCAGCCCGAACACGGCCGCGCGCCGTCGTGGCGCTCCGCTCCGGCGGCCGACGACGTCGAACGCGCCGCCGATCTCCTGGTCGGCGCGCGCCGGCCGGTGTTCCTGGTCGGTGGCGGGGTGATCGCGGCGGACGCGAGCGAGGAGCTGGCGACGCTGGCCGAACGGCTCGACGCTCCCGTCACCACGACGGTCAGCGGCAAGGGCGCGCTCGCCGAGACCCATGACCTCTGCGCCGGCGTCGTCGGCTCGAACGGTGGTGTCCGCGCCACCCGCGCGGTGATCGACGCCGCAGATCTGGTGGTGATCGTCGGCTGCCGCGCCGGCTCGACCTCGACCGAGCACTGGCGCCATCCCGCCCCGACCGTGCCGATCGTCCACATCGACGTCGATCCGGCGGCGATCGCCGTCAACTATCCGACCGAGGTCGCCCTCGTCGGCGACGCCAAGCTGGCCCTCGAGGCGCTGGACGCGGCGGTCGCCGATCGGCTCGCCGGGCGTCCGGAACGCGACGGCGACGGCCGCGCCCTGGTCGCCGAGGCGAAGCGGGTGAAATGGTCGGCCTTCGCCGCCCTCGCCGCCTCCGACGAGATGCCGATCCGCCCGGAACGGCTGATCCGCGATCTCGCCGCCGCCCTGCCCGACACCGCTGTGGTCGTCGCCGATCCGGGAACGCCCTGCCCCTATGTCTCGGCCTATTACGAACTGCGCCGCCCGGGGCGCCACTTCATCACGAATCGCGCCCACGGCGCCCTCGGCTATTCGATGGCGGCGGCGACCGGTGCCCGTATCGGCCGCCCGGAGGCCCGGGTGGTGGCGATCATGGGCGACGGCTCGTTCGGCTTCACGGTGGGCGAGCTCGAGACCATCGTCCGGCTCAAGGTGCCGATCCTGATGATCGTCATCTCCAATTCGGTCTTCGGCTGGATCAAGGCGAGCCAGCGCGCCGGCTACGGCGAGCGCTATTTCTCGGTCGATTTCGATCGCACCGATCACGCCCGCATCGCCGCCGCCTACGGCGTGACGTCGTTCCGCGCCGAGGATCCGCGCGACCTCGCGCCGACGTTGGCGAAGGCCCTCGTCCACGACGGCCCCGTTCTCCTCGACGTGATCACCCAGCCGCTGCAGGAGGCCGCGGCTCCGGTCAGCCAGTGGATGGGCTGAGGCGCACCCTTTCCCGCCGCGCGACCCGCCTGCTACAAACGGTTCGAGGAACCTCGATCCCGAACGCCGGCGAGCCGCGATGCGTCCCGACATCCTCACGCCCCTCTTCGCCTCGCTGACCGGACTACCCGGCGTCGGCCCGAAGACCGCGGCGCTCTACGACCGGCTGCTCGACGGCGTCGCGGTGGAGGCGGGATCGGGCGCGCGTCTGGTCGATCTCCTGTTCCATCGGCCGTCCGGCATCGTCGACCGCCGCCTGCGCCCCGGCGTCGCCCGCGCGCCGGAAGGGGCGATCGTCACCCTCCATCTCACCATCGACCGCCACCGTGCCCCGCCGCGCGGTTCGCGCGCGCCCTACAAGGTCTACGGCTTCGACGAAACCGGCGAGATCGCCCTCGTCTTCTTCTCGGCGCGGGCCGACTGGCTGGCGAAGCTGCTGCCGGAGGGCGAGACGCGGTGGGTCTCCGGCCGGGTCGAGTGGTTCAACGGCGCGCCGCAGATGGTCCACCCCGATCACGTGGTGACCGAGGCGGAGTTCGAAAAGCTGCCGCTGATCGAGCCGGTCTATCCGCAGACCGAGGGCCTCGCCTCGCGCGCCATCGCCCGCGCCGTCGCCGCCGCGCTCGACCGCTGCCCGCGGCTCCCCGAATGGCAGGACCCCGAGTGGCTCGCCCGGCAGCGCTGGCCCGACTTCCGCGACGCGCTCAGGACCATCCACCATCCGGAGGCGACGCCCGGAGAGGGACCCGACGCCCCGGCGCTCGCCCGCCTCGCCTACGACGAGTTCCTCGCCCAGCAACTGACGCTGGCCCTGGTGCGCGCCTCGGCGAAGCGCACGGCGAAGCCGCCGCGTCTCGCCACCGGCGAACTGACCGAGCGCATCGTCGACGCCCTGCCCTATCGCCTGACCGGCTCGCAGGAAGCTGCCGTCGAGGACATCCGCCGCGATCTCGCCGTTCCCGAACGGATGCTGCGCCTCCTCCAGGGCGACGTCGGCGCCGGCAAGACGCTGGTCGCGGTGATGGCCTGCGCCATGGCGATCGAGGCGGGCGGCCAGGCGGCTATCATGGCGCCGACCGATCTTCTCGCCCGTCAGCATGCCCGATCGCTGGCGCCGCTGGCGGAAGCGGCCGGCATCGACTGGGCGATCCTCACCGGCCGCGAGAAGGGCAAGGAGCGCGAGCGCATCCTCGAGGGGCTGGCGACGGGGACGATCCGCCTCCTCGTCGGCACCCATGCCCTCTTCCAGGGGCCGGTCGAATTCGCCGACCTCACGCTCGCCGTCGTCGACGAGCAGCATCGCTTCGGCGTCCACCAGCGTCTGGCGCTGACCTCGAAGGGGCGCGCCACCGATCTTCTGGTGATGACCGCGACGCCGATCCCGCGCACCCTGATGATGAGCTTCTTCGGCGACCTCGACGTTTCGCGGCTCACCGAGAAACCGGCCGGGCGCCAACCGATCGCCACCCGCCTCGCCTCGTCGGACCGGATGGGCGAGATCGTCGAGGCGCTGGCGCGCGCCATCGCCGACGGCCAGAAGGTCTATTGGGTGTCGCCGCTGGTCGAGGAGAGCGAGACGCTCGATCTCGCCGCGGCGGAGGCCCGCTACGAGGACCTGACCCGCGCGCTCGGCCCGGTCGTCGGTCTCGTCCACGGGCGGATGAAGGCGGAGGAGAAGGATGCGGCGATGCGCGCCTTCCAGGAGGGAGTGACCCGCCTCCTCGTCGCCACCACGGTGATCGAGGTCGGCGTCGACGTCCCCGACGCCACCATCATGGTGATCGAACACGCCGAACGCTTCGGCCTCGCCCAACTGCACCAACTGCGCGGCCGGGTCGGGCGCGGCTCGGAAGCCTCCTCGTGCCTGCTCGTCTACAAGGCGCCGCTGACCGAGACGGCCAAGGCGCGGCTCGAGATCATGCGGGCGACCGAGGACGGCTTCGTCATCGCCGAAGAGGATCTGAAGCTGCGCGGCGGCGGTGAGGTGCTCGGGACGAAGCAGTCCGGCCTGCCCGGCTTCCGCCTCGCCCGGCTCGACCTCCACGCCGAGCTTCTGGAGACGGCGCGCGACGACGCCCGCCTGATCCTCGCCCGCGATCCCGATCTGACGAGCGAGCGCGGTCGTGCCTTGCGTGTTCTTCTCCATCTCTTCGACCAGGACCAGGGCGTCCGCCTGATCAAGGCGGGCTGACCCCGGCGAGGAGCCCTACGATGCCGCCCCGTCATCACACGCCCGATCATGCCGCCCGCGGCGTCTGCGCGCTCACCGGCCGCGAGGTGCCGCTGCGCGATCTGGTGCCGTTCTATGCGCTCTCCGCCGGCCTCGCCGAGATGATCCGTCACGACCGGCCGGAGATCGCCGCCGACGCGCTGATCGATCGCCGCGAGGTGGCGCGGCTGCGCGACCGCCACATCCGCGACCTGCTCGCCGAGGAACGCGGCGAGTTGACCGCGCTCGAGGCCGACGTCGCCCGCTCGATCGCCCAGGCCGACACCATCTCCACCGACATCGCCGCGGCCTATGCCGGAGGACGCAGCTTCGGCGAGCGGCTCTCCGACGGATTGGCGAGCTTCGGCGGCAGTTGGACCTTCATCACGATCTTCGCGGCGGTGCTCGTCGTCTGGATGGCGATCAACGTGGCGATGGCGGCGCGCGCCTTCGATCCCTACCCGTTCATCCTGCTCAATCTGGTGCTGTCCTGTCTCGCCGCGATCCAGGCGCCGATCATCATGATGAGCCAGAAGCGCCAGGAGACGAAGGATCGGCTGCGCTCGGAGAGCGACTATCGGGTCAACCTCAAGGCCGAACTGGAGATCCGCTCGCTGCACGAGAAGCTCGACCATCTCCTGTCGCATCAGTGGCAACGGCTCGCCGAGATCCAGCAGATGCAGGTCGAGATCATGCAGGAACGTTCGGTACCGCCGAGACCGCCGGAGCCTTCTTCGCCGGTTCCTCCGGCGTCCCCTCCGGCACCTCCGCCCACTCCGGGGTGACGATGCCGCCGGAGATGATGAACTTGGCCGCGTCCTCCGGGTTCATGTCGAGGATGCGCACCTCGTCCTTCGGCAGGAACATGATGTAGCCGCCGGTCGGGTTGGGCGTCGTCGGGATGAAGACGGTGAGCCAGTCGTCGACCGCCACCTCCGGCCGCGCGTTCGACAGCCGCGCCGCCACTTCCGCCTTCGCCGCTCCGGAGACGAAGACCAGCGACCAGACACCCCGCCGCGGCCACTGGATGAGCCCGACCTCGCGGAACGACTGATCGCGGGAGGAGACGAAGGTCTCGAAGATCTGCTTCAGCGTCTTGTAGACGGGCCTCACGAAGGGCAGATGGCCGACCAGATCCTCGCCGTAGGAGAGCAGCGTGCGCCCGACCAGACTGGCGGTGAGCGCGCCCAGCGCGGTGAGACCGATCAACGCCACCAGCAATCCGAACCCCGGCACGGCGAAGGGCAGATAGCTGTCGGGATTCCAGGCCGTGGGCAGGAACGGCTTGACGGTCGCGTCGACCCACTCGAGGAAGCCGCGGGCGATGTAGACGGTGATGGCGAGGGGCCCGACCACCACCAGACCGGTGACGAAGTGATTTCTGAGCCGCGCCGCCCATGTCGCGTGCAGCCCGGGAATGTCGGTCCTGTCGTCCATGGTGGCCCTCCGGGGACGTCCATCCGTGAGACTAGCGTCTTTTCGCGATGCGGCAATCACATGGCTGCGAACGGCGCGGTGCCGCGACACCGCGGCGCGCGCAACCCGATCGGTCCGCATGATTCGTTCTCGACTCGCCTTCCTCCGCCTTTTCGTGCATGTTTGCCGGCGCGGCATTCGGAAATACTCGGGGCACGGGTGGGGGGAAGACGTTCCATGCAGACGATGGGCCTCCGTGTCCGCGTCGCAACGGATGCGCGCGCCGTCGAACAGACACTGCGAGATCTACCGTCCGACCTCCTGCGTGGACCTTTCCAACAGGCGGCGTGGATCGATGCATGGCTCGCCATCCGCGCCGACGATCGACCGGCGATCGCGCTCGCCGTCGTCGGCGCCGAGGCCGACGACGCGCCGGTCTTCGTCCTGCCGCTGATGCTCGACCCCCGCTCCGGAGTTCCCTGTTGGACGGCGCTCGACGACGGCGTCTGCGACTACGTCGCTCCGATCTTCGCCGCCGATTTCGCCCCGAAGCCCGAGACCATGCGGTGGATCTGGGCGCGCATTCTCGATCAGTTGCCGAACGCCGATCTCGTCTTCCTGGAGAAGATCCCGGAACGCGTCGGAGATCGCCGCAACCCGCTGCTCGATCTCGCCCGGCCGTCGCCGTCGCGCTTCCGGCGCCATCCGCTGGCGCTCGTCGACGGGCTCGAGGCGGTGCGCGCACGCTATCGGGCGGGGCGTACGCTCGCGCGAAAACGCCGCAAACTCGGGCGCAAGGGCCGTCTCGAGTTCACCGTCGGCACCGGAGCGGCGGCGGCCACGGAACTCGAACGGCTGATGGCGTGGCGCGACCGCCGCCACGACGCCCGGCCGATCACCACCGCCTTCTATCGCCGGCTCCTCGATGCCACCGATCTCGCCCGCATCGGGCTGCTCCGGCTCGACGGGCGGGTGATCTCCGGCTGTTTCGCCATCGTCTGCGACGATGCGCTGCGCCTCCTCGTCGTCGCCTTCGACGAGCGTTGGAAGAACTGGTCGCCGGGGCTGCTCGCCATCGACGACATGATCGGTTGGGCGGTCGGCGAAGGGCTCGGCGAATTCGACTTCACCATCGGATCCGAACCCTACAAGTTCGATTTCGGCGTCGGCACCGAACAGCTCTGGGAGATCCGCGAGCCGCTCGGGCTTCGCGGCTCGGTGATGTTGCGCCTCCTCGGCGCTCGCCGCGCCGCCGCCGATCTCGTGCGCCGCACCCTTCCGTCCCTCGCCGCGATCCACGCCCGCCGACACGGCGAACATCCGACGCCGCCGCCTCCACCCGCGCCGTAACCACCTGTTCAGTCCGCTCGCGTTAGAGTGGCCGCCGAGATGTGGAGTTCGGGCGTCGAGGACGGTGTCCGATCATTCGGGGAGTGGCGACCATGACCGCGACGCGGGTCCGCGTGGTGACCGGCTGCGAAGCCGTGCGGGAGGCGCTCGCCGCCCTGCCCGACGCGATGCGTCCCACCGCTTTTCAACACCCGGCCTGGACCTGTTGCTGGCTCGCTGGTAGCGAACGCGCCGAAAATGAAACCATCCTCGCGATGGTCGACTGTGCCGAGACCGACCGCCCGCTCTTCGCCCTGCCGCTGACCCTCGACACCTTCGGCGCCGCCGCCTACTGGGCGCCGCTCGATCACGGGGTGTGCGACTACAACGCCTCGTTCACCGCCCCCGATTTCCACCCTTCACCGGTCGAGATGCGCTCGATCTGGACCCGCATCGTCGCGGCCCTGCCCGACGACGCCGCCTTCCTGATGATCGACAAACTCCCCGCCGCCATCGGCGAACGGGCCGAACCGCTGATGGACCTGCCGGGACTGCGCCGCTCCCACGTCGTCCGCCACCCGCTGCATCTCGACGCCGACTACGCGACGCTGCGCGACACCCGCTTCTCGCAGACCTCGGTCCGCTCGCTCACCCGCAAGCGGCGCAAGCTCTCCCGCAAGGGTGACCTCGTCTTCACCGTGGCGACGGGAGAGGCCGCTCTCGCGCCGCTCGAGCGCCTCCTCGCCTGGCGCCGCGAACGCTACGGCACCCGCGCGGACGTCGACGATTTCTATCGTCGGCTGGTGCGTGCCGGCGATCCGGCCCGGGTGATGTGGCTCGCCCTCGACGGCGAACCGATCAGCGCCGGCTTCGGTCTGGTCGAGCCGTCCGCCTTCCGCCTGCTCGCCATCGGCCACGAAGAGCGCTTCAAGAACTGGTCGCCGGGCCTCCTGGTGATCGAGGACGCCATCGCCTGGGCGATCGATCTCGGCCTCGCCGAGTTCGACTTCACCATCGGTTCGGAAGCCTACAAGTTCGATTTCGGCGTGACCCCGGAGCCGCTGTGGCTGGTCGCCGAGGAATTCGGGCCGCACGGCTCGGCCATGCTGCGCCTCATGTTGGCGCGCAACATGATCGCCAAGAAGCTCAAGCGCTGGATCGACCCGAACGCGCCGCGCCGCCGCGACGCGAAGGCTTCCGCCGCCTGATCACGTCGGCATCATCGCCCGAAACTGAAGAAGGCGATCGGAGGTTCCTCCAATCGCCTTCTTCGATTCGTCCGTCATGACGGCGGTGGCGCCGGGTCGTCACGTCCGCGGGCCCGTCACTCCACCGTGACGGACTTGGCGAGGTTGCGCGGCTGGTCGACGTCGGTGCCCATGAACACCGCGGTGTGATAGGCGAGCATCTGCACCGGGATCGCATAGACGAGCGGCGTGATCGTCGCCGGCATGTCGGGCAGGACGATCGTCTCGAGCGTCGGCACCGAGGCCTCCGCCGCACCCTTCTCGTCGGTGATCAGAATGATCCGACCGCCACGCGCCGCCACCTCCTGCATGTTGGAGACGGTCTTCTCGAAGATGCGGTCGTAAGGCGCGATGACGATGACCGGGAGGGTCTCGTCGATCAGCGCGATCGGCCCGTGCTTTAGCTCGCCCGCCGCATAGCCCTCGGCGTGGATGTAGGAGATCTCCTTGAGCTTCAACGCGCCTTCGAGCGCCAGCGGGAAGCTGGAGCCTCGGCCGAGATAGATGACGTCCTTGGCCTTGGCGATCTGGCGGGAGAGCCGCTCGACCCTGGGCTCGAGGCGGAGCGCCCGCGACACCAGCCCCGGCAGGTCGCCGAGGGCACGTACCAACGTCTTCTCGTCGCCGTCGGCGAGGATGCCGCGCGCCTTGCCGGCTGCGATCGCCAGCGACGCCAACACCGCCAACTGGCAGGTGAAGGCCTTGGTCGAAGCGACGCCGATCTCCGGGCCGGCGAGCGTCGGGAAGATCACGTCGGATTCGCGCGCGATGGTCGAGGTCGGCACGTTGACCACGGCGGCGGTGTGCTGGCCGTGGGCCTTGCAGTAGCGCAGCGAGGCGAGCGTGTCGGCGGTCTCGCCCGACTGCGACACGAACAGCGCCAAGCCGTTGGCCATCAACGGCGGTTCGCGATAGCGGAACTCCGAGGCGACGTCGATCTCCACCGGCAGCCGGGCGAAGCGCTCGAACCAGTACTTCGCCGTCAGACCGGCGTAGTAGGCGGTGCCGCAGGCGACGATGGTCAGGCGATCGAGCTTCGTCCAGTCGAAGGGCGGTTCGATCGGCAGGCGGATCTTCTCGGCGCCGAGATCGAGATAATGCGCCAGCGTGTGGCCGATCACCTCGGGCTGCTCGTGGATCTCCTTGGCCATGAAGTGGCGATAGTTGCCGCGGTCGACCTGGAAGGCCGAGGCCGAGACGACGACGACCGGCCGATGGACGACGGCGTCGGCCTCGTCGTGGATCTCGGCGCCCGAGCGGTGGATCACCACCCAGTCGCCCTCTTCGAGATAGGTGATGCGGTCGGTGAAGGGGGCGAGCGCGATGGCGTCGGAGCCGAGATACATCTCGCCGTCGCCCCAACCCACCGCCAGCGGGCTACCGCGGCGAGCGCCGATGATGAGATCGTCCTCGCCGGGGAAGAGGAAGGCGAGCGCGAAGGCCCCCGACAGCCGCTTCAGCGACGCCGCGACGGCCTCTTCGGGCGACTTGCCCGCCGCGAGGTGATGATGGACGAGTTGGGCCACCACCTCGGTGTCGGTCTCCGACTCGAACACCTGACCGGCCGCGACGAGTTCGTCCTTGAGCTCACGGAAGTTCTCGATGATGCCGTTGTGCACCACCGCGACGCGGGCCGTCGCATGCGGGTGGGCGTTGCCCTCGGTCGGCGCGCCGTGCGTCGCCCAGCGGGTGTGACCGATGCCGATGAGGCCGGCGAGCGGCTCCTTGGCGAGGCGCGCCTCGAGGTTGCGCAGCTTGCCCTCGGCGCGACGCCGGGTCAGGCCCCCGTCGGACTCGAGCGTCGCCACGCCGGCCGAATCGTAACCGCGGTACTCGAGCCGCTTCAGCGATTCCACCAGATGACCCGCGACCGGTTCACGCCCGACGATGCCGATGATGCCACACATGGAGGACGAACCCTTAGCCGTTGATGTTCCGAGAACTTCTATCCCGCCCGTCGCACCGACCCGAAATCACATCGTGTGTCGCTTTGTGACGTGGTCCCGCGCGACCCGGCCGATCACTTGGCCGCCTTGGCGCGCGCCATGCGCGTCCGGTAGGCCGCCGCCCAACGTTCGCGCGTCATCTGTCGCTCCCGCGCCACCGCCAGAGCGTCCGCCGGCACGTCCTGGGTGATCACGCTGCCCGAGCCGATGTAGGCGCCGTCGCCGATCTTCACCGGCGCCACCAGCGACGAGTTCGAGCCGACGAAGGCGCCGGCGCCGATGTCGGTGTGATGCTTGAAGTAGCCGTCGTAGTTGCAGGTGATGGTGCCGGCGCCGATGTTGGCCTTGGCACCCACCCGGGCGTCGCCGATGTAGGTCAGGTGATTGACCTTGGCGCCGTCTTCGATGCGGCCGTTCTTGATCTCGACGAAGTTGCCGATGTGGACCTCGCGGCCGAGGTCGGCGCCGGGCCGGAGCCGCGCGTAGGGGCCGACCGTCGCCCCCTCGCCCACCCGCGCGCCCTCGAGATGCGAGAAGGCGCGGATGCGGGCGCCGGTCGCCACGACGACGCCGGCGCCGAAGACGACGTTCGGCTCGACCGTCACGTCGGCGGCGATGTCGGTGTCGGCGGAGAAGAACACGGTCTCCGGGGCGACCAGCGTCACTCCGTTCGCCAGCATCTCGGCGCGCCGGCGCTTCTGGAAGATCGCTTCGCAGGCGGCGAGCTGCGCCCGGTCGTTGGCGCCGAGGAACTCGTCCTCCGCCCCCTCGACCGCCACCACGGTGAGGCCGCGGGCGTGGGCGATCTCGACCGCGTCGGTGAGGTAGTACTCGCCCTTGGCGTTGGTGTTGCCGATGGCGTCGAGCAGCGACAGCACGACGCCACCGCGGAAGGCCATGATGCCGGAGTTGCAGAAGGTCACGGCGCGCTCGGCGTCGGTGGCGTCCTTCTCCTCGCGGATGGCGACGAGACGGCCGTCGACCTCGATCAGCCGGCCGTAGCCGGCGGGATGGGGCGTGCGGAAGCCGAGGACCACCAGATCGGCGCCCTGCGCCAGTTTGGCGCGTACGTCCGCCACCGTCTGCGGCCGGACGAGCGGCGTGTCGCCGTAGAGCACGACGATGTCGTCGGCGCCCTCCTCGATCGCGGCGCGCGCCCGCAGCACGGCGTGCGCGGTGCCGAGCCGCTCGACCTGATGGACGATCGCGTCGGCTCCGGCGGCCGAGACCGCCTTTTCCACCGCCGCCATGTTCGGCCCGACGACCAGCGCCAGACGGGCGATCCCGGCCTCGCGCGCCGTCGCCATGGCATGGACGACCATCGGCCGACCTCCGACCTCGTGCAGGACCTTCGGCATGGCGGAGCGCATCCGCGTTCCCTCGCCCGCGGCGAGCACGATTCCGAGCGACGACCTCTCGGTCATGGATGGACCTCTCCGTCTTCGATCTACCGCCCCAGGAATAGCCGATCGGCGTTTCCTTTTGGTTTCACCGCATCACCGGCGAACGGCGGTGGGTCTAGCGTGGAAATGCTATCCTCGTCACCGCGATTCGACAGAAGACGGGCGAACACGGTCGTGGTGGAGCGAAACGGCGACATCGGCGAATGGATCGAGGAGGAAGCGAGCGGCGGCGGACTGGCCGTGCTCGGCTGGGGCTTCGGCGCGGTCGTCACATTCGTTCTCGCCTTCGCATCGTGGCAGTACGCCCCGTCCCGCCCTGCCCCAGGGGCACTCGCCCGCACCGAAATCGGTCAGCCCGACCCGAGCGAGATCACCGGATCGATCGCCGCCACCGACGGCGCGACGACTTCGGTCCTGCCGTCTCGCACCATCGGGCTCGGCCGCGTCGCGCCCATGCCGCTCGCCGGACACGAGACGGTGGCGACGTCGCGCGATCTGGACCGGCTGCGCGCCGAGATCGCCGAGATCCGGCGCCGCATCCAACAGATCGGTATGGCGGGTGACGGCGTTTCGCGCCGGCTCGACGGCATCGAGGAGCGGATCTCGTCGGTTCGGGGGCCGGTGGACGCCGCGACGTCGCCCGCCGTCGCCGGCACGCCGACCGGCGCCTCCGGCGGACCGACGATCACCGCGGCCAGCGAACCGCAGAAGGCGGAACGCCTACCGACACCGCTGCCGCGGCCGGCGCTCGACGCGCGTCTCGGGCCACCGGCAAGCGGCTACGACGTCGACGGACCGGCGACCACCGGCGCCGTGCCCAGGGCGCCGCGTTCGCCCGCCCGCGGCGACACGGCGGCGCTGCCGGCGATCAAGGCGGAACCGTCACCCAAAGTGGAGGCGGCACCCAAGGCGGAGGCTGCTGCCAAGGCGGAAGCGGCACCGGGGGTGGAGACGCCGGACGACCATCGAGCGAAGGATGCGAGTTCGGCCGAGACCGAGCCGAAGCCCGTGGAGGCTGCCGCCGCGCCCCGGACCGAGGTCCAGCCCGCGCGAACGGTACGAGTCGTCTCGACCGCGCCGACCGACACGCCGGCGGTGAAACCGGCGGCGACGGTACCGGCTTCGGCGATCGATCTCGGCGGTTTCCGTACGCTCGCCTCGCTGCGGCGCGCCTGGTCCGACACCGCCGGCCGCAACGCCGAGCTCGCCAAGGCGCTGGAGCCGCTCGCCCGCCTGCGCGAGACCGATACGGGGATGGAGGCGCGCCTGCTCGCCGGCCCCTTCGCCGATCCGACCGAGGCCGCCAAAGCGTGCCTGCGCCTCAAGGCGGGCGGCGCCCCCTGCGCCGTCACCACCTATTCCGGCCAGCCGATCGGCGGCCTGCGCTGAGGCGCGCGGTTCTCACGGGAACGAGAAGCGAGGACGACGGTTCGCCCCGCCGGTCGCCGTCACGGGTGGACCCGGGGCGTATCAATACCGAAGGCCGGAAGGTGCCGACGCGCCCGGCCTTCGAAGACACGCGAATTTCTCACTTGCGTCAGAGGCATGAGAAATTCGCGTCAGGAATGCCATCGGTCCTTTTCGATGATCGATGGTGTCAGCCGACGGCGGAGAGGATCGGGAAGGTCTCGATCAGCCAGAACGACAGCCGCTCGATGCCGCCGGTGAGGAAGGCGATGCCGGTGAGGACGAGGAGACCGCCGGTGATCTTTTCGACCAACGGCATGTGGGCGCGGAAGCGGCTCATCAGCCGCAGGAACGGCTGCGAGAAGGCCGCGGCCGCCAGGAACGGCACGCCGAGGCCGGCGGCGTAGATGGCGAGCAGCAGCGCGCCCTGCCCCACCGTGTCGCGGCTCGCGGCGACGCCGAGGATCGCCGCCAGCACCGGCCCGATGCACGGCGTCCAGCCGAAACCGAAGGCGAGACCGACGACATAGGCACCGACGGCGCCCGCCGGCTTGCGGTCGACGTGGACCCGTGCCTCGCGGAACAGCAGCGGAATGCGGAAAGCGCCGAGGAAGTGCAGGCCCATGACGATGATGGCGAGGCCGGCGACGATCGCCAGCGTGTTCAGGTGCTCGCGCACCAACTGGCCGAAGACCGACGCCGACGCGCCGAGGGTGACGAAGACGGTGGAGAACCCGGCGACGAAGGCGAGCGCCGAGCCGAAGATCCGTCGCCGCGCCCGATCGAAACCGGAACTCTCCAGTTCGTCGAGGCTCGCCCCGGCGATGTAGGCGAGATAGGGCGGCACCAGGGGCAGGACGCAGGGCGAGACGAAGGAGAGGACACCGGCGGCGAAGGTGCCGAGGAAGGTGACGTTGGAGGTCATTCGGATCGCATCTCCGTCGGGTCTTCCGTCGCGGCCCGCAATGAACCGGGGGTTCGGGCGGGACCGGGGGATCGGGTGGTCGCGCCGTACCTATCGCGAAACCACCTCGCGACGAAATCACCTTCCCGACAGCCGAACCTCGAGCTTCGTCAAGTGCCGGTGCTCGGCGGACGGCCCGAAGCGGGTGCGGCGACTTTTCGCCCGTCCCGGACGGCCCGGCCGCGCGATCGTCGCGACCCGGAACCACCGCTTGACCGGCGCACCACCGTCCCCTTATGGTCCGGCCGCGCTGAGGGCCGGTAGCTCAGTGGTAGAGCACGTGACTTTTAATCATGTGGTCGCGGGTTCGATCCCCGCCCGGCTCACCAGACCCTTCTCGTCTTCCCGATTTTCCCGCCTTCACATGCGGCGCGCACGGCTGCGGACGATCGTCCGAGCCGCGCGCGCCTCCGCTTGCGGTCACACCGCCGCGACGACGTCTGCCAGGATGTCGCGCACCTTGCCGGCGATGGCGGTCAGGGCGGGATTGTCGATCCCCGCCATCGAGGCGACCGGATCGACGGCGCTCACTTCGATGCCGCGGTCCACCGCCCTCAGGATGACGTTGCACGGCAGCATCGCGCCGATCCGCGGCTCGTGGCCGATCGCGGCATGGGCGAGCTTCGGGTTGCAGGCGCCGAGAATGCGGTAGTGCGCCATGTCGACGCCGAGCTTCTTCTTCATCGTCGCGGCGACGTCGATCTCGGTCAGGACGCCGAAACCGGCGTCGCCGAGCGCCTTGCGCACCCGTGCGTCGACGGTCTCGAGATCGGCGTCGGTGATCACGCGGTCGATCGTATAGGCCATGGGGTCTCTCCTCGTGTGGCGATGTCGTCCATCGATCACATAGGGCACCTCCGCGTTTTTTCCGAGGTGTTTCCGAAGTCACAGGCTCGAGAGATCGTGAGCGGCGGCGGTGGCGCCTGCTCTCGATCGAAGAGCGGCGCTCGTCGAACTCGCGCGTGGCTCAGCGCCGCGCCGTCAGGTGATGCAACACGATGCCGCTGGTCACCGCGACGTTGAGGCTGTCGACGCCCGGCGCCATCGGGATCGATACGGCGCGCGAGCGCGCCAGCACCTCGGCCGGCAGCCCCGGACCCTCCGTTCCGAGGACCACCGCGACGCGGGCCGGCGGGGCGACGTCGATCAGCCGCTCGGTGGCCGAGGGCGTCAGCGACAGAATCTCGAAGCCGTGACGCTCCAGGAGCCCGACCGGATCGGCGCCGCGTTTCAAGCGCGCCTGCGGCACGCTCAGCACGTGGCCGACCGAGACGCGGATCGCCTTGCGATAGAAGGGATCGCAACATTCGGCGTCGAGCAGCACCGCATCGGCGCCGAAGGCGGCGGCGTTGCGGAAGATGCCGCCGATGTTGTCGTGGTTGGCGATACCGCAGGCCGCCACCACCACCGCCCGCGGCCCCAGACCGGCGAGCAGGGCCGCCGCCTCGACCGGCGCCTCGCGCCGGCCGAGCGCCAGGATGCCGCGATGGAGCGGGAAGCCGGCGATGGCGTCGATCACCGGCCGCGACGCGACGAGGACCGGGACCTCGTCCGGCAGTCGCGCCAGCGTCTCGGCGAGCCCCTCCACCCGCCGCTCGTCGAGGAGCACCGTGAGTGCGCCGTGGCGTCGCGACGCCGCCAGGACCGCCAGTACCACAGCGCCTTCGGCGACGAAGAGCCCGTCGCGGCCGACGAGGTCGCGCTCGCGCACGTCGCGGAAGGCGGCGACGCGCGGGTCGTCGGGATCGTCGACGCGGGTGAAGGCGGCCATGGCGAAGTCTCTGCGGGCGGCGGCTCGGCGGATCGCCGCGATTCGCGCCAAGGTTCGGGGAACGATCGGATTTCGACGGCGATCCTATCGCGCCGAAGACGGCTTTTCATCCTCGGATCGTCGGCCACGAGGTGCTCCGCGGGTCGCGCCGCACGCTTCGCCGCCGGGTAAGGCCGCGAACCCGGAAGCCCTCTCGAAGGTGTCGACGAGACGGCGTCTCGGGGCTTGCCCCCTCCGCCGAAGCCATATATGAAGCCGCCTCGTGAGCGCCCTTCGTCTATCGGTTAGGACGGCAGCCTTTCACGTTGCAAAGACGGGTTCGACTCCCGTAGGGCGCGCCACTTCACGATTTCCGCTCAATGATATCAGCACCTTGAAGCCGAAATCTGCTACCTCCGGGGGTAGGTTAGCAGGTCGCCGTTGCTCGCCCGTTCTCATTTCACCGTCGCGCGCTTGGTGACGGCCGATTGCGCAAGGCGCTTCTGGTTCACGGCCTGCACGTAGGTCTCGATCTCCTTCATGTTGCGATGGCCGGTGATCGACATGATTTCCAGGGTGCTGCATCCGGCCTCGGCGAGACGACGGCACGCGGCCTTGCGCAGGCCGTGGGGCGAGCTGTGAGGCGGCAAGCCCGCATCCTTGGCCGCTTCGATGATCCAGTTCGTGAAGGCCTTCTCCGACCGCGCCACGCCCGTGCGCGTCGCTATCAGGTTCAGGTGCTCGTGCCCGATCCCGGCGAGCAGGCGGGCGAAGTCGTCGTGGATGGGGATGTTCAGCTCGACCATCTCGCCGCTCTTCTTCGTGTGGATCACGATGAAGCCGCCTTGGATGTGCTGCCGTCCGAGGCGCACGGCGTCGCTGCGGCGTAGGCCGGTGTAGAGCAGGATCTCGAGAGCGACGCGCTGGGGGGTGCCCTCCCCCCACTTGGCGCGGAACGCCTTGATGTCGTCCTCGGTCCAGGTCCGATAGCCCTTCGACTTGTGCTGAACAGGATCGACGTTGAGCATGGGGTTGTCGGGCCGATACTCCCACTTCACGGCGAGCTTCATGAGCATCGAAAGCCGCTTGCGGGTGTTCTTGGCCTGCGCGGTCGACCGCTTGGCGATGTCGCCGAGGATGGCGTCGATATGGATGGTCTTGATCGTGGCGACCCGCTTGTCGCCGTGCGCGAGCCGGAAGGGCTCGATGACGCTCTTGTAATTGCGCCGGGTGGCGGCTGCCTTCGACGTGAAGCCGGCGGAGCGGTAGTAGTCGGCGACCAAGGCGTTGATGGTGCCGGGCACCGTGCGGGACGCGCCGGCCCCCAAGCTGGCCACGGCGGTGGCGGGAGAAGCCTTGGCCTCGTCGCTGGCCTTCACGGCCCGATGGTAGGCGGTCCAGAACTCTTCGCTGAACATCGGACGCGGGAGCGCCACCCGAGGCTGCCCCTCGCGATTGAAGTAGAGGCGCGGCTTCCCGTGGCGATCGACGTACTCGTGAACGTAGGGAGGCTTGCGCGGCGTCTTCATTGTAACACCACGTCCCACTCGTTGGGGTTGACGGTGTTCTCGCCGTTCTTGAGAAGGCACTTCTCGGTCAAAATGCGAAACGTGCCATCGGGGTGGAACTTGGCCGCGACGGGCTTCTCCCCGAGGCTCACGAGCGCCTTCCACGCGCGCTTGAAGTCGGGGCTGCTGATGGTGGCGGGTTTACTCGGCACGATGCGCCTCCTCGAAGTGATCGACCCGCCGCCGGGGTCGACGACGGGTCAGGTTAAGTGTTCGCCTTTCACCATTGATTGCAGGCGCTCACGCGGCTTCAGGTTCGATGATGCGCGCCTTCGTCGGTCTCGCGCAGGTCATCGATGCAGTCGGCCGGCCAATCGAGCTTGGCGCAGAGGTCGGCGGCGAACTGGTCGGCGTCATCGGCGTCGACGACGAAGGTGTTCTTGGTGCCGAACAGGCCGACGCAGGTTTCGCCTCGGATGCCGTCCCGAAGCTCGATCCGCGCGCCGGCCGCGTCATAGTTCTTGGCGATCAGGCCTTCGAACAGGCTGGTGAAAGCGTCGGCGAAGTAGACAGGGCACTTGTCGATCAGGTCGACGAGCGCCGCCTCTTCCGTCACCGCGTCGAGCCCATCGGCGTCGATCTCGGGTTCGTCGGCGATCATGCGCGCCTTGATGTAATTGGCGAGATGATCGTCGAGGTTCAGGTCGATCTCGATCGGGTTCGCGGTCTCGTTGCCGAGCTTGATGGTGATGGTCGCTTCCATGGTCACTTCTCCTTCTGGTCTTCCGTGGGTCGCGTCGCCGCCTCGATCAAGGCGACGACTTCGCCGTTCATGTTGCGGTGGTTGGTCTTCGCCCGTTCTTTGAGGGTGTCTTTCAATTCCGGGGGCAACCGCACTTTCAGTTCGCTGAATGCCTTCATGCTCACCTCTATAGGGTTATTTAATACCCCTATCATTGCGCCCCGACACCCCTTGCTGTCAACCCCCATCGCGGGTAATCATTCAACCCATGAGTCAGAACCCGCCAGACATGAAAATCCGACTATCGGCCGAACTGCGCCGAAAGGTCGAAGACGCCGCACGTCAGAATAATAGAACGTTGAATTCTGAGATTGTCTTCCGCTTGGAGCATAGCTTCGGATCAGAACCCTCGCGCTTAAAGCGAAGACACTGGTCCAAGATCGAAGGTTCTGAGGCGAATAGATGCGCCGACGACTCTACTATTGTAGTTCTAGACGTTGACGGTGACGGATATGCTGACGCCATATTGTCAATGGATGGGAAGCACTACTCATTCAAAGTGAAGGCTGAGAAGGAATGAGCCGAGGGCCGGGGAAGCTGATGCTCGCCATTCGTGAAGCCGTCCTCGCCGCCGGTGGGAAGGACGTGACCAGCCGGGAGTTGGCGGCGGCGATCCATGGCGAAGGCTTCTCGGCGGGGCAGTTGCGGAGCGTTCAGAGGGCTCTACGCACTCTCCCACCCGAATGGGGGGTCAAGGTCTTCCGGTCTGGTCACGGATTGGGGTCGGGCACCCCCGGCGCCGAGCTGAGGGCGTTCTTCTCGACGGCTACCGAGGCCGACAAGTCGGCCGCGCTTCAATTAAGTGTTCGTCGTTAACCATCGAGTGCACGAATATCGGATTATCCCCGCGTCGGCACCGAGGCACCATGACGAACACCGCAGGGTGGTCATCAGAGCCGGAACTTTCGTCGGACACGGACATTTCATCGCAGGGGACCCCGAAATTGCGGAATGGCGAAATGCATGTGTTTCCATGCGCTTCGTCTCGTTTGCGCCCGTTTCGTCCCGTTTGCGCCCGTTTCGCTCCGATTGAAACGTGTTGACTGAAACCCATTTAATTGACACCAAACACGTCTAGGAAGCGGGATCTATCCGGTGGCGACGGCTCGTTAACCAGTTCGTTGCACACTCTCAAAGCGCCGACGCTGCGTAGGATAACTCTGCGGAGATGACGCCATGAGTGCCCTTGAGCAAGAAGTTAAAACCTACAACGAGAACCTCCCCGTGCTGCTTCAGCATATCGGACGTTTCGTGCTCATAAAGGGCTCGGAGATAGAGGGCTATTTCGACACATATGGTGACGCATTAAGCGCGGGTTACGCCAAGTACGAGCCGGGCGAATTCTTGGTTCGGAGGATAGCGCCCGCTGAGCAGGTTTCGTATTTTTCGAGAGGCCTGTCTTTTGCATGCCGAGCATAACCTCTAGCTATGGACCGATGGGCTTTCTGATACAAGTAGTTGTGTCACTAAGCGTTCCACATCGAGATGCGCTTCTGCGTTCTGGAAGAACCTTGCCCGCGCCGGTAACGGGGACTTTCCTTATTGATACTGGTGCGTCTTGTACTTGCGTTGACCCTGGTCTTGTTGCTCCGCTTGGATTGGTGCCGACAAGCGTTGCAAATATTCAAACCCCATCGACAAATGGGGGCATTCATGCGTGCAATCAGTACGACGTAATGCTGGTGCTTGTTCCTCGCAGCCCGGCTCATCCGCCTTTCTCTATTGAAGCTCTGCCTGTTATTGAAACCCTGCTTCGTCCACAAGGAATTGACGGACTTCTCGGGAGAGACGTTCTTGATAAGTGCGTACTATTTTCCAGTGGTGAAGACAGAATTTTCACACTTTCTTACTGACTACCAAAGTTCTGAGATCACTAATTTTCTCAATTGTTCCTCGCCCCCGCGAGCTGCAACTGAGCTGCCGCCGATGCCTTCTGCTGCATGTCCGAACGTCTGAACGTGTCGGGCGGGTTGACGGCGGCGGCGATCTTGCCGGCGAGCATGTCGGCGAACTGGCGATCCTGTCGAACGTTCCCGGTGCTCGCCGCGCTCACGTTGATGTTGTTGTTCGTGGTCGACGAGAAGGCCGACCGGGAGACGATGCCGCCGGTGGCGAACCTGGGGGCCTTGCCGGCGTTGATGGCTTCGAGCACCGGCCGATTGGCGGCGGTGGCCTTGGCGTTCACGACGAACTCCCCGTTGCTGAGCATGGCGGGGATACTGTCGGAGGTGCCGGTGCCCGGTCCCGAGACGTGCCCGCCCTCGGCGAAGCCGAACAGGCTGAACAGCCCCCCGCCGCCGCCGAGGCTTCCGAGAAGCTGCTGAACGAGGTTGCCGAGCATCCCGCCGAACTTGCCGAGGCCGGGGATCGCCGACATGGCCTGAGACGCCACCCCGCCGATGCCCTGTCCGAGGGTGCCGAGCTGGGGGACGGTTCCCGTCGCCGTCATGTCGAGCTGCTGTAGTGGCTGCTGCAATCCGGTGAAGGCCTGCCCCGTCTGGTTCGTCTGCTGAATGAGCTGCTGTTGCGCCTGTGCGGCCTGCTGAGCGGCCTGTGCCTGCTGCTGGGTGGTGTCGACGGCGCTCTTGCCGTTCTGCTGCTGGTAGAGCTGCCACGCGCTGCCCCACTGCTGTTGCGACATCGGATAGGCCTTGCCGGCCTCCTGAACGGCCATGTACTTGGCGAGCTTCGTGGCGGTGTCCTGGTTACCCATGAGGTCGGCGAGCTTGGCGTCGGGGGCCATGCCGAGCTTGCCGGCGACCGATCCCACGTACTGGTCGGAGGAGTTGCCACCCGACCACGTCGTGATCGCCTTGCGGAGATCCCAGCCCTTGGCACCGTACTTTTGCAGCAATTCGAACTGCGCCGCGGCCCCGGCTTCCGGGGTCGGGAACATGCCGATGTTGTTGCCCTGTCCGAGACCGTCCGCGAGGTTCTGTTTCCCCAGCACCCCGTACTTCTTCTGCCACGCCGCGTACCACATGGCACCGGGATTGTTGGTGCGGATGCTCGCGGGGATGCTCTTGTCATAGGCGTTCGCCGGGATCGTGCCCTTCAACAGAGCGGCGAGCGAAGCGGCGTTCTCGGACGGCAGCGCGGCCGGCGAGAGCGGCGCGACGACGGGCTTGCCCTGGGCAGCGGCTTCGACGGTGTTGACCGGGGCCGCGCTCGTCGGCGTGGTCGGCGCACCCGGCACGCCGGGGATGGCACCCGTCACGGTGACGGTGCCGGCGTTGACGGTCGCCGAGGGCGTGGTGATGCCGGCCGGGTTGAAGTTGACACCTGCCAGCGGGTTGCCGGGGGCATAGGCCGGCTTCGTGGCGGTCGGATTGAGGAAGTTCGCCGCCTGCTGGAACATCGGGTTGTTCTTGCCGAACGACTGTTCCCACATCTGGTCGAGCGCCATGTCGAGGAACTTCTCGCCGATCTTGCCGAGGGCGTTGGCGAAGGCCTCGGACGCGCTCTTGCCGTGCGCGAGGTCGGAGATGAAGCCCTTGAACGTGCTCTTGCCGGCTTCCTCGAGGTCCTTGGCCTTCTGGGCGGCTTCCTGCTGTGACTGGGCGAGCGCCTTGGCTTCCTGCGCGGCGCGGCTGTAGGCGTCGGCGAGGGCGCCGATCTTGGACTTGACGTCGTCGGTCATGACGACGCCTTCCTTGGTCGCCGCGTTGACCAGCTCTTGGGCGACCTTCTGACGTTCGAGGGCGGCTTCGACCTGTTCCACGCTTCCGGTGATCGATCGACGAAGGCTGATTTCGGCCTGTAGGGCGGTGATCCGCTGTTGAAGGTCGGTGTAACCCTTGGTGACTTCGAGCGGCATCGTCTTGCCGGCGGGGATCGGAGCCGAAGCCTTGCCGGCGTCGGCGGCCTTGGTCTTGGCTTCTTCGGCCTTGCGCTCCGCCGCACGCTCGTTGGCCTTGCGACGCCACGCGTCGAGGGCGGCATCGGCCTGCCCATTGATCGACGACAGGGCTTCGCCCACGCGGTCGCGGGTCATCTGACGGAGCGCGTCGACGTAGGCTTCGCCCGCCGCCGCACCGGCCCCGGCGTAGCTGTTGGTGATCCTGCCGAGGTCGATCGAGCCGACCTTCCCCAGCTCGACACCCACCTTCGACCCGACGCTGTTCAAGGCGTCGACGGTCATGTTGACCAGCTCGACGATGCCGTTCAGGGCATTCTCGACAATCGAGATCAGCCCGTTGACGGCGGAGATGGTCGCCGAGGCGACGGCGGCGGGGAGCTTGGTGAAGGTCGCGACCAGCACGTCATAGACCATGGCGAAGCTGTTCACGACGGTGTTCGCCACCCACTTGGCGACGTTGGCGACGTCCGCCCACGACAGGCTCACGCCGGAGAGGGCGTTGCCGATGAAGTCGACGGCGACGCGGAAGGCGTTGGTGATCGTGTCGGCGGCGATCGTCGCCCCTTCCTTGATCCCATCCCACGCCGCCCCGGCGTAGTCCTGCAGGTTGGCGAGGTCGCCTTCGATCGGGTGGAGCTGGTCGCCGAAGGCCGTGACGGCATAGGCCGCGGCACCGGCGGCGGTCGCCAGCAACAGGAACGGGTTCGTCGCCACCATCGCCGCCGTGGCGACGCCGGCCCGGATCATGCCGGGCACGTAGGCACCGAGAAGCACGGCGGCGGCCGCGGCGGCGGCGTTGGTGACGGCCCCGATGTTGCCGGCGAGGCCGTCGACCACCGAACGGAAGGCGGCGGAGATGCCGTTCGCTTCCGCCGTCTTGCCGATGTAGGCGGTCAGCTCGTTGCCGAGCTTGGTGAAACTGTCGCCGATGGTCGCAGTGGTGGCGGCGAACTGGGCTTCGACCTTGGGGCCGGCGGCGAGGATCGCCGCGAACACCTTGTCCGAGGTGAGCTTGCCTTGCTCGCCGAGGGCCTTCAACGCGCCGATCGGCACTCCGAAGGCGTCGGCGATGGCTTGCGCGATCGGCTGGGCATTCTCCTTGATCGCCCGCAACTCGTCGCCCTGGAGGACGCCGGAGCCGAGGGCCTGTCCGACCTGGAGCGCGCCAGACGCGGCCTCGGCGGCGGTGGCACCGGAGGCCTTGAACGACTTGGCGAGGATGCTCGTCGCGCGGGCGACGTCGCCTTCGGTCTTTGCGACGCCCGCCGAGGCGCGGGTCAAGCGGGCGTAGAGGTCGACATAGGCTTCCAGGGAGGTGCGGGCGTCGTTCGCCTCCGCCTTCAACTCGTCGAGGGATCGTGTCTGCACGCCCGTGGCGGTGGCGGCGGCCTTCACCTTGTTCCCGGCTTCCGTCCAAGCATCGGCATATCGCCGGATACCCTCGAAGGTGATCCCCGCGCCGATCGCGCCGAGGGCGCGGTTCACACCGAGGGCGGTCGAGCCCATGAGGCTTTCGAGCCGGTCGGCCGACTGGCGAGCCCGCCGTTCCACCGCACTGAACTGACTGTCGGCTGTGCGCGAGGCGCGGGCGAAGGCCTTTTCGAACTGATTGATCCGCGCCTCTAGGCTGACGATCAAGCCTTCGGTTTCGGTCGCCATGGGTTAACCCTTCCTCGTCTCTTCGATTGAGGCCGGGGGCCTCGTTGGACTACGTTCTACTTCGGCCCATGCGGGGCCGGCGCTGCGGCGCAAACTGGCGAAGGTCAGACGCAAGTGCGCGAGGCACGGGCACTCCAATTGCACTCGTCACCAGACGAGCAATCCCCCGGCCCGTTCATCGGTGGAATAGATCGAGCGGCCGGTATCCCCTGCCGAGCACCGCGCAACGGCCATGGCGGCGGCGACCGCACCGTCGATCCGGTCCTTCGACTTCCCCTTGTGGAACGCCTTGTTGCCGGCCTTGTCGGTCTCGACGGCGATGTTGTCGAAGTTCCATCGAAGCACCGGGTGCCCGCCGTGGCGGAACCTGCCGCCGACGATGGCGCGTTCGAGTTCCTTGATCGCCGGGGCCATCGTCACCCACCCCTGTCGCATCTCGACGGCCGGAAGCCCGTCTTCCGACAGGTTGGCGAGCATGTTGCGGGCGAGGTGAGGGTCGAAGGCGATCTCGCGCACGTCGAAGCGGTCGCAGAGGTCGCGGATGGTGTTCTCGACTTCGCGGAAGTCGACGACGTTGCCCGGCGTCGGGACGATGAAGCCTTCCCCCGCCCACCGGGGATAGGGCACGCCGTCCCGATCGGCCTTCCGGGCGAGGTTGTCGCGGGGGCAGAAGAACCACGGATGGACGATGAAACCCTCGTCGCGGTCGGGGTCGCGCCAACAGGCGACCACGGCCGTGAGGTCCGAGTTCGACGACAGGTCCACCCCCAGCCAACAGGGCTCGCCTTCGAGGGCGTCGAGGTCGATCGGGTCCGAGCCCTGGTCGTAGACGGTCATGTCGAGGAACGGGTCGGAGGAGTGGTCCAGCCAGACGTTCAGGTGCAGTTGCCGGAAGGCCTCGCGATCGGACGGGCGGAGCGCGGCTTCGCGGGCGAGCTGACGAAGCCCCGCGAGGTCGGGATAGCCATGGGCCATGCCGGGATTGACGGCCCGCCACAGGGCTTCGTCCTGCCAATCGGCGTCGCGCGGGGCCTCGTAGAGGATCGGCAACGTCGACGGATCGTCGACCTCGCCGCGCGCCACCTTGCGGGCGTAGTCGATCACGTCGAAGGCGATGTTCTCTTGTCCACGTCCCGCCGTGGTGATGACTACGAGCAACGAGTTCGGGACCTTGACGAGGCCGGTGCGCAGCACCTCCCACAGGTCGCGCTTCTTCCACGCATGGATCTCGTCGGCGAGGGCGAACACCGGCGTGCGGCCGTGCTGGGTGCCCGCGTCGGAGGAGATCGCCTCCAACCACGAGCCGTTCGGGAACGCGATGCGGTTCTTGTATTCCTGCAACTTGATCGTGTCGGCGGCGTCGAAGCGGCGGGAGGCCTGCCCCCGTCGCCACAGGTTCTCGTCACCCGACGCGATGATGCCTTCGGCCTCGCGGAACCCGATCTTCGCCTGTTTCTGGTCGGATGCCGCGAACAGCACCTCGCCGCCCGGCACCGCCTCCGGCCCCATGGTGTGGAGGAGCGACAGGGCAGCGCCGAGGCTGGTCTTCCGGTTGCCGCGGGGCAGCATGACGATGACGTTGCGGACAATCCGGTTCCCGAACTCGTCGCACGGTCCATAGATCTTCCGCACGATCTCCTCTTGCCACGGGTCGAGCTGAAACCGGTTCCCCGGAAGCCGCGACTTCGGATGCTTCAACGAGCGCAGGAAGTCGACGGCCCGTTGCCCGTACCCCATCGGATCGGGGATCGCCGGGAACGGGTTGATCGGCTCGACGACGAGCGGAGCCAGCGCGGGAACCTTCTTCTTCGCGGGGAGGACGATGCGGCCCATGCGTCACCCCCGCGCCACGCAACGGAGGTCGAGCCCTTCGCGGCGTCCGAGTTCGACCACCTCGGCGATGCCGAAGGCGCGGCCGGCGTAGGTGACGCGATCGGCCGGCGTCACACCGTCGAGGAACCGGGTGCGGAATGTGACGGTGGTGACGGTCACGGCTCCGGTGTCGTGTGACGTGTCATCGGCGGAACGCTTCACGAGCTGGGCTCGCATGGTCGCGACCGGTGCCCACACCTCGGACGGGGTGCCTTCGGTTGTGACGCTGGTTGTGACGCGTTCGATGACGATGGTCCGATCGAGGGAACCGGCTCGGATCACGGCACGATCTCCTTCATCGGGGCTTCGACGGTGACGACGGCGTGCCCGTACCCCGCCGGGTCGCGCATGAAGCGCGTCGAGGCGATGCGCAGGTCGACGACGTGGAAGCGGAGAATGACGAAGGGCAGCACCAGCGCTTGGCGCACGGCGTGAGCGATCGTCTTCACGGTGGCGAGACCGGGTTCTTCCGCCCACACGTGCACGTCGAGGGTGACGGCGAAGCGGTCCCGCGCGAGGCCTTCGTCGGGGAGCGTCTGCCCCTCGCCGATCAGGATGCAGGGGAACACCTCCGGCCGGTCGTTCTTGTCGAGCACGTGGTCGGCGGGCACCAGCGCGACGAGGTCGGGCGAGGCGATCAGCCGTGCGCGCACGAGGGTCTGTAGTGCCAACGAAGGTTCCGTCACTTGATCCACCCTTCCCGAACGGCGCGGCCGATCGAACGCTTGATCCGGTTGGCGATGCGCTTCTTCGTCAGGCGGTAGGCTGGCCAGAAGAACGGTTGCGCCGGGGCATGAGCGACCCCGTACTCGACGAGATGGGGGTAACGGACGTCCTCGTTGCCGGCGGTCACGAGCACTTGGTTCGGGCCGGCCGTGGTCGATCCTCCCGGCTGGGAATAGGGCGGCGTGGTCCCGCCCGGCGGGGTCATCTCGATACTGTCGCGAAGGGCTCCGGTGCGGACGGGCACGAGGGCCTGTTGCCGGGCGACCAGCTCTTCCCCCGACTTGATCAAGGCCGGCGTCACGGCGTCCCGCACCGCCTGCGGGATGGCGTTCATGCGGCGACGGAGGCGTTCGAGCTGGGGCGAGGACATGCGTCGACCTCCTCAGAACACGTAGGTTCGATACGGGGCGAGCAGGTCGAAGAAGCCGGGATCGAGGCTCCCGACGTTCACGCCCACGGCGTTGGCTTCCCGGTTCTCGTAGAGGCTGGCGACGAGCTGGCGCACGGCTTCCTTGACCGGCTCCGGCGTGCCGTTCGGGAAGGCGGTCGCATCGTCCAGGGCCGACCCGATGAAGGTGGCGACCCACGTCTCGGCGGCGGCGATCTTCGACGCGATCAGCACGTCGTCGTCCGTGAGGGTCAGATTGAGGTGCTCGCGCACGTCTTCCACGGTCAGAATGGTCATGTTCGGGCACCTCATCCATTCGTAAAACCGATCGAATGCCGTCGATCGATCGATTTTATCAATGCAGATCGTTCACGCGGCTCCGTCCGCCGGTCCCCGAGGCGTTCGGGAAAGTCTCGGACACCCCCCGGGTGGGGCTCGTGCAATCGATTGCACGGAAGGCTTCGACCATGCGCGCGATGGCGTGGGCGTTGCGGGCTCGACGGAAGGCCGTGACCATGCGGAGGATGATCGTCGGGCGCCTGGGGGAGACGGGCGTGGTGAGGGTGCGTTCGATCGTCCATCCCGCGTCGAGGCGCTGATAGAGAATATGCCGATCGATGCCGGTGAAGCGTGCCCATTCGGCGACGTTGCGGGTGATGCCCTTGAAGGTCACGCGCCGATCGTTCGGCCTGGGGTCGAGGGGGCTGAGTTCGATCTCGTGGGGTTCGAGCACCCTGTCCCCACTGCGACGCTCATAGACGGTCGTGTGGTGGCACCCGAGGATGGTTGCGATCTCTCGCACGGTGCGCCACGCGCCGCGGAAGAGATACCGCACGGGCTGGCGCCCACGAGGGTGGCGGGCGACGTCCTCGATCGTGTTACCCCGAATGCGGGCACGAATGGCATTCTGGCTGAGACCGGCCATGTCGGCCGCCTCGGCGATCGTCAGGTGCTGGCCTCTGAACAGGTAGCGCTTGGGCATGGCGTCACCATCCGGTCTCGGGGAAGCGGGGTCCGAGCCCACGACGCATTCGTTGCTCGTCGGACATGCGCCGCTTGTCGGGATGATCGAGGGGACGGCCGGCCTTGGCACGTCGGAGGATCGTCGCCTTGTTGAGGCCGGTGCGCTTCGCGATCTCGGCGGCCGTCAGCATCTCGCCCTTGAAGTAGTAGGTGGGGTGCCGGGAAGCCGCGCCCGTCTTCGCACGGCGGTGGGCGATGAACCGCGTCGCGTGGTCCATGATCTCGGTACGGTTCATCGGCGGCGTTCCTCCGATTGCTTGCGGCTCGAATGGCAAGAGACGCACAGGGGTTGCCAGTTTGACCGCTGCCAGAAGAGGCGCTTGTCGCCACGATGCGGGATGACGTGGTCGACGACGGTCGCGGGTTCCCCACACTTGGCGCACTTGGGGTGCTTGGCGAGGAACGCGGCGCGGGCCTGCTGCCACTTGCCGTCGTACCCTCTCTCACGGGCCGATGGGCGTTGCTCGTCGTGACGCGCCTTGCGTTCCTTGTCGCGCGCGATCGCCTTCGAGCAACGAATGCCCGAGGCGTGAACCCCACCACAGAGACCACAGACGCGCGGTGCGGCGATCGGCATGGGTCAGGCCTCCTCGATCGGGATCGGATGGGCGTCGAGTTCGACCCCGAACATGGCGAGGCAGAGTTCGAGATCGTCGACCCGCATGGACGTTTCGGCCCGGAGGAAGCGGCGGAGCGTCGAGCGCGACAGGCCGGTCAGGCTCGCGAGTTCACGTTCCGAGACGTCGGCCTCGCGCATGAGGTCGTGAAGGATGGCGGGCCATGCGGTCGAGCACCTGGTCATGCCGGCTCCCGCGTCACCTTCGTGGTGCCGAACGTGCCGAACACGGTGCGGATCTTGTCGTCGAGCGGCCGGTCGTCGGCGGTCGGGGTGTCGTCCTCGGACGATCCGAAAATCGATCGCAGCATCTCGACGCGGCCTCGATAGGCCTCGGTGATCTCGGCGGGTGTGGCGTCGAGCGTGACGTCGGGCGTCCACCCCAGCCATCCGGTGCCGATCCTGTAGAGGCTCGCGAGGTGTTCGGAGAACGGGACGGACGGCAGGGGCTTGCCGCTGGCCTTGGCACGGCGTGCGGGGGCGGTCTCGGGATCAATCCCCGCGCACCCGAGCACGTAGAGCGTCAGGGGCTCGCGGAGCTTGGCGAGGCCGGCGGCGAAGATGGCGTCGAGGGTGACGTCGTGGGCGTGGGGGCGGATGATCTCCGCCGCCACTGTGAGCGAGCCTTCCTCGATCCCGTCGAGGACGGCCTTGAAGCTGCCGGGTCGACGTTCGAGCCGGAGGGCATGACGAAGGGACGGGCGAAGCATGATCGCCTCGCCCGCCAGATGCACGATGATCTCCTCCGCCAGCCGTCCCATGATCAGGCCGCCGCCACGACTTCGAGGATCGCGCCGTCGATCCCGAGTTCGAACGTGGTCTTCATGAGATCGTCGGCCCCCTTGAAGGCGTTCTTCGCGCTCATGACGACGGCTCGGAAGTAGAACGTCGTGGGCGTGCCGGTGGCGCTCGGCTTGTCCGAGAGTTCGACCTTGAAAGCATAGGGAAGCACGTCTTCGACGGCGGCGCGCGCCTTGATCTGGCCGGCGTCGAGCGGATCACGAGCGCAGACGAGCGACACCTTGCCGGAGTCGATCGTGCCCTTGCGGCGTCGGACATGGCCGTCCGCGAGCGACTTGAAGGTGATCTCGGTTCCTTCCGCGCCCCACTCGCCGAGGTCTTCGACTTCGCCGATCTCGGTGAAGGTGTCGGCTTCGAAGGCGGCGAGCGTGGAGATGGTGGCGTTGGCGGAGCCGATGTAGATGCGGCTCTTGGCCGTTGCGGCGATGCTCATGGTGATGTCCTTTCGAGAGCTGGTGCCGATCAGGCCTTGATCTTCAATTTGGAGATGGCTTCGCCGAGCACGACGCGACCACCGACACGGCGACGGGCGAGGATCTTCACGAGGCCGGTTCCCCAGCCGGTGAGGTCGTCGCGGGCGATTTCCAGGGCGATGCGGTCGGCGATCAGGTAGCCACTCGCGATGTCGCCGAACGCGATCGGCGTCGCACCGGCGACCGGATCGGGCATGTCGGGAGCTTCATAGACCGGACGTCCGAGCAAGGTCGGCGGCTGGCCGGCGGCAAGCGCGGGCTGCCAGAGGTAGACCCCCGTTTCGTCCTTCAGCTTGCGAATGCTCGCCATCGTCTTGCGGTTCATCAGCCAACTGCCGCGCGTGGCGTACACCGACTTGATGCCGTAGTAGATTTCGACGAGATCGTCCGCGACCACACCGCCAGAGACGGCGCTATCGGTCACTCCCACTTCGGGCGAGGTGAGAATGCCTTCGGCCTGCGAGGTGCCGTTGCCCTTCACGAACCAACCGGCTTCCTTGATGCCGAACCGACGAGCGACGTGGTTCGACACGAACGAGACGAGGTCGACGGCGGCGTCTTCGACCACAGTCTTCGACATGGGCACGATGACGGCCATTTCGTGCGGCTTGAGGTCGATCTGTTCGAAGCTGAGTTCGCCCTCTGGACGGGTCGAGGTCTCGGTGACTTCGCCCACTTCGACCTCGTCTACCAAACGCGGGATCTGAACGAGCGGAGCCGAGAGGCCGATCGAAGAGGCGAGCTGACGCACCGGCGAGAACTCGGCGATCTTCTGAATGATCGAGGTCGAGACCTGGGGCGGCGCGATCACGCCGCCGGTGCCAGGGCTTTCGATCGTGAGGGCCTTCACCTCGGCGGAGGCGCGGCCGGTGCGCAGGTAATCGGCGAACGCGGCCTTGACCTCGACTTCCTCGGTATCGCCGGCCGACTTGGTGCCGATCGCCGGACGGGCGAGACGCTTCTCGATCTCGTCGAGGCGACGGGTGATCTTGGCGGCGTCGGCCGACTTGGTCTCGATCGCGGCGGCCTTGGCCTCGATCGCGGCGAGACGGTCGCCGAGGGCCTTCACCTCGTCTTCGGCCTCGGGGGTCGCGGTGGGATTGTCGGTCATGGTGCTGGGCTCCATCGATTTCACGGAGAGGATGCGAGCCCGGCTCGACGCGGGGCGGCGCACGATTGAGATTTCCGCGAGGTCGACCTCGCGGAGGGTCCGCACGCCGTCTCCGGCGCGGTCGGATTTCTTGGCGAAGTAGCCGATCGAGAGGCCGTCCATCCGGCCCGCGAGCACGTCGGCATGGGCGACGCGGCCCGCCTGGGTGGAGAGGTCGAAGCGGCCGGTGACGCGCAAGCCGAGGTCGTCTTCGGTCACGTCCGTCCAGGTGCCGATGGGGTCGCCCTTGTGCTCGCGAAGCATCTCGGGAAGGCGGCGGGCGATCGAGGCGGCGAAGGCACCGGGGGCGATGACGTCGCGGACGGTGTCGGCCGGCTTGCCGAAGAGGCTCGCGTATCCTGCGACGAGACCGGCTTCGCCCGTGACGAACTTCACTTCGAGGTCGAGCTGTTCGAGGTGGTCGGTCTCTCGTGCAATCGAGTGCTGGTGGTCCGACATTAGCGAGCACCCCACGAATTGTGCCATCCGCCTGTTTTCGGAGTTCCGACCCGACACCGGACCAGCCCGAGGGTAGGCGCGACGTTGCGAAGCGCGCGGTCGGTCGCGTCGAGGTGGCGCTTCCCGATTTCGACCCCCGGATAAGCGATGGCCGCGAGTTGCGCGGTGGTGAACCAGCGCCGAGGCTGGGCTTCGAAGGCGGCGAGTACCGCGCGCTTCACGCGGCCCATGCGGGTCGTGGTCATTCGGTGGCCTCCTTCGCGGGAGCCCCGAACCACGCGGCTTCCATGATCGAGAGCGCCGTGGGGAAGATCTCGGCGAGAGGACGCGGCTGCACGTAGGTCTCGACGATCTCGGCGGCGCGCTCCGGCGACATGCCGCCGCCCACCAGTCCAAGGCGGATGGTCTCAGTGACTTCGGCGAAGGCGAACTCACTCGCGGCGAGGCGGCGGAAGATGCCGCCGATCCCGCGGCCCGTGAGCCGTTCGAGTTCGAGGATCATGGGCGGCGTCAGGGCGAGGTCGTGGGCGGCGTCACCGACGAAGAGGCGAACGGTCGTGTCAGCCACTGGTCAGTCCTCCCATCGTGGGGGCCTTGGCCGACGTCGTGAATGGGTTCACGAGGTCGTCGCCGCCGTCCTTCGGCGGGAGGCCTTCACGAGCGCGGGCCTCGTTGGGCGTGAGGACGCGCGCCGAGATCAGCGTCGAATAGGCGTCCGCACGGGCGGAGAGGTCGGTGCGGGTGAGCGCGTCCGTGTCGAACTCGATCGTCAGGCGGCGGCGATCCTCGGGGGCGATCAGTTTGAGATTGAGTTCGCCTTCCCAAGCCCGAAGCCACCGGCTGAGGCCGAAGCGAAGAAAGGTTTCGCCCATCGCGGCGGCATTGCCCCACGTCGCGCGGTCGAGTTCGAAGATCAGATGAGGCGGGACACCGAAGATGCGGGCGACCTCGATCGCCGATTGCTTCCATAGTTCGAGGAGCTGAGCGTCTACGCTCGTCATCGTCAAGCTTTCGAACCGTGCGTTTTCTTCCAAAACTGCGGTTCCGCCGCTGTTTGAGCCCGAATGAGCAGCCTGCCAACTCGCCTTGACGCGAGCGGCGACTTCGGCTCCCAGCCGTCCGGGGAACGACAAGATGCCGCTGGGCCGAGCCCCACGGCCGAACAGGCGGGCGACGTGCTTCTCGATCGCCAGGGCAAGGCCGAGCGCCTCGCGACAGGCGACGACGGGCGAAACACCGGACACGCCGTCCAGGCTCGGGGCTCGGATGTGCAGGACGTTCGAACGATCGACCACCATCCCTTGAAGGCGGTAGATCGGCGGGTCGAGCGGGTTCACATCCGCGTCGCACGTCATGTCGCCGGGCCGGAGCCGGGTGAGTTCGACCGGCTCGCCGTCGCCGTTGCGGGCGATCCAAGCGTGGGCGTTGCCCGTCAAAACCGCGTCCCGCGTCATCTGTTCGTAGAACGCGGCGGCCGGGGTCCAGTCGTTCGCGGTGATGCCGAGAAGGTCGGAAAGCGGATGGTCCGTGATCGCGCTCACGGCCCCGCTGACGCCCGTCTGGTAGACGACGCAAGGCAGGCCGCTGACGCCCTCGGCGAGGGCTCCCACGGCCCGCCGTACGGCCGGGACGCGCTCAGCGTTGCGGGGGGAGATCAGTTCGCCAGACGATGCGGGGGCCGCGTCGAAGAGATCGAACAGCCACGGCTGGGGCGAGGCGAGCGTCGAAGTCGTCGCCTTGGTCTCGGCGATCGAAGTATCGGTCTTGGTCTGGCGATTGAAGAGTTTGAACATGGTCCCGCCGCAAACGTTGTTGCTGCGGAGGACCTACCGCTCTGGTGTCACTCTAGCCCGATGGGGGGACGACCAAGCATCGTCATCATAGTCTACCGAGTGAGATCGTCAATCGACTGTCGCGCTCGTGGCACGTTTCTGAACCGCCGAAGTCGAGAGGGTCGCGCGCATGCGCGTTCGTGTGCGCTCGGGCGTGTGCGCATGTGCGCGAGAGACTTCCGTCATTTCCGAGGTAAGAGGTTTATCCTTCTCCCGAGAGAGAAAGAGGGGACCAAAGCCTCTGGCTACGTCCTCCCGAGACCGGAGGTCGAGGGGGCGGAGCCGTCTTCTATATCCACCCCACTTTCTTCCTGTTCTAACAATATGGATATTGAAGACTGTTTCTTTCATAATTCCTCTAATACCAATTATATAATATATATTAAGGGCACCCCACTTTCTTCCTGCAAGAGCTACCTCGAATGGGCGAGATCCTGCCCCTTGTGGTCGGCCTTTCCTGCTTCTTGAAGTTTTAGGTTGTAGAACTCACTGCCGACCCACGGCACCAGACGCATGACGCCGATCCGAGGTCGAGAGAGCGTCAAATGGTAGACGTCGAGTTCGACACCTTGCTCCTCCGCCTCTGCCTTCGCGATGTCGATGAAGGTATGCATCACGTGGGCGTATTCGAGCCAATGGGTGCAGATGGTGGCGAACACCTGGGGGGCCTTGTGCCCCCACGCCTCGGCGAGGCCGACGAGCTGGCCGTACTCGTCACGGGAGACCGTCTTTTCGCTCGTCGCTTTTAGGTAGTACGCCTTCATGGCGTTGGCGTACCCCTCGGGGATCTTGTCGGCGGACGGATCGCCGGGGCGGAGAAGCGTGACGCGCGGCTCCCCCTTGGGCTTCACCACGTGCTTCATGAAGGGCGCTGCCCCGCCCGCCTGTCGCCCGATCGTGTCGCCGACAGTATCGGCGCTCACCCCGAGTTGGGTCGCGTACCAGCTCAGCGGCTTCGCCGCCCACCGAAGGGGTTCTTCGGCCCCGATCAGGTGCGAGTAGACGTAGGGGGTGGCGGCGATCTCGGCGTCGACGAGATCCATGATGCGATCCGCAAGCGAACGCTTCTTCGCCTCGGTTTCGAACCGGGCCTTGGCCTTCGGGCTGTTCAACCACGCGCCGGGCATCACGCACCTTGTTTCGGTTCCGAAACGAAGGTAGAGTGCTCCTGTTCGACAGAGCATCGACCTTCGTTCTTCTGGTCTACGCATTGAACGCCCTCGGTTGTCCCGCCGAGGGCGTTCGCTTTCATACCCCCGATCGGGGCTCGAAAGCGCGTGGAACGGTTAGCAGACAGAGGCAAAAAACCCTTTTCCGCCAATGTCCGCCCTCCCCCCGGTTAGCAGGCCACAACGGCATGAAATCGTTGGACCTTGGCGTTTCCGTAGGGCGCGCCACGATCTCCCGGAACCATCGAACGACATGAAACGGCGCGCCGAATCGAGGCGTCGGCGGTCGGCTCCCGCGTTCCGGTCGAAGATCCGGTGGACGCTGCGGCGGCGAACCGCTTCGGGATGGGTCGCCGTCACGCGAGACTCACGCGGTCGCAGCGCGGCGTCGGCCTGTGCCGCGCTCTCCGTCGATCACCGATCACCACCACCTGCGAGCGTCATCGAAGCTTGTGCTTGGCGAGCAGCCGGTAGGTGTTGCGCTCGGAGATGCCTAGCGTCGCAGCCATTTCGGCGCGGCTGAGGTCGGTGCGCGTCGCCAGACGCGTGAGATATTCCCGCTCGATCTCCTCGAGCGTCGGCGGTGCGTCGAATTCGAGGCGGAAGGACTTCGCCTCCGGCGCCCGCATCGGGTCCGCCGTCAATCCGAGCTCGGCGACGCCGATCGTCTCCCGGTCGCCGGAGAGCAGCACGGCGCGCTCGACGACGTTCTTCAGCTCGCGCACGTTGCCCGGCCAACGGTAGGCGACGAGCGCCTTCTTGGCCTCCATGCCGAGCCGTTTCGGTACGTTGCGGCGAAATGCGCGACCGGCGACGAAGGCGTCGGCGATGGCGATGATGTCCTCGCCGCGCTCGCGCAGCGGCGGCACTTCGACGACGAACCGCGACAGGCGATAGTAGAGGTCGGCCCGGAAGGTTCCGGCGCGCACCATCTCCTGCAGGTCGCGGTTGGTGGCGGCGACGAAGCGGACGTCGGCGTGCAGATCCTTGGTGCCACCGAGACGGCGGAACATCCCGGTCTCCAGGATGCGCAGCAGTTTGGCCTGGATCGTCGCGCTGACCTCGCCGATCTCGTCGAGGAAGACGGTGCCGCCGTCGGCGACCTCGACCAGACCGTCCTTGCGCCGGTCGGCGCCGGTGAAGGAGCCGCGTTCGTGGCCGAAGAGTTCGGATTCGAAAAGGTTGGCCTGCAGCGTCGAGCAGTCGATCGCCACGAATTTCGAAGCCGCCCGCGACGAGGCGTCGTGGATGGCGCGGGCGAAGAGCTCCTTGCCGACGCCGCTCTCGCCGAGAACCAGCACGGTCTGGTCGGTCGGCGCCACCATGTCGACGAGATCGGTGGCGCGGCGGAAGGCGGCGCTGGCGCCGATCATCCGGATACCGCCTTCGATCGACTGCGCCCGGTCCTTCCAGAACAGACCGTCGCGCTGCAGCGACGCCCGCTCCAGCGCTCGGCCGATCGCCAGCTCCAGTTCCTCGCCGCGCACCGGCTTGACGAGATAGTCGGTCGCTCCCGCCTTCAGCGCCTTGACCGCGTGTTCGACCGCGCCGTAGGCGGTGAGCACCACCACCGGACAGACTTCCTTCAACTGCGGCACCGCGTCGAGGCCGTCGGCATCGGGCAGGCGCATGTCGAGCAGCGCCAGCGCCGGCTCCTCCTCGCCCAACACCTTCTGCGCGTCCTTCCAACGCAGGACGCCGCGAGCGACATAGCCCGCCTGGGTCAGCTGGCGCACCAGCAACCGGTTGAGGGTCGCGTCGTCCTCGATCACCAGCACCATCTTGCGGCGGTCGGCGATCGGCGTGGCCAGGTCGGCCTCAGTCGGCCTGTCGATGATCTGCATCCGGCATTCTCAAGGTGAAACGAGATCCCTGTCCGACCGTGCTGGCGACGGTGAGCGAGCCACCGACACGGCGAACGATGGTGCGGCAGATCGCCAGTCCGAGCCCGGTTCCCCGCACGCCGTCGGCGCGGTGGCTCCAGAACGGCATGAAGATCCGGTCGAGGTCTTCCGATCTGATCCCGACGCCGGTGTCGCCGACTTCCGCCACGATGGTCGCCCCGTCGCGATGGGCCGTGATGTCCAATACACCGCCGTCGGGCATGGCGTGCAAGGCATTCTGGGCGAGATTGATGAAGACCATGCGCATTTCGCTGTCGGATGCGATGACCCGTAGATTCTCTTCGAGCTTCAGGTCGATCGTCACCCTGCGGTTCTCGGCCTCGTAGCCGAGAAGAGCCACGACCTCGCGGATCATCTCGTCGAGGATCACCAGATCGAGGTGCGAGCCGGTCGGGGCCGACAGTTTCAGCAGCGACGAGGCGATGCCGAGGCAGCGCTCGATCTCGGGCTCGATCAGGCGCAGAGCCGCCGACGCCTCATGCGTTTCGCCACTCTCGATGTCGGCGAGCGCCGCCCGGAGACCGAGGCCGATCGAGGAGAGCGGATTGCGGATCTCGTGCGCCACGCCGGTGGCCAATTGATCGATCTCCGACAGCTTCTGCTCGTGCGACACCTTGGCCATCGCTTCGAGATCGCGGATCGCCTCGACCACGACGCGGCGCGTGCCCTGGTGATCGGCGAGCGTCAGTGCGGCGGCCGCCACCTCGACCGCGACCTCGTCGTCCTCCCCGCACAGATAGCGATCGTGGAACTTGACGCTCGCCCCCGGCTCCTGGAGTTCGACCAGCGGACAGGTGACCAGCGTCGGTATGCAGGGCTCGGTCCGTCCGTGACTGAGAGCGTAGCAGCGGTGGCCCACCACCTTCTCCGGCGTCAGGTTGGTGTGGGTGCAGTAGGCGCGATTGGCGCGGATCACCCGGAAATCCTCGTCGATCACCCGGATGCCGTCCGGCACCGCATCGAGCACCGCCTGGAGGAAGTCCTCCCGCTCCTGGACGTCGGCGAGGGTGGAGACCAGCCGGTCGGCCATCCGGTCGATGCTGCGGCCGAGTTCGCCGATCTCGTCGACACCGGTCGCGCCCACGCGCGCCTTCAGGTCACCGGCCTCGAGCGCCCGGGCGACGGCGGCGAGCCGAGCCACCGGCCCGGTCACGCTGCGCCGCAGGGTCAACCAGGTGAAGAACACCACCGAAAGCAGCACGATGCCGCCCGACCCGGCGAAGAGCGCCGCGCTGCGCGCCGCCTCGCGGCGCAGGCCCTCGGCGGCATGGTCGATCACCAGGATGCCGTTGACCGGATGTTCCGAGACCGGGCCGTGGCACTGGCCGCATTCCGGCTTGTTGGAAACCGGCTTGACCGATCGCAGGATCTCGCGCGTCCCGTCCTGCATGAAGGCGGCGCCGCCGACGCCACCCTTCTCCTTGCCGACGCAATCGGGGCAGAGCTCGCCGCTCGCCAGGTCGAAGTGCGAGCCGAAACGACCCGACCGCGAGGAGAAGCGCACCTCTCCCTTGGGATCGAGGATCATCACCGAGACGATGTCGTCGAGCCCGCCGAGATGGTCGACGATCTCGCGCAGGCCGTCGATGTCGCGCTTCAGCATCGCGTTCTCGAGGCTGGCCTGGAGCAACTGCCCGACCTTCTCGGCCGCCTGGGTTCGCTCGTACTGGAGGCTGGAGCGATAGAGGAAGACGAAGCCGCCGAGGAAGACGGCCGAGACGACCACCAGCTGCGCCACCAGCGTCACCGCCAGCCGCGCCGCCAGACTGCATCTGAGACAGTCGAGCATACGGATGATCATCGGCCGATCCTCCCGGCCGCGCCGGCGGGGCGGACGAGGTCGATCCCCCTCCCCCCGGTCGTACTCGTCTCGCCGCATCGGCGACCGGAGACGCGAATCGGCCGACCACCCCCGAAGGACACTCCGGAGGGGCGGCACGATCCCATGTGTTCTCGCCGGCCTATGACGACCTCCTGCGACCCTGTGACCTTCACCGTCTCCTCACAACGTCGGACCGGCGCCCGGCGCGAAGGCTCCCGCCGAGGCACAGGTCTCGGCGATGGTGGTGTCGCGGCGGCGCTGCTTCTCCGCCTCGATGCTCTCGTATTCCACTCGTTCGCAACCGGGCAGCCGTCCCAGGCGTTCGCGCAAGGACTCGAGATGGACCGCCGTCACATTGGCGACGGCAGCCCAGTAGGCCGTCCAACAGCGCCGTGAAACGCCGTCGGCGAAGGAGCCGTACCAACGCAACAGATGGCGATCCAGGAACCGCGCCGCATCGATCAGCGCGGCCTCGCTGCCGACCTGGTCGAGCAGATGCGCGACGAACTCGAGTTGCACCACGAGATGGTCGTCCGGACGCTCCCGCCAGTTGGGCGTCTCCATCCCCCAGTGGCGATACCAGTCGCGGACGTCGAACATCGGCTGCTGCGACGTCAGACCCTCCGGATCGGTCCAGGGGCTCTCCGACGGGCTCACTCGATGCGTGTGGTTGAGGTAGATGGCGGCGTGGTCGGCCGCCAACTCGTCGAGACCCGCCCGATCCGTCCGCGTGACGTTCTCGGTCAACGCGGTGCGGAAGAAGTCGAGCGCTTCGCGTTCCTGCTCCCCGGTGAGGGGCAGCGAGAACATACGCTCGACCGACCCGGACCGCAAAGACGCGATCAGGTCCGCCGTCGGTTCACGGGCGTGGAGCAGTGCCAGGATACGCAGATCCTCCGCGTATCCCCGCCGTTGCTCCTGCGTGAACCCGACCACCTCGTCGGCGATGCCGCTCATCAGACCTCGCCCTTCGAGTGGGGAACGAAGCGGATCGAGGGGTTGGTCAACTCCGGATCCGACATCGTCTTGACCTGCCGCACGATCTTGTCGGCCGGTCCCCGCGCCTTGGTTTCGTAGGTGCCGTCGGCGATCTTGTCGATGGGACCCACGTCGAGTACGCGCATCATGCAGGCCATGACGCAATACGGCTTGCGTCCGGCCTCGATCTCGTCGACGCACAGGTTGCACTTGGCGACGACGTTGCGCTCCGGGATGAACTGCGGCGCGCCGAAGGGGCAGGCCGCCTCACACCGCCGGCAGCCGATACACAGCGTCGAGTCGATGTCGACGATGCCGTCGGCCTTGCGCTTGAAGATCGCTCCCGTCGGGCAGGTGGGAAGGCATGCCGGCTCCGCGCAGTGGTTGCACGACATGTTGACCTTGTAGGCGTAGACCTCGGGGAAAGTCCCACCTTCGACATAGGCCACCCGACGGAAGCGCGGCCCCGGGGGAAGGCCGTTCTTGTCTTTGCAGGCGATTTCGCAGGCGCGGCAACCGATGCAATCGACGTTGTTGTGGATGAAGCCGAGCTGCATATCCGGGACGACCGGCGTGTAGTGCTCGCGCTTCTTCTTGGCGGCCGCGTCCTTGATGGCCTGTTTGGTCTGCTGATCCATGTCCCCCTCCCGTCACTGATCGCGGCGGAAGACGGCGCTGCGCGAAACCGCGAGCCTGTCCCAACCGGGTTTGTGGACGAGCTCCGACTTGCGGATGCTGCACAGCACGGTGTTGTAGGCGAAGGCACCGGCCGGGCTCGGCTCGTCGAGCGTCAGGAAGTCCGGATTGCCGGACCGGTCGACGCCGTTCTCGTCGAGATCCATCCAGGCGCCCTCGTGCAGCACCAGGACCCCGGGCATGCAGCGCTCCGTCACGTAGGCCGGAACGACGCACTTGCCGCGGGCGTTGTACACCTCGACCGTATCGCCGGTCTGGATGCCGAGCTTCTTGGCGTCCGACGCGTTGATCGTCACCTCCTGCTCGTAGGTCTCACGCAGCCACGCGATGTTGTTGAAGATCGAGTGGGTGCGCCAACGCGGATGCGGGCTGACCAGATGGAACGGGTGTTCCTTGGTCTTCGGCGAGATGAGGCTCTCCCACGGCTCGATCCATTTCGGGATCGCGGGGATCTCGGTGCCGTACTGGGTCTTCTTCCAGTCGGTGATCTTGGCGAGCGTGGTCGAGAAGATCTCGATCTTGCCGGACGGCGTCTGGAACGGCACGCCCTTCTCGATCTGATCGCGGAAGGCGATCTGCGGCTTGTCGAAGACGAACTTGTAGACGCCGCGCTTCTTGAATTCGTCCCAGCTCATGGTGACGCCCTGATGGTGCATCACCTTGCCTTCCCACCACTCGCGTAGGTAAGCCTCGTCGACCGTATCGTTTTCGAAGAAGTAGGCGCGGCTGGCCTTCGGGTTGTAGGCCGGGCCGAAGCCGAGGCGCCAGGCGAGTTCGGTGAAGACCTGGAGGTCGGTCTTCGATTCACCGAGCGGCTCGATCACCTTCGGACGGTGGATGTAGTAGTGGCCCTTGTACCAGGGCAACGCCACGTCGTGCCGCTCGAAGTGAGTGGCGATCGGCAGGAGCACGTCGGCCCACAGGCCCGACGGGGTGATGGTACTGTCCATACACACCACCAGCTCGAGCTTCTTGATCGCCTCGATCTCCTTGTTGATGTTGGTCAGCTGGTTGAACCAGTCCGACCCCTGCCAGAAGATCGCCTTGATGTTGGGGATCACCCCGTCGAGTTGGTCGTTGCGCGGCCAGAGCCCCACTTCCTCGCGCTTGACGTTCGGATAGTTCAGCACGATGTGGGCCCAGCGATCCGACTTGATCGAGGCGTACCAGACGTTGGAGAACTGGTCGTAGGGGTAGGCGACGCCTTCGGCGTGCCAGCCCTTGCCGACGCCTTCGGCGCAGCCGCCGAGGACGCCGATGTTGCCGGTCATCGCCTGCAACGCCGCGGCCATGCGGTTGTACTGCTCACCATAGGCGTTGCGGCCCGGCGCCCACGACGCCTTCAGCGCCGCCGGCTTGGTGCCGGCGTACATGCGGGCCAGCTTGATGATGTCCTCGGCCTTCACGCCGCAGATCTTCTCGGCCCACTGCGGGGTCTTCGGCGTCTTGTCGTATTTTCCGAGGATGTAGTCCTTGAAGTTCTCCTTGTCCTTGGCCCAGTCCGGCATCGTGCCGGCATCGATGCCTTGCGTGAACTTGTCGATGAAGGCCTGGTCGTGGAGCTTCTCGGTGAAGATGACATGGGCCATGCCGGCCATCATCGCCGCATCGGTGTTCGGCCGGATCGGGATCCACCAGGCGTCGTAGGTCGAGGCCGAGTCGGTATACTGCGGATCGATGACCACGAACTTGCAGCCGCGCTGCTTGGCCATGCGCATGTAGTAGAACGTGTTGCCGCCGTGGAACGTGTAGGCCGGGTTCCAGCCCCACATGATGATCAGCTTGGCGTGCGCGTAGGTGTCGTCCTCGTTGCCGTCTTCGATGGTGCCGAAGGTCATGCGCGAGGAGAAGGTCGTCGCCTGATAGGACGGCACCGACCAGGACGAGGTGCGGCAGCCGAACATGCCGAGGAAGCGGCCGAGAAGGCCCTCGATCTGATCGGACTTGTGCAACACGCCGTAGGAGGCGCCGGCATAGGACTGATCGACGATCGCCGTCGGGCCGAAGGTGTTCTTCAGATACACCATCTTCTCGGCGACGAGGGTCAGCGCCTCGTCCCAGGAGGCACGACGGAACTTGCCCTCGCCGCGCTTGCCCACCCGGATCATCGGGTAGAGCAGGCGCTCCGCCGAATAGAGGCGGGAGCGATAGGAGCGACCGCGCAGACAGGCGCGCAGCTGCGGCTCGGCCTCGGTGTCCTTACCGAAATGACCGTCCTTCTGATAACGACCGTCGTCGGAGGACAGGCGGACGATGACGTCGCCCTTCTTGTGCGCCACCAGCATGTGGCGCGAGCCGCAGTTGTGGGCGCAGCTGGTGACGACGGTTTCGAGTTCGTCGTCCTTCGGATAGGGCTCGTAGGCGAAGGCTGCCGCCTTCGTCGCCCCGGCGATCGGCACCAGCGCGGTGGTGGCGACCGCCGCCGCCATCTCGAGCAGTCCGCGCCGGGTCGTGCCGGTGGTGGTCATGGTGGTATCGGTGAGCGGTTCGGCCTCGCCGACCGCCATCGGGTCGATGGTTTCGGTCATCGTCGCCTCTCCTTCACTTGGCCTGCAGACGGAAGCGCGCTTCCGGTTCGGTCGGGCGCCCCTTGGCCCATTCCGGCGTGTCGGCCGGCATGTCCGGCCACGGGGTGCGCGGATAGGGGTAGGAGATGCGATACCAGCTGCGACCGCCGTGGCAGCCGTAGCAGACGTCGGAGCTCTCCTTCGCCGCCTCTTCGATCCCCGCGGCTTTCAGATAGTCCACCTGATGCCGGCTGGTGCGGATCGTCTCGTGACAGGTGAGGCAGCCGTTGGCGGTGCCTTCCGGCTCCATGTCGGCGCGGATCTCGTGCCAGGGGCCCGGCAGCTCCATGTTCTGCGCCGGGAACTGGCCGTGGCACTTCAGACAGGTCTCGCTGGGATTGACCATCTTGCGCAGGGTCGAGGACAGCGGCGTCTTGGAGCCGGCCTTCTCGAGCGCCGCGAGCTCGGCATGCGGGCTCTCTTCGCGCGGGTCGTTGCCCTGATGGCAGGTGGTGCAGGAGAGGTTCATCACCTTGCCCGCATAGGGCGTCGCCATGTGGCGGATGTGGAAATCCTCCTGGCCGCCGACGTAGGTGTCGAGCGTCTGGTACCAGGCGAGCACCTTGTCGGCGGGCACGCCGACCTCGGAGGCCTGGCGCGGCTTCGCCTTCAAAATCTCGGCGTGACAGGTGAGGCAGTCGCCATCCTTCGCCTTGTCGATCGCCGGCTTGAAATGGATGGGATGCCAACGGGCGGCATCGTAATCGCCAGCCTTGGCCCGCGTCGTCGCCTCTTCGAGCGCCGCGACGGCAGGGTCCGTCGGCGCCGGCTTCGGCACCTTCATGGCCTCGGATTTCGCTTGGGCCTTGTTCGCGGCGACGACGATCGGCTTGGCGTCGATCTCGGCCGCTTCGACGGTCACCGCCGCGAAGAGCCCTGCCAGGATCCCGACCGCGAGTGTCGCGGACGTGGTCGACTTCCGAATTCCTCTGCCCGGTCGCATGGCTGCACCTGCTGAGAAGAACAATCTGGGAGCGAGGGGTGGGCGCCGTCGCCGGCGCCCACCCGGATCAGACGAAGCCGATCACTTCGGCGGGTTCATGCCGGACATGCCCGACATGCCACCCATGCCCGACATGCCGC
>CALBKH010000012.1 GCA_937892955.1 uncultured Alphaproteobacteria bacterium
AATCACGTCAGTAGACGGTCGTCGAGGGCTATCCGCGCACAGGTCTCATCATACCAGTCTTGCGAAATTCTGACCGTTTTCCGGGCGGTTCGGTTTCGAAGGTCGGTGCTCCGACGTCCCCTCTCCCCTCGTGGGGGAGGGACAGGGAGAGGGGTATACGACCTGTCCTCGAACTCTTGCGCTTGCGGAGTCTTCCGGAGTGACCCCTCTCTCCGTCTCTCCCCCACAAGGGGGGAGAGGACCGGATGCGAGGGCCTTGGGTAGATCCACGCCGATCGAGACGAAAATTCGTGAGCGCGGCATCAAATGTAGTTGGTCAGCGACATCTTGTAGAGGATCGACGTCGCCTGATAGCTCGCCTGCATCTGCGTCTGCAACGCCAGGAGTTGCGTGGCGACCTCGGTCTGATCGGTGTTGATCGTGTCGTCGATCACCTTCTGGTAGGTGGCCGCCATGGCGGTGTGGCGAGTCTTCGCCTGGCTCGCCGCTTGCGCCGCGCCGGCGACCTCGACCTGGACCGCCGCGATGCTCTGCACGCCGGCCGGAATGCCGAGATTGCCCTTGGCCCGGAGCAGCAGCTGGGTGTGCACCTCGCTGTCGGTGGCCGTGCCGCCGGACACGTTGGAAGCGGTGATCACCGCCATCTGCCGCAGTGCCCACGAGAAGGCCTGTTCGTTCGCCCGCATGCCGTAATTGACGGTGACCGACGTGTCGACGTGCGCCGTCACGTCGGTGCGCGCCCGCGACGCATCGTTGGTGCCGACGTACCACTGCACCGTGCTGGTGTAGCCCGTATCGGCGACCAGCGCCGTCGCCGTGTCGAAGGGAGGTCCGTCGACCCTGAGCGGCGCATTCCCGTTGACGGTGTCGAAGAACTCGTTGCCCGTCTGCATCGCCGAAGCGGCGACCAGATCGGTCTTCGCCACCGACTGGAGCTTGGTATCGAGCAGGCTCGACAGATTGTCGGCGGTGTCGGCCGCCGTCGCGCCGATCTGGAAGGTGTTCTTCGAGGCGTCGGTGGTATCGCCCGCCGTCAGCTCGATCTTCGCCGTGGTCCCGTCCGGCAGCCCGAAGGTGACGGTGATCTTCTCGCCGTTCTCGGGCTGACCGGAGAAAGAGACGTTCAGAGCCGCCGGTGATCCGCTCGGTCCGGCGACGATGGCGTTGGACAGCGTCGAGGTGACCGCCGACAACTTCATACCGAAGGGATGCGACCCGTCCTCGGCGAGAGTGACGGTGCCCGCGGCCGAAGCGATGGTCAGTCGGCCACGCCCGTCGGCGCCCTGATCGGCCTGCAGGCGCTCGCTCATCAACTGCTTCAGGCCGGCCTTGCCGTTGGCGCCGTCCAGCATCTCGTCGACGCCGACCACCGGCTTGGTGTCGGTCGCCGAGCCGGAGAAGATGTAGCGCCCGGCCACGTCGCTGTTGAGCAGCGCCGTGAAGGCGTTGAGACTGTCGAGCGAATAGGTCTGGGAGTCGGTGACGCCGGTGGTCGACAGATTGAAGGAATTCGGGTCGAGGTTGCCTTTGAGATCGGAAACCAGGGTCGACAACTGCGACAGCGTCTTGTCGCCGACCCGCATGCGCACGTCGAGCGTTTCGATCGTCTGCTGGAAGCCCTCCACCCGGCCGAGTTTGGTCTGATAGGCGAGCGCCAGATCGCGCGAACCGCCGAGACCGCCGTAGGTCTGCGAGCGAACGCCGGTCGACAGTTGCTGCGACAGACCGTCGAGACGGGTGCGCATCGTTCCGAGCTGCTGCACCAGCTGGTCCGAATATCCGGTGGCGGTGATCCGGGTCATGATCTCACTCCCACCCGCCTCAGATGTTCATCAGCGCGTCGAGCATGTCCTTGGCGGTGGACATCACTCGGGCATTGGCGGCATAGGCCGACTGGAGTTGGATCAACCGCGCCAGTTCCTGGTCGACGTTGACCCCGGACGCCGTCTTCATCCGCTCCACGAGGTTCGACTGGATGGTCGACTGGCTGTCGAGCGCCGACGAGGCCGAAGCGGTCGCCGCGCCCCAGAACGACACCATCCGGTCGGCGAAGTTGGCGAGCGTCGTGGAGAAGCCGTGGCCCTCCGAGGCCATGCCGGTCTCCGAACCGAAATCGAAGACCGTCTTCTCCAGGCGATCGAGCAGCGCCTGCGGTCGGGTCGCGTCGCCCGCGTCCGTCGCCGGGCTCGTCTGCCACTGCACCAACAGCGACGGATCGGCGATCACCGCCGCGTTGACGGCGATACGGGTGGCGAAGCCGGTCTTCTGGGAGCCCCTCTCGAAGCTGCCGGTATAGTAGTCGGTGGTGGCGCCGTCGACGAAGAGCGGTAGTCCGGTCTCCCCGTCCTGCAGCGCCGTCGAGGTGATGTCCGCCGACAGCCCGGTCACCCGTGTGGTGACCCCGCCGTCGTCGAGGATCTCCAGCACCTCGCCCGAAGGGTTCGACACCGAGAAGCCGCCGCCGAGCGCCGTCTGGATCTGCGCCGCCACCGAGCCCATGCCGGCCGAGAAGTCGATGCCGTAGACGGTGTCGTTCGCCTTCGACGTGGCGCTGTCGTCGAGCGGCAGCGCCGCCGGATCGTCGACGCGGACGAAGGTCACCGTCTTCGCCTCGCCGGAGGCGACATCGGTGTAGGTGAAGGTGACCCGGTTGCCCTGCTGCAGGCCGGTGAGATCGACGTCGAAACCGTTCGAGCTTCCCGAGGTCACCGCCGTGCCTTCGACCGTGCGGTTCGACATGGCTTCGGCGAGACCGGCGGCGATGTCGTCGAGCTGCGCCTGGGCATCGACCAGGGTGTGATCGCGCAGTTCGACGAGCGCGGCGAGCGATCCCGAGCGCAACGTGCCGCTGGCGATGAGATCGATCACCTGCGAGCCGTTGTCGGCGACGCGGATGGTGCCGACGGTGCGTTCGGCGTCGTCCTTCGACCACACCGTGCCGGCGGTCAGCGTGCCGCGCGCGTCGAATTCGAACTGGGTGCCGTGATCGGAGACCAGCGACAGGCCGGAGGTGGTGAACACCGAGAGATGGCCGTCGGCGCTCTCCAACGTGCCGATGTCCATGTAGGACGACAGTTGCCGCACCGCCTCGTCGCGCGCGTCGAGGAGGTTGGATACGTCCCGGCCCGCCGCCTGTTGACCGACGACCTGGCTGTTGAGATCGGCGATCTGCTTGGTCAGCCCGTTGACCTTGGTGATCTGGTCGGCGATCTCCGACTCGGCCGAGGTCCGGAGGCTCTGGATGTCGTTCGAAGCCTGATTGAGCTGGCTCGCCAACACCTGCGCCTTGTCGACGAACGCCGATTTGCTCGACGGATCGTCCGGGCTGGTCGCCAGCGACTGCAGCGCCTGATCGAAATCGGTGATCGCGCCGGAGATGTTGGCACCGGCGTCGGTCTTGCCCATGTACTGGTCGATCTGCGTCAGGTACTTCGACTGGGTGTCGAGATAGGCGCTGGGCGAGGTCGACTGCAGCAACTGGCTCCAGATCGTCTTGTCGAACTCGCGGTTCACGACCGCTTTGAGGCCGAAGACGCCCTGGAGCCCCTGGTAGTCGACCGTGCCGACCCGCTTGGCGGTGTAACCCGCCTGGCCGGCACGGGCGATGTTCTGCGCGACGATGCCGGTCTCGGTCTGGTTGAGCTGCATGCCCGCGACCGCGATCGAAAGCGCAGATCCGATGGTCATGGCGAGAACTCCGGAACCGAGAACGCGGGTTCATCGTCCTCAGCGGACGATGGCGAGGATGTCCTGCATCATGTTGTCGGCGGTCGAAATCACCTTCGAATTCGCCGAATAGGCCTGCTGGGTGATGATCATCTTCGAGAACTCGTCGGCGATGTCGACGTTCGAAGCCTCGAGCGCCTGCCCGGTGATGGTCGCACCGGAGGATTCCACCGCCGGGCCGGAATCGCGCGTCACCGAGAAGGCGCCACCGTCCATGCGCTTCAGCCCGGCGTCGCCGGCGAAGGAGAACAGCGTCAGTTCGGCCACGTCGACCTGCTGGCCGTTGGAATAGGTCGCCGTCAGACGCCCGCTGGCATCGACCGCCACGCCGGTGAGGTTGCCCGAGGCGTAACCGTCCTGCGAGATCGAATTGACCGTCACCGTGGCGCCGGTCGTCGCATACTCGGTGATGCCGTCGCTGCCGTAGGAGAGACGGATGGTGCCGAGATCGTTGCCGTCGACGGTGAGGCTCGGGATGTCGAGGTGATCGGTCGGCGAGGTCAACTGACCGGCGCTGTCGAAGGAGAAGTCCGAACCGGCGTTGGTCCACATCGTCGACGCGCCGGTCGCGGTCGAATCGGACTTGTAGAAGAGGTTCCAGGTATCCGGGCTGGCGCCGGTCTTGGCCCAGCGCAACTGCACGTTCACCGCCGAACCCTTGGCGTCGTAACAGGTGATCTGACCGCCGTTGAGCGAGGCATCCTGGAACGACTGATCGTCCAGCGCCTGGACCGTGGCCAAGGTCGGATCGCCCCAGGTCGAAGCGTCGACGACGGCGACCGACGAATTGGCCGGAAGGTTGGCGTTGTAGTCGATCTGGGTCGAGGCCTTGGCGGCGAGCAGACCGGTCGGCAGCTTGACCGCCGACGTCGCATCGCCCGCCGGGTTGCCGGTGGTGGTGTCGATCACCCGACCCATCAGATAATAGCCGGCGCCGTTGACCAGATAGCCCTCGCGGTCGATCTCGAAGTCGCCGCGGCGAGTGTAGTAGTTGGCGCCGCCGAGCAACGTCTTGCCGTCGGACTCGCCCGCTTTCAGTTGCACCTGGAAATAGCCGTCGCCGGAAATCGCCAGATGGGTCGCCGACGACGAGGTCGACACCGCCCCCTGCAGCGTGTTGGTCGCCCGCGACAACGCCAGCACCGAGCCGGCGTTCTGGCGGTAGGAGGCCGTGGCGGCGCCGGAGACGAGGTCCTGGAAGGACGTGTCGACCCGCTTGAACCCGGTAGTCTGCGAGTTGGCGATGTTGCCGGAGATGTTGGTGAGCGCATAGGCCTGAGCCTGCAGACCCGCCACCGAAGTGATCATCGCATCGAAGATACCCATTCCACGCTCCTCGCCGACAGGATGTCGAAGTGCAGGCGGACCTGCGTCGGGAGCGAAGAAGCAGATGCCGTGCCAATCCCCTCGAAGCGGTTCGACCCGTTGATTTTCAACGACTTGTCGAAGTGACGCGACTCTCCGGTGAAGCTTCCGCCACGGCTCGATGGCAATTCCTGCCGGGTCGCCTCGCCCGACCCGGTCGAAACGCCCCGGTACGATCCCCGTCGTTCGCCGCTGGTGCGGCGGCCTCGCATCCGGGTTATGAAGGGCGGAACCGACCACACCCGAGCGAGGGCCCATGCGCTTCGAAGGCACTTCCGACTACGTCGCCACCGAAGATCTCCGGATCGCGGTCAACGCCGCCATCACTCTCGAACGCCCGCTTCTGGTGAAGGGTGAGCCGGGCACCGGCAAGACGGTGCTCGCCCGCGAGGTCGCCTCGGCGCTCGGTCTGCCGCTCATCGAGTGGCACGTGAAGTCGACCACCAAGGCGGCGCAGGGCCTCTACGAATACGACGCGGTCTCCCGCCTGCGCGACGGCCAGATCGGCGACGAGCGGGTCAAGGACATCCGCAACTACATCAAGCGCGGCAAGCTGTGGGACGCCTTCACCGCCGAGACCCGGCCGGTGCTGCTGATCGACGAGATCGACAAGGCCGACATCGAGTTCCCCAACGATCTCCTGCTCGAGATCGATCGCATGGAGTTCTACGTCTACGAGACCGGCGAGACGATCCGCGCCAAGCGCCGCCCGGTGGTCATCGTCACCTCCAACAACGAGAAGGAACTGCCCGACGCCTTCCTGCGCCGCTGCTTCTTCCACTACATCCGCTTCCCCGACGCCGACACCATGACCTCGATCGTCGAGGTCCATTTCCCCGGCCTGAAGAAGCGCCTGCTCGAGGAGGCGCTGAGGATCTTCTTCTCGGTGCGCGAGGTACCGGGCCTGAAGAAGAAGCCGTCGACGTCGGAACTTCTCGACTGGATCAAGCTCCTCCTCAACGAGGACATCGACGAGACCACGCTGCGCCAGTCCGATCCGAGGAAGGTGATCCCGCCGCTCGCCGGCGCCCTGCTCAAGAACGAGCAGGACGTCCACCTCTTCGAACGGCTGGCGTTCATCTCGCGGCGCGAGGGACGCTGAGGTCGCTCAGACGACGATGTCGACCGATTTCGTCTTCCCCGATCCGGCCTGCGCCTGTTCTTCGAGTTCCTCGCGGAACTTCGCCTCGAGCTTCCGCCGCTCCTCCAGCGAGAGCGCGTCGAAGTCCTCCTGCTTCATGCCCTGACGAGCCAGGAACGACTTGAACATGCGTTGCTCGGGCGTGCCCTTGACATAGCTCATGAACTCCTCGGTGGCGTCGGCACCGCTCTTCGCCCCCGCGGCGGAACCGCTCTCCCCGAGAGAACTCGCCGTGCCCCCGTTCACCGCAGGCAGATTCTGCCGGAATGTTTCTGCCGGAGCCCGGTGGAAACCATATGTCGAAATCCCGGAAATGTTCATGTTCGCCTCTCGTGACGATCGTTTCGTCCGAGCGAAGCAAACCGCGCGCCATTCGGCCGCCGTGATCGACCCAAATCCTCCCGCCGCGCCGGTTCTCCGGGCGGCGTCGCGAGAATGAACGATCGGACCGAAGCCAGCCGTCCGCGGACCTCGCCGCATCGGGAGCCGGATCTCACGGAACGTCTCGGGTCGCTCCGCCAGCGGCCGCCGGCGCGGAGGAGGTGCACACCTTCGCCTCCGCCGCGAGCTTCTCCGCCCCCACCAGTGCCACCAGATCGACGTCGTCGAGCAGCGTCACGTAGTCGCCGGTTTCCGCCGTCTTCAGCCATGTCGAAACGCGGAACTCCTTCGGTAGCGCCGCCCCCGCCGGTCGACAGCCGTCGACGCCCACCGACAGCGTCCCACCGAAGGCGCCGGGCTCCTTCTCGGATCGCGCTTTGGCTCGCGCTCGCGCCTCGACGAGCCGTGGCACGTCCGCCGCCGCGATGCGGAAGGCGCGAACCTCCTGCCCCGGCTTCGGCTTCACCGCCGCGAGCCCCGTCTCCGAGACGAGCGACACCTGCTCGAGTTCGATCTCGATCTTCTCCTCGTCCGATCCGTTCCGCCGCGCCTGCGACATCACCAGCTTCGCCCCGCCCACCGGCGGCAACGCCTCCTTCGGCATCGCCACCGCCGCCCGGAGCCGCATCGGATCGGTGGTCATCGGATCGAAATTGCGCAACGCCCACATCGTCTTCGCCGGAACATGGGAACAACCCGCGAGCACCAGAGCCGCCAGAACGAGCAACGGAAGGGACTTCATCACTTACCTCCACACGAAACTTTTTATCGTTTGACATTAATTTTTTCGCGTGTCAAATGATGTCCATCACGAAGGAGCCGACGATGATCGAAGCCGCCCCCTCCCCCGCCGTCGAAGCCTTGCGCGCCCGTATCGGCACGCTCTGCCGGGTGCTGCGCCTCGCCGCCCCGGCCTATGCGGTCTGGGTCTTCGCTCTCCTGGCGCTGCACTGGTCGGACGGCGCCGACGTCGCCCGCACTTATGGTCATTGGCTGAAGATCGAGATCCCCGAGGTGCCGGTTGTGTCGCGCGCCGCGGGCTTCCTCACCCACATGGTGGTCTGGGGATCGATCGTCGGCGCCTGCGTGAACCTGTGGCTGCTCTTCTCCGGCTTCCTCGCCGGCCGCGTCTTCACCGTCGGCACCGCGCTGACTCTGCGCCGCATCGCCCTTTTCGGCCTCGCCGCCGAAGCCGTCGACATCCTCTCGCGACCGCTCCTGTCGATGCTGGTGACCATCCACCTGCCGCCGGGCAGCCGCCACATCGGCGTCTTCTTCCGGCCCGAGGACCTGCTGAATCTGATGTTCCTCGGCGGCCTGTTGGCGCTCGCCCACGTCTTCAAGGTCGCCGCCGAGATCGCCGAAGACCACGCCGCCATCGTGTGAGGCCCGCCGATGCCGATCGTCGTCAATCTCGACGTCATGCTCGCCCGCCGCAAGATGCGTTCCCGCGAACTCGCCGAGCGCATCGGCATCACCGAGCCGAACGTCTCGCTGCTCAAATCCGGCAAGGTGAAGGGCATTCGCTTCGACACGCTCGAGGCGATCTGCCGCGTCCTCGACTGCCAGCCGGGCGATCTCCTGGAATTTCGCGACGAGACGGAGCAAACTCGTTGAATATCAGATATTTCATCGAGAATTCGCGCGTCCTGTCACGACTGTCATACGCCTGTCATGGTAACGTGTTCGCGAGCGTGCTATCGGCTCCGCTCGGTTGACCACGACCACGAGACGCCTCCCGATGCCCCGCCTCCTTCTGCTGCGCCACGCCAAATCGTCCTGGGACGACGTGTCGGCCGACGATTTCGATCGACCGCTGAACGCCCGTGGCCGCGTCGCCGCACCGGTGATGGGCAGCCACATCGCCGCCCACGGGCTCGCCCCCGATCGGATCCTCTGCTCCTCGGCCCGGCGCGCCCGCGAGACGCTCGCCGCCCTGCTGCCGCACCTCGACGAGGACGTCGACATCCGCCTCACCCGCGACCTCTACTTCGCCGGCGAGGATCGCATGATCGATCAGATCCGCGCCCACGGCGGCAATGCCACGACGCTTCTCGTCGTCGGCCACAATCCCGGCATCCAGGAGACCGCCCTCGCCCTGCTCGGCGACGGCGTCCCGGCGATCCTCGACGCGGTAGCGGGGAAGTTCCCCACCGCCGGCCTCGTCGTCGTCGATTTCCCGGCGATCAAATGGGTCGACATCGAACCCAAGACCGGCAAGGGCGTCGCCTTCCTGCGCCCGCGTGGCCGCAAGTTGGTCGAGATCCGAGCCGAGGAAACCGTGGAAGACGAAGAGGCGTGACCTCCGACGGCCGTCCCGCCCTTGGCGAGATGGTCGCGTCGTACCTACATGGGGGAGGTCCCGCCGCCGAGGCTCCTCCATGTCGCCGCACGCCCCGCCGTCCCTCTCCTTCCTCGATCAGGCCCGCACCGCGCTCGCCAACGCCGGCGATTTCGCCATGGGCCTCGCGACCCCGACGGTGCGCCTCGGCGTCACCGGCCTCTCTCGCGCCGGCAAGACGGTGTTCATCACCGCCCTCGTCCACAATCTGCTGCACGGCGGTCGCCTGCCGCTGTTCCGCGCCGCCGCCGACGGCCGCCTCTACGGCGCTGCGCTCGAGCCCCAGCCCGACGATGCGGTGCCGCGCTTCGACTACGAAGCCCATGTGAAGACCCTGGTCGAGGAGCGGCTGTGGCCCTCCTCCACCCGCCGCGTGTCGGAGTTGCGCCTCACCCTCGAGTTCGAATCGAGCTCGTTCTTCGCCCGCACCTTCGGCCGCGGCCGTCTCCATCTCGACATCGTCGACTATCCCGGCGAGTGGCTGCTCGACCTGCCGCTGCTGTCCAAGAGCTGGGCCGAATGGTCGGCCGAGACGCTGGCGCGCGCCGGCCGCGGTTCCCATGCCGCCCTCGCCGGCCCGTGGCTCGCCGCCACCCGCGCCGTCGATCCCGCCGGACCGGAGGACGAGACCACCGCCCGCCGGCTCGCCACCCTGTTCACCGATTACCTGACCGCGGCGCGCGCCGATGAGCACGCGCTCTCCGCCCTGCCGCCCGGCCGCTTCCTCATGCCCGGCGATCTCGAGGGCTCGCCTGCTCTGACCTTCGCGCCGCTGCCGGTCGACGGCGCCGTCCCGGCGAAGTCCCTCGCCGCGATGATGGAGCGCCGCTACGAGGCCTACAAGGACGTGGTGGTGCGCCCCTTCTTCCGCGACCACTTCGCCCGGCTCGATCGCCAGATCGTCCTCGTCGACGCCCTACAGGCACTCAACGCCGGTCCGCGCGCCGTCGCCGATCTCGCCGATGCGCTCGCCGACATTCTCGCCTGCTTCCGCCCGGGCAGGACCTCCTGGCTCGCCTCGATCCTCACCCGCCGCATCGACCGTATCGTCTTCGCCGCCACCAAGGCCGACCACCTCCACCGCGCCTCGCACGACCGCCTGGAGAAGATCCTGCGCCGCCTCGTCGGCGAAGCCATGAGCCGGGCAACCTTCGCCGGCGCCGAGATCGACGTGGTGGCGCTCGCCGCCGTCCGCGCCACGCGCGAGGCCATGGTCGAACACGGCGGCGAGAAATTGCCGGCCATTCTCGGCACCCCCCTGCCCGGTGAGGAGCTGGGCGGCGAGAAGCTCGATCCGAGCAGCGAATTCGCCTTGTTTCCCGGTGACTTGCCGGAGAACCCGGACTCTCTTTTCCCGCCCGCGGACTCGTCGCGTGAACGGTCCGATTCGTCACATGAAGCGGGGCCGAAAACCGATTCCGGATCAGGCACTTCGTCCGCCTCGGCGGATTCTCCGGCGAAACGGCGGAAGACCGAAGTGGAATCGAAGGATGAGGAACCGGCGGTCGAGTTCGTGCGCTTCCGCCCGCCCCGCCTGGAACGCACCGCCGAGGGCTTCACCTTGTCGCTGCCCCACATCCGTCTCGACCGTACCCTCGAGTTCCTCCTCGGAGACCGGCTGACATGACCGACGCCCCTCGCCGGCCTCGCGCCTTCCGGATCGACGCCCCCGGCGTCCACGTCGTCACCCCGGAGAGCGACGCGCCCTTCGGCACCCGCACCGTCGTCACCCCGTCCGACGAACCGCTCGAGATCGCCACCACCTCGCCGCCGGCGCCCCCCCGCCGCTTTCCGTGGAAGACGGTGCTCCTCGCGGCGATCGGCGGCCTGATCTCGCTGTCGCTCGGCCTCGCCCTCGACCGGCTGATCTCGGAACTGTGGGCGCGCGCCACCTGGCTCGGCTGGGTCGGCATCGCCTTCCTCGGCGTCGCCGTCCTCGCCCTCCTCGCCATCGTCATCCGCGAGGTGATCGGCACCCTGCGCCTCGCCGAGGTCGAGCACCTGCGCGCCCGCGTCGCCCTCGCCGTCGGCGCCGACGACCGGCGCGCCGCCCCCGGCCTCGTCGACGCCCTCGACCGGCTGGCCGCCGCCCGCCCGGAGAACGCCCGCCCCCGCGCCGCGCTCGCCGCCCATCGCGCCGAGGTGATCGAAGGCCGCGACCTCCTGGCGCTGGCCGAGCGCGAGCTCATGGGCCCGCTCGACGCCACCGCCCGCTCGCTGATCCTCGAAGCCGCCAAGCGGGTGTCGGTGGTGACCGCCATCTCGCCGCGGGCGATCGTCGACATCGCCTATGTCGCCTGGGAGAACCTGCGCCTCGCCCGGGCGCTGGCCGATCTCTACGGCGGCCGCCCCGGCACCGTCGGCTTCCTGCGCCTGCTCGGCCGCATCCTCACCCATCTCGGCATCACCGGCGGCATGGCGCTCGGCGACACGCTGGTCCAGCAACTCGTCGGTCAGGGCCTCGCCGCCCGCCTCTCCGCCCGTCTCGGCGAAGGCGTGGTCAACGGCCTCTTGACCGCCCGGCTCGGCCTCGCCGCCCTGGAGATCGTCCGGCCGATGCCCTGGGTGGCGCTCGACCGGCCGTCGCTCGGCGACATGATGGGCGAACTCGCCCGCCCGATCGGCAAGGAGGCCTCGTAGCCGTCCGCCATCGGTGGGTCGCGACCGCCAGACCTTCGCCTCGGGCAGAGGAGACCCGCGCACAGGTCGCCCCTCTTGCTTGACCTCTCTCAATGCGCGACCTTGGTAGGCGCCTAGAGTCGCAAGAAGAATTTCACATCGCACAGCGGCGCCGTCGCCGCCCGGAGAGCGTGCGGCGAGGCGACGAGGAGGAACGAGATGTTCACGAAGATCCTGGTACCGGTCGATCCCAACGAGATGGATTTCGCCAAGTCGGCCGTCGCCGCCGCCACCAACCTCGCCATGCAGTCGGGAGGCCACGTGGTCCTCGTCGGCGTCCTGCCGGTGATGAACGGCTACGTCTCGGAATATCTGCCGGCCGATTTCGAAGTCGGTTTCGAAAAAGAGACCGAGAACCGCATCCGCGCCATCGGCGTCGCCGCCGGGCTGAAGGAGGGCAGGTTCTCGGTGAAGCTGCGCACCGGCTCGGTCTATCACGAGGTGATCGACGAGGCGAAGGAGAGCGGCATCGACCTGATCGTCGTCACCTCGCATCGGCCGCAGATGTCGACCTACCTGCTCGGCTCCAACGCCGCCAAGATCGTCCGCCACGCCACCTGCTCGGTGCTGGTGCTGAGGAACTGAGACCGGCGCCGTCGCGAAGACGGCGGGCGCGGTGGAGATCCACCGGGGACCCGAGATGCGTACTCGGAAATTCGCGAGGGCGCCGAGCGAAAGTCGGCACCCTCGTCGTGGGTTGCTCGACGGGACCTCCCCACGCCGGCTGTCGAAACGCCGAAACCGCGGCGCTCCGGGAGAGACCGGCGAAGCTCGTTCGCCCCTCGCATCGGGTCGAGACCGCGAGAGGGAGGGGACACATTTGATCGATCGACGGCTCGTCGCCATCCTTTTCGCGGCGATCTTCTGGGCCGCGCCCGCCCCCGCCACCGAGGAGGCGCGCCTCGGTGCGATCATCATCGACTATGCCCCACCGACCGATCCGTCGCTGAAGCCCTATCACGATCTGGCCAGAGCGGGCCGCATGCTGGAGCACGTCCGGGCCGTGTTCGCACCGCTCCGGCTGCCCCGTCCGCTGACGGTTCGTACCGCGAGCTGCGACGGTGAGGCCGACGCCTGGTACGAGAACGACGTCGTCCAGATCTGCTACGAATATCTCCGCTACGTCGACGGGCTGGCGCGCCGCCGCGGGCGTCCCGCCGGCCTGAGCGAGAAGGACGCCTTTCTCGGACCGGTGATCGAGGTCTTTCTCCACGAAGCGGCGCACGCCATCTTCGACCTCCTCCGCATCCCCATCCTCGGCAAGGAGGAGGATGCCGCCGATCATCTCGCCGCGCTGGGGCTGCTGAGCTTCGGTCCGGAGCGATCGAAGGGGCTGATCGCCGGATTGGCGCACATGCACCTGAACGACGCCGGCTTCCGCAGCCCGCGCCAACTGAACCGCCGACACCTCGGCCTCACCGACCCGAGGGCCATGGCGGACGAACACAGCACGGCGCTCCAACGCCTCTACACCGTGCTCTGCCTCGCCGTCGGCTCGGGCGACGAGGGTTTCGCCGCGGCGGTCGGCGACCTCCTTCCGGCCGACCGGACCGGGTCGTGCCCCGGCGAATACGCCCAGGTGGTCCACGCCTATCGCACCCTCGTCCTGCCGCATGTCGATCCGGCGTCGGTCGCCACCGGACACCCTTTCGGATGGGTCTCGCCGTCGCCGTGATCGGATCGCGCCGAGAAAGAGGCCGCCCCATCGACGAAGCCGCGCTACGCGCGGGCCGTCGCGACGACACGCCGGCGTGACCGACACACTCCCTACCGCGCCAGTTCACGCGCCGCCCGATCCAGACCCTCGATGGTCAGCGGGAACATCCGGTCGCCCACCAGCTGTTTCATCATGCCGATCGACGGGGTGTAGCCCCAATAGGCCTCCGGCGTCGGGTTGAGCCACACCGTCTTGGGATAGACCGTCGTCACCCGTTGCAGCCAGGTCGAGCCGGCCTCCTCGTTCCAGTATTCGACCGAGCCGCCCGGATAGGTGATCTCGTAAGGCGACATCGACGCGTCGCCGACGAAGATCACCTTGTAGTCCGACGGGTACTTGTGCAGCACCGACCAGGTGTCGATCTTCTCGGTCCGCCTACGGGCGTTGTTCTTCCACACGAAGTCGTAGAGACAGTTGTGGAAATAGAACCACTCCATGGTCTTGAACTCGGTGCGCACCGCCGAGAACAACTCCTCGCAGACCCGCACGTGGTCGTCCATCGAGCCGCCGACGTCGAAGAAGACGAGGAGCTTCACCGCGTTGCGCCGTTCGGGACGCATCTGCACGTCGAGATAGCCGTGCTTCGCCGTCTCGCGGATGGTGCCGTCGAGATCGAGCTCGTCGGCCGCGCCGGTGCGGGCGAAGCGGCGCAGCCGCTTCAGCGCCACCTTGATGTTGCGGGTGCCGAGTTCGACCGCGCCGTCGAGATCCTTGAACTCGCGCTTGTCCCAGACCTTCACCGCCCGGCGGTGGCGGCTCCCCTCCTGACCGATACGCACTCCTTCCGGGTTGTAGCCGTAGGCGCCGAAGGGCGAGGTGCCGGCCGTGCCGATCCACTTGGAGCCGCCCTGGTGGCGCTCCTTCTGCTCCTCGAGCCGCTTCTTCAGCGTCTCCATCAGCTTCTCGAAGCCGCCGAGCGCCTCGATCTGCGCCTTCTCCTCCTCGGTCAGGAACTTCTCGGCGAGTTTCCGCAGCCATTCCTCGGGGATGGCGACCTCGGTCGCTTCCGACATCAGGTCGAGCCCCTTGAAGACGTGACCGAAGACCCGGTCGAACTTGTCGAGATGCTTCTCGTTCTTGACCAGACAGACCCGAGCGAGGTGATAGAAATCCTCCACCCGCCGCTCGGCGAGGTCAGCCTCCAGCGCCTCCATCAAGGTGAGATATTCGCGAAGGCTGACCGGGATCCCGGCGCTCTTCAGTTCGGAGAAGAAGGTGACGAACATGCGCGCTCCCGGTCGCGGCGACGCCCCACGATAGCCTCTGACGGGTCGGCGCGAAAGCGATCGCCGGAACGACCGCAGACCCCCGCGCGTGACCGCGAGAAAGCACCTCTTCTCGGAAACCCTCCGAAAATTTCCCGATTAGCGCTCCATCAACATCTGACGTTTAGCCTGAGCGCAGAACGATCACCATCGATGGCGGCGAAGGCGAAATGTTCTTTCTGAAGAAGCTCGAGGCGTTCGGCCGGGATCGCAGCGGCGCCATCGCGGTCCTGATCGGGCTCGTCGGCACGATCCTGTTCGTCGCCGTCGGCGTGACCCTCGACGTGATCGAGGTCTTCAATCTCAGGTCCCGCCTCCAGTACGCGGCGGATGCCGCCGCGCTCACCGGCGCCATCACCGCCCGAGACAGCTCCAGCGGCGGTGCCCAGGCTTCGGACCGCGCCATCGCCCAGACCGTCGCGAACACCCATTTCGCCGCGGCGAACATCGCCGGTGCGACCGGTGCCTCGACCATCACCTACGCCGCCAACCTCGTCACCTCGACCTACGACTGGCAGGGCGCCTTCGCGCCGCGCTTCTCGCGGATCATCGGCATCGACACCTGGCCGGTCAGCGGCTCGTCGTCGGCCAAGGTCGCGGTGTCGCAGCCGGGCTATGTCGACATCTATTTCGTCATCGACGCCTCGCATTCGATGGCGATCGGCGCCACCGCCGCCGACCAGTCGGTGATGATGAACAAGATCGGCTGCACCATCGGCTGCCATCTGGCGACCGGCTCCGACACCATCTCCAAGGCGCGCACCGCGGGAGCGACGCTGCGCTTCGACGTGATCAAGTCGGCGATCACCAGCATTCTCGCCAAGACCAAGACGATCCAGGCGGCGGCGATCTCCGCCGGTCGCGGCCCGGTCATCCGTATCGCGTTCCTCACCTATTCGAACACGATGAAGACGCCCTTCGCCCTGTCGTCGGACCTCACCGCCGCCACGACCGCCCTCTCCTCGCTCGACGTCGACACCGCGGTCGGCCAGACCGGAACGAACTTCCACACACTCTTCTCCTCTCTCAACGCCGTCTCGATGGTCAACGGCGACGGCAAGACCGCGGCGAAGCCGAAGTCCTTCGTCATCCTGATGACCGACGGTGTCGAGGATTCGGTGATCCAGACCGGAACCGGCGGCACGAAGGTCGGGCGCGACCCCAATTTCGTGAACTACAGCCCCTATGACCGCGAGACCAGCATGGGGTTCAACTGGGACATCCAGGGCTTCGACCCGACCCTCTGCGCGACGCTGAAGTCGAAGGGCACCAACCTGATGACCCTCAACGTCGAATATCTGGTGCCGACCCTGTCGCCGGATTCGGGCGACCCGCGCTATCTCTTCGTCAAGAACACGTTGAAGTCGAAGATCCAGACGAACATGGCCACTTGCGCCACCTCCTCGGAAATGGCGCTCTACGCCTCGAGCTCGTCCGACATCACCACCGCCGTCGACAAGCTCTTCTCCCTCGCCCTCGCGTCGGCCGTCTATCTGTCGAAGTGACCGCGCCGACGCGCCGGCGTCACGCGGCCGCGCCCGTCACATCGGCCGTGCGCACCACCCGGCAGAAGTCCGCCGCCAGGGTCGCGACGTGTGCCCGATGGATCTCGCGGGCGGGAATCGTCCCCTCACCCAGCGCGTCCGGCAGATCCGAACAGTCGCAGGCGTCCTCCACCATCACCATCGGCCAGCCCATGTTGGCGCCGGTGCGGATGGTGGTCGAGACGCACATGTCGCTCGCCCAGCCGAGGCACCAAACCTCCTTCGCCCCGAGCCGCCGCAGGCGCAGGTCGAGATCGGTGCCGATGAAGGCGGAATTGACCGACTTCACCACCAGCGCCTCGCCCGGCTCCGGCTCGAAACCGGGCCTGAGCGCATTGCCCGGGTGATCGGGGCGGAACCACGAGCCCGCGTCGACCGAGTCGTGACGGACGTGGATCACCGGCCGTCCAGCGGCGCGGAACGCGGCGATCACCGCCAGCGCTTTGGCGTCGAGATCCGGATTGCCGCGCGGCGGCCGCCCCGGCAGATCGATCGCCCGCTGCATGTCGATCACCACCAGAACCGCACCCTCGGGAAGCCTCATCGTCGTGCCCTCTCGTTCCATCGCCGACGCGCGTCGCGTCGCTCCGTCACCGGCTGCGGGAAAAAACCTTGCCGAGCCGCCGCGACCGGCATCTCATGACGAACCCCCGCGGTCCAGCCGGATCGGCGGGGATCTGCTCTGCCGTGACCCCGCGACCGGAGGCCCCGATGATGAACGCCCGACGTCTCGCCCGCCTCTTCGTCGCCGCCGCCCTCGCCGCCGCCACACCGGCGATCGCCGCGACCCGGCCGGCGGTCGAGGGCGCCCGCGGCATGGTGGTCTCCGCCAACGCCCGCGCCACCGAGGTGGGCACGAAGATCCTCGCCGCCGGCGGCAACGCGATCGACGCCGCGGTCGCCATCGGTTACGCCCTCGCCGTCGTCGATCCCTGCTGCGGCAACATCGGCGGTGGCGGCTTCATGACCGTGCGGCTCGCCGACGGGCGCGAGATCTTCCTCGATTTCCGCGAGACCGCCCCGGCCGCCGCGACCCGCGACATGTATCTCGACGACACCGGAAACGTACTGAAGGGCGAGAGCCTCACCGGCTGGCGCGCTTCGGGCGTCCCCGGCACCGTCGCCGGCCTCGACCATGCGCTCACGAAATTCGGAACGCTGCCGCGCGCCGCGGTGATGGCGCCGGCGATCGCGTTGGCGCGCGACGGCTTCGTGCTCGAGCGCGCCGACACCGACATCCTCGATCGCGGCACCTCGCGCCTCTCGGGCGATGCGGAAGCCGCCCGCATCTTCCTCTCCCCCGAGGGCCGCACCCGCGCCCCCGGCGACCGCCTCGTCCAGACCGACCTCGCCGCGACCCTCGACGCCATCGCCACCGCCGGCCCGGACGCCTTCTATCGCGGCGACGTCGCGGCCCGTGTCGAGGCGGCGATGAAGGCGCGGCGCGGCACGCTCATCGCCGCCGACTTCGCCGCCTACCGAGTCCACGAGACCGCGCCGGTCTCCTGCACCTATCGCGGCCATCGCCTGATCTCGGCGCCACCGCCCTCCTCCGGCGGCGTCACCGTCTGCCTGATCCTCAACATCCTGGAGGGTTTCGACCTGAAGTCCATGGGCTGGCACTCGGCCGCCGCGGTGAAGACCGCCGTCGAGGCGATGCGCCACGCCTATCTCGATCGCAACACCCTGCTCGGCGACCCCGCCTTCGTGAAGGTGCCGGTCGAGCGACTGCTGTCGAAGGACTACGCCGCGGCGATCCGCGAGCGCATCCTCGCCCAGGGCCGGATCGCGTCGAAATCGCTCGCCCCCGGCGTCGCCCCGCACGAGAAGCCCGAGACCACCCACTATTCGGTGGTCGACGCGGCCGGCAACGCCGTCGCCGTCACCTACACCATCAACGGCCTGTTCGGCGCCGCCGTGGTGGCGCCGGGCACCGGATTCCTCCTCAACGACGAGATGGACGATTTCACCGTCAAGCCCGGCGTGCCCAACCTCTTCGGTCTCGTCCAGGGCGAGGCGAACGCCATCCAGCCCGGCAAGCGCCCGCTCTCCTCGATGTCGCCGACCATCGTGACGAAGGACGACCGCCTCTTCCTGGTGCTCGGCTCGCCCGGCGGCAGCCGCATCATCTCGATCGTCGCCGAAACCATCTCGAACATCGTCGATTTCGGCATGAAGCCGCAGGAGGCGGTCGACGCGCCGCGCATCCATCACCAATGGCTGCCCGACGAGGTCTACTACGAACCCTTCGGCCTCTCCCCCGACACGCTGGCGATCCTGAAGGCCGACGGCTACGTGATGAAGGAGCAGTCGCCCTGGGGCGCCGCCGAACTGATCGAGGCCGCCCCGCCGACCGCATCCGCCGCCGGCCCGGCGAACTCCGGCAACGACTCGGCCTCCTCCGGCAGGGTCCTGCCCGGTCGGCTCTACGGCGCCAACGACGCCCGCCGCCCGGCCGGCGCCGCGGCGGCTCCACAATGACGGGGACGGCGGTCGGGACCGGTCACACGATCCCGCCGATCGCCGAGTAAAATTCTACAATGGTGGCATATCGCCTCCTCACTGCTTTGACTCCCACCTCTCCGGCCGACTAACCTTTCGTCCAACAGGGCCGTTCCGTGCCCTCGGATGAAGGAGATCCCCCGATGTCGGCGAGAAAGACCCTCACTCGTATCGCGGCCGCGACCTTCGGTATCGCCGCCCTGGTCGGCGCGACCGTGGTCGGTGCGCAACAGATGTCCTTCTTCCGCATCGGCACCGGCGGCACCGCCGGCACCTATTTCCCGATCGGCGGCCTGATCTCCAACGCCATCTCCAACCCGCCCGGCTCGCGCGAATGCGACAAGGGCGGCTCCTGCGGCGTGCCCGGCCTGATCGCCACCGCCGTCGCCTCGAACGGCTCGGTCGCCAACATCAACGGCATCGTCGGCGGTTCGCTGGAGAGCGGCCTGACCCAGTCCGACGTCGCCTATTGGGCGTGGTCGGGCACCGGCGTCTTCGAGGGCAAGCCCAAGGTCGAAGAGCTGCGCGCCATCGCCAACCTCTATCCCGAGACCATCCATCTCGTCGCCCGCAAGGGCTCCGGCATCAAGTCGCCGGCCGACCTCAAGGGCAAGCGCGTCTCCCTCGACGAGCCCGGCTCCGGCACCCTGGTCGACGCCCGCATCGTCATGGGCGCCTACGGCGTCACCGAGAAGGACGTGAAGGCCGAATACCTGAAGCCCAACGCCGCCGGCGATCGCCTGCGCGACGGCGCGCTCGACGCCTTCTTCTTCGTCGGCGGTTACCCGACCGGCGCCATCTCCGAACTCGCCACGTCCGCCGGTATCGAGCTGGTGCCGATCGCCGGACCGGAAGCCAAGAAGATCCTCGCCGACTACAAGTTCTTCGGCCCCGACAAGGTCCCGTCCGGCACCTACAAGGACGTCGGCGAGGTCGAGACCATCTCGGTCAACGCCCTGCTCGTCACCTCCGCCAAGCAGCCGGCGAACCTGATCAACGGCATCACCAAGGCGCTGTGGAACGCCAATTCGCGCAAGCTCCTCGACGCCGGCCACGCCAAGGGCAAGGCGATCCGCATGGAGACCGCCCTCGACGGCGTCGGCATCCCGCTGCATCCCGGCGCCGAAGCCTTCTACAAGGAAGCCGGCCTGATCAAGTGAGCCACGGAACGGATCGCGGGGCTCGTGATCCGATGGTCGCCACGACGGCCGCGCCTACGATTCGGCCGCCGTAGAGCGAAGGCCCTCTCCTCCGGTCCTCCCCCCCTCGAGGGGGAGAGACAGAGGGGGGCTCCGGCTTCGGGCCGTCTCGACATCGGGCCGGCGCCGACGCGGCGCCCCCCCTCCCTGTCCCTCCCCCTCCGGGGGGGAGGGAACGACGTGGCCGACGCCGTTTGCGTGAGGCCACGGCCGCAAGAAGGTCGGACATCCCATGCACGAATTCGAACTCGACGAAGCGAAGGCCCGCGAACTCGAGGAGAAGTTCGATCCGGAGATGAGCTTCCGCCCGATGGCGCCGCTCGGCGAGGCGATCGTCGGCTCCGCTCTCGTCGCCCTGTCGCTCTTCCACTACTGGACCGCCGGCTTCGGCCTGTTGCCCGAACTCCTCCACCGCGGCATCCATCTCTCCTTCGTCCTCGGCCTCGTCTTCCTGGTCTTCCCGGCCTTCCGCATGCACGCGGCGCGGACCACCGACTGGCTCCACCCGCTCGGCATTCCGCTCTGGGACTGGGCGCTGTTCGCCCTCTCGGTCGTCGCGGTGATGCACATCCCGCTGATCCCGCTCGACGACCTCGCCTTCCGCGTCGGCAATCCGACGCCGACCGACGTGCTTCTGGGCGGCGCTCTGGTGCTCCTGCTGCTCGAAGCGACGCGGCGCACCGTCGGCTGGCCGTTGCCGGTGATCGCCATCGGCTTCATGGCCTACGCGATCTGGGGGCGCTCGATGCCGGGCATCTTCGTCCACCCGGGCGCGACACCGGCGCAGTTGATCAACCACCTCTATCTCACCACCCAGGGCATCTACGGCGTGCCGCTCGGCGTGGTCGCGACCTACGTCTTCCACTTCGTGCTGTTCGGCGTCTTCGCCACCCGCATCGGCCTCGGCCAGCTCTTCCTCGACTGCGCCGCCTGGGTCGCCGGCCGCTACGCCGGTGGTCCGGCCAAGGTGTCGATCTTCGGCTCCGCCCTTTTCGGCATGATCTCCGGCTCGTCGGTCGCCAATGCGGTGACGGTCGGTTCGCTCACCATCCCGATGATGGTCCGCCTCGGCTACAAGAAGCACTTCGCCGCCGCGGTGGAATCGACCGCCTCGACCGGCGGCCAGATCACCCCGCCGATCATGGGCGCCGCCGCCTTCCTGATGATCGAGTTCCTCAATCTCCCCTACACCACCATCGTGCTCGCCGCGGTGGTGCCGGCCTTCATGCACTTCCTCGGCGTCTTCACCCAGGTCCATTTCGAGGCCAAGCGCGACGGCCTGCGCGGCCTGACCCCCGAGGAGATGCCGGACATCAAGGCGGCCTTCGCTCGCGACTGGCCGACGGTGATCCCGCTCGTCGGCCTGATCTGGATGCTGTTCTCCGGCTACACGCCCTATCTCGCCGCCTTCACCGGCATCACGCTGGCCGTCCTCGTCGGGCTCCTCAATCCGAAGCGGCGGATGAAGCCGGTCGAGATCTTCGAGGGCCTGCGCGACGGCGCCAAGTATGCGCTCGCCGTCGGTGTCGCGGCGGCGACCGTCGGCATCGTCATCGGCGTCGTGACCCTGACCGGCGTCGGCTTCAAGATCTCCTTCATCGTCACCTCGACCGCCACCGAGTTCGCCACGAGCGTCGCCACCTGGCTGCCGGCGTGGATCATGGGCACCAAGGCGCTGACGCTGTTCTTCACCCTGGCTCTCACGGCTGTCGTCTGCATCCTCATGGGCTGCGGCATCCCGACGACGGCGACCTACATCATCATGGTGACCGTCGCCGCCCCGGCGCTGGGCATGCTCGGCGTCGAGCCGATCGTCGCCCACTTCTTCGTCTTCTATTACGGCGTCCTCGCCGACATCACTCCGCCGGTCGCCATCGCCGCCTATGCGGCGGCGGGCATGGCCGGCGCCGACCCCTTCAAGACGGGCAACACCGCTTTCCGGCTGGCGCTGGGCAAGGCGCTGGTGCCCTTCGTCTTCGTCTTCTCGCCGTCGCTGCTGCTCGTCGTGAAGACCTTCTCCTGGGGCGAATTCGCCGTCGCCACCGCGGGCTGCGTCACCGGCATCGTCTTCCTGTCGGCGGCCTTCTCGAAGTACTTCCTGACCCACACCCGCGCCTGGGAACGCCTGCTCCTCGCGATCGCCGCGCTGCTGCTGATCGCGCCGGAGCTGACCTCGTCGCTGGTCGGGCTGGGGCTGGTGGTGCCGGTGGTGGTGGCGCAACTGGCGCGGATGCGCGACGGAGCGACACCGGCGATGGTGTGAGCCCGGACGGCGCGCCGATCGCCGATCGCCGATGCCCTTCCGCGGATCGCGACCGCGATCCTCTACGGTGCTTTCGAGGGCGGCAGATTCCACCCCCTCTTCAGGGCGAGCAACCGTATGACCGTCGCCAGACAGGCTCCCACCGTCGCCGTGACGGTGTCGGGCAAGCCGAATACACTCCCGGCGGCGACGATCCCGCCCCCCAGCAGCGCGGCCAGGGCGTAGATCTCCTTGTGGAGAACCATCGGCGTCCGCGCGGTGAGAATGTCCCGCCCGATTCCCCCGCCGATCGCCGTGATCATCCCGAGCATCGCCGCCATGACCGGGGAGATCCCGGCCTCGAGGGCGCGGCGCGTGCCCACAACGGCGAAGACACCGAGGCCGAGTGCGTCGAACACCGCGACGGGAGCCGACAGTCGGGCGATCTGTCGTCCCGCGAACCAGGTGACGGCCGCGGCGAGGCACGCGAGCGCACAATAGTGCCATGTGGCGATCGCCATCGGCGGCGTGACACCGATGAGAAGGTCGCGAACGATTCCACCCGACGTCGCGGCGACGAAGGCCAGAAAGGCCATGCCGAACGGGTCCAGCCGGCGTTCCGCCGCCACCGTGGCGCCGCTGAGGGCGAAGACGAACGAACCGACGAGATCGAGCAGGGTGACAAGCATCTCGCCTCCGACGCAGAATTCGGCGGACCGTCACGACGGGGTGCCACGCTGCAGGAGATCGGCACGGTGGCGGTCCGGAGGCGCGCCCGTCTCGTCCGGCGAACCGATCCGGCGCGCCGCTCAGTTCACCCCGAGCTTCTTCTGCAGGTTGGTCGACGAGGTCGTGTACTGGAAGACGATGCGCTTGTCGGGGTCGACGATGCGCTTCGCCGCCTGGGACATCAGAGCCGCCTCGTGGAAGCCCGAGAGGATCAGCTTCAGCTTGCCCGGATAAGTGTTGATGTCGCCGATGGCGAAGATGCCGGGTTCCGAGGTCTCGAACTTCTCGGTGTCGACCGGGATCAGGTTCTCGTGGAGGTTCAGGCCCCAGTCGGCGATCGGGCCGAGCTTCATGGTGAGGCCGAAGAACGGCATCATCCGCGTCGCCGGCACGTCGATCACGCTGCCGTCGTTCTTCTTCAGAACCACCGCCGAGAGATCGCCGCCCTCGCCCTTGAGCTCGGTCACCTGACCGATGTGGAGATCGACCTTGCCCTCGGCGACGAGCTTGCGCATCTGCTCGACCGAATGCGGCGCGCCGCGGAAGTCGTCGCGACGATGGACCAGCGTCACGCGCTTCGCCACCGGCGTCAGGTTGAGCGTCCAGTCGAGCGCCGAGTCGCCGCCGCCGACGATGACGATCGACTGGTCGCGGAACGATTCCATCTTGCGCACCGAATAGAACACCGAGGTGCCCTCGTAGCCCTCGATGCCCGGCACCGGCGGACGCTTCGGCTGGAACGAACCGCCACCGGCGGCGATCACCACCACCTTGCAGCGGAACTCGGTGCCGGCGTCGGTCACCACTTCGAAGCCCGCGCCGTCGGGAAGACGCGCCACCTTCTCCACCTGCTGACCGTAGTGATAGGTCGGGTGGAACGGCTTGATCTGCTCCTGCAGCTTGTCGATCAGCTCGAGCGCCCCGATCACCGGATAGCCGGGGATGTCGTAGATCGGCTTCTCCGGATAGAGCTCGGCGCACTGGCCGCCCGGCTTGTCGAGGATGTCGATCAGGTGGCACTTGAGGTCGAGCAGACCCAACTCGAACACCGCGAAGAGGCCGACCGGCCCGGCTCCGATGATGACGACGTCGGTGGTGATGGCTTCGGACATGGGTCAGCTCTTCGATCGGCGGGTGACGAGGAATCGCGATCGGACGCGTCGAACGACGCGCCGGTTCGTGGGGCTTACGAACGGATCGCCGGCTTCTCTAGACGGAAGCTCTCGAGCGCGAAAGAAACGTGTTTTCGTCCCGCGCGCAAGTCGGCGAAAACGGTACCCATCGCCGCACGTGCGGCGCCGGCGCGCGAGAAGACCCGATCAGGCCTGCTTCTCGGGGATCTCGACGACGAGACCGTCCCAGTCGGCGACGATCTTCATCTGGCAGGAGAGGCGCGAGGTCGGCCGGACGTCCCAGGCGAAGTCGAGCATGTCCTCTTCCATCGGCTGCGGCCCGCCGACCTTCTCGTACCACTGCGCGTCGACGTAGACGTGGCAGGTGGCGCAGGCGCAGGCGCCGCCGCATTCCGCCTCGATCCCCGGAACACCGTTGCGCACCGCCGCCTCCATCACCGTGGAGCCGACCTCGGCGTCGACGACGATTTCTTCCTGGCCTTGGGGGATGAAGGTGATCTTGGGCATGGGGGCCTCGGGCGTCGGGAACAGCGATGGCGCGTCGCGCCTCGACCGGGCGAGGCGTCGCGCGCCATCGACTTGAAGCCTTCCCGGCCCGCCGTCAAGTCGGCGAGACCGGTCGATGTCCCGAAATTCGTCGTGAGACGGGGCCGCATCCCTCTCGGAGCCGCGTCAGGCCGCCGGCGCCAGCAAGGATGCGACAAAGCGTTCGACCTCGTCCACCGCCTGCGCCAGATCCGTGGTCAGCCCGCGGATCTCGACGGTCGCCGTCGCGCTCTCCAGCGCCTGGGCGAGCCGGCCGACCCGGACGGCACCGACGGCGAAGGCCGAGCCTTTCAGGCGATGAGCGATCTCGCCGCGCTCCGTGGCGTTCGCCGCCTCGGCGATGCGCCGGGCGAGACCGGCGCCCTGCTGGACGAAAAGGGTCAACACGTCGCGCTCGAGGTCGCTCGAACCGAAGGTCTGCCGCGCCAGATGGATGAGATCGATCGGCGCCGGCTCCCGCCCGACCGCCGCGAAGCCCGTGGTCGCGTCGCTTCCGTTCCCGCTCGTCCGTTCGACCCCGATCATGTTCATGGCACCCTCCCGGAACGTTCGTCGTCCGTGTTCGAGGGAACCGAGTATGGGGAGGAGGTACCGAGACGCGGTTAAGAAGCCGCCGCCGGAGCACCGTCATCTGCGAAGACGGTGAGAGAAAGGTGAACGATGGTCAGGTCGGCGCGTTCGTCGCTTCCACGCCGAGTGCCCGCCGGCCGGCCGGTGTCAGCCTCGCCACCACCCAGTCGGGTTTGATCGGATTGACGAACCACGGCTCGGCCCAGCCCCGCGCGATGCAGACGCGAATCGTCTCGTGCGCCACTTCGCGCCCCTGATCGTCGAAGAGGGGAAGTTTACCGCCGGGTTGGTTCAACCCCCGGGAGAGGTAGGCCCGTTGCGCCGGGCTCGGAGCCGCGCGCGTCGCCCCGCCCTCCCCGTCGCCCGCGGTGGCGGACTTCCTCGCCGACTTCGCCTTCGCCCCCGCCATGATCCACACCCGTTAACGATGATCGCCGAAACGCGGCAACGACTGTTTCATCTTCGTTAATGTGCCATTACCATCCGACTGCGGCAATCTGCGAGGAGGCTGACCGAACGACCCTGGTCGCGCGGTCTCGTCCCCGCACGCACGGCGTCACCCTCATCCGAACCGGCGGCGGTTCGAGGTGGTCGGCGACGTCCCGGGCGAAAGACCCGGTCCGCCCCTCGGCTCGGCGACGAGACGAGGATCGTCCGGGCGGACCGAAGAGTACGGTGTACGGACGCGAGGCGAAGACCCATGGCGACCAATCCCACGAAGACCATCGACCCCGTCGAGGCGGCTCTCTCCGCGGTCGAGGAGGCTCTCAAGCTCGATCTCGAGGGCACTTCTCCCGAAAAGCCGGCCGAGACCCCGGTGGTGAAGGTCGACCCGAAGCCGGATTCGCCGTCCGACAAGGCCGCCCGTTCGGTCGAGGCGGCGCTCGCCGAGCCCGCGCCGGTGAAGCCGGACCCGAAGGCGAAGGTCGATCCCAAGGCCAAGGTCGAGCCGAAGGTCAAGGCCGAGGCCGAGCCCCGCGCCGAGGCGCGAAAGGCCGCGCTGCAGACGCCCGAACCGGCCAACGATCCCGCGCTCGCTCCCGCAGCTACGACCCGCGCCGCCAACGACGACCGCCGCGCCGTGTCCGGCATCACCTATGCCCTGACCCGCCGTCCGTCGAGCGCCCCCTACTGGTTCGCGCTTCTCGCCTCCCTCGCCTGGGTCGGCGTCACCGGTTGGCTGCTGCGCGCCACATTGGCGCCGCAGGGCGCCGACATCGCCGCACTCGTCCAGCAGCCCAACGTCCTCTTCGCCGCCGCCGGTGTGATCCTGCCGGTGTTCCTGCTCTTCGGCTTCGCGGTGCTGCTGCGCCGCGCCCAGGAACTGCGCCTGACCGCCCGCTCGATGACCGAGATCGCCCTGCGTCTCGCCGAGCCGGAGACCAACGCCCAGGAGGCGGTGGTGTCGGTCGGCCACGCCATCCGTCGCGAGATGGCGGCCGTCGGCGACGGCCTCGAGCGCGTCGTCGCCCGCGCCGGCGAGATCGAGGTGCTGGTGCACAACGAGGTCTCCTCGCTCGAACGCGCCTACGGCGAGAACGAGTTGCGCATCCGCTCGCTGATCGAGGAGCTGGTCAACCAGCGCGAAGCGATCGTCAACAATTCCGAGCGCGTCCGCGCCGCCATCTCCGGCGCCCACGAAGGCCTCTCGGGCGATCTCATGACCACCCGCGAGCGCATCGTCGAGGCCGCCGACGAGGCCTCCAAGCGCCTCGTCGGGTCGCTCGGCGACAAGAGCGTCGAGATCAACAACACCCTGACCGCCACGGTCGAAGGCGTCGTCACCGCGCTCGACACCCGTTCGTCCTCGGTCATCGACCGCATGTCCGAGACCGGTCGTACCGTCGCCGAGACCCTGTCGAGCGCCGGCCAGGTCGCCGCCGAGACCCTCTCGGTCAAGGGTTTCGAGATCACCGACACGCTCAACCGCACCGGCGACCAGATCGTCGCCGCGCTCACCGACCGCTCCGAGCTGATCACCGAGACCGTGCGCTCGATGGGCGAAGGTCTCGCCTCCACCCTCGCTGAGCGCACCGACAGCCTCGCCTCGACGCTGACCGAGCGCACCGGCACCCTCGTCACGACCTTGTCGGAGCGGACCGAGACGCTCGCCGCGACGCTGACGGATCGCACCGATACCCTCGTCTCGACGCTGGCGGAGCGCACCGACACCCTCGCCGCGACGCTGACGGATCGCACCGACACCCTCGCCTCGACCCTCGCCGAGCGCACCGACACCCTCGCTTCGACGCTGTCGGAGCGCGGCGACGTCCTCGCCGTCACCATCGCCGAGCGCACCGAGACCCTCGCCTCGACCCTGTCGGAACACACCGACGGTCTCGCCGGCGCCCTCTCCGAGCGCACCGCGGTTCTGGCGTCGACGCTCACCGAGCGTACCGACGCCCTCGTCTCGACGCTCACCGAGCGCACCGACACGGTCACCAACACCCTCGCCACGACCGGTGAGACGCTGATCGGCACCCTGACCAGCACCGGCTCGTCGCTGAACGACTCGCTCGCCTCCACCGGCCAGCTGATCGCCGAGACGATCCAGACCCGCGGTCACGAAGTGAACGCCGAACTCAAGGCCCACGCCATCGAGATCGACGCCACCCTGTCGCGCACCGGCGGCGAGATCGTCGACGCCATCGCCGAGCGTGCCGGCGAAGTCGCCGACGCCCTCAAGGGCACCGGCCAGTCGCTCGCCGTCGACCTCTCGCTGCGCGGCGCCGAGATCACCGAGCGTCTCGACGAGACCGGCACCAAGATCGCCGAGACCATCTCCTCGCGCGGCGGCGAACTCGCCGATCGCCTCGGCGACACCGGCGAGAAGATCTACAAGTCGATCGTCGTCCACGGCGCCGAGCTGGAGCAGCGCCTCGCCGACACCGGCAAGAGCCTCGACGAACTGCTCGAGAACCGCACCGGCGAGTTCCGCGCGAGCCTCGACACCACGCTCAACGGCGTCGGCGACGAACTCTTGAAGCGTACCCACGACCTCGCCGAGCGGCTCGGCCGTGCCGGCACCGAAGTGGCGCGTCTCGTCGGTACCCAGGGGGACGTCGTCGCCCAGCGGATGACCGAAACCGGAACGCGCATCGCCGAGACCCTCGCCGAACGGGGCGAATCCGTCACGTCCGGTCTCTCGGCCCGCCTCGACACCCTCGATCAGATCGTCAACGTCCGCGCCGCCGGCCTCGTCGAGGTCCTCGGCGATCGCACCGAGACCATGCGCGACCTGCTCGAGACCCGCTTCGTCACGGTCTCCGACACGCTCGCCGCCAAGACCGAGATGCTCGCCTCGACCATCGAGACCCGCACCGCCCTCATCGGCGAGGTGGTCGATCGTCATACCACCGACATGTCCGAAGCTCTCGAGGCCCGTCTCGGCGAATTCGGCGCCACCGTCGGCGCCAGCGTCGAGAACGCCACGCGAGACTTCGAACGTCGGGCGGAGACGCTCGCCTCGACCATCGACGCCCGCGTCGGCCGGATCGAGGAGGCGCTCGACCTGCGCGGTCGTCAGATCTCCGAGAGCCTGATGGAGCGCACCCGCGAGATCGCCACGACCTTCGCCCAGGGCCAGATCCAGGTCACCGCCGCCTTCGACGGCCGCATGGACGAGGTCGGCCGCGTCCTCACCCGCCGCACCGACGAGATCGCCGAGCACCTCGCCGACCGCGTCGCCGAGGTCAACGGCACGCTCGGCGCCCGCCTCTACGAGGTCACCGAGACCCTCGATCAGCGCACCGCCGCCTTCGACCGCCTCACCCAGGACCGCCTGTCGGCGATCACCTCGGCGCTCGGCGAAGAGGCCGACCGCGCCGCCCGTCAGGTCGCCGGTTCGATCGAAGGCGCCACCGGCCGCATCACCGGCGCGACCGAAGAACTCGAGCGCACCATTTCCGGCCGCACCGCGACCGTCGTCGGTGAACTCGACGCCCGCACCCGCGACCTCACCGATCTCATCGGCGGCCGTGGCGGCGAGCTCGTCTCCGCGCTGTCGGCGCAATCCGACGCATTCGCCGCCCACGGCGGTGAGCTCGTCTCCGCCCTGTCGGCGCAATCCGACGAATTCGCCGCCCGCGCCGGCGAGATCTCCCGCGCCCTCGGCGAGACCGTCGACGGCCGCGTCGGCGAGATCACCGGCAAGATCGGTCAGGCCCGCGACATCCTCGTCGAAGCCCTCGACCGCAAGGGCCGCGACCTCACCGAAGCCGTCGCCCGTCAGGGTCTCGACGCCACCCGCGTCGTCACCGAGGCGCGCGAAAAGCTGGTCGCCGCCTTCGACGACAAGACCCGCGAGGCCACGGAAGTGGTGTCCCGCGCCTCCGAGACCCTCGTCTCCGCGCTGGACGAGAAGAGCCGTGTGGCGACCGAGGTGGTCGCCGGCGCGACCGCTGCGCTCGTCGCCGCCTTCGACGACAAGAGCCGTGCCGCCGTCGGCGTGGTGGCGCAAGCCTCCGACCGCCTGCGCGACGACATGGGCGGGCTGCTCGAGCGCCTGACCCAGGCCAACCTCACCCTCCATTCGGTGCTCAACCGCGCCGGCGAGAACCTCGACCTCGTCGAGAAGAACCTCGGCGGCCGCACCGAGGAGGTCCGCTCCGTCCTCGAACAGGCGCTGTCCGAGACCCGCGGCATCACCGAGCAGGTCTCGACCCAGGTCGCGGCGCTGGAGAGCACCTCCAAGAACGTCCTCCACGACGTCGCCGATCTCACCCTGCGCTTCGACGAACAGGCCCGCAGCCTGACCTCGGCCACCAACCTGCTCTCCGACGCCAACAAGGCGCTCGAGACCACCGTCGAGGAGCGTCGCCGCTCGCTCGAGGAGCTCGCTGCCGGCCTCGTCGACAAGACGCAGTCGGTGGAGACGATGATGCACGCCTTCTCCGGTCTGGTGGGCGACACGCTCACCACCGCCGAAGCCCGCGCCCGCGACGTCGGCGCCTCGCTGACCACCGCCGCGGAAGAGGCGATGCGCAAGGTCCTGACCCAGCTCGACACGCTGCGGCAGACCGCCGGCACCGAGGGTCAGCGCTCGGCCGAGGCCCTGCGCGCCGCCCAGGAGGCGATGATCGCCGAGATGACGCGCGCCGTCGGCGAGACCACCGGCCGCTTCGCCGAGGCGACCGACAAGATGCGCGACGCCGCCCGCATCATGCAGTCCGAGCTGGAGGCCACCCGCACCGAGCTTCGCCGCGGCGTCCTCGAGTTGCCGAAGGAGACCGAAGAGTCGACCGCCCAGCTGCGTCGCGTCGTCACCGACCAGTTGAAGGCGCTCGCCGATCTCTCCGCCCTGGTCGGCCGCCAGACCGCCAACCTCGACGTCTCGCGCGCCACCGGCACCCGTGCCGCCTCGGTCGAGGCCGCGCCGCGCTACGAGGCGCCGCGACGTCCTCAGCCGGCCCCCGCGCCCGCGCCGGCGGAACCGGCCGCCGTCGCCTTCGCCGAACCACGTCGTCCGACGCCGTCCGCGCCGGCCTACGGCAGCTATCGCGAAGCCCCCGCCGCCGCGCCGCGCGAGGAGCCGCGTGAGCCCGCTCGCGGCGGCTGGATGTCGGATCTCCTGCGCCGCGCCTCGCGCGACGAGGAACCGGCCCCGGCCCCCGCCCCGACCTACGCCCGCGCCCCGACGAACGTCGTCGACAAGCTCGATGCGCTCTCCGGCGACATCGCCCGCGCCATCGACGACGAAGCCTTCGCCGATCTGTGGGACCGCTGGCGTCACGGCGAGCGCAACGTCTTCTCGCGCCGGCTCTACACCCTCCAGGGCCAGCAGACCTTCGAGGAGATCCGCCGCAAGTATCAGCGCGACACCGAGTTCCGCACCGCGGTCGACCGCTACGTCGCCGACTTCGAGAGCCTGCTCGGCGAAGCCTCGCGCTCCTCGCGCGATCCGGACGCGGCGCGCAACTACCTCGCCTCCGACACCGGCAAGGTCTACACGCTCCTCGCCCACGCCAGCGGCCGATTGGACTGAGACGAGGCGTGACCCGGTCGAAAACGTGAACGGCCGCCCCTCGGGGCGGCCGTCTTCGTTTCGGAGCGCCGATCAGTCGAGCGAGCCGCCGGGCGCCGGCAGGGCCAGCCTCGACCAGTCGCGCCTCGGGATCTCGTCGCCGACCCGCAAAGCGAAGTCGACGACCTTCGTGAGATCGGCGCTCACCTCGCAGCGGAAGGACACGGCGTACCAACGCCCCCCCGACGCGAAGGCCCCGCCGTCCGCCTCGACCCGGCGTTCCGAGACCCGCACCTCTGCCGAAGCCTGGGCGACCAGCGTCTCCGGGCGGAAGGCAGTTTCGCGGGCGTGGATCTGTTCCAGGGCCTCGAGGTCGCAGAGCTGGACGAGGCGTTCGTCCCCGGCCATCCGTCGCAGGTCTTCGCGGGCCCGACGACTCCGGGGCGAGGCGAGAACCTCGGCCGAGAACAGCCGGGTCGCGCGGATCATCCCGTCGGGCGAGGCCGACGCCGGCACCTGGGCACCGGCCGGCGGCTCGGAACGAGGCACCGGCGTTTCGCGAGCGTCGCCCATCGGCACGCTCCCCGCCGCGGGTTCCGCCTGCACCGACGGCCGGGCCGCAGCCGGAGCGGGGTTCTCGGCCGGAGGTGGTGCCACCAGTTCGACTTCGATCCGTTCGACCGGTTCGACCTCGCCCACCGTCCGGTGCACCGTGTGCAGCGTCAGGAGCGCGGCGACCACAACGGCGTGGACGACCGGCGACGCGACGGCGCCCCACGCCTCGGTGTCTCGGTCGAAGACGGTGTCACGATCGAAGAAGATGCGCCCCGCCGTCACGTGATCGCCCCGCGTTGCGGACACCCGCGGCCCGTCCGGTCCCTACCAGCCGCCGGCTGCCGGCCGATGCCCTCAGCCGCGCTGACCGGCCCAGGCGACGATTTCGGCCATCAACCGCGCCTGCGCCCGATCGAAGGCGGCGACGGCCGCCTTGGCGCTGTCGGTGGCGGGCTCCTCGGCGCGGAAGGCGCGGGTGGCGAGGACGCGCCCCGTTCGGTCGTCCATCAACTTCATCGACAGCGCGATCACCACCCGCCCTTCGCCCGCCTCGTAGTCGAAGGCGCGGATCTCGGTGACGATCTGCCGGTCGATGGCCAGCCCCTGGCCCGGACGCCCGGCGGCGCGGAACCGCCCCGACGCTTCGAGCGCCCCGACGAGCCGCGACTGGACGAGGCGCGGCAAACGGTCGGACCATTGAGCGCCGGAGAAATAGGCGATCTCGGTGGCGCTCGGCCGCACCACGATACGTTCGGTGTCGAGCGCCCGGTCGGCCGCCGGTTCGGCGACCAAAATCTGCAAGGAGCGGCCCCGCGGCGGCGTGGTCGTCGCCGGCGCGCTGAGATCGTAGGTGTCGGCCGACGGCGTCGGCATCACCGCCGAACAGCCGGCGAGCACCGCCGCGAGGCCGAGCGCCGCGAAAGCGCGCCCCGCCGTCTTCGCCCGTCGATGGTCCGCGCCTCGCCTCATCTCCTATTCCCCGAATATTCCGGCACCCGCGCGGCCGAACCGCCGAAGATCAGCCGTTTGGGATCTCGATCGAGATTGGTCACCGCCCGATCGATGGTGCCGAGGGTGCGTCTGCCCTCGGCGACGAAGTCGCGCAGATCGCGCACCCCGGCGCCGGTGAGCCGCGCCAGTCCATCGGCGATCTCGTCGGCCCGCGTCTGGAAGGTCAGCGCCGTCTCCTTGATGCTCTTCGCCGCCGCCGTCGCCTCGTCGAGGAAGCCGGCGGCCTGTTTGACCACGCCTTTGCCCTCGTCCGACCCGGCGATGGCGTCGATCTTGGCGAGGATGCCGTCGACCCGCTTCGACGCCTCGTCGAGCCGGCCCATCATCGAATGGGCGTTGTCGACGATGTCGGTGACCTTGCCCTTGTCGACGGTCCGGACCAGGCCGTCGACGTCGTCGGCGAGCACCTCGATCTTGCCCGAGACGGAGGCGAGGACGTCGCCGGCCTTGGAGACCGCGCTCATGAACTTCTCGACGCCGTCCGAGTTCTTGGCGAGCGCGTCGGAGAAGGTCTCGGCGTTCTTCACGGTCTTCTTGATCGGCTCGGCATTGTCCTTGATCAGCTGCTCGACCTCGCCGACGGCGCTGTCGAGCCGGCCGAGCACCCGCTGTGCTCCTTCCAGGATGTCCTGCATCGATGAGCGCTCGGCATAGATCAGCCGCTCGTTCTCGTCGCGGGCGAGGAGAGACTCCGCCTGCGCCGACCCGCCCCAGATCTGCACCGTGGCGACGCCGGTCAGCCCCTGGTAGCCGAGCGAGGCGCGGCTGTCGGTCTTGATCGGCGTCTCGGCGTCGACGTCGACACGGGCGATCACCCGCGCCGGATCGTCGGGAGCGAAGGAGAGCTTCTTCACCTCGCCGACCTTGATGCCGTTGAACGACACGTTGGCGCCGGTGACGAGGCCCGAAACCGAGCCGGGGAAGACGACGACGAGGCTGGCGCGGCGCGCGCCCTCGCCCCCCCGCAGGAGCCAGAAGGCCGAGCCGAATCCCGCGGCGATCACCGCGAGAACGAACAGGCCGACGGTCACGAGGTTGGCGCGAGTTTCCATCAACGTCCTCTGGCGGCGATGCCGCGGGCTCTCGTCCCTCTGAAATAGGCCTTCACCCACGGGTGATCGAAGGTGAGCATGTCCTCGAGCGTTCCGTCGACCAGAACGCGTCGATTCCCCAGAACCGCTATTCGGTCGCACACGGTGGCCAGACTGTCGAGGTCGTGTGTCACCATGAACACCGTCAGACCCAACGTATCACGCAATTTGGCGATCAGATCGTCGAAGTCGCCGGCGCCGATCGGGTCGAGACCCGAAGTCGGCTCGTCGAGGAAGACGATCGCCGGATCGAGCGCCAGCGCACGCGCCAGACCGGCGCGCTTGATCATGCCACCCGACAATTCGGACGGGAATTTGTCCGCGGCGTCCTGCGGCAGCCCCACCATGGCGATCTTCAGCCGGGCGAGATCGTCCATCATCGCCTCGGAGAGATCCATGTGCTCGCGCATCGGCACCTGGATGTTCTGCTTGACCGAAAGCGACGAGAACAGCGCACCGTGCTGGAAGAGCACCCCCCAGCAGCGCTCGACCCCGGTCCTGACCTTCGGCTCCACCGTGTCGAGATCGTGGCCGAAGACCTCGACCGTCCCGGCGCGTTTCGGATTGAGGCCGAGGACGGTGCGCATCAGCACCGACTTGCCCGTCCCCGAACCGCCGACGAAGCCGAGGATCTCGCCGCGCCGGACGTCGAGATCGAGGTTCTCGAGCACCAGTTTGTCGCCGAAACCGACGGTGATGCCGCGGCAGCGGATGATCGGCTCCTCTTCGCCGAGATGTCGGACGCATTCCGCCATCACACCCCCGCCGCCGCATAGAACATGGCGAAGATGCCGTCGACGACGATCACCATGAAGATCGACTTCACCACCGACTGGGTCGTCTGGGTGCCGAGGGATTCGGCGCTGCCCTTGACCGCCAACCCCTCGACCGAGGCGACGAGGCCGATGATCAGCGCCATGAACGGCGCCTTGGCGATACCCACCCAGAAGGTGCGCATCTCGATCGCCTCCTTGAGCCGCATCAGGAAGGTCTCCGTCGGGATGCCGCCGTAGGTGTTGCAGACGATCGCCGCGCCGAACAGCGCCGCCAGATCGGAGAGAAACGTGAGGATCGGCAGCGCCAGCATCAGGGCGAGGAGCCGCGGCACCACCAGCACCTCGACCGGATCGAGACCGATCACCTTCAGCGCGTCGACCTCCTCGCGCATCTTCATCGAGCCGAGTTCGGCGGTGAAGGACGACCCCGACCGTCCGGCGACCATGATGGCGGTGAGCAGCACCGCGATCTCGCGCAAGGTCAGCACGCCGACCATGTCGACGACATAGAGATCGGCGCCGAAACGGCGGAAATAGAACGCCCCCTGCTGGGCGATGATGGCGCCGATGAGGAAACTCATCAGCGTGATGATCGGCGCCGCGTTGAGCGCGGTCCGCTCGAGTTGGTGGACGAAGGGCACGAAGCGGATGCGGCTCGGATGCAGGGTCGTCTGAACGACGACCACCGCCACACCGCCGAGCAACGTCAGGATCGCCTTCGCCTCGTCGAGGAAACCCACCCCGAGTTCGCCGAGCCGCTCGAGCCACCGCCGGATCGTCGTCGGCTTCGCCGCCGGCGCGGGTGGCGGCAGGTCGGCGTCCGCAACCTCCGCGAACAACACCCGCCGGGTCTCGTCGAGACCGACGATGCGACGCTCGGCCTCCGGGACCGCAGCGATCATCCGATCGACCAGCAGCGCGCCGGCGGTGTCGACATGGCCGGCACCGGCGAGATCGATCTCGATCGGGCCGCGGGGACGCGTGCCGAGGACCTCGCGGACCCGCGCCTCGACCTCACCGACGGTGCGGATGGTCCAGTCGCCGCCGATCACGAGACGCGTCGCCGCCGGGCCGGCTTCGACGACGAGCGTCGGCCGTACCGCAGACCCGCGAACGATCGCCTCCTCGAACCCCATGGCATCTCCCGATCACCCGAGACCGAACCGGCGAACGACGCCGTCGGGTCCGCGAGGTGTGGTCGGCGGTGCGGTCGGCTGCGTGTTCGGCGCATGCCCGACCGGCGTTCGACACGCCTTGGCGGTCGCCGCGCCGACACGTATGAATCGTGCGGTCGAGTGTGCCGTCGCTGCGCGTCGGCCACAAGCATCCCTCGTGCTTTCGCGCGTTCGTGTGGCGGTACGACGACAGATCACTCGCGTTGCCACCGGAGGCCGCCCATGGAGATCGCCCGCCCCTATCTCTTGTTCCTCGGCGACGTGCCCGATCAGTTGGCGGCGAAGACCGCGCTCGGCATCGTCGACTGGCGACCCGAGTGGTGTCTCGGCCAACACCGCCTGACCGGCTGCAGGGCCGATGCCCGCCGCCCCGATATGAGCATCGCCGAAGCGGCTACCGCCGGGGTGAAGACCATGATCGTCGGCGTCGCCAACGCCGGCGGCGTGCTGCCCGACCACTGGATCGCCTCGATCGTCGAAGCCCTCGACGCCGGCATGGACATCGCTACCGGCCTCCACGTCCGCCTCGCCTCGATCCCCGAGATCGCCGAGGCCGCCCACCGCAACGGCCGCAAGCTGCACGACGTGCGCTTCACCCACGAGCGTTTCGCCACCGGCAAGGGCACCAAGCGGCCCGGCCTGCGGCTCCTCACCGTCGGCACCGACTGTTCCGTCGGCAAGAAGTACACCGCCCTCGCCCTCGAGAAGGAGATGTGCGCCCGCGGCCTAGACGCCGACTTCCGCGCCACCGGCCAGACCGGCGTCTTCATCTCCGGTCGCGGCGCGGCGATCGACGCGGTCGTCGCCGACTTCATCTCCGGCGCCGTCGAATGGTTGTCGCCGGCCGCCGAACCGGCCCATTGGGACGTCGTCGAAGGCCAGGGCTCGCTCTTCCATCCCTCCTTCGCCGGCGTGTCGCTCGGCCTCCTCCACGGCGCTCAGCCCGACGCCTTCGTCGTCTGCCACGAGCCGACCCGCACCACCATGCGCGGCGTCCGACATGCGCTGCCGACCATCCGCGACGTCATCGAGATGACCGTCGCCTGCGGCCGCCTCACCAATCCGGCGATCCGCCCGATCGGCATCTCGATCAACACCGAACATCTCGACGAAGCCGAGGCGCGGCGCGTCTGCGAGGAGGCGGAAGCCTTCCACGACCTGCCCGCCTCCGACCCGGTCCGCTTCGGCGTCGCCTCGATCGTCGATCGTCTCGTCGCGCTCTTCCCTGCCGGAGGGGCGAAATGAGCCTCACCCTCGAGATCGCGGTCGAGAGCTTCCCGATCGCCGGTTCCTTCACCATCTCGCGCGGCTCGCGCACCGAAGCGGTGGTGGTGACCGCCACCCTTTCCGATGGACGGGTGACCGGCCGCGGCGAATGCGTGCCCTACGCCCGCTACGGCGAGACCGTCGACGGTGTCGTCGTCGCCATCCGCACGGTCGAGCCGCATCTCGCCGAACCCGGTTTCGACCGCGCCCGCCTCGCCGAAGTGATGCCGGCCGGCGCCGCCCGCAACGCCCTCGACTGCGCCCTGTGGGACCTCGAGGCGAAACGCGCCGGCGTGCCCGTCGCCGAGCGCCTCGGCCTCGCCGCCACGACGCCGCTCGTCACTGCCTACACCCTGTCGCTGGGAACGCCGGAGAGCATGGGCGATGCGGCGAAGGCCGCCGCCGCCCGCCCGCTCCTCAAGGTCAAGCTCGGCGGCGACGGCGACCCCGACCGCATCGCCGCGGTGCGCGCCGGTGCCCCGCAAGCACGCCTGATCGTCGATGCCAACGAGGCGTGGCGCACGGCGAACCTCGCCGCCAATCTCGCGGCCTGCGAGGCGGCCGGTGTCGAGCTGATCGAACAACCCCTGCCCGCCGGCGACGACGACGCGCTGCGCGGGCTCACGACGCCGATCGCGCTCTGCGCCGACGAGAGCCTGCACACCGTCGCCGACCTCGCGTCGCTGCGCGACCGCTACTCGGCGATCAACATCAAGCTCGACAAGGCCGGCGGCCTCACCGAGGCCCTGGTGATCGCGGCGGAAGCGAAGCGGCTCGGCCACCGCATCATGATCGGCTGTATGGTCGGCACCTCGCTCGCCATGGCGCCGGCGGCGATCCTCGCCCGCATCGCCGACTTCGTCGACCTCGACGGCCCCCTGTTGCTCGCCCGCGACCGCGTCCCCGGCCTGCGTTACGAGGGCTCGCTCATGTACCCGCCCGAACCGGCGCTGTGGGGCTGACGAAGCGACGCGAAGTGCCGGCGCCGAGGGCCGTCACGCCTTCGAGGCGCCACGACCGCGGGCGCCGGACGGTGCTTCACGCGACCTGCCGCTTCGCCCCGAGCGCGGCGAAGAGCACCATCGTGCCGAGCCCCGCCACCACCGCCATGCCGAGGAAACCGGCCCCGCCGAAGCGGGCGTAGAGCATGCCCGAGGCGAGCGTCGACGTCGCCATGGTGATGCCGGAGAAGGTCACGGTGAGCCCCTGCACCGTCGCCGCCCGCCCTTCGCCCACCGCATGGGTGACGACGTGCATGGTGCCGAGATGGGTGGCGGCGAAGCTGGTGGCGTGGGAGAGTTGCAGCGCCACCCAGGCGACGGCACCGTCGCCGACGAAAGGGAAGAGACACCACCTGAGCACCGCGCCGACCCCGCCGACGAGGAGCAGTCCGCGCGCTCCGAAAGCGTTGGTCGCCCGATCCGCGTAGGCGAAGAGGATCACTTCGCCGATCACCGACACCGCCCACAGCGCCCCGACCTCGCCGCCCGAAAAGCCGATCGACGTCCAGTAGAGACTGGCGAAGCCGTAGAGCATGGCGTGGCTCGACTGCACCAGCGCCACGCCGGCGAGGACGGTCATCAGCCAGCGGTCACGCATCACCGTGCGCAGTCCGTCGACGAGCGAGGGCCGCGGCGCGTCGTGCACGGGAGCGCTCTCGCGCGGCGCGAACGGCGTCGCCACGAATTGCAGGACGAATCCGGCGAGAAGCAGCGGATAGACGATGGCGCCGCCGAACTCGCCGACCAGCCGTCCCGCCACCAGATTGGCGACGACGAAGGTGACCGACCCCCACAGCCGCATCCGACCGTAGACCGCCTCGCCCCGCCGCGCCGCGGATGTGGCCAACGAATCCGTCACCGGCAGCATGCCGTTCCAGAACAGCGCCATGGCGACGGTGGTCGCCAGAAGCGCCGCGAACCCGTCCGCCGGACCGAGCGTGAGACAGCCGGCGAGCGCCAGCCCGGCATAGGCCATCAGCACCCGACGGCGATCGCCGACCCGGTCGGCCAGGGCGCCGAGGAAAGAGACGGTGGTCACGCGCAGAATCATCGGCGCCGCGACGACCACCGCGATCTCCGTCTCGTTCAGCCCGCGATGCGCCAGCAGGACGGGGAAGAAGGGTAATTGCACACCGAGCGTCACGAACGACGATGCGAACAACGCCGATATTCGCGTTCCCGTGGAGAAGATCGTCATCTCGATTGCTCGGTTTTTTACGAACTCATAAACTTTCGCCTGGAGATTCGGTCTCTATAACATCGCGGTCGTGCTTCGGCGCGGCACATCGTGAGCAACAGTCCTGCACGCATCACACGAGCCCGACCGATGACGACCGACACGCAGGTGACGCCCCTCGCCATCGAAGACTACGAAGCCATCGAATCCGCGGTGATGGAGACGTCGCGCGGTCGCTGGTTCTTGGCCGAATACGCCCGCCGCAACCGCAACGCCGACACCGACGCCATCCTGACGACCCTCGATCGCATGGAACGCACCATGCGCCGCGATCGGGCCGCCCCGGACATCGACCGCATCCGCCTCGACCTCGCCGACATGGCGGAGGCGATCTCCCGCACCAAGCAGGAGATCGCGCAGATGAAGCTCGACATCGAGCACGGCGGCCGCTTCGCCGACGCCTCGCACGAACTCGACGCCATCGTCTCCCAGACCGAGACCGCCACCAACGAGATCCTGCGCGCCGCCGAGCACGTCCAGGAGGTCGCCTGGACGCTGCGCGAAGCCGGCAGCCCCGACGAGCTCTGCGACAAGCTCGACACCGAAGCGACCGAGATCTACACCGCCTGTTCCTTCCAGGACCTGACCGGCCAGCGCACCCGCAAGGTGGTGACGGTGCTGCGCTACCTGGAGAGCCGCATCAACGCGATGATGTCGATCTGGGGTCTCGAGGAGGTCGACGACCTGCCGGTCGCCGCCCCCGATTTCGCGTCGGGCCCCGCCGACGGCCGTCCCGACGCCCATCTCCTCAACGGACCGCAGCTCCACGGCCGCGGCGTCGACCAGGGGGCCGTCGACGACCTGATGTGGAGCGAAGCCGATCTCGCCGTCGCCGAACAGGTGATGTCGGACGAGCCACCCTTCTTCGCCGCGATCGACGAATCGGCGCCCGCCGAGGCCGAGGTGCCGGTCTCCGACACGGACGAGCCGCCGGTCTTCGCCGGCCACGAGCCTGCCGTCTTCGCCGCCGCCGAACCGCCGGTCTTCGCCACCGACGAGCCGGCGCCCGCCGAGACCGACGCCGAGGCCGAGATCGCCGCGATCGAAGCGGACGTCTTCGCTCCGGCCGTGGAACCCGCCGCCGCCCCGCCACGCGCCACGGGCGAGATCGATCTCTCCGGCGCCGACGTCTTCTCCAGCGAGGCGACCGACCGCCTCGCCGCCTCGGTGCGCGAGCGCCGCGAGATCGTCGAGGACGAGGACGAGAGCGTCGAGGCGGCCGATCCCACCCCGGTGACCGTCGCCGTCGGCAACACCCTGCGCACCGTCGTGGTCGAAGCCGCGGCGCAGCCGGCCGCGGACGCCGCTCCGGCCCTTGCGGTGGTCGAGGTCGAGGACCCGATCGCCGAATTGTCGCCGCGAGCCCGCCTCGTCACCTTCGGCTGATCGGCGTCTCCGTCGTCGCGGCGCCGCCTCAGCGCGTCAGCGCCTCGATCAACAGCGCCGGATCGGCGTTGCCGCCCGACAGCACCACCACCACGGTCTTGCCGGCGACGTCGACGCGGCCCTTCATGAGCGCTGCGAGGGCGACGGCGCCGCCCGGCTCCAGCACCAGCTTCAGCTCTTTGGCCGCGAAGGCCATCGCCTCCAGCGCCTCGTCGTCGGCGGCCGCAACCGCGGTCGTGCCGCGCGCCTGGTTGATCGCGAAGCCGATCTCGCCGGGGGTCGGCGTCAACAGCGCGTCGCAGATCGACCCCGACGTCTTCGGGTTGGAGACCCGTTCGCCGGCGGCGAGCGAGCGCGCCTGATCGTCGAAACCGACCGGCTCGACCATCACCACCCGCGCCTGCTGCGCCCCCCCCTCGAGCCCGAGCGCGATCCCCGAGGCGAGCCCACCGCCGCTCGCCGGCGTCATCACCAGATCCGGCGTCAGGCCGAGCCGGGCCAGATCCTCGACGATCTCGAGCCCGATGGTGCCTTGGCCCGCGATGACCCGGGCGTCGTCGTACGGGTGGACGAGATCGCCACCGGTCTTCGCCGCGAGATCGATCGTCAGTGCCTCGCGGTCCTGGGTCGCCCGATCGTAGGTGACGACGGCCGCGCCGGAGCGTTTCGTCCGGGCGATCTTCAGCACCGGCGCATCGGCGGGCATCAGGATGGTGGCGTCGACGCCGAAGAGCCGCGCCGCTTCGGCGACGCCCTGCGCGTGATTGCCGGAGGAACAGGCGACCACTCCCTTGGGCCGGTCGGCCTCGGGGATCTGCGCGATGGCATTATAGGCGCCGCGGAACTTGAACGAGCCGGTGCGCTGCAGGCATTCCGGCTTGAGGAACACCCGCGCCCCGACCAACGCGTCGAGTACGGCGGAGATGAGGAGCGGCGTACGCACCGCCACGCCCTTCAGGCGTTCGGCGGCGGCGGCGACATCGGCATGGGTCGGCGGCGTTCTCGGCATCTCTGGGGTCCCCTCCCGTGATGCCAAAAGGGGTAGCTCGCCATCCGCGACCGGACAAGCGCCGTCGCGGCGCATCGGCCCTGCGTCCGCGCCGCTCAGTCGAACTCGCGCGCCGCCCAGGCGGCATAGACGCGGCACAGCGCGTCGAGCCGGCGATCCTCGTTGTCGGGCACGCGCCAGTCGCCGGACGACGCGGCGTCGGTCGAAGAGAAATGGCGGCGGCGATCGATCGCCGTACCCTTCGACGACAGGAGCACCAGAGTGCCGACCATTGTGTCGTCGTTCTCGCCGCCGGAGCGATCGAAGACCCCGTGGCTGGCGCCGCCGACATAGGAGGCGAGGCGGACCTCCGAAACCTCGATCACCAGCACCGGCGCCGAGGCGTCGCCCGGCGCCAGCCGTCCGGCGAAGGCGGCGGCGACGGCGATGCGCAGCCGATCGCCGACCTTGGCGGCGTAGTTGGAGACACCCTTGGCGGCGAACGGACCGGTATCGACCCGCACCTCGCGGAAGCGGGGGACCCGCGGCGCCGGCCCCGCCGTCTCGGCGACGCAAGCCCCGAGCGGCAGCCCGACCAGCGACGCGAGGACGGCACGGCGCGAGATGCGCATGGAACGGCTCATGGCGGTGCTCCTCGAAGATGCGGCGCGACGGGCATAGCACCGCCGCCCGTCGCCGTCCATCACCGCTCAGGCCATCCTCGGTCGCGCGAAGCGCACCGGACCGTGCAGCAGCCCGAGGACGAGAAGCCAATAGAGGGCGTAGCCGATCACCTCGACGATGTCGGGCCGTGCCCGGTATCCGGTGAGCGCCGAGAACAGGCCGCCGACGGCGCCCCCGTCGGAGAGGACCGCCGACGTGTTCCATGCGCGGCCGAGCGACGGCAGCCAGCCGAGATCGATCAACCCGCCGATGCCGGAGATGGTGAGCCCCGCCGCGAGGAACAGCAGCATCACCTCGGTGACGCGGAAGAACAGCCACCACGACAGGATGCGGCCGCCGAGTTGCAGCACCATGTAGCTGGCGACCGCCGCGGCGAAGCCGACCAGCGCCGCCAGGATCGGCCCCCAGGCGGTCGACATGGTGACGCCGGCGAGCGATCCCCACAGGAACACCACCGTCTCCGAGCCCTCGCGCAGCACCGCGACCAGCGCCAGCACGTAGATGCTCCACCAACTGCGGCGATCGGCGGCAGCGGAGAGCTCCGTCTCCATGTCGCGTTTCAGCGTCCGCCCGTGCCGGCGCATCCACACCACCATCTGGACGATCAGCGCCGCCGCCGACAGCACGATCACCGTCTGGAACAGGCTGCTCGCCTCCTCCGACAGGGCGCCGTCGAAGACGGTGAGCACGACGGCCAACACGATCGCCCCGACGATGCCGCTCGCCACGCCCGCCCACAGGAAACGTCGTCCCGCCGTCCGCTCCACCACGTCGCGCGAGGCGAGCCAGGCGGAGAGAATGCCGACGACAAGCAACGCCTCGACGCTCTCGCGCCAGACGATGAAGACGATGTTGCCGAGTTGCGCGGACATGGTGACCTTCGGACGAAGAGGAAGCCGAGGTCACGATATAACTGCAAATGCGATCTATTTGCAAATATGAGATCGGCAGATCCGGCTCCCGGCCCTCGGGGACCTCCGCATCCTCCGTCCCGACGGGTCCGAAGCTTCGAAATCGCGTCCTGCGTCGCCTGCACCCCGGACCCTCGTCCCCGGCCGAAGCGAAGCGGAGAGAAAGCGGATCCATCGACTGTTCGACGCATGGTGAGGCCGCAGGATCCCTTCCCTCGCGCATCGTGCTCGCCGGGGCTGTCGGCCGAGTTCGCGGCGACGTGGTCGGCGTTTCGCCCTCCGGTGAATGGGCAGAGGTTCTCTTCGAGACCGGCGCGCGGCGTCGACGGGTGTGCAACGACGGTCGACGCAGCGGCGCGTGCCGCCCGCCACCCCGGACGGACGCGGCGGAACGGCGGACGCGATCACCCGCCCCGGCGCAGCGCGTGGAAATGGCCGAGGAGCCCGAGGGTCGAGCCGTCACGGCCCGCCGCCGGCGTCTTGCCCTCGATCATCGGCAACAGCTCGCCGGCGAGCTGCTTGCCGAGTTCGACGCCCCACTGGTCGAAGGAGTTGACGTCGAAGATCACACCCTGGACGAACACCTTGTGCTCGTAGAGGGCGAGGAGGCGGCCCATGGTGAAGGGATCGAGCCGCCGATACATCAGCATGTTGGTCGGCCGATTGCCGGGGAAGATCTTGTGCGGGGTCAGCGCATCGATCGCCGCCCGCGCCATGCCCGCCTTCTCCAGTTCGGCGCGGACCGCCCGCTCGTTCTTGCCGACCATCAGCGCCTCGGTCTGGGCGAGGCAGTTGGCGACGAGCTTGACGTGATGGTCGGAGAGCGCCTCGTGCGGCTCGGCGGCGACCAGAAAGTCGGCCGGGACGACGTCGGTGCCCTGGTGGATCAGCTGGAAGAAGGCGTGCTGGCCGTTGGTGCCGGGCTCGCCCCAGACGATCGGCCCGGTCGGCCCGCCGACCGGCTTGCCGTTCTTGCGCACCCGCTTGCCGTTCGACTCCATGTCGAGCTGCTGGAGATGGGCGGGGAAGCGGGCGAGCCGCTGGTCGTAGGGCAGCACCGCCTGGGTCGGGAAGCCCATGACGTTGCGATACCACACCCCGATCAGCGCCAGGATCACCGGCATGTTGCGGGAGAGCGGCGCGGTGAGGAAATGGTCGTCCATCGCCGCCCCGCCGGCGAGGAAGTCGCGGAAGCCCTTCTCGCCGATGGCGATCATCACCGGCAGGCCGATCGCCGACCACACCGAATAGCGCCCGCCGACCCAGTCCCAGAAGCCGAAGGTGCGCTCCTCGGCGATGCCGAAGGCGGTGACCTTGGCGATCGCGGTGGAGATCGCGGCGAAATGGGCGCCGACCGCCGCCTCGCCGAGCCCCTCGGCGACCCACGCTCGCGCCGAGCCGGCGTTGGTCATGGTCTCGAGCGTGGTGAAGGTCTTCGAAGCGATGAGGAACAGCGTCGTCTCGGGGTCGAGGACGGCGAGCGTGTCGTGGACGTGGGCGCCGTCGACGTTGGAGACGAAGTGGACGCGCGGTCCGTCGTGATAGGGGCGCAGCGCCGTCGTCACCATCGCCGGACCGAGGTCGGAGCCGCCGATGCCGATGTTGACCACGTCGGTGAAGCGCTTGCCCGTCGCCCCGACGATGGCGCCCGAACGCACCTTTTCGGCGAAGACGCCCATCTTGACCAGCACGTCCTCGACGTCGCCGGTGACGTCGTAGCCGGCGGTGACGTAGGCCTTGCGCCGTCCCGGATTGCGCAGCGCCACGTGCAGCACCGCGCGGCCTTCCGTCGCGTTGATCGCCTGTCCGGCGAACATCCGCGTCCGCCAGCCTTCGACGTCGGCCGCCTTCGCCAAGCCGACCAGCAGGTCGATGGTCTCGGCGGTGATCCGGTTCTTCGAATAGTCGAGAAGCAGATCGTCGAACCGTAGCGAAAGGCGATCGAAGCGCTCCGGATCGGCGGCGAAGAGATCGGTCATGTGGACCGATTCGACCGTGCGGAGATGGGCCCGGAGGGCCTGGAAAGCGGTGTCGCGCGTGGCGGTCATGGCTCGGATCTTTCCCGTGTCCGTCCCCCCGACGCGGTGCGCGCACGGGAGGAGATGAGGCGCCCTCGGGCCGGCGCCGGGCCGGCGTGCGCCTCAGAACGCCTTGAAGGTGATCAGCGTCTTGGTGTCGACGATGCCGGGGATCGGATGCACCTTCTCATTGACGAAATGGCCGATGTCGGTCGTGTCGTCGACGTAGAACTTGACGATCAGGTCGTGGTCGCCGGCGATCGAATAGATCTCCGAGGCGATCTCGGCATCGGCCAGCGCCGTGGCCACCTGATAGGATTTGCCCAACTGGCACTTGATGAGGACGAAGAAGGGTTTCATCGGATTCGTCTCGGCTCGGTTCGGCGTCGACGGCAGTCGATCAGATGCGGCGCGGAAGGGCAAGTGGGGCGAGACCGGACCGGCGCGGCGACGATGTCGCCCCCCTCGTTCCCTCGAGGTCCTCCCCGCCCTTGACAAGGCGGCTTCGCCGTCTCAACTGTCGTCCATCTCATGGGGGTGCCCGGCGTGACCGGGCTGAGAGGCGACGCCAACCCCTCGAACCTGATCCGGGTCGTGCCGGCGGAGGGATTGAGATGAGTGACCGGAAGACCATCCCCGACCTCGCCCCGACCGCCGCGCGCATCGCCGAGATCGCCGACCGCGTTCGCACGCGCCGTCCGCGCATCCACGTGCTGACCTCGCCGGTCGCCCAGACCTTCACCGCCAACATGCTGCTGGCGATCGGCGCCGAGCCGTCGATGACCGTCTCGCCCGAGGAAGTGCCGGCCTTCGTCGCCGCCGCCGACGGGTTGCTGATCAATCTCGGCATGCTCGACCGGGTGCGTCGCGACGCCTCGCTCACCGCCATCGAAGTGGCCAAGGACGCCGGCGTGCCCTGGGTGCTCGACCCTGTGAAGATCGAGATCTCGCCGCCGCGGCTCGATTTCGCCCGCCGCCTGATCGAGCTCGAACCCGCCCTCGTCCACGCCAACCACGCCGAATTCGCCGGTCTCGCCGGCCTCGAGGCGGATGAGACGCGGATCCGCGAATACGCCGTCCACACCCTCTCCACCCTGGTGGTGACCGGTGAGGTCGACGTCGTCACCGACGGCACCCACCTGGTGCGCGTCGACAACGGCCACCCGCTGATGGACCGCGTCACCGCCATGGGCTGCGCCGCCACCGCCATCGCCACCGCCTTCCGCGCCGTCGAGCCCGACCCGATCCTCGCCGCCACCGCGGCGCTGGTGGCGACCGGCGTCGCCGGCGAGATCGCCGCCGCCTCCGCCGCCGGTCCCGGCAGCTTCGCCGTCGAGATCGTCGACGCCCTCTACGGCCTCGACGCCGAAACCCTGACGGAACGAGCCCGCATCCGATGAGAGCCGACATCCGCCTGCATGCCATCCTCGATCCGACCCGGACCCGTGGACGCGCCCTCGCCGACATGGCCCGCGCCGCGGTCGAAGGCGGCGCCACCATCCTCCAGTACCGCGACAAGGACGCGCCGACCTGGACGATGATGGCCCGCGCCCGCGAGATCCTCGCCGCCCTCGAAGGCTCGACCGTGCCGCTGATCGTCAACGACCGGGTCGACGTGGCGCTCGCCGCCGCCGCCCATGGTGTCCACGTCGGCCAGGAGGACATGCACCCCGAGGACGCCCGCCGGCTCCTCGGTCCCGCCGCCATCATCGGCCAGACGGTGAAGTCGGCGGCCCATGCCGCCGCGGTGCCGCTCGACGCCGTCGACTACGTCTGCATCGGCGGCGTCTTCGCCACGACGTCCAAGGACAACCCCGATCCGCCGGTCGGCCTCGACGGGCTCGCTGGCCTCGTCGCCGCGATGCGGGCGCGCCGCGCCGATCTGCCGGTCGGCGCCATCGCCGGCATCACGGTCGAGAACACCCCCACGGTGATCCAGGCAGGCGCCGACGGTGTCGCCGTCATCTCCGAGATCTTCATGGCCGACGACCCGGCCGCGGCGGCGCGGGCGCTGCGCGCCGCCGTCGACGCCGCTCTGAGCGCGCGCAACGAGGAGACCCGCCGGTGACCGCCATCGCTCTCACCATCGCCGGTTCCGATTCCGGCGGCGGCGCCGGCATCCAGGCGGACCTGAAGACCTTCTCCGCCCTCGGCGTCTACGGCGCCAGCGTCGTCACCGCACTGACCGCCCAGAACACCCGCGGCGTCACCGCCGTCCACGACGTGCCCCCCGATTTCATCGCCGCCCAGATCGACGCCGTCTTCTCCGACATCGCCGTGAACGCGGTGAAGATCGGCATGCTGTCGCAAGCCCCGGTGATCCGCGCCGTGCGCGCCGGGCTCGACCGCTGGAACGTCGACAAGGTGGTGCTCGATCCGGTCATGGTGGCGACCTCCGGCGACCTTCTGCTCGTGCCGGAAGCGGTGGCGACGGTGCGCGAGGTGCTGCTGCCGCGCGCCACTCTCATCACCCCCAACCTGCACGAAGCGGCCCGTCTCACCGATCGGCCGGTGGCCGAAGACCGCGCCGCCATGCAGCTCCAGGCGGAGATGCTGATGGAACTCGGCGCCCGCGCCGTGCTGATCAAGGGCGGTCACGGCAAGGGCGACGAGGCCGAGGATCTGCTCCTCGAGGCCCACGGGCCGCTGTGGCTCACCGCCCATCGCCATCCCACCACCAACACCCACGGCACCGGCTGCACCCTCTCCTCGGCGATCGCTGCGGGTCTGGCGTTGGGGCTCGACACGGTCCAGTCGGTGCGGGCCGCCAAGGCCTATCTCACCGCCGCCATCCGCTCCGCCGATCGCCTGAAGATCGGCCACGGCCACGGCCCGGTCGATCACTTCCACGCCTGGTGGCCGAAGTGATGGTCCTGACGGGGAACGGCGAAGCCGCGCCCCCCCCCTCCCTGTCCCTCCCCCTCGAGGGGGGAGGGGACGATGTCGCGAGGCTGAAAAGTTCTCGAGCGACGATCCTCGGTCGTGGTCGAGAGCCCCCGGCGATCTCGGCGCGGCGATCGGAGCGATCCGTCGCCGCTCGCTTTCCCTCCCCCCTGGAGGGGGAGGGCCAGGGTGGGGGGCTCGACCTCGCTTCCGCCACGACCGCATCGCCTTCGCCGCAACCACGGACCCAGCCGATGACCCCGACCCGCCGTACCACCCTGAAGGCCTCCCTCGCCGCCCTCGGCACGACCGTCCTCGCCGCTCCGGCGATCGCCTCCGGTCGCATCGAGTGGAAGATGGTCACCTCCTGGCCGAAGAACCTGCCCGGCCCCGGCGTCTCCGCCGAGCGCCTCGCTCAGGTGATCGGCCGGCTCTCCGACGGCCGGTTGACGGTGAAGGTCTTCGCCGCCGGAGAGCTGGTGCCGCCGCTCGAGTGTTTCGACGCCGTCGGTGGCGGCACCGCCGAGATGGCCCACACCGCCTCGCTCTATTGGGCCGGCAAGATGCCTGCCGCGCCGCTCTTCACCTCCGCCCCCTTCGGCCTCACCCCGCTCGAACACCTCTCCTGGATCGATCACGGCGGCGGTCAGGTGGCATGGGACGAGCTCTACGCCCCCTTCGGCGTGAAGCCCTTCGTCGCCGGCAACACCGGCGTGTCGATGGCCGGCTGGTTCCGCCGGCCCGTCGAACGCCTCGACGACGTCGTGGGCCTCAAGATCCGTATCGTCGGCCTCGGCGGCGAGGTGTGGCGACGCATGGGCGCGACGCCGGTGGCGCTGCCGCCCGGCGAGGTCTTCCCCGCCTTCCAGGCCGGCGTCGTCGACGCGGCCGAGCTGCTCGCCCCCCATTCCGATCTCGCCGTCGGCCTCCATCGGGTGACGAAGCTCTACTACGGCCCCGGCTTCGACAAGCCGAACGGCACCGGCGAAGCCCTGGTGGCGACGAGAGCCTGGGAGGCCCTGCCCGACGATCTGAAGGCGATCGTCGCCGCCGCCTGTCGCGATGAGCACGCCACCGCGCTCGGTCAGGCGGAATGGTCGAACGCCGTGGCGCTCGACACGCTGGTCTCGACCCACGGCGTCGAATTGAAGGAGATGCCGGCCGACGTCCTCGCCCGCGCCCGCGCCGTCGCCGAGGACCTCTATGCCGAGATCGCCGCCAAGGACGCGATGTCGGCCAAGGTGGTCGCCTCCTATCGCGCCGCCCGGGCGAAGACCGCGGTGTGGTCCTCGACCAACCTCGCCCGCTTCCTCGCCACCCGGAACGGCTGATCGCCCTCATTCGTCATCTTCGTCATGAAACCGTGATCGAACGCGTGTTCTTCGGGAACGATGCGATCGACGATCGGGACGATTCCGATGACGACGAAGACGGAAGCGAAGCACCATCGAGCGATCTTCCTCTCCGACATCCATCTCGGCACGCGAGGATGTCAGGCGGAGTTGTTGATCGACTTCCTCAAGTACCACGAGGCCGAAACGATCTATCTCGTCGGCGACATCGTCGACGGCTGGCGTCTCAAGCGCTCCTGGCACTGGCCGCAGGCCCACAACGACGTCGTCCAGAAGTTGCTGCGCAAGGGCCGCAAGGGCGCCCGCATCATCTACGTGCCCGGCAACCACGACGAATTCCTGCGTGACTATGGCGGCACCCACTTCGGCGTCGTCGAAGTGATCGAGGAAGCGATCCACGAGACCGCCGACGGCCGCCGCCTGCTGGTCCTCCACGGCGACCGCTTCGACGTGGTGGTGCGCAACGCCCGCTGGCTCGCCCATCTCGGCGACTGGGCCTACACCGCCGCGCTCGGCATCAACACCGTCTTCAACCAGGTGCGCCGCCGCCTCGGCTTCCCCTATTGGTCGCTCTCCGCCTGGGCCAAGCTCAAGGTGAAGAACGCCGTCAACTTCATCGGCGAATTCGAGACGGCGCTCGCCGCCGAGGCCCGCCGCCTCGGCACCGACGGCGTCGTCTGCGGCCACATCCACCATGCCGCCATCCGCGACATCGAGGGCATCACCTACATGAACACCGGCGACTGGGTGGAGAGCTGCACGGCCGTGGTCGAACACCACGACGGCCGCTTCGAAGTGATCGTCTGGCAGGCTCGCGTCGACGACGTCGAGCCGGCGGCGAAGAGCGAGGCGCTCGTCGCCGCATGAAGAGACTTCTCGTCGTCACCGACGCCTGGCGCCCCCAGATCAACGGCGTCGTCCGCTCCCTCGAACGGTTGGCGGAAGAGCTCGAGAAACTCGATCTCACCGTCGAGTTCCTCACCCCGCAGCTCTTCCCCACCCTGCCGATGCCGACCTATCCGGAGATCCGTCTCTCGCTGACCCACGGCTGGGAGATCCGCCGGCGGATCGAAAAAGCCGCGCCCGACTACATCCACATCGCCACCGAGGGCCCGCTCGGGATGATGGCGCGGCGCGCCGCACTCGACATCCGCCGTCCCGGCTACACCACCAGCTACCACACCCGCTTCCCCGAATACGTCTCCGCCCGCCTGCCCGTCCCCGAGAGCTGGACCTACGCGGCGCTGCGCCGGTTCCACAACGCCGGCCTCGCCTGCATGGTGGCGACCGAAACGCTGGAACAAGACCTCGCCGCCCGAGGCTTTCGCAACCTCGTGCGCTGGTCGCGCGGCGTCGACACGACCCTCTTCCACCCGCGCGAGGTCCACGTCTACGACCTGCCGCGACCGATCTTCCTCAACGTCGGCCGCGTCGCGGTGGAGAAGAACCTCGAGGCCTTCTTGCGGCTGGATCTGCCCGGCTCCAAGGTCGTCGTCGGCGACGGCCCGCAGCTCGCCGAGCTGAAGCGGAAATATCCGACGGTGCACTTTCTCGGCTCGAAGACCGGCGAGGATCTCGCCGCCGCTTATGCCGATGCCGACGTCTTCGTCTTCCCCTCGCTCACCGACACCTTCGGCAACGTCGTCGTCGAAGCGCTCGCCTCGGGCCTGCCGGTCGCCGCCTTCCCCGTCATGGGCCCGATCGACATCGTCGGCGGCACCAGGGCCGGGGCGCTTTCGAACGACCTGCGCGAGGCCTGCCTCGCCGCGCTGGCGCTCCGCCGCGAAGACGCCATCGACCTCGCCTACCGCTTCGACTGGGCGGTCTCGACCAGACAGTTCCGCGCCAACATCGAAGAAGCCCAGGAACGCCGTCGCGCCATGCAGGCGGCCAACGGCAACGGTCACGCCGCGGAGAACGGCAACGGCGGCTGATGGCGCGGCCCGGTCTCGCCACCGCCTACGCCCCTGTCCGTCCCGCCGCTGCGCGCTTCCCGGCCGTCGTGAGCCGTTCGCGCCGTTGATCGGCGCGCCCGGCCGTCTCGTCTCGACGTCCATTGCATAACAAGTTATATAACGTCTCATCGAAAGCCACGGAGGCCCGCCGATGGAGACGCCCGACGACCGAGGGACGGAAGATCTCGTCCGCAGGTTCGGCCATCTGACGCTCGGCACCCGCCTGAAGCGGATCGGCGAACGCCTGCAGGGGGACGTCACCCGCCTGTCGGAACGCCTCGGGTTGGACATCTCCGCCGCCCATTACCCGCTCCTGGCGGTGCTCGCCCGGTCCGGCCCGACCTCGATCGGCGGCCTCGCCGACGCCGTCGGTGTCCGCCAGCCGGCCATCACTCGTTCCGTCCTGCAACTGACCGCCGCGGGCCTCGTCGAGACCGCCGTCGAGCCGACGGACCAGCGCGTGCGGACCGTGCGGCTCACCGCGGCCGGCCGCGATCTCGTCGCCCGCGCCGAACGGCTCCTCTGGCCGGCGGTCGACGAGGCGGTCCGCCGCCTCTGCGCCACCCTCGACGGGCCGCTCCTCGCCCAACTCGGCGCCCTCGAGGACGCGCTTTCCGCCGAACCGCTCGACCGTCGCGCCGAAGCCCTTCTGCGGAGGGACGAGCCGTGACCCCCGACCCGCTCGACCGGCCGATCTGGGCCGCCCTGTCGACCACGCATCGGCCCCACGCCCTGGGTGACGACCGCGCCCGCCGCTATCACCCCGACATCGGACCGCTCGCCGCAGCGATCGACGATACGGCCGAAAGCCTCGCCGACCTCCGCCGCCTGATCGCCACTCATGGCGGCGTCGGCCTGCTCCAGGCCGGCCCGGCGCCCCTGCCTCCGGGCTGCGTCGAAATCCAACGCGCCGACGCCGTCCAGATGACGGCGACGGACGACACCGGGATCGTCTCGCCGGACGTCTTCGTCCGCCGTCTCGGGCCGGCCGACGTCCCGGAGATGGTGGACCTCGCGACCCTCACCGCCCCCGGCCCCTTCGCCGCCCGCACCGCGACGCTCGGCACCTTCCTCGGCATCCGCATCGACGGCCGTCTCGCCGCGATGGCCGGCGAACGCACGCGCTTCCCCGGCCACACCGAGCTGAGCGGCGTCTGCACCCATCCCGATTTCCGCGGCCGTGGCCTCGCCGCCGCCCTCTGCCGCCACCTCACCGCCGACATCCGCAAGCGCGGCGATCGCCCCTTCCTCCACGCCTTCGCTGCCAACCGGCCGGCGATCGCGCTCTACGAGACCCTCGGCTGGAAGATCCGCCGCGACATGACCTTCGTCCGCCTCGCCCCGGCGTGACGCCGTGCCGCTCGCGTCGACACCACCCCCGAAACGGCGGAAGCCGGGCGCGAGGCCCGGCTTCCGATCTCGTCGGCGAGCCCCGAGGGGCCGCGAAGAACGATCAGTTCTTCGCCTTGTCGACCAGCTTGTTCTTGGAGATCCACGGCATCATGGCGCGGAGTTTCGCGCCGACCTCTTCGATCGGATGCTCGTCGGCGAGACGGCGGGTCGCCTTGAAGCGAGCCATACCGGCGCGATACTCCTGCATCCACTCCGAGGTGAAGCGACCGGTCTGGATGTCGGAGAGAACGCGCTTCATCTCCCACTTGGTCTCTTCGGTGATGATGCGCGGGCCGGTGACGTACTCGCCCCACTCGGCGGTGTTGGAGATCGAGTAGTTCATGTTGGCGATGCCGCCCTCGTAGATGAGGTCGACGATCAGCTTCACTTCGTGCAGGCACTCGAAATAGGCCATCTCGGGGGCATAGCCCGCCTCGACCAGGGTCTCGAAGCCGGTGCGGATCAGCTCGACGAGGCCGCCGCACAGGACGACCTGCTCACCGAACAGGTCGGTCTCGCACTCTTCGCGGAAGTTGGTCTCGATGACGCCCGAGCGGCCGCCGCCGACGCCGCAGGCGTAGGACAGAGCGAGGTCGTGGGCGTTGCCCGAGGCGTCCTGGTGGACGGCGATCAGGCACGGCACGCCGCCGCCCTTCTGGTACTCGCCGCGCACGGTGTGGCCCGGGCCCTTCGGCGCGATCATGACGACGTCGACGGTCTTCTTCGGCTCGATCAGGCCGAAGTGGACGTTGAGGCCGTGAGCGAAGGCGATCGCCGCGCCGTCACGGATCGACGGAGCGATCTCGCCCTTGTAGATGTCGGCCTGCAGCTCGTCCGGGGTGGCCATCATGATCAGATCGGCCCAGCCGGCGGCCTCGGCGACGGTCATCACCTGGAGGCCGTCGGCGACCACCTTGGCGGCGGTGGTGGAACCGGCCTTGAGCGCGATGCGCACGTCCTTGCAGCCCGAATCCTTGAGGTTCAGCGCATGGGCGCGGCCCTGCGAGCCGTAACCGACGATGGCGACCTTCTTGCCCTTGATCAGATTGATGTCGGCATCGGAGTCGTAATAGACGCGCATGTGGGTGTCCTTCCCTGGTGTGATCACGAGCCGGCCGCGCCGGTCGAGCGGTGTGCGCCGTGGAGCGCGAGGAACTGCCGGGTCGCCCGCGCCGCATCGGCGCGGATGGTGTCCGGCTCGAGGTCCATCCGATCGCCGAGCAGCAACCGGATCTGGATGTCGCGGGCGACGAGCCCGAAGAAGGTGCGGAAGGCCTCTTCCGTGTCGTCGAAGACGAGGAGCCCGGCGGCCCGCCCGGCATCGAGCACCGGCCTCAACCGGCGGCCCATGGCGAAACGGCCGTTCTCCAGCACGATCGCGCCGAGGTTCGCCTCCTTGCCCGCCGCCCGGCCGATCGCCAGCCGATTGAGCGCGATCGAGGTCTGCGACGAGATGACGGTGAGCCAGTTGCCGGCGAATTCCTCGAGCCGCGCCGTCAGCGTCGCCGCATCGAGCCCGGCCCGGTCGATCGGCGCGACGCGCACCCGCGACGCCTGCCAGCGCACCGTCGCCGCGATCAACCCGTCGCGGTCGCCGAACCACTTGTAGAGCGTCTCCTTCGAGCACGACGCCCGCCGCGCCACCGCGGTCATGGTGAGCCCGTCGCCCCTCTCGACGATCAGACGCAGCACCGCGTCGAGAACGCCGGCCTGGCGCTCGGTCAACACGGTCTCGTCGATCGGAGAAATCTGCTGCATCGGCCTCGTCACCCTGTACCGTACCGTACGGTACGCACGCGGTGTCTTCCCTAGCGCTCCTCGGTTCGGTGGTCAAGCCGATTTCACGGCATCGGTCCCACCGCTCCCACCACCCGGGAGAGACAGCCTCGGAACCCGACTTCGCCTCGAGGCCTCGCCCGCGTGACCTGATATCGGGCTCACGACATTCGGTGGGTCCGGACCTCTTGAGCGCTACGGCTCGACCGGCCGACGACTGTTCGCGCTCGCCATCGCCGACGGTGTTTCGAACAGGTTCGAACCTCTCCGACGCGGCAGGGCTCCCGGCAAGCACTACTCATACGGGATTCGCGTCATGGCAACTGTTTTCACTGAAGATACTTGCATAAATCCCTGTTCCACCGAATACTGATGGATAGAAAATTGCTCGGATGCACTCTGGAAACATGACTTCAAATCAAATGCAATCTTTGATCGGAGCTGAAATGAAAGCTGAAATCATGGAAATGACCGACTGTATCGGTCTGAAAGAAGCCGACACGGCTGTAGCGAGGAAATATGGCAAACTCATCGGGGACGCTCTACCGCGTGTGATCGACGACTTTTACGGACATCTCTTTTCGATCGGCTACGAAAAATTCTTTCGCGACGTGAACATCGATCGCCTCAAAGCGCATCAATTGGATCATTGGCGGCGCCTCTTCGAAGTCGAAATCGATAAAGTGCATACCACACACATGACGAGGATCGGCGTGGTCCACCGCGACCGCGACGTGACGCCCAAGGTCTACATGCAGTCCTATGGTTGGTTCACCAGCCGGCTCGTCGACGAGATCACTCGCTTGCCCGGTGTCGACCCGACCGAGCGCGCCCCTCTCGCCGCCGCGGTGCTGAAACTGATCTTCCTCGACATGACCATGGCGCTCGCGAGCTACGACGCGGCACTGATCGACTGAACCGGCGAGCCACCCGAGGCGAGCCGGGACGCGAGCCGGCGCCCCCGACTTGCGAAGTGACCTCCCGCCACCGAGCGGTGTGCCCGACGGCGCCCGTCCGTTCACCCCTCGCCCGGCAACCGCCACGCGACGCCATCCTCGCCATAGACCGCCGCCAGCGCCCGCGTGATCTCGATCGCCTCCGCCTCCAGACCGGGGATCACCGTGCGATCGACGATCGTCGGCCCGTCGTCGTGGTCGACGTCGAGCGCCGCGATCACCCGATCCTCGAAGGCACGGATACGCTCTCGCAGGTCCTCGGTGAGATCGAGCCGCCACGGATCGAGGTTGCGTCCGTCGTCGGCGTCCCACAGCGGCCAACAACCGACCTCGGGCGCCAGGATCACGTTGACCGGTTGGCGATAAGGCCCCTCCTCCTCGAGTTCGGGGGCGACGATCATCGAGGCGCCGAACTCCGGCGTCGCCCGCATCGCCCGGATCGCCAGGCCCTGCCACACCAGCGCGGCGACCGCCACGAGACCGATGACCACCTCGACAGTCGGCAGCTCCCCGAAGCGCACCACATCGAACCGCTCGGCCGCGATCACCGACCCCGTACCGACGAGCCAGACGCCGAAGGCGTTGGTGACCCGGAGCCGGCCGATCCGATCTTCGTCGTCCTCCGGCGGGAAGTGCCGGGCGGCATAGGCGAGCCAGACCGCCTGCACCAAGGCATTGGCGAGAAGTGCGGCCGGCGCGAAGCGGTCGAGGAGAGCGAGGAAGAGACCGGCGAGGGCGGTCAGGACGGCCCCCCCGCCGAGCAGCCCGGCTCGCACCAGATCGCGCGTCGCCACCCCGCCGCCGAGTGCCGCGAGCGCCGTGTCGAGCACCCGCGCCCGTGAGAGAGTCCACAAGGTGACGAGCCCGCCCGCGAACCAGAAGGCGCCCAGCGCCCGTATCGCCCACTCCCACATCACCCGCGAGCCCCTCCCTCCATCCGATCGGCGGCGAAGATAGCGGAGGCGTCGGCAGCGGCGAAGTTACGAAGCCCGTCATGGCCCGAAAAGAAGACGGGGTAGAGGAGCCCCGCTCCCCTCCCCCGCTTCGATCGCTTCCGAGCCGTCGAGCTCAGCTCGCTTCCGGCCCGCGCGAGATCGCGGCGACGCCGGTGCGGGAGTATTCGACGAGACCCAGCGGCCCCATCAGGCCGACGAACTCGTCGATCTTGTCGGACTTGCCGGTGATCTCGAAGACGAAGCTCTCGGTGGTGGCGTCGACGACGCGGGCGCGGAAGGCGTCGCCGAGGCGCAGCGCCTCGACGCGGGCCTCGCCCTTGCCCTTCACCTTGATCAGCGCCAACTCGCGCGCCAGCACCTTGCCGGAGACCGTCAGGTCGACGACGCGGTGGACCGGCACCAGCCGGTCGAGCTGGTTCTTGATCTGCTCGATCACCATCGGCGTGCCGGTGGTGACGATGGTGATGCGGGATAGGTGCTTCTCGTGCTCGGTCTCCGACACGGTCAGCGACTCGATGTTGTAGCCGCGGCCGGAGAACAGGCCGACGACGCGGGCGAGAACGCCCGGCTCGTTGTCGACGACGACCGAAAGCGTGTGGGTTTCGGGGCTCTGGAAGATGTGGGCCGAAGGATAGTGCGTGGTGTTCATGACGATGTCTCGGTGCTCTCGAAGTGACGTTCGCAGATCGGGTCGAAGGGCGCGGGCTCTCGCCCGCGCGCGCCTCACACCAGCATCTTGCCCTTCTCGTCGATGACGTCGCCGATGTTCTCGACCGCCTCACCGAAGAGCATCTCGTTGTGCGCCTTGCCCGACGGGATCATCGGGAAGCAGTTCTCCGCCGGATCGACGACGCAGTCGAAGATCACCGGCTTCTTCACCGCGATCATCTCGGCGATCGCCGCATCGAGTTCCGACGGCTTCTCGCAGCGGATGCCGACGCCGCCCATCGCTTCGGCGAGCTTGACGAAGTCGGGCAGCGCCTCCGAGTAGCTCTCCGAATAGCGCCCGCCGTGCAGCAGTTCCTGCCACTGCCGGACCATGCCCATGTAGTGGTTGTTCAGGATGAAGATCTTGATCGGCAGACGGTACTGCACCGCCGTCGAGATCTCCTGCATGGTCATCATGACGGAGGCCTCGCCGGCGATGTCGATGACGAGGCTGTTCGGATGGGCCATCTGCACGCCGACCGCCGCCGGAATGCCGTAGCCCATGGTGCCGAGGCCGCCGGAGGTCATCCAACGGTTCGGCTCGTCGAACTTCAGGAATTGCGCCGCCCACATCTGGTGCTGGCCGACCTCGGTCGTGAAGTAGACGTCCTTGCCCTTGACCGCCTCCCGCAGCCGCTGGATGGCGTACTGCGGCTTGATGATCTCGTCGGACGCGCGATAGGCGAGGCACTTGCGGCCGCGCCACACCGCGATCTTGTCCCACCACTTCTGCAGCGCCGCCTTGTCGATGGTCGGCTGGGTCTGCTTCCACACCCGGATCATGTCCTCGAGGACATGACCGACGTCGCCGACGATCGGCACGTCGACCTTGATGATCTTGTTGATCGACGACGGGTCGATATCGATGTGGATCTTCTTGGCGTGCGGCGCGAAGGCGTCGAGGCGACCGGTGATGCGGTCGTCGAAGCGGGCGCCGACGCAGACGATCAGATCCGACTCGTGCATCGCCATGTTGGCTTCGAGCGTCCCGTGCATGCCCAGCATGCCGAGGAACTGCTCGTCGTTGCCCGGATAGGCGCCGAGACCCATCAGCGTCGAGGTGATCGGGAAGCCGGTGGTCTTCACCAGTTCACGCAGCAGCTGGCTGGCGTGCGGCCCCGAGTTGATGACGCCGCCGCCGGTGTAGAAGATCGGCCGATGCGCCTTGCCGATCATCTGAACGGCGTGACGGATCGCATCCATGTCGCCCTTGACCTTCGGACGATAGGTCTTGTGCTGGATGTTCTTCGGGCCGTGATAGGTGCCGGTGGCGAACTGGACGTCCTTCGGAATGTCGATGACGACCGGACCGGGACGGCCCGACTTCGCCACGTGGAAGGCCTCGTGGAGGATGCGCGGCAGGTCCTCGATGCGCTTGACCAGCCAGTTGTGCTTGGTGCACGGCCGGGTGATGCCGACGGTGTCGCACTCCTGGAAGGCGTCGTTGCCGATGAGGTGGGTCGGCACCTGGCCGGTGATGCAGACCAGCGGGATGGAGTCGAGCAACGCGTCGGTCAGGCCGGTGACCGCGTTGGTGGCGCCCGGACCGGAGGTGACGAGGACGGCGCCGACCTTGCCGGTCGAGCGCGCATAGCCTTCCGCCGCGTGGACCGCGCCCTGCTCGTGGCGGACGAGGACGTGGCGAATCTTCTCCTGCTTGAAGATCTCGTCGTAGATCGGCAGCACCGATCCGCCCGGATAGCCGAAGAGCACCTCGACGCCCTGATCCTGCAGGGCTGCGATCACCATTTCCGCTCCGGTCATCTGCCGTGACATGGGTCTTCTCCGGTCCTTTCGCGTCGCTCGTCGACGGGTGTGGCTGAGGTGTGGGACGTTCCGGGTAATAAAAAAGGCCCCTGAGGGGGGCCTGGTTTTCCGCGCGCTCGCTCGTTTCGCCGAGGTCCTCAGACCCCGTCGGCGGCGCGCGGCAGAACTACGAGAATGATCTTACGCGACATGGCGGCGCGAAGTCCTCTTACTTTCGGTCGCGCGGACCGTAGACGGGAGCGAGGGCGAGGTCAAGTGGGGGAAAGGGCGCACTTGGAGCACATTCGCCTCACCTCACCCGCTCGGAGGCCGTCGATCCCGCGACCGCCGCCACCGCCGCCTCCACCGTCTCCGCCCGCACCCAATCGCTCATCCGGCCACGGAACCACGTCGACTGGCGCTTGGCGTATTGCCGGGTCTCGACGATGCCGCGTTCGATGCCGGTGGCGAGCGAGATCCGCCCCGCCGCGACGTCGGCGAGAGCCGTCACCCCGATCGCCCGCATCGCCGGCATCTCGGGACGAAGCCCGCGCGCCACGAAGCGCGCCGCCTCGTCGACCGCCCCCGCCTCGACCATCGCGGCGAACCGCGTCGCGATGCGCCGATGCAGTTCCGCCCGCTCCGGTTCGAGCACGATGCGGACCGCGTCTTCCGGCCGCACCAGCGGTGGCGAGTTCGGCGCCGCCTGCCAGTCGGCGAGCGAGCGCCCGGTCGCCTCGATCACCTCGAGCGCCCGGGTCAGCCGCTGCGTGTCGGTGGGACGCAACCGCTCCGCCATGACCGGATCGCGCCGCGCCAGCGCCGCATGGAGCCCAGCCGCGCCGATCCGCTCGGCCTTCGCCCGCCAGTGCGCCCTGACCTCCGCCGGGATCTCCGGCACCGCCGCGAGCCCCTTGGTCAGCGCCTCGAAATAGAGCCCGGTGCCACCGACGAAGATCGGCAGCCGTCCTGCGGCGCGGATCTCGGCGAGGACGATCTCCACCTCGGCGAGCCAATCGGCGACCGAATAGGCTCGCGCCGGATCGACGTGTCCGTAGAGCCGATGCGGCGCGAGCGCTTCCTCCGCCGGGCTCGGCCGGGCGGTGAGAATACGGAGCCCATCGTAGATCTGCATCGAGTCGGTGTTCACCACCACGCCGTCGCGCGCCGCGGCCAGCGCCAGCGCCGCGGCCGACTTGCCGCTCGCCGTCGGTCCTGCGATAAGCACCGCGCCCGCGGAAGTGTGCCCGTCACCTTTCGTCATGCGGCCGTCGTCCGTATCCCCGTCGCGCCGGGCTTCCCCCCGTGCCGGCCCATGAGCTTGTTCTCGATCATGACCCATGTTGCAACCCTGATCTCCGCGCCGGCCTCGCCGGCGGTGACCGCCGCCGTGATCGACGCCGCGGCCCTCCGCCTCGGCGCCACCGGCACGGCCACGCTCGCCCAGGGGATCGCGACCGACATCTTCGTGACGATCGAACCGGGCACCGAGAAGCAGGTCGCCGAGGATCTGCGCGCGCGACTTTCCGCGCCGATCGACGTGGTGGTGCAGAAGCTCGCCGGCCGCGCCAAGGGCCTGCTGATCGCCGACATGGACTCCACCATGATCGGCCAGGAGTGCATCGACGAACTCGCGGCCGAGGTCGGCCTCAAGGACCACATCGCCGCCATCACCGAGCGCGCCATGCAGGGCGAGATCGCCTTCGAGCCGGCGTTGCGCGAACGCGTCGCCCTCCTCGCCGGCCTCGACTCGAACGTCGTCGACCGCGTCATCGCCGAACGCATCCGCCTCACCCCCGGCGCCGTCGAACTGGTCCGCACCATGCGGGCGAACGGCGCCTGGACCGCCCTCGTCTCCGGCGGCTTCACCGTCTTCACCGGCCCGGTGTCGCGCATGATCGGCTTCCACGAGCACCGCTCGAACCTCTTGATCGAAGAGGCCGGCAAGCTCACCGGCACCGTCGCCGAACCGATCCTCGGCCAGGATGCCAAGCGCGCTTCGCTCCTCGAACTGGCGGCGTCGAAGAAGGTGCCGATGGCGCTGACGCTGGCCGTCGGCGACGGCGCCAACGACCTCGCCATGCTCCGCGAAGCCGGCCTCGGCGTCGCCTATCACGCCAAGCCCCGGGTCGCGACGGAAGCCCACGCCCGCATCGACCACGCCGACCTGACGGCGCTGCTCTACATGCAGGGCTATCGCAAGGCGGAGTTCGTCCACGAGTGAGATCGACGCTCACGTAGGGCGGAACAGGCGAAGCCGTATTCCGCCCTACGTCTCACCATTCCCCATACGACAACGGCGCCGGATCGCTCCGGCGCCGTTCGTATGTCTCACCGGTCGCGGCGATCTCACTCCACCGACAGCGTCACGAAGCGCATTTCGCCTTCGGCGCTGGAGAGCAGCAGCAGCGCCCGCTTGCGGCCGTCCTTCTTGGCGGCCTCGAAGCGCTTGGTGACGTCCTCGACGCTCTTCACCTCTTCCTGGCCGACCTCGAGCACGACGTCGCCGGCGGCGATCCGCTTCTCGGCGGCGGCGGAGTCGGCGTCGACGTCGGTCACCACCAGACCCTTGGAAACACTGTCCTTGATCTTGAACTTGGCGCGCAGCGTCGCGTCGATCGGCGCCAGCGTCAGGCCCGCGACCTTCTGCGTCACCGCCGCCTTGGTGGCGTCGCTCTTGCCCGGCTTCTCGTTGGCGGCGAGCTTCTCGCCCTCCTCCAGCCGGCCGAGCTGGACGTCGATGGCGACCTCCTTGCCCTTGCGCAGCACCACCACCTGGACCTTCTTGGAGATCGGCGTGTCGGCGACCATGCGCGGCAGTTCGCGGACGTTCGGGACCTCCTGACCGTCGAACCTGACGATCACGTCGCCCGCCTGGATACCCGACTTGTCGGCCGGGCCCTTGTCGGTGACGCCGGCGACCAGCGCGCCCTTCGGCTCCTTCAGCCCCAGGCCCTCGGCGATGTCGTCGGTGACGCCCTGGATGCGCACGCCGAGCCAGCCACGCCGGGTCTCGCCGAACTCCTTGAGCTGGGCGACGACCGCCGAAGCGGTCTTCGAGGGCACGGCGAAGCCGATGCCGATCGAGCCGCCGGTCGGCGAGACGATGGCGGTGTTGATGCCGATCACGTCGCCGTACATGTCGAACAGCGGACCGCCGGAATTGCCCTTGTTGATGGCCGCGTCGGTCTGGATGAAGTTGTCGTAGGGACCGGCGTGGATGTCACGGTTGCGCGCCGACACGATGCCGACCGTCACCGAGCCGCCGAAGCCGAACGGATTGCCGATCGCCATCACCCAGTCGCCGACCCGCGCCTTGTCGCTGTCGCCGAATTTCACCGCCTTGAGCGGCTTCGTCGGTTCGACCTTGAGGAGCGCGATGTCGGTTTTCTTGTCGGTGCCGATCAGCTTCGCCTTGAGCTTGGTGCCGTCCGGAAAATTGGCGGTGATCTCGTCGGCGCCGTCGATGACGTGATTGTTGGTGACGATGTAGCCGTCCGCCCCGATGACGAAGCCGGAACCGAGCGACTGGATCTTGCGCGGCGCGCCGCCGTTCTTGCCCTGGTTCTTGAAGAACTCGTCGAAGAAGTCCTGGAACGGCGAGCCTTCCGGCGCCTTCGGGATCGGGATGTTGCGCTCCGCCGCCACCGTCTGCGACGTCGAGATGTTGACCACCGAGTCGAGCAGGCTCTCGGCGAGATCGGCGACCGACGCGGGACCCGCGGCGGTCGGCGGACCGGCCAGCACCGGAACCGTCGTGACCGGCGAACCGGCGAGCCCGGCCGCCAGCACCGCGGCGACCGCGAGGCGAGAGAGGGTCCGCGACGAACCGATCTTCGAGAGCGTCTTCATCGAGAGTGGTGTCCTTTCGAGGGAAATGGTCCGCGCGCGGGGAGCCCCGCACGCCGTTCATCTTCGGTCGGATTCGGGCGGAAACGCGGCTTCACGGGTTATATCGCCGTAATGTGACCTCACCCGCGCACCGCCCACACCAGCGCCACGCCGGCGACCAGAGCGGCGAGGCCGCTCCATCGCAGCACGCCGTCGGGGATCTCGCCGACCCTCGACAGCATGTCCTTCATGAAGCCGGGCGCGGCGGCGTAGATCGCGCCCTCCAGCGCCAGCACGAGGCCGAGCGCCACCGCGAGGTCGGAGAACCCCGATCCGGCTTCCATCGCCTCACTTCTCCGCCGCAGCCTTCGCACCCGACGGATCGGCGAGGAAGCGGAAGAACTCCGAGGTCCGGGGCGACATCAGCAGTCGCGTGTCACCCGGCTTCATCGCCGTCTCGTAGGCCTGCATCGAGCGGTAGAAGGCGAAGAACTCGGGATCCTTGCCGAAGGATTCGGCGAAGACCTTGATCCGTTCCGCGTCACCCGCACCGCGCACGCGCTCGGCGTCACGGCTGGCCTCGGCGAGCAGGACCTCCTTCTCCGCATCGGCCTTCGCCTTGATGCGCTGGCTCTCTTCCGAGCCCTTGGCGCGCAGCTCGGTCGCCTCGCGCTGACGCTCGGTCTGCATGCGCTGGAACACCGCTTCGGAGTTCTTCTGCGGCAGATCGGCCCGGCGGATCTTCACGTCGACGATGTCGACGCCGATGCCCTTGGCTTCCGCGTCGACCTGCGACCGGATCTTCTCCATCAGACCGGCACGGTCGTCGCGCACCACCGAGAAGAAGGTCGCGTCGGCGAGCACGGCGCGCACCGCCGAGAACAGGAAGGTGTTGAGACGCTGATTGCCGCCCTGGACGTTGCGCACACCCTGGTAGAACTGCACCGGATCGGTGATGCGATAGCGGGCGAAGGCGTCGACCACCAGACGCTTCTTGTCCGAGGCGATCAGTTCCTGCGGCTCGAGATCGATGTCGAGGATGCGCTTGTCGAGATACTCGACGTTCTGGATGAACGGCACCTTGAAGTAGATGCCCGGCTCCACCACCGCCCGCTTCACCTGACCGAACTGCAGGACGAGCGCCTGATTGGTCGGCGAGACGATGTAGGCGGCGCCGGAGGCGACGACGAGGACGGCGGCGACGAGCACGCCGACGAAACCGAGAATGCCGGTCTTCATGGCGTGGCTCCACTCTTGGTCCGGGGACTACGGGTCAACTGATCGAGCGGCAGGTAGGGCTGGATGCCGCCCTCGCCCCGACCCTGATCGACCAGCACCTTGTCGACGCCGCCGAGCACGCGCTCCATCGTCTCGAGGTAGAGACGCTCGCGGGTGACCTCGGGGGCGTGCTTGTATTCTTCCAGCACCTTGGCGAAGCGATCGGCCTGACCGCGCGCCTCCTCCACCGTGCGCTGGCGATAGGCCTGCGCCTGGGCGGTGATCGCCGCCGCCTGACCACGCGCTTCCGGCACGATGCGGTTGGCGTAGGTCTGGGCTTCGTTCTGCAGACGCTCGGCGTCGATGCGCGCCGCCTGGACGTCGCGGAAGGCGTCGATGACCTGGGTCGGCGGGTTGACCCGGTACATGTTGACGAGGCGCACCTCGACCCCCGACTTGTAGTCGTCGAGCGTCTTCTGCATCAGCACGCGCACGTCGTTCTCGATGCGGCGCTGGTTCTCGGTGAGGATCATCTCGATCGAGTTCTTGCCGATGATCTCGCGCATGGCGCTCTCGGCCACCGCCTTCACCGTCGCTTCCGGATACTGGATGTTGAACAGGAAGGCGGCCGCGTCCTTGACGTTCCACTGCACCTTGAACGACACGTCGACCATGTTCTCGTCGCCGGTCAGCATCAGGCTCTCGTCGGGGATGTCGCGCCCCGGAACGCCGCGCGCCGTGTCGAAGTCGCGCTGGCCGACCGAGATTTCGCGCACCGCCAGGACCTTGGGCGTGTAGACCTGACCGAGCGGATAGGGAACGTTGTAGTTGAGGCCCGGGGTGGTCTGCGACGTCACCCGTCCGAGCACCAACTCGACGCCGAGTTCATCGGGCTCGACCCGATAGAAGCCGGTGAGGAGCCACAGCGCCACGGCGCCGACCGCCACCAGCGCCAACCCCTTGCCGCCGAGCCCGGCGATACCGCCACCGCCGCCCGAACCGCCGCCACCGGGCAACCAGTCCTTCAGCTTCTCCTGGCTGCGGCGCAGCAGTTCCTCGAGATCCGGCGGCTGATTGCCACCACCGGAGGGGCCGCGCGGCGGCTGACCCCAAGGGCCGCCACCGCCGCCCTTCCATCCGCCACCGCCGTTCTGGTTGCTCCAGGGCATGTCGTATCCTTGTCCTGATCAGGTCCGACACCTCGCGCGACGCGCGGACGACACCTCGCCCTCCCCGTCACGCCTCCCGGCGTCGAAGCACACCAGATGTATAGGTATCCACCGGAGGGGTTTCAACGGAAGGCGGACCGGTTTCGCCGCGAGGTCGTCGAGTTCGGTGAACGGAACCGCCTCACCGCCGCTTCAACGTGACGAAGTCGAAGTCCGCCTCGTCCTTTTCCGTCCGTTCGCCGGGAACCCGCGCCACCTCGACCCATTCCGACGTGGCGAGTTCGGGGAAGAGCACGGCGCCCGCCGGATCCGGGGCGAGCTTCACCTCGGTCAGTTCGACCCGATCGGTGAAGCGCAGCGCCTGGGCGTAGACGTCGCCGCCGCCGACGAGCGCGATCCCCGCCGCACCCATCTCGCGTACGATCCGAGCGCCCTGCGCCAGCGCCGCCTCGAGCGACGCCGCGACGACCACACCGTCGACCGAGAACCCCCCGTCGCGCGTCACCACGATGTTGGCGCGGCCGGGGAGCGGCTTGCCGATCGAGGCGAAGGTCCGCCGACCCATGACGATCGGGCAGCCCATGGTCAGCCGCTTGAAGTGTTTCAGATCCGAAGAGATCCGCCACGGCAACTGGTTGTCGCGGCCGATCACCCGGTTCGTCGCCGCCGCCACCACCGCGAAGACCTCGACCCCGTCGAAACTCATCGCCCCCCTCCGAGCTTTTCCAGCGCCGCGCCGGTGAGCCCCATCGCCCGCCATTCGTCGCGCATCACCGCGCCGAGCGAGCGGTAGAAGGCGATCGCCGGCGCGTTCCAGTCGAGCACCGCCCAATGCAGCCGTCCGAGCCCCTCGTCGCGACAGCGCCTCGCCAGATGGACGACGAGCGCCTTGCCGACGCCGTGGCCGCGCGCCTCCGGCAGGACGAAGAGATCCTCGATGTAGATCCCCGCCGCGCCCTGGAAGGTCGAGTAGGAGTGGAACCACAACGCGAAGCCGACCGCCACGCCATCGACCTCGGCGAGGTCGCAGAAGACGCGCGGCGCCGGCCCGAACAGCGCCCGATCGAGTGCCGCCTCGGTCGCCGCTACCGCATGGGAGAGGTCCTCGTAGGCCGCCAATGCCTTGACGAAGGAGAGAACGAGCCCCGCCTCGCCGGGGCGCGCCGAACGGATCGCGACCGTCATCGCCCGCTCCTCAGACCGCCACCGGCGCCTTGATGTGCGGGTGCGGGTCGTAGTCGACCAGCTCGAAATGCTCGTAGCGGAAGTCGAAGATCGAGGTCACGGACGGATCGATCCGCATCCGCGGAAGCCGCCGCGGCTCACGCGACAGCTGCAACTCGGTCTGCTCCATGTGGTTCAGATAGAGATGCGCGTCGCCGAAGGAATGGACGAAGTCGCCCGGTTCGAGCCCCGTCGCCTGCGCCATCATCATCGTGAGGAGCGCATAGGAGGCGATGTTGAACGGCACCCCGAGGAAGACGTCGGCCGAGCGCTGGTAGAGCTGGCAGGAGAGCCGTCCTTCGGCGACGTAGAACTGGAACAACAGGTGACAGGGCGGCAGCTTCATGCGCGGAATGTCGGCCGGGTTCCAGGCCGAGACGATGAGACGCCGGCTGTCGGGATTGCGCTTGATCTCGGCCTCGACCCAGGCGATCTGGTCGATCGTCTCGCCGTTCGCCGCCGGCCACGAGCGCCACTGGTGGCCGTAGACCGGGCCGAGGTCGCCGTTTTCGTCGGCCCACTCGTCCCAGATCGAAACGCCGTTGTCCTTCAGATACTTGATATTGGTATCGCCACGCAGGAACCACAACAGCTCGACGATGATCGAGCGCAGGTGCAGCTTCTTGGTGGTCATGGCCGGGAAGCCCTGCGCGAGGTCGAAACGCATCTGATGGCCGAAGACCGAGCGCGTGCCGGTACCGGTGCGGTCGGTCTTGGTGACGCCCTCGTCGCGGATGCGGCGCATCAGATCGAGATATTGCTGCATGGAACGACCTCTGGCGCGAATCGCCCGACGAATGAACAGTGAGCGTCGGACGGACCGACAGGCGACGCAACGATCCCTGGTTCGCCCGATCGCGACGCGCGCCTTCTTGTGGCGCCCGAGCCCCCCGCCCCTTCTCCCCTTGCGGGAGAAGGTGGCCCGAAGGGCCGGCTGAGGGGACGCCGCGGAGCGGCGACCGGGGGGAACCACCTATGCCGAAGTCGGAGGCGAGGTCCAGCCCCCTCATCCGCCCTTGGGGCACCTTCTCCCGCGGGGGGGAGAAGGCGATCCCGATCGACGGCCCATCGTCCCACACGACCATGTTCGCGAGATACCGCCGCACGACACCTCGCGCCCCTCTCGCGCCACGATGACGTCCTAGTGGAACGAATTCGACATTCGAATTCCGCTGCCGCACGGGTCGCGTTCGAATGTCGAATTCGAAAGTTCCACTAGAAACATAAGCTTGCTAGTGGTCCTCATGACTCCGACATTCGCACGACGAGGCTTCCACAGGGGATGCGAATGTCGGAGTCGGACCACTAGCGCTCGCCGACGGAAAAGAGGAGCCCCCGATGCGTCTCGCTCACGTCGCCCTGTGGACCACCGATCTCGATGCCGCCGCCCGCTTCTGGGCCGAGCATTTCGCCGCCGAGATCGGCGAGACCTACGTCTCGAAGAACCGCCCCGGCTTCTGTTCGCGCTTCGCCCACCTGCCCGACGGCACGGCGCTCGAACTGATGTCCGGCCCCTGGCTCGAAGGCGACGCGAGCGGCGAGCGCCCCGGCTGGGCCCACTTGGCGATCTCGCTCGGCTCGGCCGCGGCGGTCGACGCCGCCGCCCGCCGTTTCGCCGACCAGGGCCTCCTCGTCTCCGGCCCGCGGCACACCGGCGACGGCTTCTACGAGGCGGTCGTCCGCGGCCCCGACGGCGCGCTGATCGAGATCACTTCTTGAGACCTTCGCGCCTGCCGGATCATCCGGCCACGACCACCTTGCTCATGTGGACGACCACCCCGCCGCGAAACGCCTCCTCGCGATCCACCGAATACCCCGCCGCCGCGTAGAACCGCAGGTTCTCGCCGAAGCGCGCATTGGTGTAGAGGGCCAGCCGCGTCCGCCCGAGATCGCGGGTCACCGCTTCCGCCCGGGCGAGCATCCGCCGGCCCAGCCCTCGGCCGGCGCGATCCGGATCGATCGCCAGGTTCTCGAGCAGCACCCGCCCGTCCTCGACGACGAGATGGGCCACGCCGACGATCGTCCCGTCGATCTCCATCACCTCGACCCGGTCGTCGCGGATCGCCGCCGCCTGATCGAAACCCATCGGCAGCGGCTCACGGCCGATCGCCGGCACCCACTTCGCATAGGCCCGCCGCGTCAGGTCCCGCACCGCCTCGGCATCCGCGGCGATCGCCGGCCGGATCGTGACGCCGTCGCTCACTCCGCCGCCTCGCGGTCGGCCCAGGTCGCCTCGCTCTGGAAGCTCTGGACGATGTGGCCGGAGAGCGCCTCCATCGCCGCCCCGGTCGCCCGCGCCGCGGCCAGGAGCTGGATCTCGTAGTGGCCGATCGCCGGCAGCAGCCGCTCGTCGATCGGCACCAGCTCGCCCGAGATGACGCTCTTCGGCAGCGGCGCCACCGCGAGGTCGGCGAGCACCGCGGCGATCTGGCCGACGTAGTGCTGGCTCGAATAGGCGACGCGGTAGGGAATGCCCTCCTTGTCGAGCCGGGTCAGCGCGAGCGAACGCCACGAACAGGTGGTGCCGGAGACGGCGAGCGGCAGCGGCCGCTTCAGATGGGCCTCGCCGTAGCGCGCCCCCGCCCACACCAGCCGCTCGCGATGGACGATGGTCCCGGTGCCGGGAATGCCGCAACCGAGCCCGACGCTGACCAGCGCCAGGTCCACCTCGCCTTCGTCGAGCAGGCGCACCAGAGCGCGGCTCGGCTGACAGACGACGTCGACCTGGACGTGCGGATGGCTCGCCGCGAAACGCGCCAGAATGGTCGGCAGAAACTTGGTGGCGTAGTCGTCGGGCGTGCCGAGACGGACGACGCCGCGCGTGTCGGCGCAGCGGAAACGGGCGAGCGCCTCGTCGTTGAGCTGCATCATCCGCCGCGCGTAACCGACGAGATCGTCGCCCGCCGGGGTCAACACCACGCCGCGCCCGTCCTTGGCGAAGATCGGCCGCCCGACGATCTCCTCGAGCCGCTTCATCTGCATCGACACCGCCGAAGGCGTGCGGAACACCGCCTGCGCAGCACGGCTGAACGACCCGGTCTGCTGCACGGCGAGGAGCGTGCGCAGAAGATCGATCTCCAGCACCGCGCTGCCGCCGGAGAAGGGCGACCCGCAGTCGTCGCCGTCGCACACATCGCTCATGGAGGCCACTCCGAGGCACGGCCATATGATCAGCCGCATTGAAGAGCATCTTTAGTTCTTTTCGTTTGATTGATCAATCGAAGGTCCGCATCCTCCACCCTCGAAGACGCCCTCTTCGCTTCACGAACCGATCGAAATCGCGTGATCGCGCCCCTCGTCCCCGGCGCTGTCGCGAACGGGAGAGATGTGCCATGCGCGACGCGGCTCTGATGATCGCCTCTCTCGGCGACGACTTCGCCCCCTCCCCGGCCGAGCGCCTCGTCGCGGCGCTCCGTCGTGCAGTCGCGTCGGCGCGCCGCTCTCGGCTGGCGCGCCGGCACCTGCGCCACCTGCGTCGTCTCGACGCCCGCCTCCTCGACGATCTCGGCCTCGCGCCGGAAGATCTCGCCGCGCTCGAGCCCGGTATGACGGCGCTCGTGGCCTCTCGCCGGCTGGCCGAGGCGGCGGCGCGCCGTCTCGCCGCGGCGCACCGCGACGAGCGTTGGATGCGGATCGAGCGGTGATCTCGGTGGGGATTTCCATCGGGGTCTTTTATCCGGCCCCGGCCTCGCCTATATTGGCTCCGTCGCCCCGCAAGGGTCGACTATGGTGATAAACGAGCGGTGTAATAAGCCTTTCGGACCCGGGGGCAGTACCCGGCGCCTCCACCCGAGCCCATGGGACGTGTTCCATGGGTTCCGGCGGGGGCGAACCAGGATCGACGAGGGTCTAAAAGCCGATCTTTTGCCCGGCATGATACCGCCGTTATCGGGTCGAATTATAGTTGCCAACGACAACTATGCTCCGGTTGCCGTGGCCGCGTGAGCGGTTTACGGACTCCGGTAACAAGTCCTGACGTGTAGCAGCGTCCAGGCGGGGCTCGGGGGCGCCTGGCAACAGAAGCCCTCACTCACCCCCCTTTCGACGCGCGGTGTGCTATCGTGCCGAGTGAGACTCGGGGCTTCCACGCGTCCGCCCGAGGGGCGCGGAGACGCCCTTTCGTTCCATGACGATGCCGCCCGTGCCGATGCCGCCGGCGGTACGCGGTCCGGGAAGCCGAGGCGCTTCCCCGAGACGAGATCGAGACCGATGACCCAGGATCTGATCCGCTACGACATTCTGGTCCAGGACGCGCTGCGCGGCGTCGTCCGCAAGGTCATCGGCGAGGTGGCCAAGACCGGCCTGCCCGGCGACCACCACTTCTACGTCTCCTTCGACACCACCCATCCCGGCGTGCGCCTGTCCGGCCGTCTGCGCCAACGCTATCCGACCGAAATGACCGTGGTGCTCCAGCACCAGTTCTGGGATCTCCAGGTCGACGACGCCCATTTCGAGGTCGGCCTCTCCTTCGGCGGCATCCCGGAACGGCTCTACGTCCCCTTCGCCTCGGTGAAGGGCTTCGTCGATCCGTCGGTCGAGTTCGGCCTGCAGTTCGAGGTCGCCCACGAAGAGGCGGAGGCCGAGGGCGAAGCCGCGCCGGAAGGCCCGAAGCTGGTGCCGGTCGAAGCCTCGACGATCCCCGTCGAGCCGGTGCCGGAGACGCCGGCCGAGCCGGAACCGGCGCCCGTCGCCGAGCCGGCCGCCGCCGAAAAGCCGGCCGAACCGGCGCCGACCGCGACGGTCCTGTCGCTCGACAAGTTCCGCAAGAAGTGAGATCGGCGATGGGCGACGTCGTCGGCCTCGGCAAGTTCCGCAAGGCGCGCGCCCGCATCGCGGACAAGAAGCGGGCGGAGGAGAACCGCGTCCGCTTCGGCCGCACCCGCGCCGAGCGCGAGGCGACGGAGAAGGAAGACGAGCGCGCCACCCGCGTCCTCGACGCCCATCGTCGCGACACGCCCGACGCCGAAGGCTGACGGCGAGGCCCGACGGCGCCGCCGCCCCATCGTCTCGGAACGCGATCCCGGCCGATGCCGCACCGTGGCGAACGACGCGAACCTCGTCGCCGATCCGTCCCCATGAACTATCCGACCGCGCCGCGGCCGATGTCCGAGCATCCGAGGAGCCCGATGGAGAAGCGTTCGATGACCATCGCCGGTCACCGCACCTCGGTGGCGCTCGAGCCGGAGTTCTGGCGGGCGGTCGAGGCCATGGCGGTCGCGCGCGGCCTCTCCCTCGCCGCGCTCGTCGCCGAGATCGACGGCGCCCGGTCGCCCGACCGCAACCTCGCCTCCGCCCTGCGCGTCGCCGTGCTCCGCGCCGCGTCGCCCGGCGATGCCGACTGATACCGAGCGGATGAAGTTCCGACCTGTTCGGAACTTCATCCGCGAAGGCGAGCCCGAACGGGCGCCGGCCGGTCGGGCCGTAACTCACGAAATTCGGACGAGTCCGAATTTCGTGAGCTCGGTATGAGACGCCCCGCTCAGGGCGCCCGCACCCCCGGCGGAACGATCGACATCGGAGACGGCGGCGGTACGGTTCCGATCGGCGGAGCAGGACCGACGAGGATCGGCGGCGGTAACGGCGGCGGCGGTGCGCTCGTCGTATCGCTCGCGCCGCTCGGAACCTTCGCAGGCGCCGCCTCGGCCGACGGCGCCGGTGCCGCCGCGGGTTCGACGGTCGTCGTCGGTTCACTCTTCCTCTGTGGGGCCGTGGCCGGCGGGGACGCACCGCTCGCATCGTTGCCGGTGGATGTCGCCGATTCGCTCGGTCGCATCGGCTCGACCGCCTTCGTCCCCTCCACCGGCTTCGGCGCCTCGACCGGTTCGCTGGGCTTCACCGCCGCACCCGGCTTCGCCGCCTCCGCTGCTTTCGCCGCCTCCGCCGCCTTCGCCGCCTGAGCCGCGGCTTGCGCCGCCCGCCGCGCCACTTCGGCCTCGGCCTCCTTCTTGGCCTGCGCCTCGCGTCGCGCCGCCTCCTCCGCCGCGCGGATCTCCTCGAGCCGCCGACGCTCGCGGGCGAAACGGGCCCGTTCGGCGATGTCCTGCTGCAACGTCTCCACCCGATCGATCTCGCGCTCGAACCCGGCAAGCGTCAGATGCGCCACCAGAGGCGCCACGTCGAGGATGCGCTCGGGCGCGGCGAGCGACCCGCGGAAGGCGAGACCGACGGTCGGCGTCGCCTTGGAGATCACCGTCCGCGTCGCCCGGATCGCATCGCCCGCCGGCTCCATCGAGCCTTCGGCATCGAGACCGAGATGGACGAGATCGATCGCCACTCGGCCGGTCAGCCGCGCGCTCGGCGTCTCGAACATCTGGCGGCCGCTGCGCGCCACCCCGGCCTGCAGGGCGAAGGCGACGTCGGCGCGCGGCAGGTCGGTCTCGCTCGCATCCATCCGGGCGCGGAAGAGGCCGTCCACCGTCTCCGTCGTCGGCGTCGCCTCGCCGAGCGCCACCTGCGTGGCGACCAGCGCCTCGCCGGAAAGTCCGCGGACCCGCGCATCGACGAGGCTCACCCGTCCCTCGCCGCCGAGCCCGGCGACCAGCGCCGCGGCGGTCCGTCCGTTGGTCGAGAAACTCGCGTCGCCGTCGAGCCGGCCGATGGCGATCGCCCGTCCGGCGCGCCGCCAGACGATGTCGGCGATCGCCGCCCGATCGAGCGACAGCCGCCCGGTGAGACCGGTCACCCCGTCGCCGCCGTGGCGCAGCACCATCTCGCCGGCGAGCCGCCCGCCGGCGAAACCGGCGTCGATGTCGTCGAGTCGCACCTCGCCGGGCTTGGCCGAAAGCCGTGCCCGCAACCGGTCGAAGCCGACCGCCTCGACCGCCGCCCGCCCCACCGACAACGTCACCGTGCCCGCGAGGGCGCCGTCGAACGACGGCCCCGACAACGGCGTCGTCGCCCAGAACTGCTTCGCATCGCTGCCATCGGCGACGATCGCCCCGCCGAGGAGCATTTCCGCCGCCGCCTCGAGATCGAGCACGTCGAGTTCGAGCCGGCCGTCGAGCAACGCCGGACGGACGCCGAGATCGATCGTGCCGCCGGCCCTGACCGTCGTCTCGCCCACTCGACCGGCCGCTTCTCCGATCGTCAGCTTCGGCCACGTCCCGGTGACCAGCGCCGAGGCGTCGACCGGCAGGCTCCGCTCGAAGGCGAGCGCCGGCCGTCCGAGGAAGGCGCCGAGCATCGTCGCGTCGGGGGTCGCCAACCGCACCCGGCCGTCGAGCTTCGCCGGACCGCCGACCGGCAGAACCGCGGTGCCCTCGACGTTCGCCCGCGTCTTGCCGACGGCGAGCGAGGTGACGATCGCGAGCCCGTCGACCGGCCGCCCCGCCACCGAGACGTCGACGGCGATCGCCCCCCCGGCGCCGCCACCGAAGAGGCGGACGAGCGCCGCCGTCGCCCGATCGCCGGCGAGCTTGGCGACGAGCTTCAGCTCGGCGTGGTGCGGATCGTCGACCCGCCCGTCGTAGCCGATGTCGGCGGAGACTTCCGCGCCACCGGCGAAGCCACGCAGCGACCCGGTCGCCGCCGTGCCCTCCCCGCCGCTGCGCCCCTCGAGCCGCAGCGCCAGATTGAGCGGGGCCGCCGCCGCCGCGAAGCCGGCGATGCGGTCCTCACCGGCCGGATCGAGCCCGGCGAGCCGCGCCAACGCCCGTGCCGGCGCTTCCGGCTTCACCGCTTCGACCGTGAGATCGAGCGTGCCCCGCGGCGCCCCGAGCGGATCGGCGACGCGCCCCGACCCCGACAGCCGCGCACCCGCGAGATCACGCACTTCGAGCCGTTCGACCGCGACGTCGTCGGCTGCGACGTTCACCCCGATCGCCACGCCCTTGGCGGTGACGCCGCCGACCACCATCTGCCCGGCATCGAGTTCGAGGGCGAGCGCCGCCGGCCGCCGGCTCGCTTCGCGCCCGAGGAAGAGCCGCGCCAGCCGCGCCACCTGATCGAGCTCGAGCCGTTCCGCCGAGAGCCCGACCCGCGCGCCCTTCGCCGCACTCCAGTCGAAATGGCCGCGCGCCTTCGCCTGCGCCACCTCGATCCTGAGATCGTCGGCGCCGAGCCGCCCGGCGCCGACCGAGAGGTTGGCCGCGACCGTCACCGGATCGAGCCGTTCGCCGATCGCTTCACCGCGCCACCACGCCGCCGCCGCCGCCGGCTGCTCGGAGGAGGCCTCGATCCGCCCGTCGAACCGGCCGCCCTCGTCGAAGGCGACGCGGCCGGAAGTCTCGATTCGCGTGCGCCCCGGCAGCCGCGCCTCGAACCGCTCGATCGTCAGCCCGCCCGGTCGGGTCCGCGCCTCGAGCGACAGGTCCTGCAGCGCCCCGCCGCCCACCACCAGACCCTGCACCTCGAGGCGCAGCCGTCCGGGCAGCGGCGCATCACCGGCCGCCGCCGCGATCGTCGCGATCTCGGAAGCGACCGCCGCCGGCACCGTCACCTTGCCCGCCTCGCCGCGCACCAGCCGATCGAGTTCGATCTGCCGGGCGACGAGCGTCAGGTCGAACGACGCGTCGGCACCGAGCGGGATGCGTCCCTCGCCGGCGAATTGCGCCGCTCGTTCCTCCGGCCCGAGCGCCAGGGAGAGTTTGGTTACGTCGATCGCCCGGGCATCGCCGGCGATCTCCGCCTCGGCGCGCCAACTGGCGAGACCGCGAGCGACGTCGCCCTCGCCGCCCTCGCCGCGGCGTTCGACCACCGCCTTGCCGGTGAAGGTCGGAGCGCCGGCTTCGTCGCGCAGCACCAGATCGACCGTCGCCGTCGCCGGATCGTCGCCCGGCGCCACCTGCGCCTTGATCGCCGTCGCTCCGTCGGAGGTGCGGCCACCGGCGAGGCGGAAGGAGAGATCGCGGCCGTTCCGGAGGCCCCCGCCGTCGAGCCGCCACGGGCCGGCGAGGCTCGCCGCCGACCCGACCGCGGCGATGCGACCGATCTCCAACCGCCCGCCGTTGCGTGCATCGATGACGGTGAACCGCCCGTCGGAGATCTCCAACTGCTCGATCTCGACCGACGACGGGTCGCGCGTCTCGGCGAGCCGAGCGGGCAGCGCCGGGCGGCCCTCGCCGTCGACGGCGATCTCCACCGTCGGCCGTTCGAACCTCAGTTCGGAGATGCGGATGTCGCCGCGCAGCAGCGGCGCCGCTTCGAGATCGAGGGCGAACCGGCCGATGCGGGCGAGCGGCGCCTCGATCGGCCCGACCACCACGTCGCCGAAGCGGATGCGCGGAGAGGGAAGCAGACGCGCGTCGACCTCGCCGATCACCGTGATCTGGTAACCGACGATCTTCGTCGCCTCGCGCTCGAAGACGCTGCGATAGGTTCCCCAGTCGACGAAGAACGGCCCGACCAGTGCCACCAGCAACGCCAGGATCAGAGTGAGGCCGACACCGATGTAGAGCCCGTTCAACGCCTCTCCTCGTCGTTCGTCGCACGCCGCACCGGCAGGATCGTAGCAGCCGACGGCGAGATTGCGTCCGACATTCCGTCACCACCGTGAAACGATCGCGACGCTCTCGGACCGAGCCCACGAAGTTTCGCCCTGTGCGAAACTTCGTGGGCGAAGGCGAACCCGAACGGGCGCCGGCCGGTCGGGCCGAAACGCTCGAGCCCTTCGGGCGCGTCCGAATGACTCGAGCCCGGGATCAGACCGCGACGATCTTGCCGGGGTTCATGATGCCGGCCGGATCGAGCGCCCGCTTGATCGCCGCCATCATGTCGAGCGCGGCGCGTCCGTGCTCCGCCTCGAGATACTTCATCTTGCCCTGGCCGACGCCGTGTTCGCCCGAAGCCGTCCCCTCCATGGCGAGCGCCCGCTCGACCAGACGGCCGACGAACTCCTTCACCTTGGCGATCTCGGCCGCGTTCTCGGGATCGAACAGCGGCAGGACGTGGAAGTTGCCGTCGCCGACGTGGCCGACGATCGGCGCGACGAGACACGAGGCCTCGATGTCGTGCTTGGTCTCGGCGATGCAGTCGGCGAGCCGCGAGATCGGCACGCAGACGTCGGTGGAGAAGGTCTGGCATCCCGGCCGCATGGCGAGCCCCGCCCAATAGGCGTCGTGGCGCGCCGTCCACAGCTTGGTCCGCTCCTCCGGCTTGGTCGTCCAGGTGAACGGCCCACCGCCGAGATCGGCGGCGATCTCGCCGAAACGCTCCGACTGTTCGTGCACCGACGCCTCGGTGCCGTGGAACTCGACGAGGAGCAGCGGCGTCTCCGGCAGATCGAGCTTCGAATAGGCGTTGCACGCCCTCACCTGCACCTCGTCGAGGAGTTCGATGCGCGCCACCGGGATCCCGGACTGGATGGTCAGGATCACCGCGTCGGCCGCCGCGTGCACGTCCGGGAACGGGCAGATGCCGCCGGCGATCGCCTCCGGGATGCCGGAGAGGCGGATGGTCAATTCGGTGATGATGCCGAGCGTTCCCTCCGAACCGACGAAGAGCCTCGTCAGGTCGTAGCCGGTCGACGACTTCTTGGCGCGGCGCGAGGTGGTGACGATCTCACCCGTCGCGGTCACCGCGCGCATCGCCAGGACATTGTCCTTCATCGTGCCGTAGCGCACCGCATTGGTGCCGGAGGCCCGCGTCGCCGCCATGCCGCCGAGGGTGGCGTCGGCGCCGGGATCGATCGGGAAGAACAGACCGGTGTCACGCAGTTGCTCGTTGAGCGCCTTGCGCCGGATGCCCGGCTGGATCACCACGTCGAGATCTTCGGGGTGAACCGCGACGATCGCGTCCATCGCCGAGACGTCGATCGACAGGCCGCCGAGCGGCGCGTTGAGATGGCCCTCGAGCGAGGTGCCGGCGCCGAAGGGCACGATCGGACAGCCGTGCGCCGCACAGATCCTCACCGCCTCCTGCACCTCCGCCTCCGAGCGGGCGAAGAACACCGCATCCGGCGGCTGGTTGGGGATCCAGGTGAGGGTGTGTCCGTGTTGTTCGCGCAAACTGTGCGAGGTCGAGACCCGTTCGCCGAACCGTTGCGTCAGCACCCCGATCGCCGTGGCGATCGCCTCGCCGTCACGCGCCCGCGAAACCGCTTCGGCCATTCCTTCGTCTCCCCAGAGTCCGTTGCGTCGAGCGGACCCTAGCAGAGGCGAGGTCGATCCCGGAAGCGGCGGGATGCCGATCACCGCTGCGACAGACGCGCGGCGACGAAGCGCGACAGCGACGGGCCGATCATCACCAGCACGAAGAAGCGCAGCACCTGCAACGCCATGACGAAGCCGACGTCGACCGGGGTCGAGGCGGCGATGATCGCCACCGTGTCCATGCCGCCGGGCGAGGTGGCGAGGAAGGCGGTCAGGGGATCGATGCCGAGTTCGAGCACCAACAGCCACGCCAGCCCCGCCGCGAAGGCCATCAACACGACGATCGACAGCACGATCCACGGCAGCGCCCGCGCCGCATGGGCGATCGCCTCGGGCGTGAACCTGAGGCCGATGTTCCAGCCGAGCCCGGCATAGCCGACGATCAACAGCCACGGCGGCAGCACCGGCGTCAGGAGGCCACTGCCGTGCAGCACCGCCAACGCCACGATCGGCCCCATCATCACGCCGTTGGCGAGCCGCGAGAAATGTCCGATCGCCGCCGTCACCGCGACCACCGCCAACGTCACGGCCAGTCCCTGCGGATCCACCGCGGCGAGGAGATCGCGATGCGCGACGGCGCCGGCCCCGAGCCACAGGCGCGCCCCGATCGACGCCGCCGAGGCGACGAAGAGCACGCGCAGATACTGCATGAAGGCGACCAACCGAACGTCGCCGCCGTGAGCTTCCGACAGGATCACCATGGCGGTCGCCGCCCCCGGCGACGATCCCCACACCCCCGTCGTCCCCGGCACGACGCCGAACCACGACAGGAGCCAGCCGGAAGCGGTGGCGAACACCACCGTCGCCGCCACCACCGCCGTCAGGATCGGCCAGTCGGCGAGAAAGGCGGTGACGATCGACGGCGTCAACGCCGCGCCGATCATCGCCCCGATCAGCGCCTGCGAGGCGTAGACCGCCGGCCGCGGCACCACGAGGTCCGAGCCGGAGAGCCGCGCCACGATGCCGACGACGAGCGGCCCGAGGAGAAAGGCGGCCGGCAGGCGAATGAAATCGAGGGCGAGCGCCACCGCGAGCGACGCCGCCGCAAGCCCCATCCAGCGCGCCGCACGACCGGCCCGACCGTTCCCCGTCATCACCGTCCCCCTCGACGGCCGGGCAGCCATCGCCCGGGAAAGGCGCCGATCAATCACGCGCCGCCGGAAGGGGTCAAGCGCCGATCCGCGTCGCCGAACCATCGACCGCGCATGGCTGAGGTCGAAGAAACGCTTGACGCCAACCTCGTCGAACCGCTCGATGGGCGCCCGCCCGTCCGCAACCAGACCGGATCCGATGACCGACGCCCATCCCTACCTCTCCGACCGATACGCGATCGAGCCCGGCTGGGTCGACTACAACGGCCATCTCAACATGGCCTACTACAACGTCGTCTTCGATCGCGCCTGCGACGACTTCGTCGTCACGGCCGGCCTCGGTCCGGACTATCTGGCGAAACGCGGCTGTTCCTACATGACCGCCGAGATCCACGTCTGCTACCTGCGCGAAGTTTTCCTCGGCGATCCCCTCCAGGTGCGGATGCGCATCCTCGACCTCGACGACAAGCGCCTGCATCTCTTCGCCGAACTGATCCACGCCGAGGACGGCTGGGTGTCGGCGACGAGCGAGCAGATGTATCTCCACCTCGACATGAAGGCCCGCCGCGTCGTGCCCTGGGCCGCCGACGTCCGCGAAGGCCTCGAAGCCCTGTGGGCCCCGACCCGCCACCTCGCTCCTCCCGAACGAGCCGGGCGGAAGATCGGCATTCCGAAGAAGTGATGAGGGGCCGCCTCGACGCGCTCCGCCACCCCGTCGACGCCCGCCCACCGACATGCGCGCCTCACCGGACTCGCATTCGTCATCGAAACGTCATAAACCGCCCCGTCGCCAATCACTGCGGTGGGTCCGATGTTGTCCTGGTTCCGGGCGATCATGCCCAAGGAAGACGGTTTCTTCGACATGTTCGAGCGCCAGTCGAAGGTGCTCGTCGCCGGCGCCGAGGCGCTGCATCGGCTGCTCTCCGGCGCGCCCGACATCGCCGCCGCCTGCGCCGAGGTGAAGCGCCACGAGAAGGCCGCCGACGACATCACCGCCGAAGTGCTGCTGGCGGTGCGCCGCTCCTTCATCACCCCCTTCGACCGCGTCGACATCAAGGATCTGATCGAGTCGATGGACGACGCCATCGATCAGATGCACCAGACCGCCAAGGCCATCACCCTCTTCGAGGTGACCTCCTTCGACGAGCCGATGCGAGAGTTGGCGGCGATCGGCGTCGAAGCCGCGAAGCTGACGGTCGATGCGATCCCGCTCCTGCGCAAGATCGGCGCCAACGTCCACGCCATCAACGACTACGTGGTCAAGATCACCGAACTGGAGAGCCGCGCCGACAAGGTCCACGACCAGGGCCTCAAGGCGCTCTTCCTCGCCCATCGCCACTCCGATCCGATGGCCTTCACCGTCGGGGCCGAGATCTACGGCCATCTGGAGCGCGTCACCGACCGGTTCGAAGAAGTCGCCAACGAGATCTCCGGCATCGTCATCGAACACGTCTGACGGTTTCCGCCGCCCGCACGCCCGTTCTCCGTTTCGTGGACGAGGACCCATGGACGCCACGCTCGCCCTGCCCCTTCTCATCGGGCTGATCGCCGTCGCGCTCGCCTTCGACTTCCTGAACGGCCTGCACGACGCGGCGAATTCGATCGCCACCATCGTCTCCACCCGGGTTCTGTCGCCGCAGTACGCGGTGATGTGGGCGGCGTTCTTCAACTTCATCGCCTTCCTGTTCTTCGGCCTGCACGTCGCCCAGACCATCGGCAAGGGCATCGTCGAGGCCTCGATCATCGACCCGCGCGTCGTCTTCGGCGCGCTCTCCGGCGCCATCGTCTGGAACGTCGTCACCTGGCTCGGGGGCATCCCGTCGTCGTCGTCGCACGCCCTCGTCGGCGGTCTCGTCGGCGCCGGCGTCGCCAAGGCCGGCGTCTCCGCCGTGGTGATGTCGGGCTTCATGAAGACCGCCTTCGCCATCGTGCTGTCGCCGTTGGTCGGCTTCACCCTGGCGCTCGTCCTCATGGTCGTCGTCAGTTGGGTCGGACGCCCGTTCACGCCCTTCGCCATCGACAAGAGCTTCCGCTCGCTGCAGTTCGTCTCGGCTTCGCTCTATTCGCTCGGCCACGGCGGCAACGACGCCCAGAAGACCATGGGCATCATCGCCGTGCTGCTCTATTCGCAGGGCCATCTCGGCGAGACCTTCCACGTGCCCTTCTGGGTGGTGATCACCTGTCAGGCGGCGATGGGTCTCGGCACCCTCTTCGGCGGCTGGCGCATCGTCCACACCATGGGTTCCAAGATCACCCGCCTCACCCCGATGCAGGGCTTCTGCGCCGAGACCGGCGGCGCCATCACCCTGTTCATGGCGACCGGCCTCGGCATCCCCGTCTCCACCACCCACACCATCACCGGCTCGATCATCGGCGTCGGCTCGGCCCGGCGCACCTCGGCCGTGCGCTGGAACATCGCCTCCGGCATCGTCGTCGCCTGGGTGGTGACCATCCCCGCCTCCGCCGCCATCGCCGCGGCGACCTGGTGGCTCGTCGGCCTGTTCGCCTGAGGAGGACGGTGGGCGTCACCGTCGTGACGCGCCGCCGCCGTCTTTCGAACCGCTTCGCAGGTCAGTCTGGCCATTCGCCTGGAACGACTCGCGCGATCGGCGCATGCTTCCCGACCCATCCCCTCGCCCACCCGCCCGATGCCCAAGCCCGCCACCTCGAAATCCTCGCCCGAGAGGCTGCCGCAGATCGCCGCCCTGCCGATGCGCAAGGTCGACGGTCGCGTCGAGGTGTGCCTGGTGACGACGCGCGAGACCGGCCGCTGGACGGTGCCGAAGGGTTGGCCGATGAAGGGCGTGCCCGACCACCGAGCCGCCGCGATCGAGGCCGAACAGGAGGCCGGTGTCGTCGGCAAGCCGCTGAAGAAGCCGCTCGGCACCTTCGACTACTGGAAGCGCCGCGCCGACCGCTTCGACCTCGTCCGCGTCACCGTCTATCGCCTGAAGGCGCGCAAGCTCCTCTCCACCTGGAAGGAGATGGCCGAACGGCAGGTGCGCTGGATGAGCCTCGACGACGCCGCCACCGCCGTCGACGAGCCGGGTCTGAAGGCGATGCTGCGCGGCCTCGAGGCGAGCGCGCCGGCGAAGTGATGCGGAGTTCGGATGAACACATCCGAACGTCGTATTCCGTTCGTCCGAGAACCGTGTCCACACGAAGGGTTCCCGGACGAGTTAGGACCGGTCTGGCGAAGAGATCCTCCGGATCTCTTTCGGCGCCGAAGGCCGGAGACATCGACGTCCCGACCTTCGGAGACGCGCTCACGCCGCCCGGAGATCGGCGAGGAAGCCGGCGACCGCCGCCTGCAACGCTTCCGCCTGATGGGTGAGTTCCCCGGCCGCCGACAACACCTGGGACGAAGCGGCGCTGGAGTTCTCCGCCGCCGCGCTCACCCCGGTGATGTTGGCGGAGACGTCGGACGCCCCCTGCGCCGCCTGTCCGACGTTGCGGGCGATCTCTCGCGTCGTCTCGCTCTGGCGGTCCACCGCCGTGGCGATCGCCCCGGCGATGCCGTTCATCGCCTCGATCGTGCTGCCGACCGAGGCCATGGCGCCGGCGGCGAGCTGCGTCGAGCCCTGGATCGCCTGCACCTGCGTGCCGATCTCCGCCGTGGCGTGGGCGGTCTGCTCGGCGAGCCCCTTGACCTCCTGTGCGACGATGGCGAAGCCCCGCCCCGCCTCGCCGGCGCGGGCCGCCTCGATGGTGGCGTTGAGCGCCAACAGGTTGGTCTTGGCCGCGATCTCCTGGATCAGCTGGATGATCGAACCGATGCGATCGGCGGCGACCGACAGATCGTTCACCTGGGTCCGCGTCGCCGCCGCTTCCGCCGTCGCCTTGGCGGCGATGCCGGACGACTCGGCCACCTGACGCCCAACCTCACGCACGGTGGCGGAGAGGTCTTCGGTCGCCACCGCGACGCTGCGGACGTTGGCGGCCGCCTCTTCCGAGGCGCCGGCCACCGCCACCGACTGGGCCGACACCTGTTCGGCCGACGCCGAGAGCGTCTGCGCCGCGATCTCGAGATCGCCGGCCGATCGGGTGACCGTGGCGACCACCGCCCCGACCCGCCGCTCGAACTCCGCCGCCAGCTCGAACATCGCCTTGCGCCGGATCGCCTCGGCCCGCGACGCCTCCTCCGCCTGCATCGCCTCGAGCCGGCGCCTTTCGCGGGCGTTGTCGCGGAACACCGCGACCGCACGAGCCATCCGCCCCATCTCGTTGGTCCTGTCGCCGCCGGGAATCTCGACCTCGAGATCGCCACCGGCGAGCCGCACCATGCCTTCGGTCATCGTCCGGATCTGACGCGACACCGATCGGCCGATCAGACCGGCCACCGAACCGAGGATGAGGACGATCGCCGCGAAGGCCCGGATCATCCGGCTCTCGGTGACGCTCGCCGTTTCCGCCGCATCGGTCTTCGCCGCCGAGGCCGACGCCTCGCTCGCCCGTTCGAGGTCGGCGAGCCCGGCCTCGACGGTCCGGTGCGCCGTTTCCGCCGCGGCGCGGGCTTCGATCAACCCGCGATCGCCCGCGACCCACCCGAGGAAATTGCGGCGGTAGATCTCGATCGACCGATCGAGACCGACCCGGTCCATCAATGGGACCTCGAGATCCATCGTCAGTTTGGCGAGCTGTTCCGCTCGCTTGGTGAAATCGCCGACGTATTTCTCGTCGTGGCGCAGCATGTAGTCCTTCTCGTGCCGGCGCATCATCAGGAGCAGCACCTGCGCCCTGGGATCGTCGAGCTTGCCCACGGTCTTCTCGATCTCGTGTGCCCCGGTTCTGAGATCGCCTTCGAGGCCCGACTGCGGATCGAGACCGATCTTCGTCCGTGTCTCCACCAGTTCGGCGAAACGCGCGCCGTAGGCCGACACACCGGCGGCCACCGCGTCGACCTTGCTCCGCAGGTCGCCGGCGCCGATCGCCGCGACCTCCTTGCCGAGAACCGCGATCTCGGCTTCCGCGATGCTGCGGAACTCGCCGTGGCGCGTCACCTCCCCGGCGTCGAGGGTCAGAAGGAACGCCTGCTCGGCACGCCGCATCTGGAGGAGATCGCGATCGATGCGCCGCACCCGGTTGGCCGATCGGTCGGCCGCTTCCGCTTCCGCCAACTTCGCGTCTTCGTGGGCTTTGCCGGCGACGTGGATCGCACCGATGATCATCACGCTGGCGACGGCGATCACGACGATCGCGCCGAGTTGCGACCGCATTCCACAATTCGAAGCCCACTTCGCCATCACCCGTTCTCCCCCAGGTTGACGGCCCAGTCGAACCGGAAGGTGGTTAACGCGCCGTATACACCTACGTGATTTCCCGCAGTTTCGGCGAAAAACTTCGGAATTCGACGATGTGACGCCGTTTCGTGACAGTAGAAGCTGAGGCGAACGGCAGAAAATGCGAACCATGATTCCGTCGAACACACCGAATCCGGACGAACTTACGTCGCGTAATACATGAAGCCTCCGTCGAAACGCCCCGAGCCCGGACCAGTGCGGCGACCGGGGGCGAGCATCCACGGCCCGCCGGACGGCTTCTTTGCCGATGAAAACGGCATGTGCTACCGAATCGAGCAGAATGCCGGGCGAAACCGCTTCGTCCGCCCGCCACGGAGCCCCGCGTGCCGCGCCGTTTTCTCCATCGCCACCAGCCGCCCGCCACCGCGGCGCGCTGGCTCAAGGCCGGGCTCGGCGCCACGGCCGCCTTCGTCGTGATCTGGTTCCTCGGCGACGCCGCCGGCGTACCCTTCATCGTCGCGCCCCTCGGCGCCTCGGCGGTGCTGGTCTTCGGCATGCCCGAGAGCCCGCTGTCGCAACCGGCCAACGTGCTCGGCGGCCACGCCGTCGCCGCCGCCATCTCGTTGATCGTCGACCATCTCGCCCCGCGCGGCCCGATCGTCCTCGCCGTCACCGTCGGCGCGGTGATCGCCCTGCTCGGCCTGATCCGCCTCACCCACCCGCCCGCCGGCGCCACCGCCCTGGTGGTGATGCTGACGCACCCCGACTGGTCGTTCCTGTTCACCCCGGTGATCGCCGGCTCGCTGGTGCTGGTCTTGACCGCCGTCCTCGTCCACCGCCTGCCGCCCCGCCTGATCTACCCGCTCCCCATCCCCGACAAGCCCCCGAAACGCCCCCCCGACGGCGACGGCCCCAAGGTGGTGTTCGGTCAGGTGATCGGCGACGTGCGATCGCAGGCGACGGACGCCGAGCGGTGAGCGCCGCCTCACCCCGCCATCGCCCCACCCTCGCCGCATCCCTGCTATAGTCCGGCGGAACGAACAGAGAATCATCGGCCGGTGCGGCCGGCGATCACGATCAGGGATCCCCCTCGCAAGGCATGACCAACGGTTTCGACTGGGACGACGACGACTGCCCTATCCCGCTGCCCGGCGCCCGCCCCGGGCGGGCGCGTGACCCTGCGCCGCCGCATCCCGCTCGCGGCCCCGGAGGCATCGCCGGCCGCGCGCCTCTCGACGCGCCCCCTCCCAGACCGGGCGGCATCGCCGCCCGCGCCGCGGCCGCCAACGCCCCCGCCCATCGGCCCGACTTCTTCCGCGGCCTCAACGACGAGCAGCGCCGCGCCATCGAGGCGACGGAAGGCTCGGTGCTGGTGCTCGCCGGCGCCGGCACCGGCAAGACCCGGGTGCTGACCACCCGCATCGCCCATATTCTCTCCCAGGGCCTCGCCCGGCCCGGCGAAATCCTCGCCGTCACCTTCACCAACAAGGCGGCGCGCGAGATGAAGGAGCGCATCGGCCGGCTCGTCGGCGAGCGGGTCGAGGGCATGCCCTGGCTCGGCACCTTCCACGCCATCGGTACCTGGATCCTGCGCCGCCACGCCGAGCTGGTGGGTCTCGGATCCGACTTCACCATCCTCGACATGGACGACCAGCTCAGGCTGATCAAGCAGATCATCCAGGCCGAGGGCATCGACGAGAAGCGCTGGCCGGCCCGCCAGTTCGCCGCCTTCATCGACGGCTGGAAGAACAAGGGGCTCGGCCCGAACGAGGTGCCGCCGCTGGAGGGCCGGGCCTTCGCCAACGGCAAGGGCGGCGACCTCTACCGCGCCTATCAGAACCGCTTGACGACGCTCAACGCCTGCGACTTCGGCGACCTTCTCCTCCACGTCATCCGCATCTGGAAGACGCATCCGGACGTGCTTTCCGACTGGCAGCGCCGCTTCCGCTACATCCTCGTCGACGAATATCAGGACACCAACGTCGCCCAGTACATCTGGCTGCGCCTGCTCGCGGTCGGCACCAAGAACGTCTGCTGCGTCGGCGACGACGACCAGTCGATCTACGGCTGGCGCGGCGCCGAGGTCGACAACATCCTGCGCTTCGAGAAGGACTTCCCGGGCGCCCTGGTGATCCGGCTGGAGCGCAACTATCGCTCCACCCCCCACATCCTCGCCTCTGCCTCCCACCTCATCGCCCACAACGAGGGCCGATTGGGCAAGACGCTCTTCACCGAGGAGAACCACGACGACGCCGACAAGGTCACCGTCGCCAACGCCTGGGACAGCGAGGAAGAGGCCCGCTCGATCGGCGACGAGATCGAGAGCCTGCAGCGCAAGGGCCATGCGCTGAACGAGATCGCCATCCTGGTGCGCGCCTCCTTCCAGATGCGCGAATTCGAAGACCGCTTCGTCACCTTGGGGCTCCCCTACCGGGTCATCGGCGGCCCGCGCTTCTACGAGCGCATGGAGATCCGCGACGCGCTCGCCTACTTCCGCGTCGTTTCACAGCCGGCCGACGATCTCGCCTTCGAGCGCATCGTCAACACGCCGAAGCGCGGCCTCGGCGACGCCACCCTGCAACAGGTCCACGCGCTGGCCCGTCTCCAGGGCGTGCCGCTCACCGAGGCGTCGCGCCGCATCGTCGAGACCGAGGAGCTGAAGCCCAAGGCGCGCACCACGCTGAAGGGCCTCGTCCAGAGCTTCGAGCGCTGGCGCGGCCAACTCGATGCGCTCCCCCACACCGAACTCGCCGGCCTGATCCTCGACGAGTCCGGCTACACCGAGATGTGGCAGAACGACAAATCGGCCGAGGCGCCGGGGCGGCTGGAGAACCTCAAGGAACTCCTGAAGGCGATGGAGGACTACGAGAGCCTGCCCGCCTTCCTCGAGCACGTGTCGCTGGTGATGGACACCGAGAACGACGCCTCGCTCGACGCCGTCAACCTGATGACGCTGCACTCGGCCAAGGGCCTCGAATTCGAGACGGTTTTTCTCCCCGGCTGGGAGGAAGGCCTCTTCCCGCATCAACGGGCGCTCGACGAAGGCGGCCGCGCCGGGCTCGAGGAGGAGCGGCGACTGGCCTATGTCGGCATCACCCGCGCCAAGCGCCGCGCGCTGATCTGGTTCGCCACCAACCGCCGCATCCACGGCTCGTGGCAGTCGTCGATCCCCTCGCGCTTCCTCGACGAGTTGCCCGAGCCTCACGTCGAGATCCGCCAGTCGGGCTCGAGCTACGGCGGCTACGGCCGCTCGCGCTTCGATCAGGTGGAGCCCTTCGGCTCGACCTATTCGACGCCCGGCTGGCAGCGCGCCCAGGCGCAGAAGTCGGGCCGCACGGTGGGCGGCTACGGCTCGCATCACGACGACTACGACCAGACCGCCGAGACCCGCGCCGGCACCGACCAGGGCTGGAGCGGCGCGGGGCGCGGCCGTTTCGGCGAAGCGCAGGGTAGGAACGGGCCGGGCGGCTTCTCGGACAGCGGCCGCGGCGATTTCCAGCGCGGCGACTGGTCGGGCGGAAGCGGATCACGCGGCGGTGGCTTCTCCGGCCGCGAGCGCGGCGACTGGTCCTCCGGCCGCGGCGACCGCGGTCCGTTGCGCGACCGCTGGGGCAACCCGATCCACGACAAGAAGGTCAAGGTGATCGAAGGCGCCCTCATCGCCAAGTCGATCGCCACCACCAAACCCAACTACGCCGTCGGCGACCGCGTCTTCCACCAGAAGTTCGGCAACGGCACGGTGGCGGAAGTGGACGGCGAGAAGCTGACGATCGATTTCGATCGGGCAGGAAGGAAGCGGGTGTTGGACGGGTTCGTCAGCCCGACGGGGTGAAGGGGAGCATTTACAAGAAAGGGCTGACTGCACTTACTAGGCGTGGACAGCTAAACAGATACTCGTTAAGATCATGGGCGGGTCGCTGCGCTAAATACTCATGTAAACGAAACGTCCAGGTGCTCTGCTACGGCGCATGAAGGTCTACTCCTCCTCTTATACGCATCAACATCAACATGCCCGGTGACTGTCCGTCGAGTACGGACGAAGACGCATCCGCAAATCCCTCCCCCAGACGCAAAAAACCCCGGCGGTGAGGCCTTTCGCCTCCCATCCGGGGCTTCCTGTGTGCCGTCCTCGATCGTTTCGCCCGCCAGTACATCCGTGGTCGACCCGAAGATCGGGGAGGCTTCCCGAGATCCTCGCCGCAGGCGGCGCCGATCTCCATGACTGCGATTGAACACCCCTATCGTGAAGAAAGTATGAACGTCGTGGGGCGGTGATGTGACCGCGGCCCCCGCACGATCGCTCGCGGCGATGAAGCCGTGCCACCGTGTCCGTCACCCGTCACCGCCGGCGTCACCATCGGCGTCACCACCTCTCATCACGAGCGCCGATCATCACAACTCTCATACTTCATGAAAACGTTCGCCGTGACGGCGGCGACGCCATCCTCACGCTCCGTGGAATCGGCGGTGATCCACGATTCTCGCGGTGCTCGAGGGTGGACCATGGCTCACGTAGATCTCGCTCCGGCGCCCCCGTCCGGCGCGTCGTCCGTCGCGGTCGCGACATGGCGCCACGACCCGGCGGTCCGCCTGCTCCTCCTTCTCGTCGTCCTGGTTTCGATCACCGCCGGCATCGTCGCCGCGACCCTGCCGCTCGACGACGAGTTCGACGAACTGGCGCACTATTCCTACGCGCGCGCCATGGCCGAGCGGCCGACGCTTCTGCCGGATCACGACGCCCTGCGCATGCTCGACGATGCCGGCATCGACTGGAGCGACCAGCCGAACTACCTCGCCCATCCGCCGCTCTATCACCTCGCCGTCGCGCCACTCGCCGCCGCGACGCCCGGCGACCCGCGGCCGGTTCGGTTCGTCGACCTCGGCCTCGTCGCCGTCGGCCTGCTGCTGGCAGGCTTCGGTGGCGTCACGCGATTGACCGACCCACACGCCCGCCTCGTCTTCATCGCCACGCTCTTCGGTCTGCCGGTGACCATCGGCGTCGCCGGCCTCGTCAACAACGACGACCTGATGATCGCCGAGATCGGCGCCTTGTTCTTCCTCCTCGCCCGCGACCGCGCCCCGCCCTGGGCGATCGCCTTGCTCCTCGCGCTCCTCGGCTGGACCAAGTTCACCGGCCTCGTCGCCGGCGCGACCGCCGTCGTGTTGCTGAGATCGGTGGATGTCACCACCGGCCGGACGCGCCTGCTCGGCGCCGAAACGCTCCTCCCCGCCGCCGGTCTCCTCGTCGGACTCGTCCCGACGCCGGTGACGTTCGCGACCCACGGCCGTCCGGTCTGGATACCGGCCGCCTTCCCCGACTGGTTCGAGGTGATCGCACCGGCCGACCGCGCCGCGATCGGGCTTCTCGACTTCGCCGGTCTCTATCTCGATCATCTGGGCCGCCGCCTCCCCTATCGCGCCGACGACTTCGATGCGGGCGCGATCCTGATCGCCCTCTTCGTCGCCGCCGCCCTCTCGCTGCGAAGCATCCCGGCCGACCGACGGACCTCGACACTGGCGCGTGTCGGCCTCCTCACCACCGCTCTCTTCGTCGTCCTGCACTTCGTCCACGCCTGGTTCAGCATGCGCAATCAAGGAATTCTCGCCGATCTCCAGACCCGCTATCTCGCGGCGATCTGGCCGTTCTTCTCCTTCGCCATCGCCCTCGGACTGGCCGGCTTGCCGCACCGGACACGGCGCTACGCCACCGCCGTCCACTACGCCGGGCTGATCGCGATCTCGGTCTTCGGCGCCGCCGTGTTCCGGTTCGCGGCGCCGGTCTGATCGGGCCACCGCGCCGAGAGCGTCCCGACGAGGCGACAGCGCGGCTCGCCCGTGCTATTGCCGCGGCCCATGCCGACCCATGTCTTTCGCCTGACGACCACCCGCTCGCTCGCCACCCGCATCGCCGATGCGCTGGGGGAAGGCGAGATCGTCTTCGCCTTCGCCGACGCCGCCGGCGCCTTCGACCACGGCGACGGCACCTGGGGCGTCGAGGCCTTCTTCCCCGAAGCCCTCGACGAGACCGATCTCGCCGAGACGCTGGCCGACCTCCTCGAGACGGAGGGCATCGCCTCCCGCGAGGCGGCGCTCGCCACGCTTTCCCGCGCCACGCTGAAGCCGCTCGACGGCGCCGACTGGGCCGCCATCGGCCTCGACGAGTTGCCGCCGATCCGCGCCGGCCGCTTCCGCGTCTTCGGCGAGCACAATCGCCCGGCGGAGCTGCGCCGCGAGGACGTCCTCATCGAGGCGTCGTCGGCCTTCGGCTCGGGCGACCACGCCTCGACCCAACTGTCGCTCGCCGGCCTCGACGAGATCCTGAAATTCGCGCGACCGCGCAACGTCCTCGATCTCGGCACCGGCACCGGCATCCTCGGCCTCGCCTTCTCGCGCCTCGCCCCGACGACGCCGGTCCTCGCCACCGACATCGCCCCGCACGCGGTGGCGACCGCCGAGCGCAATCGCCGCCTCAACGGTGTCGACCGCGCCTTCCGCGCCCTCGTCGCCGACGGCCTCGGCGATGTCCGCATCCGCCGCGCCGCGCCCTTCGATCTGGTGCTCGCCAACATCCTGCCCGATCCGCTCTGCGCCATGGCCGGCGACGTGGTGGCGCTGATGGCGCCCGGCGGCTTCCTCGTCGTCGCCGGTCTGCGCATCGGCGAACAGGCGCGGCTCGAAAGCGCCTATCGCTCGCGGGGCCTCAGCCTCGTCTCCCGCCGTTCGATCAAGGAATGGGCTTCGCTCACCTTCCAGAAGCCCTGAGGAGCAGATCCATGCCCGCCGTCCAGGTCCGCCTCGTCGCCGAGGGTCCCGAATCCGAACGCCTCGAGCGCCTGCTCGGCGAGGCCTTCGAGGTCGAGGGCTATCCCGTCACCCGCGAAGAGACCGTGCCCTATTCGGAAGTGTGGTCGGTCGATGTCCTGGTCTTCGACGCCGAGAGCGAGGAGGCCGCCGCCGAGACGGTGCGCGACGCCCTCGGCTCCGACGCCTTCGGCGCGGACCTCTCGACCACGGTGCTCGATCTCGACGCCAACTGGATCGCCATGAGCGAGGAGATCCGCCACCCGGTCGCAGCCGGCCGCTTCTTCGTCCACGGCAGCCACGATCGCCATCGCCGCCCGCCGTCGGGCGTGTCGATCGAGATCGACGCCGAGATGGCCTTCGGCACCGGCCACCACGCCACCACCTGGTGCTGCCTGATGGCCCTCGACCGGCTCTTGAAGTCGAAGCGCTTCGAGCGCCCGCTCGACCTCGGCACCGGCACCGGTGTGCTCGCCATCGCGCTGGCCCGCGTCCTCCACGCACCGGTCATCGCCACAGACATCGACCGCGTCGCCGTCGACATCTCGATCCGCAACGCCGCGCTCAACGGCGTCGCCTCCGAGTTCCGCGGCATCGTCGCCGACGGCATGACCTCGGACCTCATCGCCCGCGAGGGTCCCTATGATCTGGTCGTCGCCAACATTCTCGCCCGCCCGCTGACCAAACTCGCCTATCCGATCGCCGCCCGACTGGCGCGTCGTTCGACGGTCGTTCTGTCCGGCCTGCGGACCGTCGAGCGGCAACTGGTGCTCGCCGCCTATTTCGCCCAGGGCCTGCGCCTCGCCTTCGAGGTCGAGCGCGACGGCTGGCTGGCGCTGGTGCTGGAGACGGGTGACCGCTGAGACGGGGCATTGCCGTTGACCCTGCTTCGGCAATTCCGTCGATCCTTGCGCGGGATCAAGGACGAGACCCTTCGCCGGGTGTCTCATGTTCCTCGTGGATCGCAAGATCAGGGGAGCAAGACGATGCCCCGTATGAAGATCGCCAACGGAACCTGGGTCCTGGTCGGTGACGGCCGCAAGGCCTTGTTCCTTCGCAACGATGGTCTGGCCGAGCAACCCAACCTCCACTGCATCGCCACGCGCGAACAGCAGAACCCCGCGACCCGCGAACAGGGTACGGACGCTCCCGGCCGAGCCTTCGCCAGCGTGGGCGGTATGCGTTCGTCGATGGAGACCACCGATTGGCACGAAGAGGAAGCGCGCCGCTTCGCCGCCGGCATCGCCGCCGAGCTGAACAGCGCCGCACACGAGGGCCGCTACAAGCACCTCATCCTCGTCGCCCCACCGCGTATCCTCGCCGAACTGCGTCAGGATCTGAGTAAAGAAGCGAAGGCCTGTGTCACCGCCGAGATCGACAAGGATCTCGTACGCCACACCATCGCCGACATCGAGACGATTCTTCTCGCCGCGGGCTAGAACCTGTCCGGGCCGGCCGGTCCCCGATCCACACGGCCACCGCCCGCCGAAGATCGCATGAGGAACTTTCGAACAACGGGGAGCACCGGCGGTGCTCCCCGTTGTCACATGGCCGCGAAGCGTTACAGTCGGCCGCATGTTCCAGAGCTTCGACACCCATGCCGACCCCACCGTCGGCGCCCCCCGCACCGCTCTCCTGCGCGCCGAACTCGCCCGCCTCGGGCTGACCGGGTTCCTCGTCCCGCGCGCCGACGAGTTCCAATCCGAATATGTCGCGCCGAGCGCCGAACGCCTGCGCTGGCTGACCGGCTTCTCCGGCTCCGCCGGCGCCGCGGTCGTCCTGGCCGAGAAGGCGACGATCCTGGTCGACGGGCGCTACCGCCTCCAGGTCGGCGAAGAGGTCGACACCACCGTCTTCACCCCCGGCGACATCGTCGCCACCCCGCCGCACGTCTGGCTGAAGGCCGAGGTCTCGGCCGGCGATCGCATCGGCTACGACCCCTGGCTCCACACGGTCGCCGGCGTCCGTCGCCTGCGCGAGGCGGTCGAGGCGGCGGGCGGAACCCTCGCTCCGGTCGAGCCCAACCCCCTCGACACCGTCTGGAGCGATCGCCCTGCCCCGCCGACGGGACCGCTCGTCGTCCACCCGGCCGCCGTCGCCGGCGAGGACGTGGCGGAGAAATTCGCCCGCATCGCCCCGACCATCGCCGGGGCGAACGCCGACCATCTGCTCCTCGTCCAACCGGATTCGATCGCCTGGATCTTCAACATCCGTGGCCGCGACATCCCCCACAATCCGGTGCCGCTCGCCCATGCGCTGCTGCCGCGCGAGGGTCGCGCCATGCTCTTCGTCGCACCCGAGAAGCTCTCCGAGGCGGTCGCCGCCCACCTCGCGCCCTATTGCGATCTCGCCTCTCCGGCCGAACTGCTGCCCACCCTCGCCCGCCTCGGCGAGATGAAGGCGAAGGTGCTGTTCGATCCGGCCTGGACCTCGGAGATCCTCGCCCGCCGTCTGGCGGAAGCCGGCGCGACGCTGGTCGAGGGCGACGATCCGATCACCCTGCCCAAGGCACGCAAGAACGACACCGAGATCGCCGGCGCCCGCGCCGCCCACATCCGCGACGGCGTCGCCATGGCGCGCTTCCTCGCCTGGTTCGACGCCGAGGGGCACACCACCGACGAGATCACCTGCTGCGAGAAGCTGGAGGGCTGCCGCGCCGCCACCGGCGAACTGCTCGACCTCTCCTTCCCGACCATCTCGGGCGCCGGGCCGAACGGCGCCATCGTCCACTATCACTCCAGCCGGGCGACCAACCGGCCGATCGATCGCGACTGCCCGTTCCTGCTCGACAGCGGCGCCCAGTACCGCGACGGCACCACCGACGTCACCCGCACCATCGCCGTCGGTACGCCCTCTGCCGCGATGAAACGCGCCTTCACCCTGGTGCTGAAGGGCCACATCGCCATTTCGACCGCCCGCTTCCCCGTCGGCACGCCCGGCTCGGCGCTCGACACGCTCGCCCGCATCGCCCTGTGGAAGGCCGGCCTCGACTACGACCACGGCACCGGCCACGGGGTGGGCAGCCACATGTCGGTGCACGAGGGCCCGCAGCGCATCTCCAAGACCGGCACGGTGGCGCTCGAACCCGGCATGATCCTGTCGAACGAGCCCGGCTACTACATGACCGGCGCCTACGGCATCCGTATCGAGAACCTCGAGCTGGTCCACGAGGCGCGCAAGGTCGACGGCGGCGAGCGGCCGATGCTCGGCTTCGAGACGCTGACCCTGGTGCCGATCGACACCCGCCTGATCGATGCGTCCCTGATGAGCCGAGACGATCTGCGCTGGCTCGACGCCTATCACGCCCGCGTCGAGACCGTGATCGGCCCGCTGCTCGACGCCGAGACCCGCGCTTGGCTCACCCGCGCCTGCGCCCCCCTCGAACGCTCCGCTTCCTGACCGCAACCGCCCTTACGCAAAGGTGCCTCGATGAGCGAATTCGTCCTGACCTGCTTCGGCGAGAGCGGCAACTCCTACAAGGCGGCGCTGATGCTGGAGCTTTCCGGCTGCGACTGGACGCCGAAGTGGATCCCCTTCTTCGACGGCGCGACGCGGTCGCCGGAGTGGCGCGAGAGCGTCAACGAGATGGGCGAGGCACCGGTGCTCGAGCACGCCGGCCTCGTCCTCACCCAGTCCGGTGTCATCCTCGACTACCTCGCCGAGGTGACGGGCAGGTTCGGCGGCACCACGCCGGCCGAGAAGCGCGAGATCTGGCGCTGGATCCTCTTCGACAATCACAAGTTCACCAGCTACTTCGCGACCTTGCGCTTCCTCGTCGGCATCAAGAAGTTCCCCGAGACGGCGGCGACCGAGTTCCTCCGCGGCCGCGTCGTCGACGCCTACAAGGTGGTGGAGAAGCATCTCCAGGGGCGCGACTTCATGGTCGCCGACCGCCCGACCATCGCCGACTTCTCGCTCGTCGGTTACGTCTACTACACCGAGGAGACCGGCCTCGATCGCTGGGACAAGTTCCCGGCAATCAAGGCCTGGGCCGACCGTATCGCGAGCCTCCCCGGCTGGAAGGGGCCGTACGAGCTGATGCCGACCGCGGCCACGTGAGCGAGAAGAACCGACGATGAGCGATCCGAGACCACGGCACGAAGCGGCCTGCCACTGCGGTTCGGTGCGTTTCCGCGTTCGCTTGACCGACGAATTCGCGACGGCCCGCCGGTGTTCGTGCTCCTACTGCCGGATGCGCGGCGCGATCGCCGTCTCGGCAGATCTCTCGGACATCGAATTCGTCCAGGGCGAAGACAACCTGACGCTCTATCGGTTCAACACCGGCACGGCGAAGCATTACTTCTGCAAGACCTGCGGGATCCACACCCATCACCAGCGCCGCTCGAACCCGAACCAGTTCGGCATCAACGTCGCATGTATCGAGGGGGTCGGCCCCTTCGACTTCCCGGAGGTGACGGTGATGGACGGCGTCGCCCATCCCTCCGATACCGGCTCCGGACCGAGAGTGGCGGGAATTCTCCGATTCGAGCCGGCGACCTGAACCGGATCCATCGAAGAGCGGTGCGAACACGAAAAATCGTCTCCGAAGCCATGGCGACGGACCTCTTCGCGCGCTAGATGGTCGACGTCCTCCGAGAGCCGTCCCGCGGTTGTTCGTGTACCGGTCCGGTGGGCGGTCGAAACGACGTTCGACGACCGAGACGCCGTGACCGATTCTTTCCGACGAAGATGCGCGCCTCGGCCTGCACGAGCCGAAGCGTCGAAACCGAGGGCACGATGTCCGGAACGGAAATCCCGATCGATGTCGCCCCGCCGGTCCCGGCGCACTCCGGCAATGCCGATGTCCTCAGGCTCGCCATCGCCCAGGCGCTGGCCGGCGCCAACGCGGCGGTCGTCTACGCCACCGGTGCCATCGTCGGCAACGTGCTCGCCCCCCACGCCACGCTCGCCACCCTGCCGATCTCGATCTTCGTCGTCGGCATGGCCGCCTGCACCCTGCCGGCCGGCGCCATCGCCCGGCGCCACGGTCGCCGCGCCGCGTTTCTCGCGGGAACCGGCGCCGGTGTCGTCGCCGGCCTGCTCGCCGCACTCGCCTCGGTGATGGGCTCGTTCTGGCTGTTCTGCGTCGCGACCTTCCTCGGCGGCGCCTATGCCGCGGTCGTGCTGTCGTTCCGCTTCGCCGCCGCCGATTGCGTGCCGGCCGAGGGGCGCGCCCGCGCCATGTCGCTGGTCATGGCCGGCGGCGTCTTCGCCGGCGTCATCGGCCCGCAGCTCGTCACCTGGACGATGAACCTGTGGCAGCCCTACCTCTTCGCCGCGACCTATGTGGCCCAGGCCGCGGTCGCCGCGGTGTCGGCCGCCGTCCTCGCCGGCGTGCGGCTGCCCAAGCCGAGCAGGGCGGAAACCGCCGGCGGCCGGCCGCTGTGGGAGATCGCCCGCCAGTCGCGCTTCGTCACCGCCGTCGTCTGCGGAGTCGTCTCCTACCTCTTGATGAACTTCCTGATGACCGCCGCGCCGCTGGCGATGCGCATGTGCGGCCTGTCGCTGGAGGACTCGAACCTCGGCCTGCAGTGGCACATCATCGCCATGTACGCGCCCGGCTTCTTCACCGGAACGCTGATCAGCCGCTTCGGCGCGCCGCGGATCGTCGCCGTCGGTCTGGCGCTGATCGCGCTCTCGGCCGTCATCGGCCTGCTCGGCGTCGACGTCGCCCATTTCTGGGCGACGCTGATCCTGCTCGGCGTCGGCTGGAACTTCGGCTTCGTCGGCGCCTCGGCGATGGTCCTCGAGTGCCATCGCCCGGAGGAGCGGACCCGCGTCCAGTCGCTCAACGACTTCCTCGTCTTCGGCACCATGGCGATCGGCTCCTTCGCCTCCGGGAGCCTGTTGACCTCGGCCGGCTGGAGCACCGTCCTGATGGTCTCCTTCGCCCCCCTCACCCTGGCGGTCCTGACCCTGATCGCGATGATGTCGTCGAAGGCCCGCCGCACCGCGGCGTGAAGGCGTCACCCTTCCGGCAACACCCGCGACTTGCGGTCCTCGCCGATCGCCACGAAGGTGAAGACGGCGCTCGTCACCTTCTCCATGGCGTCGGTCTCGCGCGGCCGGCGCCACGCTTCGATGAGGATCTTCACCGAGGTGCGCCCGGTGCCGACGATCGTGCCGTAGAAACTCACCTCGTCGCCGACCAGTACCGGCCGGTGGAACGCCATCGCCTCCACCGCCACCGTCGCGGCACGACCGCGCGCCCGGCGCGTCGCCACGTTGCCGGCGGCGAGGTCCATGTGGGCCATCAGCCAGCCGCCGAAGATGTCGCCGGCCGGATTGGTGTCGCCCGGCATGGCGATGGTGCGGATCACGGGCGAGGAGTCCGGCGGTTGTTCGAAGGCGGACACGGGAGGCTCCTCGGCGCGAGACGGGATCACGACCTCCCGATCATCCCCGCTCGAGCGGATCGATCCAATGGCGACGCAACGTCGCGCAGGTCGAGGATTCCCACATGCCGCGATCGACGGCGGGACGCGCCGGACGGCGGAAGGCGCGGCGGGCGACTTCGAGGAAACGGATCATGGGAGGCTCCATCGTTCGGGTATCCGGGGTTTCGGCCCGGCCTCGACGTTCCTCGCCCGGCGGGTTCGTGCCGACCCGCTTCTCTTCGACCGGTTCTCCGGTTCATACGAAGACCATGGTGCCTGCGATTTCTTGCAAGGTCGACCGAACTTTCCGAATTCCACCTCTGCGCCGCACGCAGATCTCTTCGTGGGCGATCCGCAAAATTCGAAGGACCGATGTCCGCGAACCTCGAGGCTCGACCGGCGGACGACCTCGCGCGCGCCCTGCACGAAAAGGCATCGGGCCGACCGCCCCCTCTTCCCTCGCCGCACCCGGTCGACCCCGTATGGAATTCCGCCGCCGCCTCCGCTAGGGAAGTAGCATCGCCCGCTTCGAATGTTCGGGAGCCGCTCATGGCCGTTCGCACCGTCTCCACCACACCGATCGACGGCCAGAAGCCCGGCACCTCGGGCCTGCGCAAGAAGACCCGGGTGTTCATGACCCCGGGCTATCTCGAGAATTACGTCCAGGCGATCATCGACGGCGCCGGCGGCGTGAAGGGCCGCGACATCGTGGTCGGCGGCGACGGCCGCTACTACAACGACACCGCCATCGGCGTGATCCTGCGCATGCTCGCCGCCAACGGCGCCGCCAAGGCGATCGTCGGCCAGCACGGCTTCCTGTCGACCCCGGCGGCCTCCAACCTCATCCGTCGACGCGGCGCCTACGGCGGCTTCGTGCTCTCCGCTTCGCACAATCCCGGCGGCCCCGACGAAGACTTCGGCCTCAAGTTCAACGTCTCGAACGGTGGCCCCGCCCCGGAAGGCGTGACCGACGCCATCTTCGCGGCGACGAAATCGATCGCCGAATACGCGATCGTCGACGAAGCCGCCCCGTCGGTCGACACGCTCGGCACCTTCGATCTCGCCGGCATGGTGGTGGAGATCGTCGATCCCGTGGCGGATTACGTCGAGATGATGCGCGAGCTGGTCGATTTCGACCGCATCCGCGCCCTCTTCGCCTCCGGCTTCACCCTGCGCTTCGACGCCATGAGCGCCATCACCGGCCCCTACGCCACCGCCATCCTCGAAGGCGAACTCGGCGCGCCGAAGGGCACCGTGATCAACGGCACGCCGCTGCCCGACTTCGGCCATCACCATCCCGATCCGAACCCGGTGCACGCCAAGGACCTGTTCGACCTGATGTTCGGCCCCGACGCGCCGGACATGGGCGCGGCTTCCGACGGTGACGGCGACCGCAACATCGTCCTCGGCCGCGGCATCTCCGTCGCCCCGTCGGACAGCCTCGCCCTGCTCGCGGCGAACCTCCACCACGCCAAGGGATATCTCTCCGGCGTCAAGGGCATCGCCCGCTCGATGCCGACCTCGCGCGCCGCCGACCGCGTCGCCGAACGTCTCGGCGTGCCGCTCTTCGAGACTCCGACCGGCTGGAAGTTCTTCGGCAATCTTCTCGACGCCGGCCGCGTCACCATCTGCGGCGAGGAGAGCGCCGGCACCGGCTCCGACCATGTCCGCGAGAAGGACGGCCTGTGGGCGGTACTGATCTGGCTCGACATCATCGCCGCGCGCGGCCAGTCGATCGCCGAGATCGTTCACGACCATTGGAAGACCTACGGCCGCGACTACTATTCGCGCCACGACTACGAGCGCCTGCCGACCGATGTCGCCGATGCGCTCTTCGACGACCTGCGCGCCGCCCTGCCCTACCTGCCGGGCAAGGTCTCGGTCGGCCTGCTCATCGAGACCGCCGACGATTTCGCCTACACCGATCCGACCGACGGCTCGGTGTCGACCCGCCAGGGCATCCGCATCGCCTTCGACAACGGCTCACGCGCCGTCTTCCGCCTTTCCGGCACCGGCACCGAAGGCGCGACGCTGCGCCTCTACGTCGAGATCTTCGAAGCCGACCCGGATCGCCAGGACCTCGACCCGCAGATGGTGCTGGCCGGCGTCCTCGAAGCGGCCAATTCGCTCGCCGGCATCGAACGCCGCACCGGCCGCGACACGCCGGACGTCATCACCTGATACCGAGCGGATGAAGTTCCGACCTGTTCGGAACTTCATCCGCGAAGGCAAGCCCGAACGGGCGTCGGCCGGTCGGGCCGCAACTCACGAAATTCGGACGAGTCCGAATTTCGTGAACTCGCTATGACACGGCGCCGGGGCGCGACGGGAGGCATCGGTGTGGAGCGCCCCGCTCCGCTGCTCGGTGAATCTCGGGCGAGGCGCTCCGATCGGGCACGGCTCGTGCCGAACCGACGAAATCCCCACTCGTATCGACGTGGCATTTCCGAGGACGCTCGCATCCGGTCCTCTCCCCCCTCGTGGAGGAGGGGACGCTGGAGCACCGACCTTCGAAACTGAACCGCCCGGCAAACGGTCCGTATTTCGTGAGCCCGGCATCAGATCGCGCGAGCGGCCGTCTCGATCGATCGACGAACGACGGATTTGGCCACCGGTTCGACCCATCGCGCGACGACGAAGGCGATCGCCACCGTCAGGGCGATCGGCAGGATCGGCACCAGAACCGGAGGCATCCACGGTGCGATGCGCCCGACCTTCACGATCGTCGCGACCACCATGTTCTCGTGGATGAGATACAGCGGATAACTGACGAAGCCGATGACCTGGAGGACCGGCGTCGACAGAATTCCGCGGACGAACGAGGATGTCGACGCGGCGAAGAACACCAGACAGATGAAGATGTCCGCCGCCAGTGGTTGGCTGCTCGCCAGCGCCCCGACGACGCTCGAGATCGCCGCGACCGCCAGAAGCCACCTCCGCTCGGATCGCAGGTATTCGAAATAGAGAGCCCCGGCAAAGAACCAGATATAATATTCGAAACCGAAGAAGGACAACAACTTACGAAGATGCACCTTGCCGTCGAATTCGGCCGCTGCCGCTACGTACAATGAGCTTCCGACCTCGGTCGTCACCACTGAAATCTGATAGAGGACGTAGGCGGCGAGAAGCGAGGCGATCGCCGCACGCCGCCCGATGAAGAAATACATGAAGCCGAAGAACAGGTAGAAGCGGAACTCGACGTAGAGTGACCAGAACGAACCTTCCAACGATTTGACCGAGAAGGCGTTCCGCGTGACGAAATTGACGACGTGCTCTCCCAACAGGCTGAGCCCCGGGATCAGATCGGTCGGCGCGAGCGCCCCTCCCGGTCGTTCGGGAAAGAAATCGACCGTCGCCAACACGATCGCCGAGCAGACCACCATCGCCGGAAAGAGGCGCAACCAGCGTCTGTACAGGAAGGTCGTGAATCTCGAAGCCGCCGACAGCGTCATCAGAATGACGAAGCCGGATATGATGAAGAACAACTGCACACCGACGACCTTCGTGTCGGTGAGGTAGGAGCCGACGAATTTATCGCCATATGGATACGATTCCGGCCACCGGGAATATGAGTGATAGAGGATCACCATCGCGATCGCGAGACCACGTAATCCATCGATATACTTTATACGACCGGCGCCCGAACGTGTGGACGGAGGTGCTTGTCGAGAATCGCTCGATACTGCGGCAGCCGATCGCATGGAAAAATCTCGAAACGACATCAAGTATCGAGCAACTCATAGCTGCAAACGAAACACCGAACAAGTCGGACGAATTGCGATCGCCTTCGTCGGAGGGTCGGCAGTTCCGCCCACGGGGTGTACGAGAGGCCGAGATGGCACCGGTCCCGGTTCCACGGAACGACCCGGCCGTCGTGGCGGGTGATCCGAACCGGTTGCCAAGCCTCGACCTTCGGACGAAACCTGATTAGACAGGCGCGAATCGTTCGTGCGCTCGTGAGCGCGGTGAGCCTCTCGCGACGCCCGCACCGCGACGGAACCGGAAGGACCTCCCCCATGAAGATGCCCTCGACCATCGGACCCGTGCATTTCGTCGGGATCGGCGGCATCGGCATGAGCGGCATCGCCGAGGTGCTGCACACCCTCGGCTTCCAGGTCCAGGGCTCGGACGCCGCCGACAACGCCAACGTCCAGCGCCTGCGCGAGAAGGGCATCAAGGTCTTCGTCGGCCACGACGGTGCCAACCTCGGCGAGGCCCGCGTCGTCGTCGTCTCCTCGGCGATCAAGCCCGGCAATCCGGAGCTGGTGGCGGCGCGCGAGCGCTTCCTGCCGGTCGTGCGCCGCGCCGAGATGCTCGCCGAACTGATGCGTTTCAAGTCGGCGATCGCAGTCGGCGGCACCCACGGCAAGACCACCACCACCTCGATGGTGGCGGCGCTGCTCGACGCCGGCGGCCTCGATCCGACCGTCATCAACGGCGGCATCATCAACGCCTACGGCACCAACGCCCGTCTCGGCTCCGGCCAGTGGATGGTGGTGGAATCGGACGAGAGCGACGGCTCCTTCGTCAAGCTGCCCGCCGACATCGCGGTGGTCACCAACATCGATCCCGAACACCTCGACCACTACGGCACCTTCGACAAGGTCAAGGACGCCTTCAAGCACTTCGTCGAGAACGTCCCCTTCTACGGCTTCGCCGTGATGTGCCTCGATCATCCGGAAGTGCAGGCCCTGGTCGGCAAGATCGAGGACCGCCGCATCGTCACCTACGGCACCAACCCGCAGGCCGACGTGCGCTACAGCGACGTCCAGGTGCTCGGCCGCCAGTCGCGCTTTACCGTCAAGCTGCGCGATCGCGTCACCGGCATCGAGAAGGTCATTCCCGACCTCGTCGTCGCCATGCCGGGCATCCACAACATCGCCAACGCCACCGCCGCGGTCGCCGTCGCCGATCAACTCGGCATCGCGCCCGAAGCGATCCGCAAGGGCCTCGCCGACTTCACCGGCGTCAAGCGCCGCTTCACCCCGACCGGCACCTGGAACGGCATCCAGGTCTTCGACGACTACGGCCACCACCCGGTCGAGATCATGGCGGTCCTCAAGGCCGCCCGCACCGCGGTCGAGGGCGAAGGCAAGGGCGGCAAGGTCGTCGCGGTGATGCAACCGCATCGCTATTCCCGCCTCGCCTCGCTCTTCGAGGAGTTCTCCCAGTCCTTCAACGACGCCGACCGCGTCGTCATCGCCGACGTCTACGCCGCCGGCGAGGCACCGATCGAGGGCATCTCGCGCGACACCCTTGTGGGGGGCCTGCGCGGTCGCGGCCATCGCCACGTCACCGCCCTCGAGAGCCCCGATCAGTTGCCCGCGCTGATCCGCGACATGGCGGCGCCCGGCGACTACGTCGTATTCCTCGGCGCCGGCAACATCACCCAGTGGGCCTATGCCCTGCCCAAACAGTTGGCCGCCGCCGAACAGGCGACGTGAGCCCCACCGCGACCCTCAGGAAAACGATTTGACCGCCGCGACCGACCTCCTCGCCCGTCTCGACACCGCCGACATCCGCGGCGCGCTGCTTCCGGGTTTCGCGCTCGGCGACACCACCTGGTTCCGGGTCGGCGGATCGGCCGAACTCTACTATCAGCCGGCCGATCTCGAGGATCTGCAGCTCTTCCTGAAGCGCCTGCCGGCCGACGTGCCGGTCTCCTTGGTCGGGCTCGGCTCCAATCTCCTCGTCCGCGAAGGCGGCCTGCCCGGCGTCACCATCCGCCTGTCGCAGCGCGGCTTCGGCGGCGCCGTCCGGATCGGCGACACCCGCTTCGAGATCGGCGCGGCGATCGCCGACAAGCAGGTGGCGCGCGCCGCCCTCGATGCCGAGGTCGCCGGCTTCGCCTTCTACTTCGGCATCCCCGGCGGCATCGGCGGGGCGCTGCGTATGAACGCCGGCGCCAACGGCGGCGAGACCGCGGCCCGCGTCGTCGAGGTTCGTGCCGTCACCCGCGCCGGCGAGCTCGTCACCCTCTCGAACGCCGAGATGGGCTACGCCTACCGCCACTCCTCCGCCGCCGACGACCTGATCTTCGTCTCGGCGATCATGGAGGGCGTGAAGGGCGACCGCGCCACCATCGAAGCCGAGATGGACGCGGTGACCGAACACCGCGAGAGCGCCCAGCCGATCCGCTCGCGCACCGGCGGCTCGACCTTCAAGAACCCGCCCGGCACCTCCGCCTGGAAGCTCGTCGATGCCGCCGGCTGCCGCGGCTTGCGTCTAGGCGGCGCCCACGTCTCCGAGATGCACTGCAACTTCCTCATCGCCGAAGGCGACGCCACCGCCCACGACATCGAACTCCTCGGCGAGACGGTGCGCGCCCGCGTCTTGGCGACGTCGGGCACCCGGCTCGAATGGGAGATCAAGCGCATCGGCCGTCACGTCGAAGGCCGCGAGATCGAACCCTTCCTGGGGAAGTGAGGATCGCCTCCGGCGCGTGCGACGGCGCGTGACACGCGCGCGCCGGACGGGCGCGGCGTCCGGAAGCCCCCCATCTTCCTTCTCCCCTCGCGGGAGAAGGTGCCCCGCAGGGGCAGAAGAGGGGGCGCCGCGAAGCGGCATCGAGACGATCCGCCGAACACATCGTCATGAGGATGGGCCCGGACCCCTCATCCGGCTTTCGGCCACCTTCTCTCGCAAGGGGAGAAGGGATCTCGGCGCATCCGTTTCGAGCCGGACCATTCCCGGTCCGAGCACGTCCGTTCGGAACGACCACCATCGGGCGCACCCGACGCAGCCCCTCCCCTCCCCACCCCTCCCCCGACGGAAAGACCTGCGTCGTTTCCGTCACTTGCCCGAGAAATCCTTACCATCACCCCCCTCTCGTTAACCTTTCGCTAACCATACCGCGCGACCGTGAAACCAAGCTGGCGGAGTTGCGCGCATCGGCGTGCGTAGGGCACGCGTGCGGCTCGGACCGAGGTCGGAGCCACACGCCGGAAGGGTTCGGGAAATGGCGAAGCATGTCGCGGTGTTGATGGGTGGCTGGGACTCCGAACGCCAGGTGAGCCTGTGGTCGGGCGAAGCCTGCGCCGCCGCGCTCGAGACCAAGGGCTACCGCGTCACCCGCCTCGACGTCGGCAAGGACGTCTACGCCCGTCTCGAGGTGCTGAAGCCCGACGTCGCCTTCAACGCGCTGCACGGCCCCTGGGGCGAAGGCGGCGCCATCCAGGGCATGCTGGAGACGCTGCGCATCCCCTACACCCACTCCGGCGTCCTCGCCTCGGCGCTGGCGATGAACAAGGACAAGGCGAAGATGATCTTCGCCCAGGTCGGCATTCCGATCGCCCGCTCCGTCGTCGCCGACCGCCGTGACGCGGCGCGCGAACACCTGATCCCGCCGCCCTACGTGGTCAAGCCGGTGGCCGAGGGGTCCTCCTTCGGCGTCATCATCGTCAAGGCCGACCGCAGTCACCCGCCGCAGGAACTGCTGCGCGACGATTGGCCCTACGGCGACAAGGTCCTGGTGGAGAGTTTCGTCGACGGTCTCGAACTCACCTGCGCCGTCATGGGCGCCCCCGGCGAGGAGCGCGCGCTCGGCGTCATCGAGATCGTGCCGGAGGAGAGCCTCGCCTTCTACGACTTCGATGCGAAGTACAAGAAGGGCGGCTCCGTCCACATCCTTCCGGCGCGAATTTTACCGGATGTTTACCAACGTGTCGAAATGCTTGCGGTCATGGCGCATCGGGCGCTCGGCTGTCGCGGCGTGTCGCGCTCCGACTTCCGATACGACGCCGAAGGCACGGGCGAACTGGTCTGTCTCGAAGTCAACACCCAGCCGGGAATGACCGGAACCTCGTTGGTTCCGGACATGGCCGCGCACTCGGGGATCGCCTTCGCGGATCTGGTTTCTTGGATGGTGGAGGACGCGAGTTGCGATCGTTGACGGGTCATCGGCGCCTGGACCGGGCCGCCTCCGTCGCCGAACTCCCGCAGGATGCGGGGTTCCGGTGGCGGAAGAGCGTCCGCACGGCCAAGCGCTGGCTGAACACCGTCGATGCCCTCGCCCGCTCGGTCAAGCCGATGCAGGGGACCCTCGCCTCGCTCGGCTTCCTGGCCGCCTGGGGCGGCTACGGCCTGTGGCTCTCCGGCGGCTGGCACACGACCCTCGACGCCCTGACCTCCGCCGCCGGCTTCTCCGTCGCCTCGATCGAGATCCGCGGCCTCGCCGAAGCCGACAGTACCGAGATCTCCGACCGCATCGACGTCACCCGGACCTCGTCGCTGCTGCTGCTCGACGCCGAACACGCCCGCGCCCGCATCGCCGAGATCCCCTGGGTCGCCGACGTCACGGTCAAGAAGCTCTACCCGAGCCGCATCGTCGTCTCCCTCACCGAGCGTCTGCCCTTCGCCCTGTGGCAGGACGACGGCCGCATCAAGGTCGTCGACAAGACCGGCGCGGTGATGAGCGACACGCTGCGGCCGCGCCACGCCGGCCTGCCGCTGATCGTCGGCGCCGGTGCCGACAAGCGGCTGGAGGAAGCCGTCGCCCTGATGAATTCCGCCCCGTCGATCCGCCCGCGCATCCGCGCCGCCGTGCTGGTCGCCGAACGGCGTTGGAACCTGATCACCGTCGACGGCATCGAGATCCAGCTGCCGGAGGAGAACCCGGAAGGCGCGCTCGCCCGCGTCGCCGACCTCCAGGCGGCGAAGAAGCTGCTCGATCGCGACCTCGTCGTGGTCGACACCCGCGTCCCCGACCGCCTCTTCGTCCGCCTCTCCGACGCCGCCGCGGCGGCGCGCAAGGAGCAGATGCGGCTGAAGACCGGCGCCAAGAAGAAGGGGACCGACACGTGAGCCGTCCCCCCGTCGACCACATGGTGCCGCGGATGCGGCCGCTGTCCAACCGCCGGGCCACCGTCGTCTCGGTGCTCGACGTCGGCTCGACCAAGGTCACCTGCCTGATCGCCAAGTTGACGCCGCGCACCGCCGACAAGGTGCTGCCCGGCCGCACCCACGACATGACCGTGCTCGGCTACGGCATGCAGCGCTCGCGCGGCATGAAGTCGGGCACCGTCGTCGATCTCGAGGAAGCCGAGCAGTCGATCCGCCTCGCCGTCGACGCCGCCGAGCGCATGGCCGGGCTCACCATCGAGTCGCTGATCCTCAACCTCACGGCCGGCCGGCTGAAGAGCGAGGTCTTCCGCGCCAACGTCGACGTCGCCGGGCTCGAGGTCGACGAAGCCGACATCCAGCGGGTGCTCTCCGCCGGCGGCTCCCATTCGGTCACCGACAGCCGCTCCGTCGTTCATTCGCTGCCCATCGGCTATGCCCTCGACGGCTCGCGCGGCATCAAGGACCCGATCGGCATGCTGGGCAAGAAGCTCGCGGTCGACATGCACGTGGTGACGGCGGAGACCGCGCCGATCCGCAACCTCGAGCTCGCGGTCAACCGCTGCCATCTCGAGGTCGAGACCATGGTCGCGACCCCTTACGCCTCGGGGCTCTCGACCCTCGTCGACGACGAAGCCGATCTCGGCGTCGCCTGCGTCGACATGGGCGGCGGCACCACCTCCATGGCGATCTTCGCCGACGGCGCCTTCTGCCACGTCGACGCCATCGCCATCGGCGGCCACCACGTCACCATGGACATCGCGCAGGGCCTGTCGACCCGCCTCGCCGATGCCGAGCGCGTCAAGACGCTGCACGGCTCGGCGCTCGCCACCTCCTCGGACGACCACGAGGTGATCGGCGTGCCCTCCGTCGGCCAGGACCGCCACGATGTCGTCAACGTGCCGCGCGGCGCGCTGACCCGCATCATCCGCCCCCGCGTCGAGGAGATCCTCGAACTGGTGCGCGACCGCCTCGCCGCCTCCGGCTTCGCCGGCCGCGTCGGCAAGCGCGTCGTGCTGACGGGCGGCGCGAGCCAGCTCACCGGCGTGGTCGAGGTGGCGCGACGCATTCTCGGACGCAACGTGCGTCTCGGACGGCCGCTCGGCATCGCCGGGCTGCCGCAAGCGGCCAAGGGCGCGGCTTTCGCCGGCGCCGTCGGCCTTCTGATCTATCCGCAGGTGGCGCAGATCGAGCAGTTCGACATGCGCCAGCAGCGGCGGCTGATGACCGGCACCGGGGGCAACTACTTCGCCCGGGTCGGCCAGTGGCTGAAGGAGAGTTGGTGAACTTCTCCGCCTCCCGACGAACCGGGAGCGGAGGTGGTGCGGTTGGGAATTCCGCCCGGCGGGACCGGCGGCGGTGACTTGCGAGGATGCCATGACGCTCAATCTGAAGATGCCCGACATTCGGGAATTGAAGCCGAGGATCACCGTGTTCGGTGTGGGTGGTGCCGGTGGCAACGCCGTCAACAACATGATCCAGGCCGGATTGAACGGCGTCGACTTCGTCGTCGCCAATACCGACGCCCAGGCGCTGACGCTGACCAAGTCGGAACGCATCATCCAGATGGGTGTCGCCGTCACCGAAGGCCTCGGCGCCGGCTCGATGCCGGAAGTCGGCCGCGCCGCCGCCGACGAGGTCATCGACGAGATCAACGATCACCTGACCGGCGCCCACATGGTGTTCATCACCGCCGGCATGGGCGGTGGCACCGGCACCGGCGCCGCCCCGGTGATCGCCAAGGCCGCGCGTGACATGGGCATCCTCACCGTCGGCGTCGTCACCAAGCCGTTCCAGTTCGAAGGCGCGCGCCGCATGCGCATCGCCGATTCGGGCATCACCGAGCTGCAGAAGCACGTCGACACCCTGATCGTCATCCCGAACCAGAACCTGTTCCGCATCGCCAACGAGCGCACCACCTTCGCCGACGCCTTCGCGATGGCCGATCAGGTGCTCTACTCGGGCGTCGCCTGCATCACCGACCTGATGGTGAAGGAGGGTCTCATCAACCTCGACTTCGCCGACGTCCGCTCGATCATGCGCGGCATGGGCAAGGCGATGATGGGCACCGGCGAATCCTCCGGCGACAAGCGCGCTCTCCAGGCCGCCGAAGCCGCGATCGCCAATCCGCTGCTCGACGAGACCTCGATGAAGGGCGCCAAGGGCGTGCTCATCTCGATCTCCGGCGGCAAGGACCTCACCCTCTTCGAGGTCGACGAGGCCGCCACCCGCATCCGCGAGGAGGTCGACCCCGACGCCAACATCATCCTCGGCGCCACCTTCGACGACACCCTCGAAGGCGTGGTCCGCGTCTCGGTCGTCGCCACCGGCATCGACCAGGAGGTCAAGGCCGAGCTGACCCAGCAGGAAGCCCGTATGGCCGACCTCGCCGCGCGCCTGCGCGCCGCCGGCCGTCCGGTTCCCGCCGCGCTCGAGCAGGCTCGCACCGAGGTCCGCACCTCCGGCGCCGCCAACTCGGCCGCCGCCGCCATCGCCCGCTCGCTCGACGTCGCCGAGACCTTCGCGCCGGCCCCGGCTCCCGTGCCGGCCCCCGCCCCGGTCGTCGAGACCCGCGTCGAGCCGGTCGCCGAAGCGCCCGCGCCGGTCACCTACGCCGCTCACGATCCGGCGGTGGCGATCCAGCGCTACGAGCCGCAACCGGCCACCTTCGCCCACACCGACCCGGTCGCCGAGATCGACGAGCCGGTCGCCCGCCCCGAGCCGCAGATCGATCGCCGGCCCTACATCCCGCCGACCGCCGAGCGTCCGACCGTCCAGGCCCGCATGCCGCGCGTCGACGAGTTCCCGCCGATCGCCCAGCGTCAGATGGCGCCAGCCGAGGAGCATCACGACGACGAGCGCCGTCCGATGAGCCTCTTGAAGCGCCTCGCCCACGGCCTGTCGCGGCGCGAGGACCACGAAACCGAAGTCCAGGCCCCGCGCGAGCCGACCTTCGCCCCCGCCCCGGCGCCGCGTGAGACCGCGTCCTACCAGCCCGCCGGCCACGACGAGTTCGCCAAGCGTCCCACCCCGCGGATGCCGGCCGAACCGGCTCACCGTCCGGCCGCCGGCAGCCTCGATCCGATGGGCCGCGCCCCGGCGCAGACCCGCATGTCGGAAGAGGATCAGCTGGAGATTCCCGCCTTCCTCCGCCGCCAGGCGAACTGACCGAGGGTCACCCCGAAAAGACGCCGAACGGGGCCCGTCACGACTGTGACGGGCCCCGTTCCCGTTTTTCGACACATTCGGATAATTAATTGAAAATTAATCAATTTTTGATCTGCAATAGTGGTAACAATGTGTAACCAACCGTGATTTCGCTTCCCGCTCGACCCTCTGTAGTTTGACGCTCGACCGGTTCGTCGAAGCACCTTTCGGGCCTGCTTCGGACCGGTTTCGAACAGGCGGAATCAGGGACCGGTTCCACCCGCTTCGAGAGTGAAGACGAAGAGCTCTCCGCCCCTTCTCGGGCGCCGACGAGCCGGACGGGTGAAGACGATGGCACGCAAGACCGTGAACGCACAGACCACGATCGCAGATACGGTACGCGTCGTAGGAATAGGCGTCCACAACGGCCAGGAAGTCACCCTCACCCTCCATCCCGCCGATGCCGACACCGGCATCGTCTTCGTCCGCACCGAGGCGGTGCAGGGCCGCGACGTCGAGATCCCGGCCCTGTGGAGCCACGTCTCCGCCACCGACCTGTGCACCATGGTCGGCGATCCCGAGCGGGCTTCCGTCGCCACCATCGAACACCTGATGGCCGCCCTGCGCGGTCTCGGCGTCGACAACCTGGTGATCGAGATCGACGGTCCCGAAGTCCCGGTGATGGACGGCTCCTCCGACGCCTTCATCGAAGCGATCGATCAGGTCGGCCTCGTCACCCAGACGGCCCGCCGCCGCTTCATCCGCGTTCTGAAGCGGGTCCGCATCGAGCTCGGCAGCGGCTGGGCCGAACTGCGCCCCTACGAGGGCCAGCGCTACGAAGTCACCATCGACTTCCCCGACGCGGTCATCGGCCGTCAGTCGATCGGCATCGACCTTTCTCCGCAGGTCTTCCGCGAGCAGGTCGCGCGCGCCCGCACCTTCGGCTTCGTCAAGGATCTCGAGAAGCTGCTGCCGCTGGGCCTGTGCCGTGGCTCCAGCCTCGAGAATTCCGTCGCCATCAAGGACGACCGCGTCCTCAACCCGGAAGGCCTGCGCTGGGCCGACGAATTCGTCCGCCACAAGCTGCTCGACGCCATCGGCGACCTCGCCCTGTCCGGTGCTCCCCTTCTCGGCCTCTACCGCTCCTATCGGGGCGGCCATCGCATGAACCACCTGACGCTGAAGGCGCTCCTCGCCGATCCGACCGCCTGGGAGCTGGTCGAAGCGCCGAGCCGCTCCGCCGCCGCGCCGGCCGCCGAGATCGGTATCGGCATCGGCATGGTGGCTCCGGCCTGGGCCGCGGAAGTCGCCTGAGCCGGCTCCGCGCCGACGCATCGAGATCTTCGCCGAGGCCCGCTGCGTGGGCGTCCCGCCACAAATTCGATCCAATCGACCGCCACCGAGGTGACGCGGTCGTTCCGGCGCGTTACAACGTCGGCCGATCGGCCGTCGGCCTTCGGTGAAGCCTGCGGCGGAACGGGTCTCGACGACCGGCGGATGCGGTGGCCAACCGCGTCGGCCAGAACGGATTGCGAATGATGGGGAACGCCAACGTGGTCGACGCCGGTACGACGAAGACGATCGAGCGCAGGTCCGCTCTCGCCCGCCCGCATCGGGTCGCCGGCCTCGTGATGGCCGTCACCGTCGCCGCCCTCCTCGCCGGATGCGCCTCCAAGGAGGACGACCTCGGCCTCGACCGCACCCCGGCCGACCAGCTCTACAACGAGGGTCTGGTGCTCCAACAGGCCGGCAAGCGCTCCGACGCGGTGAAGAAGTTCGAGGACCTCGATCGCCTGCACCCCTATTCGGAATGGGCCAAGAAGTCGGTCCTGATGCAGGCCTACACCGAATTCGAGCGCGGCAAGTACACCGAGTGCATCACCGCCGCCCGTCGCTTCGTCACCCTCTACCCCGGTAGCCCGGACGCGGCCTACGCCCAGTATCTGATGGCGGAGAGCTACTACAAGCAGATCCCCGACATCAGCCGCGACCAGGAGCGCACCGGCAAGGCGCTGCAGGCCTATGCCGAACTGGTGCAGAAGTACCCGGACTCCCCTTATGCCGACGACGCCCGCCGCAAGCTTCTCGCGGTCAAGGACCAGCTCGCCGGCAAGGAGATGGACGTCGGCCGCTTCTATCTGCGCAAGGGCCAGTATCTCGCCGCCATCAACCGCTTCAAGGTGGTGACGACCGAGTTCCAGACCACCCGCCACGTCGAGGAAGCCCTCGCCCGTCTGGTCGAGGCCTACTACGCCCTCGGCGTCGTCAACGAGGCGCAGACCGCCGCCGCCGTGCTCGGGCACAATTTCCCCGACAGCCAGTGGTACAAGGACAGCTATTCGCTCCTGCAGAAGGGCGGCTACGATCCGAGCGAGTCCTCCGACAGCTGGATCTCCAAGTCCTTCCGCGGCTTCCGCGTCTTGTGACGCCCGCCCGGCCGCGCAGCGCGGTCGGGGGGTTCCGTTTTGTTCTCGCCGGGACTATCGTCCGCGAAAGATCCTCCCGGAGAATCGCGTCCGCCCATGCTCGCCGCTCTGTCGATCCGAGACATCGTTCTGATCGAGCGGTTGGAGATCGATTTCACGCGCGGTCTCACCGTGCTCACCGGCGAGACCGGCGCCGGCAAGTCGATCCTGCTCGACAGTCTGGCGCTGGCGCTCGGCGGCCGCGGCGACGCCGGCCTCGTCCGCCACGGCGCGCCGCAGGGACAGGTCACCGCTGTCTTCGACGTCGCCGCCGACCACCCCGTCCGCCGTCTCCTCGCCGACAACGACATCGACGCCTCCGGCGACGTCATCGTCCGCCGCGTCCAGACCGCCGACGGCCGCACCCGCGCCTTCCTCAACGATGCTCCCGTCTCGGCGACGCTCCTGCGCGACGTCGGCGAACGCCTCGTCGAGATCCACGGCCAGCACGACGATCGCGCCCTCGTCGACGAACGCGAACACCGCCGCCTGCTCGACGCCTTCGGCGCTCTCGAGGACTTGGTCGCCGTCGCCGCGAACGCCTGGGCCTCGTGGCGCACCACCGTGAAGGAGCGCGACGGCCACGCCGCCCGCATCGACGCCGCCCGGCGCGAGGCCGACTATCTGCGCGCCAGCCTCGAAGAGCTCGATCGCCTCGCCCCGGAAGAGGGCGAGGAGACCGAACTGGCGACGAAACGCCATCGCATGATGCAATCGGAGAAGATCGCCGGCGATCTCGCCGACGCGGTCGGCACCTTCGACGGCCCCCACTCGCCGATCCCGACCATCGCCTCGCTGATCCGCAACCTCGAGCGCAAGACCACCGCCCTGCCCGAACTGACGGAAACGGCGCTGAAGCCGATGGGCGCCGCACTCGACCTGCTCGAGGAAGCGCGCGGCGCACTGGAGAAGGCGTTGCGCGAGGCCGACTTCGATCCGCGCGACCTGGAGCGCACCGAGGAGCGCCTCTTCGCCCTGCGCGCGAGCGCCCGCAAGCACGCCTGCGCCTACGACGCGCTCCCGGCCCTGCGCGCCCGCATGGCCGGCGATCTCGCCGCCCTCGACCACGGCGAAGAGCGCCTCGCCGCCCTCGAGGCCGCCGTCGCCGCCGCCGAGGCCACGTACTTCGCCGCCGCCGCGACCCTCTCCGCCGCACGCACAGCGGCCGCCACGGACCTCGAGGCGGCCGTCCACGCCGAATTGCCGGCGCTGAAGCTGGAGCGCGCCCGCTTCCTCGTCGCCCGCACCGCCGACCGCGCCCAGGCCGGCCCCGAGGGCATCGACCGCGTCGAGTTCCACGTCCAGACCAATCCCGGCACCCGCCCGGGCCCGATGATGAAGGTCGCCTCCGGCGGCGAGCTGTCGCGCTTCCTGTTGGCGCTGAAGGTGAGCCTCGCCGACAAGGGCTCGGCCCCGACGCTGATCTTCGACGAGATCGATACCGGCGTCGGCGGCGCGGTCGCCGGCGCGGTCGGTCAGCGACTGGCGCGATTGGCCGACAAGGTCCAGGTGATGAGCGTCACCCACGCCCCGCAGGTCGCGGCTCGCGCCGACACCCACCTGCTGATCTCCAAGGAGCCGGTCCCCGGCGGCGGCGAAGAGCGAGTGGCGACCCGCGTCGTCGAACTCACCCGCGAAGCCCGCCGCGAGGAGATCGCCCGGATGCTCTCCGGCGAGACCGTGACGGCCGAAGCGCGGGCCGCGGCAGAGAGTCTGATGGCCGGAGGGTGAGGAGCGGTCGAACGGAATGTCCGCGCGCCCGAGGCGCGCTTCCTTCTCCCCTTGCGGGAGAAGGTGCCCGAAGGGCGGATGAGGGGTCCGGACCTCTCCTCGGTACTCGGCATTCGTGGTTTCGTCCCGATTGCCGCTTCGCGGCGCCCCCTCATCCGGCGCTCGCGCGCCACCTTCTCCCGCGAGAGGAGAAGGGTTCCGGCCTCCGGCCGGTCGTGACACGATGAACCCCGGGCGCTCGTTCCGCCCGCCGAGGACTCCCATGCCCGCCGATCTCTCCCCCGACGCCCTCTCCTCTTCGCAAGCCGCCGCCGAGATCGCCCGGCTCACGGACGAGATCCGCGAACACGACCGGCGCTACTATCAGGACGATGCGCCGACCGTCTCCGACGCCGAGTACGATCGGCTGCGCCGGCGGCTGCTCGCCCTCGAGGCGCGCTTCCCCGAGCTGCGGGCCCCCGACAGCCCGAGCCTCAAGGTCGGTGCCGGGCCTTCGGAGAAGTTCGAGAAGGTGGCGCATCGCGTGCCGATGCTGTCGCTCGACAACGCCTTCTCCGACGCGGACGTCGCCGACTTCGTCGGCCGCGTCCACCGCTTCCTCGCCACCCACGGGCAGGAGGTGATCTTCACCGCCGAACCGAAGATCGACGGCCTGTCGCTCTCCTTGCGCTACGAATCCGGCCGTCTCGTCTCCGCCGCCACCCGCGGCGACGGCGCCGAGGGCGAGAACGTCACCGCCAACGTCAAGACCGTCGCCGACATCCCTCGCGTCCTCCCCGACGGCGTACCGGCGGTGCTCGAGGTGCGCGGCGAGGTCTACATGGGCCATGCCGACTTCGCGGCGCTCAACGCCCGCCAGGAGGCGGCCGGCGAAAAGCCCTTCGCCAACCCGCGCAACGCCGCCGCCGGCTCGCTGCGCCAGCTCGATCCGCGCATCACCGCGTCGCGGCCGTTGAAGTTCTTCGCCTATGCCTGGGGTGAGGTGTCGGAGGACTGGGACGCGGCCACCCAGATGGAGCGCGTCGGCGCCTTCGGCGCCTGGGGCTTCCCGGTCAATCCGCGCATGGAGCGCTGCGCTTCCGTCGAGGCCATGCTCGACGTCTACCGCCGGCTCGAGGCCGACCGGGCGAGCCTCGGCTACGACATCGACGGCATCGTCTACAAGGTCGACCGGCTCGACCTGCAACAGCGCCTCGGCTTCGTCTCGCGCTCGCCCCGCTGGGCCATCGCCCACAAGTTCCCGGCCGAACGCGCCACGACGGTGCTCGAGGGCATCGACATCCAGGTCGGCCGCACCGGCGCCCACACGCCCGTCGCCCGCCTCGCGCCGGTCACCGTCGGCGGCGTCGTCGTGTCGAACGCCACCCTGCACAACGCCGACGAGATCGCTCGCCTCGACGCGCGCATCGGCGACACGGTGACGGTGCAGCGCGCCGGCGACGTCATCCCGCAGATCGTCGAAGTGACGAAGGACGCGGCCCACGAGGCCCGCGCGCCCTTCGACTTTCCGCACCTCTGCCTCTGCGATCTGAAGACGCCGCTGATCCGCGAGGAGACGACGACCGGCGAGGAGGGCAAGATCCGCCGCTGCACCGGCGAGTTCGCCTGCCCCTACCAGCGCCAGGAACACCTGCGCCACTTCGTCTCCCGCCGCGCCTTCGACATCGAGGGCCTGGGCGAGAAGCAGATCGAGTTCTTCTTCGCCGAAGAGGACTTCCCCATCCGCGAACCGGCCGACATCTTCACGCTGGCGACGCGCAACGCCGAGAGCCCGCTGAAGAAGCTCGAGAACAAGGAAGGCTTCGGCGCGACGAGCGTGGCGAAACTCTTCGCCGCCATCGACGAGCGCCGCACCATCGGCCTCGAGCGCTTCCTCTTCGCGTTGGGCATCCGCAACGTCGGCGAGACCACCGCCAAGTCACTCGCTAAATTTGTTGAAAATTATTCGGGATTATTGACGCTCATAAATCGCATAAGAAATGAGATATCGCTAATTTGGCTTGCAGATATTGCAACAAATGAAATTCAAAAAGATTCGATCGAGGTCTCTGATCTGTATTTCTATCTACATAAGGCGTCAGACGGCGCCATGTCTGCAATTCGAAACATCCGGTACATCAAAGGCATCGGCCCAATCTCTGCAAATCAACTAATCCAATTTGTGTATGAGTTTAAACAAGGCGACCTCCAGCAAACCCCGCACAACCTGAGGGAGTACATAGTCAATGTGCAGCGATTTAATAGATCTCGATTCGATTCAATTGTTGATTATTTTGGCAATCTAGATAGAACCAGTCAAGAATTGATGGCAACCTGCGAAAGACTTGAGGCATCGTGGATAGATATTAACCAATCACTATCCGAACGTTTTGGGGTGAATTACTCGACGTCTGAATACGCAAGAGAGTTCAGGCATGGGTGGTGGCATCTTTCATCACATGTATGGAGATTAAGGCGGGAAGAGCATAGAAAATTTAAAGACTTAATCGATATCGACAATATTGGTGAAGTAATATTCGATTCGATCGCCGAATATTTTATGAGAGATAGAAATTTTGCTTCTTTCTGCAATCTGTCAATTCACCTCACGGTACTCGACGCCGAGAAGCCGAAGACCGACACGGCGGTCGCCGGCAAGACGGTCGTCTTCACCGGCTCGCTCGAAAAGATGACCCGCGACGAGGCCAAGGCCATGGCCGAACGGCTCGGCGCCAAGGTGGCGGGCTCGGTCTCGGCCAAGACCCACATCGTCGTGGCGGGACCGGGAGCGGGATCGAAGCTGACCAAGGCGCGGGATCTCGGTGTGCAGGTGCTCACCGAGGACGAATGGCTGGCGCTGGTCGGGGGGTGAGGCCCGGAGACCACCGGGCCGGTGGCTGCAGAGAGCGGAGCGAATTTCACCCGACCCGAACGCATGGCTGCATTTCGCCAGCTTCATGCATTTATGCAATTTATTGCACTAAATGTCACGACCTTGCCGTATTTCACCTCGAATCTGGAGACCGAAGACGAGGGGGCGAAGACCTCCCGCGCGAGGGACGAACGCCGAGGTCGGGGCCATCGAGACTCTGAACCGAACCGAGGAGTTCGAACGATGGTTCGTCTCATCCGCGTCGCCCGGCGCGCCCTGCGCCGCATGGCCGAGCCGGTCCGCGATTGCGAACAGATCCACGTCACCGACCGCATCGACATCGAACTCGCGGCTCGTGAAGAGATGCGCGGCCGTCGTCGTACCACGCTCGGCGGTGCCTACCGTTGGTGACGCTCCTGAGCCGCACCAAAGGTGGGGCTCATGAGACCTGTGCGCGGATAGCCCTCGACGACCGTCTACTGACGTGATTC
>CALBKH010000013.1 GCA_937892955.1 uncultured Alphaproteobacteria bacterium
GTGCTTTGGGTGCTTTGGGTGCTTTGGGTGCTTTGGGTGCTTTGGGTGCTTTGGGGTTGGTTCATCGCCTCCGACAGAATGTATATACAAACATATTTTGTCAAGCGCTCCGTGGAAATAGCTTTTCGTAGCGGACCGGCCCCTCGCTCCCCTATAGTCCCTCCATGAAGTTCCCGCCGCACCTTCTCGACGAGATCCGTGCTCGGCTTCCGGTTTCGGACGTCGTGGGGCGGCGTGTGCGGCTGAAGAAGCAGGGGCGGGAATTCGCCGGCCTGTCGCCGTTCAATCCGGAGAAGACGCCGTCTTTCTTCGTCAACGACCAGAAGGGCTTCTATCACTGCTTCTCGAGCGGGAAGCACGGCGACATCTTCCGCTTCCTGATGGAGACGGAGGGCCTGTCGTTTCCCGAGGCCGTCGAGCGGCTCGCCGCCGAGACCGGCGTCGTCCTGCCGAAACCGGATGCGCGCGAGGAGAAGCGCGAGCGTCATCGCGCCTCGCTCGCCGACGTCACCGAGATGGCGGCGCGGTTCTTCGAGGAGCAGTTGCGGCTCTCCTCCGGCGCCTCGGCCCGGGCCTATGTCGAGAAGCGGCGGCTCGAGCCGCGCACCGTCAAGGAGTTCCGCATCGGCTTCGCCCCGGCGGAGCGCGACGCGCTGAAGCGGCACCTTCTCGGCAAGGGGGTCGACGAGCAGGCGATGGTCGACGCCGGGCTCACCATCAAGCCGGACGACGGGCGGCCCGCCTACGATCGCTTCCGCAACCGGCTGATGATCCCGATCCAGGACGAGAAGGGCCGGGTCGTCGCCTTCGGCGGTCGCGCCATGAGCCCGGACGACCAGCCGAAATACCTGAACTCGCCGGAGACCGAGCTCTTCCACAAGGGACTGATGCTGTTCAACGGCCACCGCGCCCGGCAGGCGGCCTACGACCAGGGCTCGGTCATCGTGGTCGAGGGCTATCTCGACGCCATCGCGGTGTGGCAGGCGGGGATCCCGAGCGTGGTGGCGACGCTCGGCACCGCCTTCACCGAGGAGCAGATCCAGCGGATGTGGCGCTTCGCCGCCGAGCCGGTCGTCTGTTTCGACGGCGACAAGGCGGGCGTCAAAGCCGCCTATCGCGCCGTCGACCGCATCCTGCCGCATCTCAAATCCGGTTTCTCGTTCAACTTCGTCTTCCTGCCCGACGGCAAGGACCCCGACGAATTGATCGCGCTCGGCGGCAAGGCGGCGTTCCAGGCGGAGGTGGAGCGCGCCGTGCCGCTCGCCGACGTGCTGTGGGATCGCGAAACCCGCGGCGCGGCGATCGACACGCCGGAGCGCAAGGCGGCGCTCGAGAAGCGGCTCGAAGATCTCGTCCACGAGATCCGCGACGGACGGGTTCAACGCGCCTATCAGCTCAGATACCGGCTCAGGCTGTCCAATCTCTTCTGGTCGTCGGAGCGGGGCGAGCGGGGGGAGGGCTTCGCCAAGGGGGGGCGTGCGGCGGCGCCGTGGGGCGGACGCGGGACGGGACGGGCCGAGCCCTCGGCGGCGATGCCGCCGATGCCCGACGGCGATCTCGTCGGGCTCGAACGGGTGGTGCTCGGGCTCTGCGTCGAATATCCCGACCTCTTCGAGGCGGCGGCGGAGCGGATGGTCGGCCTCGATTTCGGGCTCGAGCCGCACGAGGCGTTCAAGCGCGAACTGTGGCGGATGGCGACGGAGGTGTCGGACCTGTCGGTCTCCTCCTTCTACGAGGGCATCGATCCGCGCTTCTTCTTCCTGCTCGAGGAATTGCACGGTTCGGAGGTGACCGACGGTGCGGGGCGCGTGACGAGCGGGCGCGGCGACCGGCTCAAGCAGCGCTTCAAGGTGCTGAAGTTCCATCCGCCGGAAAGCTGGGTGGAGACCTGTCTGTGGCACTTCCTCGACCGGCTCGAGCTGCGCCACATGGAGCGCGAACTCGAACGCGAGGTTTCCCAGGTCGGGCCGGACGCCGACGAGAGCGTCGAGGCGCGCATCCTCGGGCTCTCCCGCGACATCGGCCGGCGGCGCGAGGAATTCGCCCGGCGCGAGCAGGAACTCGCCGAGGAAGCCAAGGAGATCCGCCGGGCGCAGGGGGGGAACGGCGGCGGCATCGCGGCCGGGGGAATCGCCGGCGGATGAGGCGCCGGAACGGCCTCGCTGTGAAATTACAGGAGATTCCGGAGAGGTGGTGGACACACGATTCGCGCGGCGCGGCGAATCGTGTGACGAATCACCCTTGCGCAATCCGATTCGCTCGTTAAATAAAGCCTCTCCCGGAATGTCCCACGCATCGGCGCAGCCCTTCTCGCGCGATCGGGACGACGTTTCGCGAAAGACCGGTCCTTCGGCGTCCGCCGCCGAAACGCGAGTGATGCGGGCCATCGCGCGCATCGGTGCGACAGTTAATCGGAGCTTAGGACAAGCGCCGTAATTCAACCTTTCGGCCGTTCGACCCGAGGGTCACTCCCTCGACGGCTTCGCTTCCCCCTCGAGCGCCCGCCCGGGCGACGGGGTGACGAGGCCCGGTCGCGACGGCTCGCATTCCTCCAGGAGATGCTTCATGGCGACCAAGGCAGGCGAGCAGGAAGAGACCGAGGTGCAGGCGCCGGAAACCCCGGACGGCCCGCTGCTCGACCTCTCCGATGCCGCCGTCAAGCGGATGATCAAGATCGCCAAGAAGCGCGGCTTCGTCACCTATGACGAGCTCAACGACGTGCTTCCCTCCGAGCAGGTGGCCTCCGAGCAGATCGAGGACATCCTCGCCATGCTCAACGAGATGGGCATCAACGTCGTCGAGACGGAGGAGGCGGGCGAAGAGGACGAGAACAACAAGGGCGAGGAGGAGGAGGCCGAGTCCACCGACCTCGCCGAGGCGCCGTCGGCGCTGCCGGCCCGTACCACCACCACCCGTGAGCCGGCCGACCGTACCGACGATCCGGTGCGCATGTATCTGCGCGAGATGGGCTCGGTCGAGCTTCTGTCGCGCGAGGGCGAGATCGCCATCGCCAAGCGCATCGAGGCCGGTCGCGAGGCGATGATCGCGGGCCTCTGCGAGAGCCCGCTGACCCTCCAGGCGATCATCATCTGGCGCGACGAACTCAACGACGGCAAGATCCTCTTGCGCGACATCATCGACCTCGAGGCGACCTATGCCGGTCCCGACGGCAAGGCCGGCGGCCCGCCGATGGTGCCGGTCGACGAGGAAGCCGGCGAGGAGACGGAAGAGGCGGCGGAGGCGGAAGCCGAGAGCGGCGACGACGACGGCGACGACATGGAGGGCAACGTCTCGCTCTCCGCCATGGAAGCCGAGCTCAAGCCGAAGGTGCTCGAGACCTTCGACCGCATCGCCGACGACTACAAGAAGCTGCACCGCCTGCAGGAGCAGCTGGTCGAGGGCCGTCTCAAGAACGAGACGCTGTCGCCCTCCCAGGAGCGCCGCTACAAGAAACTCAAGGAAGACCTCATCAACGAGGTGAAGAGCCTCTCCCTCAATCAGGCGCGTATCGACAGCCTGGTCGAGCAGCTCTACGACATCAACAAGAAGCTGATGGGCTTCGAGGGGCGTCTCTTGCGCCTCGCCGAGAGCTACGGCGTCGCCCGCGACGACTTCCTCAAGAACTACCAGGGCTCGGAGCTCGATCCGCACTGGCTGCGCCGCGTCGCCAATCTCGGCACGCGGGGCTGGCGTGACTTCGTCAAGAACGAAGGCGACACGATCAAGGAGTTCCGCGGCGCGATCCAGAACCTCGCCTCGGAGACCGGGCTCGAGACCACCGAGTTCCGCCGCATCGTCCACATGGTGCAGAAGGGCGAGCGCGAGGCCCGTCAGGCCAAGAAGGAGATGGTCGAGGCGAACCTGCGTCTCGTCATCTCGATCGCCAAGAAATACACCAACCGCGGCCTACAGTTCCTGGACCTGATCCAGGAGGGCAACATCGGTCTGATGAAGGCGGTCGACAAGTTCGAGTACCGCCGCGGCTACAAGTTCTCGACCTATGCGACGTGGTGGATCCGGCAGGCGATCACCCGCTCGATCGCCGATCAGGCGCGCACCATCCGCATTCCCGTCCACATGATCGAGACGATCAACAAGATCGTCCGCACCTCGCGCCAGATGCTGCACGAGATCGGCCGCGAGCCGACACCGGAGGAGCTGGCCGAGAAGCTCGCCATGCCGCTGGAGAAGGTGCGCAAGGTCCTCAAGATCGCCAAGGAGCCGATCTCTCTCGAGACGCCGATCGGCGACGAGGAGGATTCGCATCTCGGCGATTTCATCGAGGACAAGAACGCCGTCCTGCCGATCGACGCGGCGATCCAGAGCAATCTTCGCGAGACGACGACGCGGGTGCTGGCCTCGCTCACCCCGCGTGAGGAACGCGTGCTGCGCATGCGCTTCGGCATCGGCATGAACACCGACCACACGCTCGAAGAGGTCGGCCAGCAGTTCTCGGTCACCCGCGAACGCATCCGCCAGATCGAGGCGAAGGCGCTGAGGAAGCTGAAGCATCCGAGCCGGTCGCGGAAACTCCGGAGCTTCCTCGACAACTGAGGATCACAGGACCCCGGCGACGACGCCGGGGTTCTTCGTTTCGGGAGGACCTTGCCCGTGCCGGTGATCGCGATCTTCTACGGCATCGTCATCCGCATGTATTCGAAGGATCATCCGCCGCCGCATTTCCATGCTATCTATGGCGGATCGGAAGCGATGGTCGACATCGCGTCGGGAAGGATCGTCGAAGGGCGGCTACCGCCGACGGCGGCGCGTCTGGTATCGGAATGGGCGGGGCTCCATCGCGACGAACTCTTCGCCGATTGGGAACGAGCGCGGGCAGGGATGCCGCTGGAGAAGATCGCAGGTCTCGATGCTGAACAAGATCGCTGAACTCTCGGTCGAAGCGCCGTTCGGGCTGCGTGTTCGGTTCGCCGACGGAGCGAGCGGCGTCCACGACTTCGCCGCACTGGTCGCCGAGCCCGGAGAGATGGTTCGGCCGCTGCGCGAACCCGCTTTCTTCGCGCGGGTATTTCTCGAATACGGTGCGCCGACGTGGCCGAACGGCTTCGATCTCTGTCCGGACTGGTTGCGCGGCGAGATGATCGCCGCCGGCGAACTGGTCCTCGCCGCCGCCGAATGACGACGAACGCTGCCGATCCCGGAGGCTCGCCATGTCCCTTCTGAAACGTCTCTTCGGCTCCTCCCCCAAGGCCCCCGAGCCCGAGCCGACGATGGAGCTCGACGGGTGGATCGTGCGCGCCACGCCGTTCCAGGAACAGGGGCAGTGGCAGCTGTGCGGGGTGATCTGCCGCGAGGTCGACGGGGTCACGAAGGAGAGCCGCTTCGTCCGCGCCGACCGCTTCGCCGATCGCGATACGGCGATCGAGATGGCCTTCGACAAGGCGAAACGCATCATCGCCGAGCAGGGGTTGCGGATGTTCGGCTGAGGCTGCGAGGCGCGGCGGTTCCGCGGCGCGTGGCCGGCCATCGAAACGTTCGTACGTGTCCGGTGGGTCGAAGGCGGTGCTGCGAGGACCCCTTCTCCCCCTGCGGGAGAAGGTGGCCGAAGGCCGGATGAGGGAGCTGGGCCGCTCCTCGCCTTCGAACGTCGGGTCCTCACCGCATCGCCGCTACGCGGCGCCCTTTCATCCGCCCCTTCGGGGCACCTTCTCCCGCGAGGGGAGAAGGAAGGTGGGGCGGCCGCGAAGTGACCACACGAGGTCGATACGGGCGGGAATTCCGGCCGGGGCGCTTGTGCGCCGGCGCCGGCTCGGCGAAGCTTCCCGCGCCCCGCCGGAGACCCGCTCATGCCGAAACCCGCCGCTCCCGCCGATGCCGAGGCGCGTCGTGCCGCACCACCCGTCGTCACCTACGAGGTCGAGCATCTGCCGCCCTTCGACGCCGCCTTCTACGAGCGGGCGCGCGAAGGGATGACCAGGATCGACGAGGTGATCGTCGGCCCACGCGACGCGGCATCGTTCCGGGTTCCGGCCGGGCATTTCTTCCGCATCGTCTCGATCGAGGGGCCGCAGGTCGGCGATCTCAATCTGTGGAACGCGAACGATCCGATCGAGCGCTTCTTCTCCGGCAAGACACGGGCGCTGCACGCCACCCATGTCGGCGTCGGCGATCGGCTGTGGTCGAACCTGCCGTACCTCAGGCCCATGGCGACGATCACCGCCGACACGCTCGGTTGGTACGGTTTCGATGCCGACGGGGCCGGCGTCCACGACGTCATCGGCACGCGCTGCGACCCCTACACCAACCGGCTGCTCAAGGGCGTCGACTATCACCACTGTTGCCACTCGAACCTGACGCGGGCCCTGGCGCAAGCGACCGGACGGACGCTCACGCAAGCCGAGCCGCTGGTGCACGACGTGCTCAACGTCTTCATGTGCACCGGCTTCACCCACGACACCCATCGCTACTTCATGAAGGCGAGCCCGGTCAGGCCCGGCGACTTCCTGGAGATGTTCGCCGAGATCGATCTCCTCGGCGCGCTGTCGGCCTGTCCGGGCGGCGATTGCGGGGCGACGCATTCGTCGGACGCGGTCGCCTGCCACCCGCTGAAGGTCGAGGTCTTCGCACCGCGCGACGGCGTGCTCGCCGGATGGACGCCGGCGGAGGTCAATCCCTATCCGCGCAGCCACGGGCCGTGAGGCAGCGCCGCGTCGGCGGGCTTCCGCCGCGCCCGGACGGCGGTTAGGCTTCCTGCGTGACAACCGATACCGAGGCCGGAATGACCGATTCTCCCACCACCTGCGACATGCCCCGTGGCGAACTCACCGTCCGCGTCATCGCCATGCCGGCGGACACCAACGCCAACGGCGACATCTTCGGCGGCTGGGTGCTCTCCCAGATGGACGCCGCCGGCGGCATCCGCGGAGTGGAGCGGGCGCGCGGCCGCGTGGTGACGATCAAGGTCGATACGCTGATCTTCATCCGGCCGGTGCAGGTCGGCGACGTGCTCTGCGTCTATACCGACGTCGAGAGCATCGGCCGCACCTCGATGAAGATCCACATCGAAGCCTGGGCGCAGCGCTTCCGCACGGTGACCCGCGAGAAGGTCACCGACGCCACCTTCACCTTCGTCGCCGTCGACGACGAGGGCAAGCCGCGGCCGATCCCGAAGGAGGGGTGAGCGATCATCGGCTCCGCGTGCCGCGGTCCCTGAAAGACGAAAACGGCTCCGTTCGGGTGAACGGAGCCGTTTCTTCGTCTCGTCCGACCGGGGTCAGCGGTTGGAAGAGGCGGTTCGATCGATCATCGCCCGTTCGGCCTCGGTGAGGACGGGCTTCGCCGCGACTTCGTCGCCGGAGGTGGCCGCGGCGGTGGTGCCGGTCGTCTCGGGCTCGAGCGAGGCCACCTTCATCGAGCCGGCCACCGGGCCGGGCTTGGCGCCGGTTTCCGCGGTTTCGATGGCGACGCGGGTGAGGCCGGCGCCGGTGAAACCGAGGACGTCCGCCGCGCCGCGCGACAGGTCGATGATGCGCCCCTTGATGAAGGGGCCGCGGTCGTTGATGCGGACCACCACCGACTTGCCGTTCTTCAGGTTGGTCACCTTGAGATGGGTGCCGAGCTTGACGGTGCGGTGGGCGGCGGTCATGGCGTGCATGTTGAAGCGTTCGCCGGAGGCGGTCGGGCCGCCGTGATGTTCGCGTCCGTAGAAGGAGGCGATACCCTGGCCCTGGACCTTGGCCGATCCGGCGAAGGCCGGGGCGCAAGCGAGGGCGAGGAAGCCGGCGGCGAGCAGGGCTCGACGCGGCGCGGCGCCGCGAAGCGCGGCGGCGGGGGCTAGGATCATGCGATTCCACTCCGATGGGGCACGGCCACCCGCCATGGGTTCATGCGGCGCGTGCACTCGAGGTGTCCCGGGCTCTGCGAGCTCTCGTGGGGACCCACCTCACGGGTCGATGGCCGGATCGGGTCTCCCCCCGAAAACGCGCCACCGGCTCGGGAGCCGGGTTCGCATCGGTGCGATCACCCGGTCTCCTCCGGACCTCGCCGGCGATCGCATCCACGCTGATCGGCGGCGGTCCGCAACGTCGTCCGGTGGCGTTCGACGCCATCGCGGGAGACGGAATTGTCTGTACCGACTGGTGCTTCTGCGCTTCTCCGAAGGGAGCGATCGGCGCGCCTCGCACGAGGCCTCGCGTCCGACGTCTCCGGTCGGCCCACGGGGACGATCTTCGCGTCGTCTCCACCGTCGGCGTTAACGGATGGGCTCCGGGCCCCCGTCGCGGTCGAGATCGGGCACGCCGGATCCTCCTCCGGCGGCGGTGATCCCCGGCTTTTCCACGAGGAATGTGTTCCGATCATGGCGCGTGCTTGTCGGTCGACCACACGTCGTGCTAGGCGAGAGGCCGACTCACTCGGCGTCGTATGCGGGCCTCGAGCGGACCGCGAGGTTCGAAGCCGTCCGCCAAGTCGCCGAAGGGCCTGTAGCTCAATGGTTAGAGCCGGCCGCTCATAACGGCTTGGTTGGGGGTTCGAGTCCCTCCGGGCCCACCACTTTCACGACACCTCGCCGAACTCGTCCGCCGTCGCCGCGGTCGTCATGCCGCCGGCCGGTGCGGGCAGGCGGCGGTCGCGCGCGACGAGCACCGCCAGCGTCGCGTAGGCCGCGATCCAGGCCCCGGCCGAGGCGTGAAGGAGGCCGAGCGGCAGTCCGGCGAGGCCGGCGGCGAGACGCGCCGCGACGGCGACCAACAGGGCGGCGACCAGTGCGTCGGCGAGACGGCTCACGCTCAGCGCCTTGCCGGAATAGCGGCGCACCACCGAGGTCATGATCGCCGCGCACATCAGCCCGAGCGTTCCGGCGCCCCAGGCGTGAGCGGCGACGTCGACGAGGTCGAAGTCGTCCCGGAGGATGGCGACGGCCATCGTCGCGAAGCCGAGGGGGAGGAACGAATAGCCGAGGTGGAGGGCGAGGAAGGGCGGGCGATCCCGGGTCGACCAGCCTTTCCAGGTGGCGAGCCTCGCGGCATGGAACAGAGCGGCGAGCGCCAGGGCGACGGCGGTCGTGGTGGCTCGCGGGGCGAAGGTCCACGCGGCGAGCGCCGAGAGCGAGACGGCGAAGACGGTGATCTCGAAGCTACGCGGTGTCGGCGGCGCCTGCGGTTCGCCGCGCATGTCGGCGAGGTGGCGGGTGAGCGCCGGGGCGATGCGACCGCCCATCACCATGGCGATCGACAGAGCCGCGGCGAAGGCCGACCGGAGGGCGAACGACGTGTCGCCGGTCGGCGCCGAGACGAGGAAGGCCGCGTCGGCGAGGGCGAGGACGGCGAGGAGCGCGACGAGGCCGAAGTCGCGGCGGTCGCCGGCCGCGACGATGCGAGATCCGGCGTAGGCCGCGACGGCGGCGAGGGCGGCCGGAGAAGTCCACAACCACATCGAGGACGGCGAGAAGACGAAGGCGAGGCGGGCGGCGAGGAAGAGGAGGGCGAGGCCGACGATCGTCGCCGCGGCGGGCGAGGGGCGTTTCGTCCAGCGCGGCAGGGCGGTGAGCATCACCCCGGCGAAGGCGGTGGGGAAATGGCCGAAGAGCATCTCGTGGGCGTGCCAGTCGATCGCCGAGAGCCCGGCGGACGGGGACCAGCCGCCGGTGAGGGCGGGCAGCGTCAGGGCGATGGTGGCGATCGAGCCGAGGGCGGCGAGGGGAAAGAAGACTTCGTAGGCGGCGAGACGGGTGGCGAGCGGCTTCATGGCCGTCGGCCCGTGGTCTCCTCCTCGCCGGTCCATTCGGCGGCGCGCGGCAGGTCGGGAAGGTCGAGGAGATCGACGGCGCGATGGGCGATGTGGTCGACGATCGCCGCGACCGAGGTCGGCTTCAGATAGAAGGCCGGCACCGGCGGGGCGACGATGGCGCCCGCCTCGGTCACCGCGGCCATGGCGCGCAGGTGGCCGAGGTGCAGCGGGCTCTCGCGGGCGACCAGCACCAGCCGGCGGCGCTCCTTCAGCGTCACGTCGGCGGCGCGGATCAGGAGGTCGGAGGCGGCGATCGAGGCGATGGCGCCGACCACCCGCATCGAGCACGGCGCGACGATCATGCCGGCGGTGCGGAACGAGCCGGAGGCGATGGCGGCGCCGATGTCGTCGATCGGATAGCGGACGTGGACGAGCGCCTGCAATCGGGCGAGCGCCCCGGGGCCGATCTCGTGGGCGAGGGTACGTTCCGCTGCGGCGGAGACGACGAGATGGGTCTCGATGCCGCCTTGCGCCAAGATCTCGGCGACGCGCAGGCCGATCGCCGCACCCGAGGCGCCGGAGAGGCCGAGGACGACGCGGGGCATGGTGTCTCCGTTCGAATGACGTCCGAACCGGCGGTTCGGGCTGCATCTGTTCATCTTCGCGGTCTCTCGGCCCGTTGCGGACCGGGATCGGGGAAGGTGCTCTCATCCGGTTCTCTCCCCCCCTGGAGGGGGAGAGACAGAGAGGGGGGGACGAAGACTCCTCCTCTCCGACGTCGAAGCCGGGGCGATGCCGAGCCCCCCCTCCCTGTCCCTCCCCCTCGAGGGGGGAGGGGACATCGGGGTGAGCCCTTGCCCCGAGCGCGGCTCATCGCGTCAGCCGGTCGGTGCTTCGTGTATTCGTCGTCATATCCCCAGCCTCCCCCACATCTCATCGACGCGGGCCGACACCTCGGGGCTCTGTTCGAGCACGCGACCCCATTCCCGTTCGGTCTCGGTGCCGATCTTGGTGGTCGCGTCGAGGCCCATCTTGCCGCCGAGACCGGATTTCGGCGAGGCGAAATCGAGATAGTCGATCGGCGTGCGGTCGACCAGCATGACGTCGCGCGACGGGTCGGAGCGGGTCGAGATCGCCCAGAGCACGTCGTCCCAGGAGCGGACGTCGATGTCGGCGTCGACGACGATCACGAACTTGGTATAGGCGAACTGCGGCAACATCGACCACAGGCCCATCATCACCCGGCGCGCCTGCCCCGGATAGGATTTGCGGATGGCGACGACCGCGACGCGATAGGAACAGGCCTCGGGCGGCAGCCAGAAGTCCGTCACCTCGGGAAACTGCTTCTTCAGGAGCGGCAGGAACAGCCGGTTGAAGGCCTCGCCGATGCGCGACGGCTCGTCCGGCGGCCGGCCGGTGAAGGTCGAGAGATAGATCGGCTCGCGGCGCATGGTGATCGCCGAGACCTCCAGGACGGGGAAGTCCTCGACCGAATTCCAATAGCCGGTGTGGTCGCCGTAGGGGCCCTCGGGCAGGGTCTCGGTCGGCGACACCCAGCCCTCGATCACGATCTCGGCGTCGGCCGGCACCTTCAGGGGCACCGTCTTCGCCGGCACGAGGCGGGCGCGCTCGCCGCGGGTGAGACCCGAGAAATGCAGCTCGGAGAGATCCTGCGGCAGCGGCAGGACGCCGGCGAGGATGGTGCCGGGGTCGGCGCCGATCACCACGGCGACCGGCATCTTCTCGCCCCGTGCGGCCCAGGCGCGGTGGTGGTGGGCGCCGCCGCGATGGGCGAGCCAGCGGGCGATCAGGCGGTTCTTCCCGGCGACCTGCAGGCGATAGACGCCGACGTTGTATTTCGCCGTCGAGGTGGTGTCGGGCGGGCGGGAGATCACCAGCGGCCAGGTGACGAGCGGCGCCGGCTCGCCCGGCCAGCAGGTCTGGACGGGGAGGCGGGAGAGATCGATCGCCTCGCCGGTGAGCACCTGCTCTTGGCAGGGCGCCGAGCCGATGGTCTTCGGTCGCATGGAGAGCGCCGCCTTCAGCAGCGGCAGCTTGGACAGCGCATCCTTGACACCATCCGGCGGGGTCGGGTCGCGCAGGGCGGCGAGTTCCTCGCCGAGGCGATCGAGGTGGGTGGGCTCGATGCCGAAGCCGAGGGCGACGCGCTCGACGGTGCCGAAGAGGTTGACCAACACCGGAACCGCCGAGGCCGTGCCGTCGGCAAGGATCGGCTTCTCGAACAGCAACGCCGGGCCTCCGGCGTGGAGGACCCGGCGATGGATCTCGGTCATGTCGAGAACGGTGGAGACCGGTTTGGCGATCCGCCTCAGGAGCCCGCGACTGTCGAGCAGGGCGAGAAAGGCGTGGAGATCGCGGAACGGGGGCAGGTCGCGGGTCGGCACGTCTCCCTCCTCGGGGCTCGCCATCGGCGCGCATGAGGAGGGGAAGAGCGGGTCGGACGCTTTGACCTCGGTCAACACCGGGGCTGCCGCGTGGAACGACGGCCTCAGATCATCGAGTCGCGGGCGATCTTGCGGATGTCGCCGCGGGCGATGCCGAGGTCGGCGAGTTCACGGTCGCCGAGCGAGTTCAGCTCGGCGATGGTGCGGTGATAGAGGTGGTAGCGACGCAGGCTGGAGCCGATCGTACGGGCAAAACGGGTGAGGGGCATGGAGTGACCTTTCATGTCTTCGTGCCGCAATTTCCGGCATCGATGAAATTCATTTCGATCTCAATCTAGTTTGCGATGCAGCAAATCAGAAGTCTCGAGGATGGGATTCCGTCATGCGCAATCCGCATGGATCGGTGCGCATTCTCGCCATCTTCCGATCGGTCTCGCCATGTTCTCGCCTTGACTCTCAACGTGAAATTCTCGCGATGACGTGGCGTCTCCTCGGGCGAGGAGCGTGAGAAATCACCATGTCATGCAGAATTCGACGGGCCCCGTCCCTTTCTCATGATTGTGCAAATGCGAAACGACCTCACCCCGGGAGCGGTTCTCGCTCCCGGGGTGAGGCGGGTCGTCGGATCGTGGGCGGGACGCCGGTCAGGCGGTGTGGGCGTTCATGGTCAGGAGGTCGTAGGTGGCACAGGTCTCGCCTCCGCTCGTGATCTCGACGTCCCAGCGCACTTCGCCGTAGTCGGCGTTGCGCGGGTTCTTCGACTTGACCGTGAGGCGCACCTCGATCGCCTCGCCCGGCTGGACGGGCTTGAGGAAGCGAAGCTCGTCGAGGCCGTAGTTGGCGAGCACGGGCCCGCGCGCCGGCTCGACGAAGAGACCGGCGGCGAAGGCGAGGAGCAGGTAGCCGTGGGCGACGCGGCCAGGGAAGAAGGGATGGCCCTTCACCGCCTCCTCGTCCATGTGGGCGTAGAAGGTGTCGCCGGTGAAATGGGCGAAGTGCTCGATGTCCTCGAGCGTCACCACCCGCGGCGGCGAGCGGAACGTCCGGCCGAGTTCGAGTTCGTCGAAGGTGAGGCGGAACGGGTGGACCTCGCCGATGATCTCGGGGGTGCCCTTGATCCACGAGCCGCCGATGGCGGTCAGCATGGCGGGCGAGCCCTGGAGGGCGGTGCGCTGCATGTAGTGGTGGACGCCGCGGACGCCGCCCATCTCCTCGCCGCCGCCGGCCCGACCGGGGCCGCCGTGGACGAGCTGCGGCAGCGGCGAGCCGTGGCCGGTCGATTCGCGGGCGCAGTCGCGGTCGAGCACCAGGATGCGGCCGTGCGAAGCGGCGATGCCGAGCACCACGTCGCGCGCGACTTCTCGGTCGTAGGTGACGAGCGAGGCGACGAGCGAGCCTTCGCCGCGATGGGCCAGCTCGATCGCGTCGTCGAGATCGCGATAGCCCATGAGCGTCGACACCGGGCCGAAGGCCTCGACTTCGTGGATGCGGTGGGCCGAAGCGGCGTCGCGGGCGCGCAAGAGGATGGGGGCGAGGAAGGCGCCCTTCTCGGCGTCGGCACCGTCGACGTTCGGCGTGGTCTCGCCGCAGATCACGTCGGCTTCGGCCTTGAGCTTCTCGACCTGGGCGAGGACGTCGCGGCGCTGCGCGAGGCTTGCCAGCGCGCCCATCCTGGTCGTCTCGAGGCCGGGATGGCCGATGCGGACCTCGGCGAGCTTCGCCGAAATCGCGTCGCCGACCGGCTCGATCAGCGCTTCCGGCACCAGGGCGCGGCGGATGGCGGTGCACTTCTGTCCGGCCTTGACCGTCATCTCGGTGACCACGGCCTTGACGAAGAGGTCGAACTCCGGCGTGCCGGGGACCGCGTCGGGGCCGAGGATCGAGGCGTTGAGGCTGTCGCGCTCGGCGACGAAGCGCACCGCGTTCTCGGCGATCTTCGGGTAGCGCTGCAGCGTGGCGGCGGTGGCGGCCGAGCCGGTGAAGGAGACGACGTCCTGGCCGCTCAGATGGTCGAAGAGGTCGTGGACCGAACCGGAGACGAACTGGAAGGCGCCGGGCGGCAGGATGCCGCTCGCGACGATCAGCTTCGCCAGCCCTTCGGCGAGCGGTGCGGTGGCGGTCGCCGGCTTGGCGATCACCGGCACGCCGGCGAGGATCGACGGGCCGAGCTTCTCGAGCAGGCCCCAGACGGGGAAGTTGAAGGCGTTGATGTGGACAGCGACGCCTCTGAGCGAGGTGAAGACGTGGCGGCCGACGAAGCTGCCGCGCTTCGACAGGCCCTCGACCGCGCCGTCGAGCAGGAAGGTCGAGGCCGGCAGCTCGCGGCGGCCCTTGGAGGCGTAGACGAAGAGCGTGGCGATGCCGCCGTCGATGTCGATCCAACTATCGGTCCTGGTCGCGCCGGTGTCGGTGGAGAGCGCATAGAGCGCCGCCTTGTGCTCACCGAGATGGAGGGCGAGCTTCTTCAGGAGACCGGCGCGCTCGTGGAAGGTGAGGCGGCGCAGCGCCGGACCACCGACGCGGCGGGCGTGCGCGGCCATGGCGCCGACGTCGAGGCCGGCGGAGGAGACGCGGGCGATCGCCTCGCCGGTCACCGCGGAGAAGACCTCCGGCGCGGAACCGGCGGCCTCGAACCAGCGATCGAGGGCATAGGAGCGGAGAAGCGGCAGGTCGGCCATCGGGATGCCTCGAAACGTCGTGCGGGAGCGCGTCGCCCGGATCGGGGGCGGCGCGGCGATGGGGCGATGTCGGGAGCGGTGGTCGACGCCATGTTGCGATGGCGAACGACGGCACGGAGACCGCACGCCGCCACTCGCGACGCAGGGCACGGCCGTGCATGATCTTCCTCCCGGAACGGAGGCCTTCTCGTGCGCCGCCGGCCTCTTCGGTCGGACGTCGCCGGGGTCTCTCGTCGATGGGGAGTATATATTGACCAACCGGTCGGTCAACTATAAAACCGAGAGGGTCGACGGCCGGGAACGGGTCGCGACGGAGGGAGTGACGATGTCCGAGACGAACGACGCCGCCGTCGAAACACCCATCCTGGTCGAGCGCCTCGGCGCGGTGGCGCGGGTGGTGCTCAATCGGCCGGAGCGGCTGAATTCCTTCACCGTGGCGATGCACGCGGCGTTGCGCGAAGCGCTCGAGGCGATCGCCGCCGACGAGGGCGTGCGCGCCGTGCTCATCACCGGAGCGGGGCGCGGCTTCTGTGCGGGCCAGGACCTCTCCGATCGGGCGGTCGCCCCTGGTTCGGCGCGGCCGGACCTCGGGGAGTCGCTGGAGCTGCGCTACAACCCGCTCGTCCGCCTGATCAAGTCGATGCCGAAGCCGGTGGTGTGCGTCGTGAACGGCGTCGCGGCGGGGGCGGGGGCCAACATCGCACTCGCCTGCGACATCGTTCTGGCGGCGAAGTCCGCCTCCTTCGTCCAGGCCTTCGCCAAGATCGGCCTCGTGCCGGATTCGGGCGGCACCTGGACGCTGCCGCGGCTCGTCGGCGAGGCGCGCGCCAAGGGGTTGGCGCTCACTGCCGAGCCGATCGCGGCGGAGAAGGCGGAAGCCTGGGGCATGATCTGGAAGGCGGTCGACGACGCCGATCTCGACGCCGAGGCGCGGGCGCTGGCGGCGCGTCTGGCGGACGCTCCGACGCAGGGGTTGGCGCTGACCAAACAGGCGTTGCTCGTCTCCTCCACCAATTCCTTCGACGCGCAGCTCGATCTCGAGCGCGATCTGCAGCGCGCCGCCGGTGCGACGCCGGACTACGCCGAGGGCGTCGCCGCCTTCAAGGAGAAGCGCAAGCCGGTATTCACCGGGCGGAAGGGCCGAGACGATGGACGCTGACACTCTGGCGCGGACCTGTGCCGATCTGATGTGGGCCGACGACAAGGCGGCGCAGGCGCTCGGCATCCGCCTCATCGAGGTCGGGCCGGGGCGGGCGCGGCTCGCCATGACGATCGGCCCGACGATGGTCAACGGCCATCACATCTGCCACGGCGGCTACATCTTCACGCTCGCCGACACCGCCTTCGCCTACGGCTGCAACAGCCGCAACGACCGGGCGGTGGCGCAGCACTGCTCGATCACCTTCGTCGCGCCGGCGCGCGAGGGTCAGGTGCTGGAGGCGGTGTGCGTCGAGCGCCAGCGGGCCGGGCGCTCCGGCGTCTACGACATCACCGTCACCGACGAGACGGGCAAGACGATCGCCGAATTCCGCGGGCTCTCCCGCACCATCAAGGGTACCTTCCTGCCGCCGGAGGCGGTGGCGCAAGGCTGAACCCGAAGAGCTTTCCGCCCGCGTGGGCGACCCTCGAACGGGCGAAAGACCCGCGAGGTGCGACGAGAACGACGTTCAGGAGGAACTCCCATGTTGGACCTCACCCCGGACCGCAAGTCCCTCGACCCGATCGAAATCGCTTCCCGCGACGAGATCACGGCGCTGCAGACCGAACGCATGGCGTGGTCGCTCAGGCACGCCTACGACAACGTCGAGACCTATCGGAAGAAGTTCGATGCCGTGGGCGCCCATCCGGACGACTTCAAGCAGCTCTCCGATCTGGCGAAGTTCCCCTTCACCACCAAGGCCGATCTGCGCGACGCCTATCCTTTCGGCATGTTCGCCGTGCCGCAGGAGAAGATCGCCCGTGTCCACGGGTCGTCGGGGACGACCGGCAAGCCCACCGTCGTCGGCTACACGCTGAAGGACATCGACACGTGGGCGAGCGTGGTGGCGCGCTCGATCCGCGCCGCGGGCGGCCGGCCGGGGATGAAGGTGCACGTCTCCTACGGCTACGGTCTCTTCACCGGCGGTCTCGGCGCGCACTACGGCGCCGAGAAGCTCGGGGCCACGGTGATCCCGGTCTCCGGCGGCATGACCGAACGCCAGGTGCAACTGATCAACGACTTCTCGCCGGACGTCATCATGGTGACGCCGTCCTACATGCTCGCCATCCTCGACGAGTTCCGCAATCAGGGTCTCGACCCGCGCGAGTCGTCGCTCGCCGTCGGCATCTTCGGCGCCGAGCCGTGGACCGAGGCGATGCGCCGCGAGATCGAGAACGCCTTCGACATGCATGCGGTCGACATCTACGGCCTCTCCGAGGTGATGGGGCCGGGCGTCGCGCAGGAGTGCGTCGAGACCAAGGACGGGCTGCACATCTGGGAGGACCACTTCTATCCGGAGGTGATCGATCCCGCGACCGGCGCGGTGCTGCCGGACGGCGAGAAGGGCGAACTCGTCTTCACCTCGCTGACCAAGGAGGCGCTGCCGATCATCCGCTATCGCACCCGCGACCTGACGCGGCTCATGCCCGGCTCGGCGCGGTCGATGCGGCGGATGGAGAAGGTCACCGGGCGCTCCGACGACATGATGATCGTGCGCGGCGTCAACGTCTTCCCGACCCAGATCGAGGAGCTGCTGCTCAAGGTGCCGGCGCTCGCCGGGCACTACCGCATCCTGCTCACCCGTGACGGTCGCATGGATCTGATGACGGTCGAGGTGGAAATCCGGCCGGAATCCGATTACCCGGACGTCGTGGCGGAATCGGGCAAGCGGTTGTCGCGGTTCATCAAGGACACGATCGGCATCTCGGCCAAGGTGCAGGTGGTGCCGCCGGGCTTCCTCGAACGCTCGCTCGGCAAGGCGAAGCGGGTGTTCGATCAGCGGCCGAAGGGGTGAGGGGGCGAGGGTGGCGAGACCGAGGGCGGCGGATTACGACGCCAAGCGTGAGACGATCCTGAAGAAGTCGGCCGAGCTCTTCGCGCGCGCCGGCTACGACGGCACGTCGCTCACCGACATCGCCAAGGCCTGCGGCACGTCGAAGGCGCTGCTCTATCACTACTACGAGAACAAGGAAGCGCTGCTCTCGGACATCATCCGCGCCCATCTCCAGGAGTTGGTCGACGTGGTGCGAGAGGCGCGATCGGTCGAGGGCGAGCCGCGGGTCCGGCTGGAGGCGCTGGTGCGCGCCCTGCTCGAGGCCTATCGCGACGCCGACCACGAGCACGTCATCCAGATCAACGAGATGAGCCGGCTGCCGAAGGAGGCGCAGGACGAACTCAAGGCGATGGAACGCGAACTCGTCGTTCACGCCAAGGAGGCGATCCTCGAGGTCAACCCGGCGCTCTCCGAGCGCCCGGAACTGGTGAAGCCGGTCACCATGTCGCTGTTCGGCATGATGAACTGGAGCTTCATGTGGTTCAAACCGTCGAAGGGCATGACCCGCGAGCAATATGCCGGCCTGTTGACGACGCTGATCGCCGAAGGGTCGCGGGCCGCGGTGGGGTGAGGCCGTGCTCGTAGGGTGTGCCGAGCGAAGCGAGGTGCACCACCGGCGTGCCGGGGGATGTGCGAGACGGCATCCGCGATCACCTGTGGCTCGGTGCGACACGGATCGATCCACCATCGCCGGTTGTAATGCGCCTCTTCTTCGTCGATGATCGCCCGAGTGCCATCGCCAGAGGGACCGGATCGTGCCCGAATACAGACGCCCGCGGGTGACGGGGGGTACTTGGTTCTTCACGGTCACCCTCGCCGATCGCCGCAGCCGACTTCTCGTCGAAGAAGTCGATCTTTTGCGGCGCATCTTCGGTGATGTCCGGCGCCGGCGACCCTTCCGTGTCGATGCGATGGTCGTCTTGCCGGACCACATTCATGCCGTCTGGACACTGCCGGAGGACGATGGGGATTTCTCCACCCGCTGGTCATTGATCAAGGGCGGCTTCACACGGATGTTGACGCGGTTCGGCCGAGAGGTCGCCGTCGGGCGACGCGAGGGGGAGCGTGCGCTGTGGCAACGGCGTTTCTGGGAGCATCGGGTCCGTGACGACGACGATTTCGGTCGTCATGTCGATTACTGCCACATCAATCCGATGAAGCATCGTCTGGTTCGACGGGTAGCGGACTGGCCATATTCGACGTTCCATCGCGCCGTTCGTGAGGGGATCGTCGCGGAGGATTGGGCCGGCGTGGCTGATATTCCCGGCTGCTTCGGCGAATAGATCGGGCGAAGCGCGGCCGGGTTCGTAGGGTGTAGCCTCGCGAAACGAGGTGCACCTGTTTTGGACACGATGACATGTCGGTGTGGGCGAGCGTGGAGAGCGGTGCAGTTCGCTTTCGCTCACCGCACCCTACGCCTCCTCGCCCAGGCCGCCGAAGCGTCCCCACCAGCTCGCCGCGGGCTGGCCGATGGGGCCGTCGGGGGTGAGCATGGTGCGGGCGAGGTGGGCCTCGGCGGGGGCGCGCAGCGTGCGGTAGAGGTTGCGCACCAGGAGGCGAGCGGCGGCACCCGGCCAATCGGCGGGAAGCAGTTCCTCGGGCAAGAGCGGATCGCGCAGGATGGCGCGTCGCCAGGCGTGGACCAGCAGGATGCGGAGGCGGAAGGCCTCGCGCGGGCTCGGCTCGGCACGCTCGATCCGGGCCAGAAACGGCCGGAAAGCATCGAGGAAGTTGGCGTAGCCGGCGGCCAGAGCGGCGAGGTCCCAGGCGCGGGCGACGAGATCGCGCAGCGCCTCGGGTCGCGCCCAGTCCTCACCGGTCGCCCGCATGACCACGGCGCCGTCGTCGGCGACGGCGTCGGCGAGCGCCTGTCGCAGCGACGCCTCGTCGGGCTCGGGATGGATCATGACGCCGGGGAGCAACTGGCCGAAGCCCTGCCAGGCGAGATCCTTGCGCAGCGCTTCGCGCGCCTCGCCCTCGACGAGGCCGGTGAAGACGACCGTCCAGCGCCCGCCCCAGGGCGCGGCGCGGCCGGCGTAGATGATGCGGTCGGCGGCCTCGAAGCGGCGGCGACCGCTTTCGGTCAGGCCATAGGCGGAGCGGCGGCCGACCTGGGTGGAGCCGAGCCAGCCCTCCTTGGAAAGGCGGAAGACCGAGGTGCGCACCACCCGGTCGTTGAGGCCGAAGGGTTCGACCAGATCGACCAGACTGCCGAGCCAGATGACGCCGCCGTGCGGCGCCACCGCGTCGCCGTAGAGCGACACGATCAGCGACTTGGCGTCGGGGCGCAGACGCTCGGCAAGGGCGTCGATCGCCGGATCGAGGCGGTCGGGAGGTGGCATGGACGTCTCGTTCGAAGCCTCCGGTGGGACGGGCGTGGCGCCCGCCGTGTCGTGGCGACGGTATCCTCGGTAGCAGAAGCGCCGGCAAGCGTCACCCGCCCGCACTTGTTCGCCATCGTAATTCTGTTCGTATCACGAACTTTCCGAAGTGATACAAAATTCGTCGGTTGATGCGACGAAACGTATCACGTATGACTCCCTCGACGAGCCGTTCAATCGGTTCGAACGGCGGAACGCCGAGGAAACGCCGCGGACCCGATCGATGTCGGGACGCCACGCCCAAGCGACGAACAACGTCTCAAGTTCGGAGGACTCCGATGTCCGGTCCCACCAAGCTCGCCCTCACGCAGGATCTGCCGCCGCCGACCGAGCAGCCCAACGTCTATCCGCTCTCCTGGCACAACAAGACCGCCAAGCTCGAAGAAGTCTGGGACGCCTCGGTGCGCGAGCAGTGGGACCCCAAGGCGCTGCCGTGGGACACGTTCGACGTCGAGAGCTACACCTGGGAAGAGCGCGAGGCGATCGCCTACTGGTGGACGATCCTCTCGGTGTTCGACGCCTCCGCTCCGCCGGTCTTCGCCGAGGCGCTGATCAAGACCTACGAGGTCCACGAGGAGGACGCGGTGCGCCGCTGCTTCTTCTCGGTCACCCGTGACGAGCAGAACCACGAGCAGATGTGCGGCCTCGCCATCACCAAGCTGCTCGGCTCGCCGTCGCCGCTCGAGCACGAGCCGAAGACCGAGCTCGGCCGCAAGGCCAAGCGCAACGCCCAGTGGCTCTACTACAACGGCGGCCGCTACTGGAACGGCTACAAGAAGGCGGTGCCGAAGTATTCGCTGGCGGTGCTGTTCTCGTCGTTCCTGATGGGCGAGATCGCGGCGGCGACCATCTTCCACCAGATGGCGGCGGGCTGCACCGAGCCGGTGTTCAAGGAGGCGTTCCGCAACATCGGCCGCGACGAGGGTCGCCACATGGCGATCTGCATGGCGGTGATGGAGCGCGACTATCCGAAGCTCGCCAAGGAAGACGCCGCGATCATCACCAAGCAGATCCGCGCCGGCTACCTCTTCCTCTCCGCCGTGCTGTTCGAGCCGCCGGAGGAGTTCTGGGACATCCCGGCCGACTTCATCGAAGTGCAGAGGAAGTGCGAGGCGGTGGCGCGCGGCGCCGGCTTCCACATCCCCGACTACGAGGCGAAGAAGGAGAACTGGAAGAAGGCGATGCTCAACCTGAAGGGCGTGCTCGACAAGTACGACATTCCCTTCCCGGCGATCCCGGAGGTCGGTATCTCCGGCCAGGAGATCCTCCAGGTCGACATGGACGAGATCATCCCGGTGTTCTGAGGACGCGAGGGGGGGCGCGAGCGTCGGGCGGTCGTCGTCCCGATGCGCCGTGCCCCCCTCCCTGTCCCTCCCCCACGAGGGGGGAGGGAACGCACGTGGAACCGCCCATCGACCTTCGCGAACCCGGTCTGTCGCAACCGTCGAAGGAGCGATCGCCTCGATCTTCGCCCCGTCGTCCTCTCCCCCTCGGAGAGGGAGGGACAGGGAGGGGGGCACGGCGCATCGGCAGGCGCCGTGGATCGACGATCGTGACAGGCGGTCGGGCAGGATGGCAAAGTGGTATC
>CALBKH010000014.1 GCA_937892955.1 uncultured Alphaproteobacteria bacterium
ACCAGAGCAGGAACGGATTCTGGTTATGAACGGGGACAAACCGGGGGCAAGGTCACCACGCTCGAATGGGTCGATTGGTTCAACAACCGACGGCTCCTCGAGCCGATCGGCAACATCCCGCCGGCCGAGGCCGAACAACGCTGGTGGGACGAACAGGAGCTGGCGGATATCGCCGCCTGACTCAAAGCACCGAGCCTCCGACGAACCCGGCGCGGTTCACCACGCAGTTCTATGCTGCAGCGAGAATCCGAACGAACTGCATGCGAGCGCGGCATCTTGGATGCGTTCGGCAAAAACCATCCAGACAGGAACTGGCATTTGCAAAGCGTACCACCAAAATCGCCTCGAGAGATTTTCGCGCACGTCCAGCGCCGAGTTCGGCACCGAATGGGTCTCGTGGTCACGCGGCAGGTTGGTGGGTGCCACAAGCCTTTGACAGTCCCGAGCTATTCGCTGCGACCGTCATAAATTGAAATTCATCAATGATATCAAGTCGTTGTGGCGGAGAGATCGAGATTCGAACCCTCAGTACCCTCATTGTAAGCCATTGAATTAATTAGTATTTACGCGGTTGGCGCACCAGAGAAATATTGCAGGCGAAGGTCAGAACTCGTCGCACTCAGCGCTGCGAGCATCCAGCCACTGCTCCACCCCTCCTCGTCGACCGACAGAACACGAAACCGGGCCGATCTGATCAAACTCCTCGGGCGGCGCGCGGTGACGAGGCGAGGCCGAGGAACACCACGATCGCCTGGTTCAACCGCACAACGTCCTCGTCACCGAGGCGCCCGATCCTTCGGCCGAGCTTCGACTTGGGCACCGTCGTAATCTTGTCGACCATCAGGCGAGAGGGGCATTGGAGTCCGTTGCCGTCGCTCGGTTCGACTGCCAGCCGGAAGAGGGGGGCCTCGGTCGGGTCGGTGGTGAATGCGCAAACGGTGATGGACTGGGTTGCGTCGAAGCCGTCGTCTTGCACGAGGACGACGGGTCGTGGCTTGCCGGCGTAGTCGGGCCCGCCCGAAACCGTCCAGATTTCGCCGCGCCTCATTCCTCGCCCCAGTCGGAAACGGCGTCGATGAAAGCCTGATCTTCTCGATCGTGGCTGCTCGTCGCCACGGCGAGTGACTGCCGATGCGCCTCCGACCGGAAGGACGGGGCTCGCACGTCCGGGACCCAGATCTGGATCGGACGTAGTCCCTGCGCCCGGAGCCGAGCCCGGTGCTCGCTCACCTTGAGGCGGGACGACTTCGGCGAAGATGCTGGCGTCATGGCGACCTCCTGGTTACATGTAACTATCACGGAGCCGGGTGAATTGCCAGCCTCTCCTCTGAGGGAAAGGAGGAAGTTGTCTTCGCTCCCTCCCGGCCGTGAGCACTACGAGATGGTGTAGCCGAGCGCCCGAAATCCCGCCCGGCGTTTGGTTGCCATCCGCGCCAAGAGGGGAACATCCTGATCCACATAGTCGAAGACCCGGACCTCCGACTTGCCCGCGTGCAGGCGATGTAGCCTGCCGACGTATTGGGCGAGTGTTCCCTTCCAAGCGATCGGCATCGTGAGGAACAGCGTGTCGAGCCACGCGTCGTCGAACCCCTCGCCGATGTAGCGCCCGGTGGCGAGGATGAGGCGCTCATCCATATCGGGCCCACCGAGTGCGGCTTCCGCGGCCTTGCGGTCGGCCACCGACATGCCGCCGCGCAGCACGGCGATCATCTAAGCCGCGCAAAGCGATTGTGGAGATGATCCAGATGATCGCGACGCTCGGTGAGGACGATTGGCGAGCGGTGCTCCTTGAGGGCCCGCGGGGCGTCGTCGAAGATCAGATCATTGCACCACACGGGTCGGCTGCCGGTCAACGACGGTCGGTCACCGAAGGTTCGAAGTGACTGACGTTTGGTGCTTTTTCGACTGGACTTCCGTCGGCAACAGAGCGGTACTGCATTGCGGCTGCGGGGAAACGAGCCGCGGGTGAGCCTCGGAACCAACTCGGTCCGGGGCTCGAGGTGGTGCAAGCGGACGCATCCCGCGTCGCGCCCACCGAGGGTCCCACATGCCCCGCCACGCCCGCATCAACCCCACCGGGAGCGAAGTCGAACCGAACCAGGTCACCGCGGAAATCGACGACGTCGAAGCGCCCGCAGGACCCCAGGCCGGGCCGGATCCCGAACCGGTCCCGCCGACGGCGTCGCCGAAACTGCCGATCGGAAAGCTCGGCGTGATCTTCGACGAGATCGCCGCGCCTGCCGGCGCCACCATCGATGAACTCGCCGGTGCGACCGGCTGGCAGCCGCACACCATCCGCGCCGCGTTCAGTCGCCTGCGCCGACGGGGGTTCCCGATCGTTCTCGCGACCGACGCCGACGGCCGCAAGGCCTACCGGCGCATGCCGAAGGAGGGCTGATCCATGACCCTGCTCGAGATCGCCGCCCTCGACCTGCAGGCGACTGCCGGTTCGATCGATAGCTTTGCAGCTCGCGGCCGAGCCGTTGCCCCCTCCGATCGTCGATCGAGGACGGTCGACCTACGGGCCGAACTGCCTGCACGGCTCGCCGCCCTCGGTACGATGGAGCGCGATGATCTGATCGCCGAATGGCGGCGCCAGTTCCGCGCGAACCCACCTGACCGGCTCCGCCGCGAGATCCTCGAACTCGGCATCGCCTGGAAGCTTCAGGAGAAAGCGCTCGGCGGTCTGAAGAAGGCGGTCGCCACCGAATTGCGCGGCCTCGCTGAAGCCCTCGCGACCACCGGCGACATCCGTCGGGCCAAGACCCCACGCCTGAAGCCCGGCGCCCGGCTGGTGCGCGAATGGGGTGGCGCGACCCACGAGGTCACCGTGATCGACGGCGGCTTCCTCTGGAATGGCGATGTGCGGAAATCGCTCTCGGCGATCGCCGAAGAGATCACCGGCACCCACTGGTCGGGCCCGCGGTTCTTCGGGCTCACGTCTCGGGCGAAGGCTTCGGCCGATGGGGAAGTGAACGTTGCGTCTGCGACCGACGTCGACGAGGAGGACGGAGATGCGTAAGCCGATCGGAAAGACGACCGTGCCACTGGTCGCAAAGCCGGCGACGATCCGCTGCGCCGTCTACACCCGCAAGTCCTCGGAGGAAGGACTGGAGCAGAGCTTCAACTCACTCGACGCCCAGCGCGAGGCCTGCGAGGCCTATGTCGCCAGCCAGAAGTCGGAAGGGTGGGTCGTCCTACCGCAGATGTACGACGACGGCGGCATTTCCGGCGGCACCATGGAGCGTCCGGCGCTGAAGCGCCTCCTCGCCGACATCGAGGCCGGCCTGATCGACACGGTGGTCGTCTACAAGGTCGATCGTCTCACCCGCTCGCTCGGTGACTTCGCCAAGATCGTCGAGGTGTTCGACGCGGCCTCTGTCTCCTTCGTGTCGGTGACCCAGTCCTTCAACACCACCACCTCTATGGGGCGCCTCACCCTCAACATGCTGTTGTCCTTCGCCCAGTTCGAGCGGGAGGTCACCGGTGAGCGCATCCGCGACAAGATCGCAGCATCGAAGGCCAAGGGCATGTGGATGGGTGGTCGCCCGCCGCTCGGCTACGAGGTCAAGGAGAGGAAGCTCGAGATCGTCGCCGCCGAGGCCGAGACGGTGCGACACATCTTCACCCGTTACGCCGAAGTCGGCTCGGTGCTCGACCTGCGCGACGAGTTGGCCGCCGCCGGGATCGCCGCCAAGCGGCATGTCTCGGTCGCCGGCAACGTCGCCGGCGGCGGGCCCTTCGGTCGTGGAGCGCTCTACCACCTACTGCAGAACAGGCTCTATCGCGGCGAGATCAGCCACAAGGGGATGATCCACCCGGGCCGACACGAAGCGATCGTCGACCAGGACCTCTGGGACCAGGTCCAGGCGGTGCTCGCTGAGAACCGGGTCGAACGGGCAGTTCGCTCCGATGCGGCGTCCCCGAGCCTCCTCGCCGGGCTCGTCCGAGATGAAGACAGGATCCCGCTGACGCCGACACATGCGAACAAGAAGGGCCGACGGTATCGCTACTACGTCAGCCACGACCTGATTGCCGGGCGGAAGAGTCCGGTCGATCAGGCCGACCATGAACCGAAGCGCCGCCGCAGCTCGGCTCGCCGCATCCCGGCGACGGATCTGGAGGGCATCGTCGAGGGACGCATCGTGGCTTTCCTCGGTGACGCTACGGCGATCGACGCGGTCATTGCGCCGCGGGCGAAGGATGTCGAAGAGCGGCGTCAACTCGTCGAGCGCATCGGCGAACTCGCCAAATCTTGGCCGACCCTCGCGCCGGCCGAGAAGACGACGATCGTCCATCGACTGGTAAAGGCGATCGTGGTCACCACGGACACCGTCAACATCACGCTCCGCGTCGAAGCCGTTCGCGCCTCGGCGTGCCGCCACCCGGATCGCATCGCCGCTCCTGTCCACCGAAACGGCCGATCCCGTCATGACGACGACGGCGAGACCATCGAACTCACGGTGCCGGCGACGCTGAAGCGGGTCGGGATGGAAAGCCGCCATCTGGTCGAGGCCCCGGAAAATCGTGCGAGCCGCAAGCCCGATCACAGCCTCCTGCGGCTCCTGGCCCGAGCACATCGATTCCGCGACCTGATCCTTCGCGGCGACGGTAGGTCCATCGCCGAACTCGCCGAGGAGAGCGGGGTGGGAAGACCTTACGTCTCCCGTATCGTGCGCCTCGGCTTCCTCGCCCCCGACATCACCTCGGCGATTCTGGAAGGGCGCCAGCCGATCGAACTCTCCGCCAAGTTGCTTTCGGTAACGGCCGATCTGCCCAAGGACTGGATGGAGCAACGCCGCGAACTCGGTTTCCGTTGACGCTTTCGACGGATCATCATCGCTGGAAGCCCATCCCCGCCGATACGGCGGGGATCATCGTTCCATGGGCAATTCTGTGGGCATGGACCAGCAGTCGCTCCTGACGGCGACCACGAGTGCAGCTACAGGAACTGGAATTTGCAAAGGGTACCACCAAAGTGGCCTCGAGAGATATTCGCGCAGGTCCGGCGGCGAATCCGGTACCGAATGGGTCTCACGGCCACGGGGCAGGATGGTGGGTGCCAGAAGCCTTTGACAGTGCGACACCATTCGCCGCGACCGTCATAAATTAAAATTCATCAATGATATCAAATAGTTATGGCGGAGACGGAGGGATTCGAACCCTCGGTACCCTTTTGGGGGTACGCTCATTT
>CALBKH010000015.1 GCA_937892955.1 uncultured Alphaproteobacteria bacterium
CCACGCCCTGATCCTGGGTCGGGCGCAGACGGGCATCCAGGCGTTCTTCTGAGGGGGCGACCATGCGGGCGGTGGTGAAGGCGGCAGTCGCCTATTTCGCCGTCGCCTTCGCCACCGGCTTCGTCCTCGGATCGATCCGCGAAATCGTCGTCGTGCCGCGTCTCGGCGGACTCGCCGCCGTGGCGATCGAGGCGCCGATCATGCTGGCGATCTCCTGGATCGCCGCGACGCGGATCGTCCGACGCTGCGCCGTCCCCGCCGATGCCGCCGTCCGCCTCGCCATGGGCGGGCTCGCCTTCGTCCTGTTGCAGGCGGCCGAGGTGGCATTGGCGAGCGCCCTCGGCACCTCTCCCGTGGCCTATGCGGAAGCGTTCGCGACCCCGCGCGGCCTGCTCGGCCTCGCCGCCCAGATCCTCTTCGCGATCATTCCGCTCTTTGTCGATCGCGGCGCATCGCGACGCTGATCGCTCTCAGTGCGCCTCGTCCCAGTTGGCCGCCGCCCGCGCGTCGACCACCAGCGGCACGCGCAGCTTCACCGCCGGCTCGGCCGCGCCTTCCATCACCTGCTTCACCACGGGAATCGTCGCCTCGACCTGGCCCTCCGGCACTTCGAAGATCAGTTCGTCGTGCACCTGGAGGAGCATCTGCGCGTCGAGCTTCGCGTCCGCCAGCGCCGCATCCATGCGGATCATCGCCCGGCGGATGACGTCCGCCGCCGAGCCCTGGATCGGCGCGTTGATCGCGGCGCGCTCGTTGAAGGCGCGGACGGCGGCGTTCTTGTCGGCGATGCCCGGATAATGCGCCCGCCGGCCGAAGATGGTGGTGACGAAGCCCTTCGCCTTCGCCTCCCCCTTGGCCCGGTCCATGTAGTCGCGGATGCCCGGGAAACGTTCGAAGTATTTCTTGATGTAGGCCCCCGCCTCCTCGCGGGCGATGCCGAGTTGGTTCGCGAGCCCGAAGGCCGAGATGCCGTAGATGATGCCGAAGTTGATCGCCTTGGCGCGCCGGCGGATCGCCGGATCCATGCCGGCGACCGGCACGCCGAACATCTCCGAGGCCGTCATCGCGTGGATGTCGACGCCGTCGGCGAAGGCCTGACGCAGCGCCGGCACCTCGGCGATGTGGGCGAGCACGCGCAGCTCGATCTGGCTGTAGTCGGCCGAGATCAGCGCGTGGCCCGGCGTCGCCACGAAGGCGCGGCGGATCTTCCGGCCCTCCTCGGTGCGGACCGGGATGTTCTGCACGTTGGGCTCGGACGACGACAGCCGCCCGGTGGTGGTCGCGGCGAGCGCGAAGGAGGTGTGGACGCGCTTCGTCCGCGGGTTCTCGAAGGAGGGCAGGGCGTCGGTGTAGGTCGACTTGAGCTTCGAGATCTGCCGCCAGTCGAGCACCTTGCGCGGCAGCTCGTGGCCCTGCGCGGCGAGATCCTCGAGCACATCGGCGCCGGTCGCCCAAGCGCCGGTCGCGGTCTTCTTCGGCGCCGGCAGTCCCATCTTGCCGAACAGGATGTCGCCGAGCTGCTTCGGCGAGCCGACGTTGAAGCTTTCGCCGGCGAGGTCGGTGATCTCCGCCTCCAGCCGCGCCATGCCCTGGGCGAAGTCGCCGGAGAGGCGGGCGAGCATCTGCCGATCGATGGCGATGCCGCGCCGCTCCATCGCCACGATGACGTCGACCAGCGGCCGCTCCAGCGTCTCGTAGACCGTGGTCATCCCCTCCGCCGCCAGCCGTGGCGCGAGCAGCCGCCACAGCCGCAGCGTCACGTCGGCGTCCTCGGCCGCGTAAGCCGTGGCCTTGTCGATCGCCACCCGATCGAAGGTCACCGCCGACTTGCCCGACCCGGCGACGTCCTTGTAGGCGATCGGCGTGTGGCCGAGCCATTTCTTCGAGAGCTCGTCCATGCCGTGGCCGCCGCGGCCGGCGTCGAGCGCGTAGGACATCAGCATCGTGTCGTCGAAGTTCACGATCGCGAGCCCGTGCTGGGAGAGCACCAGCGCGTCGTATTTCAGGTTCTGCCCGACCTTGCGTACCGCCGGGTCGGCGAGCAGCGGCTTCAGAGCCGCCAGCGCTTGCGTGAGCGGGATCTGGCCCTCGGTGAGGCCGTCGTCGAAGAGCCCGCCGCCGCCGGCGCGATGGGCGAGCGGCACGTAACAGGCCTTGCCCGGCGCCGACGCCAGGGAGAAGCCGACGAGTTCGGCCTGCAGCGCATCGAGCGAGGTGGTCTCGGTGTCGAAGGCGACGACGCCCGCGTCGCGCGCCGCGTCGATCCATGCGTTCAAGCGGTCGAGGGTGGAGACCGTCTCGTAGGCCGAGGTGTCGATCGGCGCGTGAGCGGCATTCGCGCGGGCTGCCGCCAAGGAGGCGGGCGTGCCGACGAGGGTCCCGTCGGACTGCGTCGAGAGTTTCGCGCCTTCCGGCCCCCCCTCCCTGTCCCTCCCACTCGCGGGCGGAGCGGACGCCAGAGGTGAGGTCCGCCCAACCCCATCGACGCCTTCGTCGCCGAAGAGCGAACCGTCGGAAGAGGATCGGTTCGAGGCACCGAGCCGGCCATCGTCGTCCCCTCCACCCTGGAGGGGGAGGGACAGGGAGGGGGAGCCCCGTCGATCGGTCTGGCCCACGTCCCCCGGCGGCCAATGCGTCACCGGCACTTGCGCCGGCGCGATCTCCTCGGCCACCGCCCCGGTCGCCTCGGCGACGCGGCGGGTCAGCGAATTGAAGTCCATCGCCTTGAGAAAGGCGACGAGCCGCACCCCGTCGATCGCCGCCACCGCCAGATCTTCGATCGGCGTCGTCACCGGCACGGCGCGCTCCAGGGTGACCAGCTTCAGCGAGATCCGCGCCTTCTCGGCGTGCTCGATCAGCGATTCGCGCCGCTTCGGTTGCTTGATCTCGCCGGCCCGGGCGAGCAGCGTCTCGAGGTCGCCGTACTCGTTGATCAGGCTCGCCGCCGTCTTGATGCCGATGCCCGGGACGCCCGGCACGTTGTCGACCGGGTCGCCGGCGAGCGCCTGGATGTCGACGACCTTGTCGGGCGGGACGCCGAACTTCTCGAAGACCTCCGCCTCGCCGATGCGCTTGTCCTTCATCGTGTCGAGCATGACGACGCCCGGCCCGATCAGCTGCATCAGATCCTTGTCGGAGGCGACGATGGTGACGTCGGCCCCCGCGGCGCGTGCCTGGGTCGCGTAGGTTGCGATGAGGTCGTCGGCCTCGAAGCCCTTCTGCTCGACGCAGGCGACGTTGAAGGCGCGGGTCGCCTCGCGGATCAGGCCGAACTGCGGCCTCAGATCCTCGGGCGCCTCGGGACGATGGGCCTTGTAGAGGTCGTAGATCTCGTCGCGGAAGGTCGGCCCCGAAGCGTCGAAGATCACCGCGAGATGGGTCGGCTCGACCCCGGCGCTGGTTTTCTTCGCCTCCTTCAAGAGGCGATAGAGCATGTTGCAGAAACCGGAGACGGCGCCGACCGGCAACCCGTCGGCCTTGCGCGTCAGCGGCGGCAGGGCGTGATAGGCGCGGAAGATGTAGGACGAGCCGTCGACCAGGAAGAGGTGGTCGCCGGCCCCGATCGAACGCGCGTGAGCGCCATTGGGAAGCGTGGTGATCATGGGGCGCATCCTATCGGCCCGCGGGCGCGGAACAAGCGATGATCGGATGCCCCGACGACGATCCTCGTCGCGACCGGCGATCGCTCCTCGGGCGCATGGAGACCGCCGATGACCGCCCCGGCGTTTCGCGCGATGATGGGCCGAGAAATCATCTCTCACCACGCCGAGGAGGGTCGATGACCGCAGGATCCGATTCGTCCCATTGGGAAGGCGTCCACTCGACCCGGGGCGAGACCGAGGTGAGCTGGTTCCAGGCGAGCCCGGAGCCGTCGCTGCGCCTGATCGAGCGTGCCGGGATCGCCCCCTCGGCCTCGGTGATCGATGTCGGCGGCGGCGCCTCGCGGCTGGTCGACGCCCTCCTCGATCGCGGCTTCGCGTCGGTCGCGGTGCTGGATCTCTCGGCGGCGGCGCTCGGCCGCTCCCGCGCTCGTCTCGGGAGCCGGGCGGCGGCCGTCGACTGGATCGTCGCCGACGCGACCGCCTGGACGCCGACCATCCCCTACGACCTGTGGCACGATCGGGCCGCCTTCCACTTCCTCACCGAGGAACCGCAGCGTGCGGCCTATGTCGAGCGGCTCCGAGCGGCGCTGCGCCCCGGTGGACACGCGATCGTCGCCACCTTCGCCCTCGACGGGCCGGAGCGCTGCAGCGGCCTGCCGGTCGTCCGCTACGATGGTGAGAGCCTGGCGCGCGCGCTCGGCCCCGGCTTCGAGCGGGTCGAGACCGTCGCCGATCTCCACCGCACGCCGTCCGGCGGCGAACAGCGCTTCCAGTTCAGCCTTTTCCGCCGGCTCGCCGACGTCTGAGAGGCCGTTTTGAAATTCGCGCCCGGCGATTCCCGTCGGCGTCCGAATGT
>CALBKH010000016.1 GCA_937892955.1 uncultured Alphaproteobacteria bacterium
CGACGCCGTCCTGCGCCAGAACCCGGAAGTCGGCGCCTACAATCAGACGATCTGATACCGAGCGGATGAAGTTCTGACCTGTTCGGAACTTCATCCGCGAAGGCGAGCCCGAACGGGCGTCGGCCGGTCAGGCCGCAACCCACGAAATTCGGACGAGTCCGAATTTCGTGGACTCGGTATGAGCTGTCGACGGATCTCTCTGCGGCGGTTCCGCAGCGATGCGAAGGGCGCGGAACCTCTCCGAGTGTTTCGTCGCGGCAACTCGCCATCACGAAACGGCGACGACGCGACGACACCCGCTGACATGTCTCGTCGCCTGCCCTAATTTCCTCTTTCCGCACCGTGCCGTTTCGGGACGATGACGACGACGAGGAGATGCCGAGGAATGACGAGCCGCAGCCGCGACGCCGACCGCCCCGAGACCCGCCTGATCGCGACCCGCCGCGCCGCCCTCCTCGGACTGCCGCTGTTCCTCGCCGGCTGCGCCGCCGGCGGCCGCATGCGGTCGATCCCCGGCTCCGGCGTCGGCTCCTTCGCCTTCGCCTCCCCCGCCGGCGACTGGCGCACCATCTACGCCGCACGCCGCGACAACGGCCGCGAGATCGAAGCGCTCGACATGTCGCGCATCGACCGCCAGTACCTGCGCCACACCGTCGCCTGGGCCGGCGACGAGGCGCCCGGCACCATCGTCGTCGACCCCTACGAGCGCTTCCTCTATCACGTCGAAAGCCGCGACCGGACGACCCGCTACGGCGTCGGTGTCGGTCGCGAGGGCTTCTCCTGGGCCGGACGCGCCCGTATCGGCGGCAAGTCCGGTCCGTGGCCGACCTGGACGCCGCCGCACGAGATGACGTTGCGCGACAAGGCCGCGGCGAAATGGGCCGGCGGCATGCCCGGCGGCCCCGACAACCCGCTCGGCGCCCGCGCCCTCTATCTCTTCCAGGGCAGCCGCGACACGCTCTACCGCATCCACGGCAACAACGACGAGACCAGCATCGGCAAGGCGGTGTCGTCGGGCTGCATCCGCATGCTCAACCACGACGTCGTCGATCTCTACGGCCGCGTCGGTGTCGGCACGCCGGTGATCGTGCTGGGCTGATCGTCCTCGGCCGAGCTTCGTGATGCGAAAGGGTAGCACCCCGGGTCTCCCTCCCCGGCGCCGCTCCGTACGTCCTCGATTCCGCTGCTTCGCTCACACCTCGACCGGCGCCACCAGCCGCCGGTAGAGGTGCCACGTGGTGTGGCCGAGGATCGGCAGCACCACGAAGAGCCCGACGAAGGCGGGGATGACCGCCACGAACATCAGCGCCGTGACGATCGCCGCCCAGGAGAGCATCGTCTTGGGATTGGCGATCACCGCCTTCACCGAGGTGATCATCGCGGTGATGAAGTCGACCTCGCGATCGAGCAGGATCGGGAACGACACCACCGTCAGCGTGAAGGCGACGAGCGACACGATCGCCCCGTCGAGGTGGACCAGCACCAGGAACAGGAAGCCCTCCGGCGTGCTCGTCGCCACGTGGAGGAATTCGGTCGCCGTGGTGAAGTTCTTCAGGCCCAGGCACAGCACCAGCAGAATGCGGACCTGATACATCCACATCAGGAAGATGAAGAGGGTGACGAAGGCCATCCAGCCGAGCTCGCGCCGGCTCTGGTCGAACATCGCCCCGAGGATGCCGCGCCACGCGAGCGGCAACCCCGCCTCTCGCCGCCGGCTGACTTCGTAACAGCCGACCGCCACGAAGGGGCCGAGGAGGGCGAAACCGGTGGCGAAGGGATAGGTCAGATAACCGATGCCGACGCCGAAGGTCAGCCACACCAGGAACAGCCCGCCGATCGCGTAGAAGCCGCCGAAGAACAAGCCGTAGAGCGGCGCGGCGCGGAAGTCGGCGAGCCCGGCGGCGAAGGCCTCGGCGATGTCGCGGCCGTCGATGTTGCGCACCTTCGGCTGGCGCCGGCGGTGTTCCTCCGCCGCTTCCGCGCTTCGGCCGGGATCGGTGGACATCGTGTTCGCGTCGCTCATGGTCGCCCCTCCGCTCGCGTCGGCCCCACGCGCGATCGTTTCCGACCGGGATGCGATCGTCCGAACGTCTGTTTGGATCGATTAGATCCGCGCGTCCGCACCATTTGCAAGGGGATTCACATAGTCGAAGGCGAGAACTCGGCCGTTTCTGCCACAATGTCGGGCGACGTCGCCTCCGGCGCGTCGACCTCGACCACGTCGACCGCCACGGCGAGGCCCTGCGAGCCGGCCGACAGGATGATGCCGGTCACCGGCGAGACGTCGGTGTAGTCGCGGCCGTGGCCGACGACGATGTGATCGGTGGCGACGGCGATGCCGTTGGTCGGATCGAAGCCGATCCAGCCGAGCTCGACGCCGCACCACACCTCGACCCAGGCGTGCATGGCATCCGCCCCGGCGAGCCTCGCTTCGCCCGGCGGCGGCACGGTCCTGAGATAGCCGCTGACATAGGCCGCCGGCAGGCCGAGACCGCGTAGGCCCGCGATCATCACATGGGCGAAGTCCTGGCACACGCCGCGCCGTTCCGAGAACGCTTTGGCGAGCGGCGTCGCCACGTCGGTGGCGTGGGGATCGTAGGCGAAGTCCGCGTGGATCCGCCGGGTCAGGTCGAGGGCGCCGGCGACGATCGACCGCCCGGGCGGAAACGACGACGCCGCCCAATCGGTCACCGGCGGGGTGAGCGGCACCCAGCGCGAGGGAAACAGGAAGTGGACCGGATCGTCGGGCGCCAGTGAGACGGAGCCGGCGGCGAGATCGCGGATCGTCTCGTGCGCCGGACTCGGGTCGGGGTCGAGCGACGGCGGCGGCGCCACCGTGACGCGGGCGGTGGCGCGGATGGTGAGGCGGCGATGCGACCGGCGGAAACCGACGCGGGTGACGTGGTTGCCCCAGAAGTCGAGCCCGTCGACGAGACCTGAGGCCGGAGGGTCGACCACCAGATCGGAGACGTGGACCCGCTGGCCGCGCCGCTCGATCGGGATCAGGCGCAACGCACAGTCGGCGAAGGGCACCGCCGCGCCCCAATCGTAGACCGTGACCTGGGTGACGTCGTAACGCATCGCCTCACTCGTCCGTCTCGTCGTCGGCGAGCGGCACGGTCCGCCCGAACCAATGCGCCGTCACCTGATCCGAGATCGCCATCAGTTCGATCTCGATCGCCTCGATGCGCGAGATGTCGAAGGCGCCGGCGTCGCTGGTCTCGAGCGTCGTGACGAGGCGTTGGGCCAGTCGTTCCGCCGGTTCCAGCAGGTCGCCCTCGCTGCGCCCGGTGAGCCGGGAGAGGTGTTCGACGATGCGCGCCACCTGATAGGCGACCGCCCGCGGATGACCCTCGTCGAGCAGCACCAGATCGAGCACCGGCCGCCGCGCCGGACCGGAGAGGTACCGGCTGTGATAGGTCACCCGCCCGTCGGCGAGGTCGAGCAGCAGATCGAGCGCCTCCGAGCCGGAATCCGGCCCGGTGAAGGTCCGCGCCGCTCGCGACAGGCCGATGCCGCGCTCGATCCGCCGCCCGAGATCGAAGAAGCGCCAGCCTTCGCGCCGGTTCATGGTGTCGTGGGCGAGACCGACGATGGCGGCGAGGGTTCTGAGCGCCCGCTCGATCTCGCCGAACACCGGCGCCGCTCGCCGTTCGTCGTCGCCGCGCAGCTTGGATTGCTCCTCGAGGTCGAGCAGCGCCCGCCAACAGTCGGGCGACAGGCGGTCGCGCACCACCGCCCCGGTCCGATGCGCCGCCGCCACCAGAGAGGCGACCGACCCCGGCATGGCGCCCCACAGCGCCGCCGTCGCGGTTTCTTCGACCCCCCGCGTCTCCGCCACCGCCCCCCAGCCGACGAGCTGCCTCCCGATCCGCCGGGCGAGGCCGCCGGAGGTTTCGGCGACGCCGTCGTCGCCGTGACCGGCCAGCGCCCGCAACAGGCGCAACGTCGTCTCCGCCCGCTCCAGATAGCGGCCCAACCAGAAGAGATTGTCGGCGACGCGCGCCGGCAGGATGCCGTTGTCGCGACGGATCTCCGCGGCTTCCGCATCGGGCACCAGCCGGGTCTCGGCGCGCGCCGGCGTGGCACCTCCGAGCACCCAGACGTCGGCGGAGCGACCGCCGCGCTGCATCGACAGGTTGCGCACGTCCTCGCGCTCGGAGATACGGGCGAGACCGCCCGGCATCACCGTCCAGCCGTTCGGCGTCCGCGCCGCGAAGATACGCACCGCGAAGGGGCGCGGCACGAGGCGGCCCTTCTCCCACACCGGCGCGGTGGAGAGACGCAGCGGTTCGCGCCCGACGAAATCGACGCCGCGGCGTTCGAGCAGGTTGGCGATGCGCCCCTTCTCCGCGGCGGAGAGACGCGAGCCGAGCACACCGGTCGAATCGAGCGTGCCGCGCAGCGACCGCCCGAAGGCCGGCGACAGCATCAGACGGTCGAGGTTCGCCGTCACGGTCCTGCGCGCCGCCGCCTCACCGCACCACCAGGTGGCGACGTTGGGAAGGCGCAGGTCCTCGCCGAGCAGACGCCGGGAAATCCCCGGCAGGTAGCCGGCGAGCGCCGGCGCTTCGACCAGGCCGGAGCCGAGCGCATTGGCGACGACGACGCGGCCGTGACGGACCGCCTCGACGAGCCCGGCCACACCGAGCCGCGACGACGGATCGAGTTCCAGGGGATCGGCCCAATCGGAGTCGATACGACGGACCAGCACGTCGACCGGCCGCGGTCCTTCGACGGTGCGCACCGCCACACCCTCGGGCGAGGCCACCAGATCGCTGCCCTCGACCAGCTGGAAGCCGAGGACCCGGGCGAGATAGGCGTGTTCGAAATAGGTCTCGTTCCACGGGCCGGGGGTCAGCAGCGCGATGCGCGGATCCTCGCGCCCGCTCGCCGCCGCGAGGCCGGATCGCATCGCCTGGAAGAACGGCCCCTGGCGCTCGACCCCGAGCGCGTCGAAGAACTCCGGCAACGCCCGCGACAGGGCGATCCGGTTCTCGATGGCGTAGCCGGCGCCCGACGGCGCCTGCGTGCGATCGGCGAGAACCCACCACCGCCCGTCCGGCGCCCGGCTGACGTCGGCCGCATAGAGATGGAGATGCGCCCCGCCCTTCGGCCGTAGACCGGCCAGCGGCGGCAGGAACTCCGGATTGCCGGCGACCAATGCCGCCGGCAGTACGCCTTCGCCGACGAGACGCCCCTCGCCCATCAGGTCGTCGAGGATCGCCTCGAACAGGCGGGCGCGTTGCAGGACGCCCTCCGCCAGCCCCGCCCAGTCGGCCGCGTCGATGACGATCGGCAGATGGGCGAGCGGCCAAGGCCGCTCCACTTCCGCCTCGTCGCCGTAGACGCGATAGACCACGCCCGATTCGGCGAGCCGCCGGTCGGCCTCGGCGAAGCGCCGCTCGAGTTGGCCGCGGCCGAGCGCCGCCAGCCGGCCGAGCAGATCCTTCCAGTGCGGCCGGAGGCGGCCGGTCGCATCGACCAACTCGTCGTGGACGCCCGGCACCGGGCGATAGCCGACGAGCAGCGGAGCGAGATCGCCGTCGATCTCACCCGTCCATCGCATCGCCAACTCGAGCTGCGTCGACGCCACCTCGCCCCCCGCGCGGTCCCCTTCCTCAGCCGCGAGTGGGCGGGCGTCGGAGGTCGAGTGTCAAGGGGTATTCCCCGGTTCTCTCCGGCTGCGGCACCACGACGAAGCCCGGCGTGTGTCCGTGGTCGATGAATCGGGCGAGACGACGCGCCTCCGCCTCGTAGGAATTGACCGGGAAGGTCTCGTAGTTGCGCCCTCCCGGATGGGCGACGTGATAGACGCAGCCGCCGATCGACCGGCCCGTCCACTTGTCGAGGATGTCGAAAGTGATCGGTGCCTGCGGCGGGATCGTCGGATGGAAGCCGGAGGCCGGCTGCCACGCCTTGAAGCGCACGCCCGCCACCGCCTCGCCGGTCACCCCGGTCGAGGTGAGCGGCACCGGCCGGCCATTGGCGGTGATCATGTGGCGCGTCGGGTTGAAACCCTCGACCTTGACCTGCAGGCGTTCGACCGAGGAGTCGACGAAACGCACCGTACCGCCGACCGCGCCCTCCTCGCCGGTGACGTGCCACGGCTCCAGCGCCTGACGGATCTCGAGCTTCACGCCGGCGTGCTCGACCGTGCCGTAATAGGGGAAGCGGAACTCGTATTGCGCCTTGAACCACAGCGGATCGAAGGCGTATCCGGCCCCCTTCAGGTCGTCGAGAACCCCGAGGAAATCCTCCCAGACGAAGTGGCCGAGCATGAAGCGATCGTGCAGCGCCGTGCCCCAACGCACGAACTCGCCCGACTGCGGCTCCCGCCACAGCCACGCGATCAGCGCCCTGAGGAGGAGTTGCTGGGCGAGCGACATGCGCGCATCCGGCGGCATCTCGAAGGAACGGAACTCGACCAGCCCGAGCCGGCCGGTCGGCCCGTCCGGCGAATAGAGCTTGTCGATGCAGATCTCGGTGCGATGTGTGTTGCCCGAGACGTCGACGAGGAGATTGCGGAACAGCCGGTCGACCAGCCACGGCGGCGGCGGCCATCCCTCACCCGGTGACGGCACCGAGGCCATGGCGATCTCGAGTTCGTAGAGCGTGTCGTGCCGGGCCTCGTCGATGCGCGGCGCCTGGGAGGTCGGGCCGATGAACAGGCCGGAGAAGAGATAGCTGAGCGAGGGATGGCGCTGCCAATAGAGCACCAGGCTCTTCAGGAGATCCGGCCGCCGCAGGAACGGACTGTCGGACGGCCAGCGCGAACCCACCACCACGTGGTTGCCGCCGCCGGTGCCGGTGTGGCGGCCGTCGACCATGAACTTCTCGGTGCCGAGCCGCGACCAGCGGGCCTCCTCGTAGAGCTTGGAGGTGATCTCGACGCACTCGCTCCACGACGCCGCCGGCTGGACGTTGACCTCGATGACGCCGGGATCGGGCGTGACCTTGATCACCTCGAGCCGCGGATCGAACGGCGGCGGATAGCCTTCGATGTGGACGGGCAGACGATGCGTCTCGGCCGCCGCCTCGACCGCCGCCAAGAGTTCGAGATAGTCGTCGAGCGTCTGCACCGGCGGCATGAACACGTTGAGGATGCCGTCGCGCGGCTCGATCGACAGCGCGGTGCGCACCTGATCGGCACCGATCTCCTCGACCCAGCGCTGGGTCACCCGCTGCGCCGGCCCCGAGCGACGGTAGACCTGGGCGAGGTCGTCCGGATCGGGCAGGTCCGGCCGCTCGACGAAGGGATCGAGTTCCATGATGTAGGGATAGCTCGCCGGCGGGATCCACGGCAGCGAGGCGATCGGCAGGCGATAGCCGACGGGGCTGTCACCGGGGATGAGGAACAGCTTGTCGCGCCGGAGCCGCCACTTCTCCGAATACCAACCCTGGCCGGCCCGGCTCTGCCAGCGCTGCACCGGCAGCACATGGCCGGTCGCGCTGGTCAGACCGCGGTCGAAGACGCGGGCCATGCGATGGCGATCCTCGGCGTTCTCCAGCTTGGAGTTCGACGGATCGGTGTTGACCGGCAGTTTCGCCTCCTGGACCATCCAGTGGGCCGGGTCTTCGTAGGCCGCCACGACGTAGTCGCCGCCGATGTCGAGCCGTTCGGCGATGCTCTCGGCGAGGATGCGCGACTGTTCGACCGTCGCGTCGCGGCCGCCGGCCTCCAGCGCCACCAGCGACGGGTCGCGCCAGATCGGCTTGCCGTCCTTGCGCCAGTAGAGCGCGAAGGCCCAGCGCGGCAGGCTCTCGCCCGGATACCACTTGCCCTGGCCGTAGTGCAGGAAGCCCCCCGGGGCGAAGCGGGTCCTGAGCCGACGGATCAGGTCGTCGGCGAGCGTCCGCTTGGTCGGCCCGACCGCGGCGGTGTTCCATTCCGCCGACTGATAATCGTCGATCGACACGAAGGTCGGCTCGCCACCCATGGTGAGCCGTACGTCGTTGCGGACGAGGTCTTCGTCGACGCGCTCACCCAGCGCGTCGAGCGCCGCCCAGGCGTCGTCGGAGAAGGGCGCGGTGACCCGCGGCTTCTCGGCGATGCGGTCGACCCGCATCCTGAAATCGAAGGTGACTTCCGCCGGATCGACCAGACCGGTGATCGGCGCCGCCGAGCGATAGTGCGGCGTGCCGCACAGCGGCAGGTGGCCCTCGCCGGCGAGGAGACCCGATGTCGGATCGAGACCGATCCAGCCGGCGCCCGGCAGATAGACCTCGGCCCAGGCGTGCAGATCGGTGAAGTCGTGATCGGTGCCCGACGGCCCGTCGAGCGATTTCACGTCCGGCCTCAGCTGGATCAGATAGCCCGAGACGAAACGCGCCGCGAGCCCGAGCCGCCGCAGGATCTGGACGAGCAGCCACGCCGTGTCGCGGCACGAGCCGGATTTCTTCTCCAGCGTCTCGTCCGGCTCCTGGACGCCCGGCTCCATGCGGATGACGTAGCGGATGTCCTGCGACAGGTGGCGATTGAGATCGACCAGGAAATTGACGGTGTTGGTCTCGTCGCGCGACAGCCCCGCCAGATAGGCCTCGAACAGCTCGCCCGTCGGCTCGGCCACGAGATAGGGCTTCAGTTCGTATTCGAGTTCCGGCTTGTAGGCGAAGGGGAACGTCTCGCCGTATTCCTCGACGAAGAAGTCGAACGGGTTGTAGACCGCCATTTCGGCGATGAGATCGACCTCGATGCGGAACTCCGTCGTCTTCTCCGGAAAGACGAACCGCGCCGCCCAGTTGCCGTGCGGATCCTGCTGCCAGTTGACGAAGTGGGTCTCCGGCGTCACCCGCAAAGAATAGCCGGTGACCCGGGTCCGGCAATGCGGCGCCGGCCGCAGCCGGATGATCTGCGGCCCGAGTTGGACCGGTCGATCGTAGGAATAGGCGGTGACGTGGTGCAGCGCGGTCTGGATGGCCAAGGGATGCCCCTGCTCACGAAATGAACTTTCACAGGTGAGCCTAAACCTTGTGCAGCGCAGCGCAAGACCATTGGTGCGGAACGCGGTTCGTCGTTCGACGTAGGCGCGGCGCGTGCAACGAAGAAGCCCCGGAACCTTGGGTTCCGGGGCTCGTGTAGTCTCGGATGAACGGGAGGCTCACGCCGACAGCCGGTCCAGCGCCGCGACGATGGCCGTGCCCATCTCGGTGGTCGAGACGGTGTTCTCGCCCGGCTTGGCGATGTCGGCGGTGCGGACGCCCGAGCCGAGCACGTCGGAGATCGCCTTGTCGAGCAGGTCGGCGGCGTCGCCGAGGCCGAGCGAATAGCGCAGCGCCATGGCGAAGGAGCCGATCATGGCGATCGGGTTGGCGAGGCCGCGGCCGGCGATGTCCGGGGCGGAGCCGTGCACCGGCTCGTAGAGCGACTTGCGCTTGCCCGTCGCCGCGTCCGGCGCGCCGAGCGAGGCCGACGGCAGCATGCCGAGCGAGCCGGTCAGCATGGCGGCCACGTCGGAGAGGATGTCGCCGAACAGGTTGTCGCAGACGATGACGTCGTACTGCTTCGGCCGGCGGACGAGCTGCATGGCGCAGTTGTCGGCGAGCACGTGCTCGAGCTCGACGTCGGCGTATTCCGCCGCGCCGACCTTCGACACCACCTGCTTCCACAGCACGCCGGACTTCATCACGTTGTGCTTCTCGGCCGAAGAGACCTTGTTGCGGCGGGTCTTGGCGAGGTCGAAGGCGACGCGAGCGATGCGCTCGATCTCGTGGGTGGTGTAGACCTGGGTGTCGACGGCGCGCTTCTCGCCGTTCTCCAGCGTCACGATCTCCTTCGGCTCGCCGAAATAGACGCCGCCGGTCAGCTCGCGCACGATCAGGATGTCGAGGCCCTCGACCAGCTCGGGCTTCAAGGACGAGGCAGAGGCGAGCGCCGGATAGCAGATCGCCGGGCGCAGGTTGGCGAACAGGCCGAGGTCCTTCCTGAGACGCAGCAGGCCGGCTTCGGGGCGCACCTCGTAGGGCACGTCCGCCCACTTCGGCCCACCGACCGCGCCGAACAGCACCGCGTCGGCCGCCTGGGCGAGCGCCATGTCGCTCTCCGAGATCGCCTTGCCGTGGGCGTCGTAGGCCGAACCGCCGACGAGGCCGCTCTCGGTCTCGAACTTGGCCACGCCCCGCTTCTCGAACCAGCCGAGCACCTCCTTCACCTGGATCATGATCTCCGGACCGATGCCGTCGCCGGGAAGAAGGAAGAGATTGAAGGAGGCCATGGGCGGAAATCCCGTTCGAAGTGACAAGGAGGCGCGCTCGCGCGGCCTCCCTTTACCAAGACGCGACTTCCTCGGCAACGACCGGCCGACCCGGCACGCCGCTCGCACCACGAGCGGGACAATCGCACCGGATGTTTCGAAAAGAGACACTTTCCGGACCAAGAAGACATCGATCGACGGAGAAGCCCATGTCCACCCTGACGAGCCGTTTCGATGCGAAACTCCTCGCCGTCGTGGCGATCGCCATGGTCATCGCGGTGGCCGGCTGGGAAGGCTGGCGGCTCACCGCCCGCGGCGCCCCGGTGAACGTCCCCAAGGTGGTGACCGACTTCGGCCACCAGAAGGTGATCTATCACCTGACCGAGAGCGGCGGTTACCTCGGCAGCAAGTACCGCAACTGGGTCGGCAACATGGAGAACCACTTCGCCGCGGTCGAGCCCGACCAACTCGATCTGGTGGTGGTGATGAACGGCGACGGCGTCGACCTGCTCACCTACGCCAAGGGCGACGAGAAGCTCGCCGCCCGCATCGACGCGTTGAAGGCCAAGGGCGCCCGCTTCCTCGTCTGCCGCAACACCCTGATCTCGCGCCGCATCGAGCCGGCCGACCTCCACGGCCTGAAGACCGAAGATCTGATCGGCGCCGGTGTCGCCCAGATCGCCCTGCTGGAGCGCCAGGGTTACGGCTATCTGAAGCCCTGAGACGAGGCCGGGCGCGACCGCCGCCGCGACGAGGGGGACGCCCTCCGTCGGCGTCAGCCGGTCTCGCCGGTCTCCAACCGATCCCAGCTGCCGGTCGCCTCGTCGAGCACGTGCAACTCGCCGAGGCCGATGTCGAACCACACCCCGTGGAGCTTCAGCCGCCCGAGCATCTCCAGCGCCCGCACGCAGGGAAACGTCCTGAGGTTCTCCAACGAATTGGCGATCGACAGGTGTTCGAGCCGATGCTGGCGCTCCGACGGCTCGGCGATGTCCTCGCAACGGCAGGCCTCGACCGGCTTCTCCAGCAGCGAGATCCACTTGCCGATGAAGTCGCCGGGCGACAGCGGCGAGCCGCCCTCCTTCAGCGCCGCGGCGATGCCACCGCACCGGCCGTGGCCCATCACCACGACGTGCTCGACCTCGAGCCCCATCAATCCGAATTCGAGCGCCGCCGAGGTGCCGTGATACTCGCCGTCGGGCGCATAGGGCGGCACCAGGTTGGCGACGTTGCGCACCACGAAGAGTTCACCCGGCGAGGAGTCGAAGATCAGCTCCGGCGCGGCGCGGCTGTCGCAACAGGCGACGACCATCACCTTCGGCCGTTGGCCGGTCTCCGCCAGGAGGCGATAGCGATCGTTCTCCGACTGATAGCGGCCGGAACGGAAGGCGGCGTAACCCTTCAACAGGCGGTCGGGAAGCATGTGGGTCTCTCTCGGTCACGAGGGGGTCACGGGGCCAGTGCCGCCAGGGCGGCGAGATCGACGTTGCCGCCGCACACCAGAACGCCGACGCGTTCGCCCCGCGCCGGCCGATAGGCGCCGGAAAGGAGCGCGGCGAGCGCCGCCGCACCTCCCGGTTCGGCGGCGATGCGCAGGCTCTTCCACAACCGCCGTTGCGCCTCGACGATAGCGCTGTCGGGCACCAGCACCGACTGGTCGACATGGGTCGAGGCGATCATGTGGACGAGGTCGCCGACCCGCTTGGCGCCGAGACTGTCGACGGCGATCGATTCCACCTCGACGTCGACCGGCCGCCCGGCGGCGAGCGCCGCATGAAGGGCCGAGGAGCCGCGCGGCTCGACCGCCACCACCTTGGTCCGCCCGGCGAACCACAGCGCGATCCCGGCGACGAGGCCGCCGCCCCCGGCGGCGACCAGAACCGTGTCGAGGCCGTCCGCGGCGTCCTCCTCCCACTCGAGCCCGACGCTGCCCTGGGCGGCGATCGTATAGGGGCTGTCGTAGGGGTGGACGACGAGGGCGCCGCTCTCGCGGGCGTAGGCCTCCGACAACAGCGCCGCATCGGCGTAGCGCTCACCCGCCACCACCACCTCGGCGCCGTAGGAACGGATGCGATCGACCTTCACCGGGCTCGACACCGTCGGCACGAAGATGCGGGCGCGATGCCCGAGACAGGCCGCCGCATAGGCCACCGCCGCCCCGTGATTGCCGCCCGAAGCCGCGGTCACCCCGGTCTTCGGCACCTGACGGGCGAGAAGATTGTTGAAGGCGCCGCGGCTCTTGAACGAGCCGGTGTGCTGGAACAGTTCGAGCTTGAGGCTCACCGGTTCGGCGAGACCGAAGGCCGCGCCCTCGACGCTCATCACCGGTGTGTGGCGCACGTGCGGGCGGATACGGGCGAGAGCCGCTTCGACGGCGGACGGACTGAGCGCTTCGGCCAATCTCGACACCTCCCTGTCTCGCCATCACGGCGATGCGCCTTTCGCATATCGGATCCCGATCGCTTCGCCAAGACCGCGCCGCGTCGCGAAATCGCAATGCAACATTCCACGCCACCGACGAACACCGACAACACGACCGGATACCGCGGTTTTCGCGACGGCCGGCCGATCGATGGACGGATCACTTGCTGCGGAATTTATGCTGCATTGCAGCAAACCCCTTTCGCTCCCGCCTCGCAAAGGTTATCTAGGAAAGGATTTTCGGCCGCCCACCGCCACCCGGAGCGGGACGAGCCGAGATCTTCGGAGACGCTCGCATGCCCCTGCGCCTGCTCCAACCGCTACTCGGAACCACCTCGCTCGGCATGGCCGGCGTGTGGGAAGCGATGGGCGAGATCGCCCGCCTGTCGCCGATGGTGATCGCGCTCAGGACCGACGCGGCGCTCGCCGCGCTCGCCGATCCGAAGTCGGCGCCGGCCGGCGAACCGGTGCGGATGGTCGCCGAGAAGTTCGACGCGCTGGCCCAGAGCACCGTCGCCGCCACGCTCGAGGCGGGCCTCACCGTCGGCCGCAGCATGACCGAACGGCGTCTGCCGGTCGACGCCGCCTTCCGCGTCGCCACCGCCGCGCTCGAGCCGATCCGCGGCCGCCTGCGCGACAACGTCCGCCGCCTCGGCGCCGGCCGCATCGAGCCCGGCACCGGCGGCGAATGAGCCCCGCCGCGCACCGTAGACCGCGAATTCACCCGCCGCGGCCGCTCGCCGAAGCGCCCCATACGACCCCGGGCGGCGAGACGCCCCATACGACCCTCGGCGGCGAGCCGCCCCAATCGACCCCCGGCGGCGAAGCCGCTCCATACGACCGAAGTCGCAGAGCCGTCGCTTTGACTTCCCCCCACCCGATCGCTACCTCCCTTGCCGACCGAAACTGCCGCGAACGGCGCTCGGTCGTCCGGGGTTGAGAGAGGGTCGCGCCCCATGTCGCAGAGCGAGGACGAGAGCCGTACCGTCGTCGGGCGCTATCAGGCGCTGGTCGACACGCGCGCCATCGCCTACGACCCGCTCCAGGCCGAACTCGCCCGCCGCCTCGACGACCTCGATCGCGCCCTCGCCCAGTCCGATCTCGCCGCCAAGGGCTCGGCCCTCGGCTGGTTGTTCGGCCGTCGCGCGCCGAAACGCGAGACGCTGCGCGGTCTCTACGTCCACGGCGCCGTCGGCCGCGGCAAGACCATGTTGATGGATCTGTTCTTCGAGTGCTCGACGGTCGCGCGCAAGCGCCGGGCGCATTTCCACGCCTTCATGGCCGACACCCAGGACCGTATCCATCGCGCCCGCCGCGCCATCCTCGACGGCCGGCGCCAGGGCAACGATCCGATCGCCCCCGTCGCCGAAGAGATCGCCGCCGAGACGCGCCTGCTCTGCTTCGACGAGTTCGCCGTCTACGACATCGCCGACGCGATGATCCTCGGCCGGCTGTTCCAGAAGCTCTTCGAACTCGGCGTGGTGGTGGTCGCCACTTCCAACGTGGCGCCGCAGCGCCTCTACTGGGGCGGCCTCAACCGCGCCCTGTTCCTGCCCTTCGTCGACCTCCTCGGCCGCCACACCGACGTCTTCGAACTCCTCTCGCCCAACGACTACCGCCTGACCAAGACGGAAGGCGACGAGGTCTGGCGCATGCCGCTCGGCGCCGTCACCGACGCGGCGATGGAGGAGGAGTGGTTCCGCCTCACCGGCCACCGTCCGACCCCGCCCGAGGCCATTCCCTTCCGCGGCCGCGCCATCGACATTCCCGCCGCCGCCGCCGGCCACGCCCGCTTCCACTTCCGCGACCTGTGCGACAAACCGCTGTCCGCCGCCGACTTCGTCCAGATCGCTCGCCGTTACCACACGGTGATGATCGAGGGCGTGCCGGTGCTCGGCCCCGACCGGCGCAATGCCGTGAAGCGACTGATCAACCTCGTCGACGCCCTCTACGACTGCCGGGTCAAGATCGTCGTCTCTGCCGCCGCCGAGCCGGCGGCGCTGTGGACCGACACCGACGGTACCGAGAGTTTCGAGTTCGCCCGCACCGTCTCCCGCCTCACCGAGATGCGCTCGCACGAATACGCCCGGACCCTCCACGGCACCGGCGACGGCGCCCTCGCCCACGACGAACCGGACACGTCGGAGGAAGATCCGGACGATGCGGTGCGGCAAGCGTCCGACACATGAAATCTCTTGCGAATTTGCGCGGAAAATGCCGTTTTTCTTAGCCTTTTTGCGATGCGAAATAAACCTTCGGCCGACTTGCACCCCCGTCCGGAACGGAGTATCGAACCGCACGACAGGATGTCGCACCGACCTCCAATTGACGTGAAGGGAAACCTCTGAAATGGCGCGTAAGAAGATCGCCCTCATCGGCGCGGGTCAGATCGGTGGCACGCTCGCTCATCTCGCCGGTCTCAAGGAACTCGGCGACATCGTGCTGTTCGACATCGTCGACGGCGTTCCGCAGGGCAAGGCCCTCGACATCGCCGAGTCCTCCCCCGTCGACGGCTTCGACGCCGGCTTCTCCGGCGCCTCTTCCTACGAGGCCATCGCCGGCGCCGACGTCATCATCGTCACCGCCGGTGTGCCGCGTAAGCCCGGCATGAGCCGCGACGACCTGCTCGGCATCAACCTCTCCGTCATGGAGAAGGTCGGCGCCGGCATCAAGGAATTCGCCCCGAACGCCTTCGTCATCTGCATCACCAACCCGCTCGACGCGATGGTGTGGGCGCTGCAGAAGTTCTCCGGCCTGCCGGCGAACAAGGTGGTCGGCATGGCCGGCGTGCTCGACAGCGCCCGCTTCCGCTACTTCCTCGCCGAAGAGACCGGCGTCTCCGTCAAGGACGTCCATGCCATGACCCTCGGCGGCCACGGCGACGACATGGTCCCGCTGGTGCGCTACTCGACCGTCGGCGGCGTGCCGCTGCCGGAACTGGTCAAGATGGGCTGGCTCACCCAGGAGAAGCTCGACGCCATCGTCGACCGCACCCGCAAGGGCGGCGCCGAGATCGTCGGCCTGCTGAAGACCGGTTCGGCCTATTACGCCCCGGCCGCTTCCGCCATCGCCATGGCCGAGTCCTACCTCAAGGACCAGAAGCGCATCCTGCCGGTCGCCGCCGAGCTGAACGGCGAGTACGGCCAGAAGAACCTCTACGTCGGCGTCCCCGCGCTGATCGGCTCGAACGGTGTCGAGAAGATCGTCGAGGTCTCCTTCGACGCCGCCGAGCAGGCGATGTTCGACAAGTCGGTCGCCGCGGTGACCGGCCTGATCGACGCCTGCAAGAAGATCCAGCCGGCGCTCGCCTGAGCCGCCGAAGCGAATGCATCCACGGCGAGCGCCGCATGACGGTGCTCGCCGGTTCGATCGAACGATGCGCGTGAGCGGGCCCAGATCCGCCACGTCCTCTCGGTGGGCCTCTCTCTCCGAGACGGTACTTTCCGCATCCCGGCCGCGACCGGACCCGGACCCGGGTTCGGCCGCGCAGCGGTTCCGGCAACCTCAGAAACCGAATTCTCGAGGCGAGACAGGGCGATGAACATCCACGAATACCAGGCGAAGGCGGTCCTTCGCGAGTACGGCGCTCCGGTGTCGCGCGGCATTCCGGCCTTCACGCCGGCCGAGGCCCGCAAGGCGGCGGAAGATCTCGGCGGCCCGCTGTGGGTCGTCAAGTCGCAGATCCACGCCGGCGGTCGCGGCAAGGGCAAGTTCAAGGAACTGCCGGCCGACGCCAAAGGCGGCGTGCGTCTCGCCAAGTCGGTGGCCGAAGTCGAGGCCTTCGCCGCGGAGATGCTCGGCAACACCCTCGTCACCGTGCAGACCGGCCCGGCCGGCAAGCAGGTGAACCGCCTCTACATCGAGGACGGCTCCGACATCGAGCGTGAGCTCTATCTCTCCGCCCTGATCGATCGCGCCACCGGCTCGGTCGGTTTCGTCGTCTCGACCGAAGGCGGCATGGACATCGAGGCGGTCGCCCACGACACGCCCGAGAAGATCCACACCTTCCACGTCGACCCGGCCGCCGGCTTCCAGCCCTACGTCGGCCGCAACATCGCCTATGCGCTGCAACTGACCGGCGCTCAGGTCAAGCAGTGCGTCAAGCTGGTCGCCGATCTCTATCGCGCCTTCGTCGAGAAGGACATGGCGATGCTGGAGATCAACCCGCTGATCGTCACCAAGCAGGGCGACCTCAAGGTCCTCGATGCCAAGGTGAACTTCGACTCCAACGCGCTCTTCCGTCATCCCGACATCGTCGCGCTCCGCGACGAGACCGAAGAGGACGCCAAGGAGATCGAAGCCTCCAAGTTCGACCTCGCCTACATCGCCCTCGACGGCACCATCGGCTGCATGGTCAACGGCGCCGGCCTCGCCATGGCGACCCTCGACATCATCCAGCTCTACGGCGAGAGCCCGGCCAACTTCCTCGACGTCGGTGGCGGCGCTTCGGAAGAGAAGGTGACCGCCGCGTTCAAGATCATCACCTCCGATCCGAACGTGAAGGGCATCCTGGTCAACATCTTCGGCGGCATCATGAAGTGCGACATCATCGCGCGCGGCGTGCTCGCGGCGGTGAAGGCGGTCGGCCTGCAGGTCCCGCTGGTCGTTCGTCTGACCGGCACCAACGAAGAACTGGGCAAGCAGATCATCCGCGAGTCCGGTCTCAACGTCATCCCGGCCGACAACCTGGACGACGCGGCCCAGAAGATCGTCAAGGCCGTGCGGGGAGCTTGATCAGATGTCCATTCTCGTCGACAAGAACACCAAGGTCATCTGCCAGGGCTTCACCGGCGCGCAGGGCACCTTCCACTCCGAGCAGGCGATCGCCTACGGCACCCAGGTCGTCGGCGGCGTGACCCCCGGCAAGGGCGGCACCTGGCACATCGACCTGCCGGTCTACGACACCGTCTGGCAGGCCAAGGCCGCCACCGGCGCCAACGCCACCTCGATCTACGTGCCGCCGCCCTTCGCCGCCGACGCCATTCTCGAGGCGATCGACGCCGAGATGGAACTGATCGTCTGCATCACCGAGGGCATCCCGGTGCTCGACATGGTCAAGGTCGGCAAGGCGCTCAAGGGCTCCAAGTCGCGCCTCATCGGCCCCAACTGCCCCGGCGTCCTGACCCCGGACGAGTGCAAGATCGGCATCATGCCGGGCCACATCTTCAAGCGTGGCACCGTCGGCATCCTGTCGCGCTCCGGCACCCTCACCTACGAGGCGGTCAAGCAGACCTCCGACGTCGGCCTCGGCCAGACCACCGCCGTCGGCATCGGCGGTGACCCGGTCAAGGGCACCGAGTTCATCGACATGCTCGACATGTTCCTGAAGGACCCGGAGACCGAGTCGATCATCATGATCGGCGAGATCGGCGGTTCGGCCGAGGAAGAGGCGGCGGAGTTCCTCGCCTCCCACGCCATCAAGAAGCCGATGGCCGGCTTCATCGCCGGTGTGTCGGCCCCTCCGGGCCGCCGCATGGGCCACGCCGGCGCCATCGTGTCGGGCGGCAAGGGCGACGCCAAGTCGAAGATGGCCGCCATGGCCAAGGCCGGCGTCCACGTCTCCCCGTCGCCGGCTCGTCTCGGCGAAACCCTGCTCGAAGCCATCAAGGCCTTCGGCAAGTGAGTTCGACGAGGGGAGCGGCGACGCTCCCCTCGTCCTTCGTCCCCGGACGAACGACGATCGGCTCCGACTTTCCCCGTGGGCTCGCCCCCACGGACCCGACGGCCGGAGCCGAGACGACATCCCGAGCGAGTTCGAAACCGCGGTCCGTGACGATCACGAATCGGTTCGATCCCGCCGCCCGAACCGACCGACCGGAAGACGGACGCCCCCGCGACGGGACGCGCCGACCCAGATCGAGGCGGAGCCCGAGAGGTTCCGAGACGCACCATGGATCGTGACGATCAGCAGACCTCCTCGTTCCTCTTCGGTGGCAACGCCGCCTGGATCGAAGACCTCTACGCCCGCTACGAAGAGAACCCGGCTTCGGTCGACGCCAGCTGGCGCGAGTTCTTCGGCGAGTTGAGCGACGACCGGTCCGACGTTCTCAAGAACGCCAAGGGGCCGTCCTGGAAGCGCGCCAACTGGCCGATCAAGCCCGGCGAAGAGCGCATCTCGGTCCTCGACGGCGACTGGGACTGGCTGGAGAAGTCGCTCAAGGACAAGGTGAAGGGCAAGGCCGCCGCCAAGGGTGTCGAGATCACCCAGGAGCAGCTGCAGGCCGCCGCCCGCGACTCGGTGCGCGCCATCATGATGATCCGCGCCTATCGCATGCGCGGCCATCTCCACGCCAAGCTCGACCCGCTCGACATCTCGGCCGACAAGGACCACGAGGAGCTGCATCCCTCCTCCTGGGGCTTCACCGAGAAGGACCTCGACCGCAAGATCTTCATCGACAAGGTGCTCGGCCTCGAGTTCGCGACCGTCCGCGAGATGGTCGACATCCTGCGCCGCACCTACTGCTCGACCCTCGGCGTCGAGTTCATGCACATCTCCGATCCGGCCGAGAAGAGCTGGATCCAGGAGCGCATCGAAGGTCCGGACAAGGCCATCGCCTTCACCAAGGAAGGCAAGCGCGCCATCCTCAAGAAGCTGATCGAGGCGGAGGGCTTCGAGAAGTTCATCGACGTCAAGTACACCGGCACCAAGCGCTTCGGCCTCGACGGCGGTGAAGCGCTGATCCCGGCGCTCGAGCAGATCATCAAGCGCGGCGGCAACCTCGGCGTGAAGGAGATCGTGCTGGGCATGGCCCACCGCGGCCGCCTCAACGTGCTGTGCCAAGTGTTGGGCAAGCCCCACCGCGCCCTCTTCCACGAGTTCAAGGGCGGCTCCTTCGCCCCCGACGAGGTCGAAGGTTCCGGCGACGTCAAGTATCACCTCGGCGCCTCGTCCGACCGCGAGTTCGACGGCAACCGCGTCCACCTGTCGCTGACCGCCAACCCGTCGCACCTCGAGATCGTCAATCCGGTGGTGCTCGGCAAGGCCCGCGCCAAGCAGGACCAGCTCGCCAAGGATCCCTTCGCCGAGATCATCCCGCTCGACGAGCGCACCCAGGTGCTGCCGCTGCTGCTCCACGGCGACGCCGCCTTCGCCGGTCAGGGCGTGGTGGCCGAGTGCTTCGGCCTCTCCGGTCTGAAGGGTCACCGCACCGCCGGCTCGATCCACGTCATCATCAACAACCAGATCGGCTTCACCACCTATCCGCGCTTCTCGCGCTCCTCGCCCTATCCCTCGGATGTGGCGAAGATGATCGAGGCGCCGATCCTGCACGTGAACGGCGACGACCCGGAAGCGGTGACCTTCGCCGCCAAGGTGGCGATCGAGTTCCGGCAGAAGTTCCACAAGCCGGTCGTCATCGACATGTTCTGCTATCGCCGCTTCGGTCACAACGAAGGCGACGAGCCGAGCTTCACCCAGCCGATCATGTATCGGAAGATCCGCAACCACCCGACCACGCTGGCGATCTACGTCGAGAAGCTGGTCGCCGAGGGCGTGGTCACCCGGGCCGAGGTCGACGCGTGGCAGGCGGAATTCCGCAAGCACCTCAACGGCGAGTTCGAGGCCGGTCAGGCCTTCAAGCCGAACAAGGCCGACTGGCTCGACGGCCGCTGGACCGGCATGAAGGCCGTCGGCATCCACGACGACAGCGACCGCACCGGTCTGACCGGCTCGACCATGGCGGAACTGAAGGAGATCGGCGCCAAGCTCTGCGAGGTGCCGGCCGGCTTCAACGTCCACAAGACGATCCTGCGCTTCCTCGACAATCGCCGCACGGCGATCGAGACCGGTCAGGGCATCGACTGGGCGACCGCGGAATCGCTCGCCTTCGGCACGCTGGCCAAGGCCGGCCATCCGATCCGCCTGTCCGGTCAGGATTGCGAACGCGGCACGTTCTCGCAGCGCCACACGGTGCTCTACGATCAGGAGACCGAGGCCCGCTACATCCCGCTCAACAATCTGGCGGCGGATCAGGCGCGCTACGAGGTCATCAATTCGATGCTCTCGGAAGAGGCCGTCCTCGGCTTCGAGTACGGCTATTCGCTGGCCGAACCCAACGCGCTGACCCTCTGGGAAGGTCAGTTCGGCGACTTCGCCAACGGCGCCCAGGTGGTGTTCGACCAGTTCATCTCGTCGGGTGAGCGCAAGTGGCTGCGCATGTCCGGCCTCGTCTGCCTGCTGCCGCACGGCTTCGAGGGTCAGGGTCCGGAGCACTCCTCCGCCCGCCTCGAGCGCTATCTGCAGCTCTGCGCCGAGGACAACATGCAGGTCGCCAACTGCACCACCCCGGCCAACTACTTCCACATCCTGCGCCGCCAGCTGATGCGCGACTTCCGCAAGCCGCTCATCCTGATGACGCCGAAGTCGCTGCTGCGCCACAAGCGCTGCGTCTCTTCGCTCGACCTGCTCGCCGAGGGCTCGTCCTTCCACCGCGTGCTCATCGACGGCGCCGAGAGCGGCAAGGAGCCGACGACGACGAAGCTCGTCGCCGACGACAAGATCCGTCGGGTCGTGCTGTGCACCGGCAAGGTCTACTTCGACCTGCTCGAGGACCGTGAGAAGCGCGGCGTCGACGACGTCTATCTGCTGCGCGTCGAGCAGATCTTCCCGACCCCGGTGAAGTCGCTGGTCCGCCTCCTCTCGCGCTTCAAGCAGGCCGAGGTGGTGTGGTGCCAGGAGGAGCCCAAGAACCAGGGCGCCTGGTCCTTCATCGAGCCCTACCTCGAGTGGGTGCTGACCCAGGTCGGCGGCGCCTCCAAGCGGCCGCGTTACGCCGGCCGTCCCGCCTCCGCCTCTCCGGCGACGGGCCTGATGTCGCGCCACCTCGCGCAGCTCAAGGCCTTCCTCGACGACGCCCTCGGGGCGTGACGACTTCCGAGCTCGGTGAGGGTGTCCCACCCTCCCGGCCCCCGAAACACGATCCAGACGAAGAGACGACGATCATGGCGATCGAGATCAAGGTTCCGACCCTCGGCGAGTCCGTCACCGAAGCCACCATCGCGAAATGGTTCAAGAAGCCCGGCGACGCGGTCGCGATCGACGAACCGCTGGTGGAATTGGAGACCGACAAGGTCACCGTCGAGGTTCCCTCGCCCGGCGCCGGCGTGCTGGAGTCGATCGTCGCCAAGGACGGTGACACCGTCGGCGTCGGCGCCCTGCTCGGCACCCTCGGCGAAGGCTCCGGCGTCGTCGCCGCGCCGGCTCCGGCCGCGGCCCCCGCCGCCGCTCCGGCCCCCGCCACTCCGGTCGCCGCCTCCACCTCGATGCCGCCGTCGCCGGCCGCCGCCAAGCTGATGGCCGACACCGGCGTTTCGGTCGACGCCGGCTCCGGCAAGCGCGGTCAGGTGCTCAAGGGCGACGTCCTCGCCGCCGCCGCCCAGCCGCGTCCCGCCGCTCCGGCCGCCGCGCCGGCTCCGGTCGCCGCGCCGCGCGCCCCGTCGGCGGCGGAAGATGCCGCCCGCGAAGACCGCGTGCGCATGACCAAGCTGCGCCAGACCATCGCCCGCCGCCTCAAGGAAGCGCAGTCGTCCGCGGCGATGCTCACCACCTTCAACGACGTCGACATGTCCGCGGTGATGGCGCTGCGCAACCAGTACAAGGACATCTTCGAGAAGAAGCACGGCACCCGCCTCGGCTTCATGGGCTTCTTCGTCAAGGCCGCGGTGCAGGCGCTGAAGGACATCCCGGCGGTGAACGGCGAGATCGACGGTCAGGACGTCATCTACAAGAACTACTACCACATCGCCGTGGCGGTGGGCTCCGACAAGGGCCTGGTGGTTCCGGTCGTCCGTGACGCCGACAAGCTGTCGATCGCCGGCGTCGAGAAGACCATCTCCGACTTCGGTCGCCGCGCCCGCGACGGTCAGCTGAAGATCGAGGAGATGCAGGGCGGCACCTTCACCATCTCCAACGGCGGCGTCTACGGCTCGCTGATGTCGACCCCGATCCTCAATGCTCCGCAGTCCGGCATCCTCGGCCTGCACCGCATCGAGGACCGTCCGGTCGTCCGCAACGGCCAGATCGTCGTCCGTCCGATGATGTACATGGCGCTCAGCTACGATCATCGTATCATCGACGGCAAGGAGGCCGTGACCTTCCTCGTCCGCATCAAGGAGATGATGGAAGATCCGCAGCGTCTGGTGATGGACATCTGATCGCACGAACGATCGGGGAGCCGCGGCCGGTTGACGAAACCGCCGCGGTTCATCGTGTCGATGTGATGGTGGCGGGGGAGGTCGACGACGGTCATGAACGCTGAGCGTGACATCATCCTCGTGACCGGCGGTGGCCGCGGCATCGGTCGCACCGTCGCCCTCGCCGCCGCGAAGACCGGCGCCGCCGTCGTCGTCGACTACGCCCGGGACGCGACCGCCGCCGAGGCGGTCGTCGCCGAGATCGAAGCCGCGGGCGGCACGGCGATCGCGGTCCGCGCCGACGTCGGCGAAGAGGCCGAAGTGCTCTCGCTGTTCGCCGCGGTCGACGCCTATGCAGCGTCGATCGGCGGACGCCTCACCGGTGTCGTCAACAACGCCGGCGTCGTCGACCTGTCGACCCGTGTCGAGGACATGACCGCGGCGCGCATCGAGCGCATCTTCCGCATCAACGTCTACGGTTCGTTCTTCGTCGCCCGCGAAGCGGTGCGTCGCATGTCGACCCGGCACGGCGGCAGGGGCGGCTCGATCGTCAACATCTCGTCCGCCGCCGCCCGCCTCGGCTCACCCGGCATGTACGTCGACTACGCCGCCGCCAAGGCGGCGATCGACACCTTCACCAAGGGCCTCGCTCTCGAGGTCGCCGCCGAGGGCATCCGGGTCAACGCGGTCCGCCCCGGCATCATCGACACCGACATCCACGCCTCCGGCGGCGAGCCCGATCGGGCGGTCGCGCTGGCGGGTATCGTTCCGATGAAGCGCCCCGGCACGTCCGAGGAGATCGCTTCCGCCGTCCTCTGGTTCCTGTCGGAGGGCGCATCCTACACCACCGGCGCCATCCTCGACGTAACCGGGGGGCGGTGACCGGCGCGCACATTCGAACCACGAGGGTCAGGTCATGGCTGAAGTTTTCGATCTCGTCGTCATCGGCACCGGGCCGGGCGGTTACGTCTGCGCCATCCGCGCCGCGCAGCTCGGCATGAAGGTGGCCGTGGTGGAGAAGCGCAAGACCCACGGCGGCACCTGCCTCAACGTCGGCTGCATCCCGTCCAAGGCGCTGCTCCACGCCTCCGAACTGTTCGAGGAGGCCGGTCACGAGTTCGCTCACCTCGGCATCGACGTGCCGAAGCCGAAGCTGAACCTCGCAGCGATGCTGAAGCACAAGCAGGACACCGTCGACGGCAACGTCAAGGGCATCGACTTCCTGTTCAAGAAGAACAAGATCACCGTCTTCTCCGGCATCGGCTCGATCGTCTCCAAGGGCAACGTCGCCGTCACCCTCGACGACGGCACCAATCAGGTGGTCGAGACCCGCAGCATCGTCATCGCCACCGGCTCGGACGTCGCGCGCCTGCCCGGCATCGACATCGACGAGAAGGTGGTGGTCTCCTCCACCGGCGCGCTCGAACTTTCGGCCGTGCCGAAGAAGCTGATGGTGGTCGGCGCCGGCGTCATCGGCCTCGAACTCGGATCGGTGTGGCGCCGTCTCGGCGCCGAGGTCACCGTCGTCGAATTCCTCGACCGCATCCTGCCCGGCATGGACCTCGATTGCGCCAAGCAGTTCCAGCGTCTGCTCGCCAAGCAGGGCATGGCCTTCGAACTCGGAACCAAGGTGACCGGGATCAAGGTGACCAAGAAGGGCGCCGAGGTGACGCTCGAACCCTCCGCCGGCGGTGAGGCCAAGGTGGTGGACGCCGACGTGGTGCTCGTCGCCATCGGCCGCGTGCCCTACACCGACGGCCTCGGCCTCGAGGCGGTCGGCGTCGTCAAGGACGCCCGCGGCCGCATCGAGATCGACGACCACTTCCGGACCGCCGTCCAGGGCATCTACGCCATCGGTGACGTGGTGCGCGGCGCCATGCTCGCCCACAAGGCCGAAGACGAGGGCGTCGCCGTCGCCGAGATCATCGCCGGCCAGCACGGCCACGTGAACTACGACGTCATCCCCGGGGTGGTCTACACCCAGCCCGAGTTCGCCACCGTCGGCAAGACCGAAGAGGACCTCAGGGCCGCCGGCATCGACTACGCCGTCGGCAAGTTCCCCTTCACCGCCAACGGCCGCGCCAAGGCGATGCGCAAGTCGGACGGCTTCGTCAAGGTGCTCGCCGACAAGGCGACCGACCGCGTCCTCGGCGTCCACATCGTCGGCGCCGGCGCCGGCGAGATGATCCACGAGGCGGCCGTGCTGATGGAGTTCGGCGGCTCGGCCGAGGACCTCGCCCGCACCTGCCACGCCCACCCGACCCTGTCGGAAGCGATCAAGGAGGCGGCGCTCGCCGTCGACAAGCGCCCGATCCACATCTGATCGGGACGGCAGATCGAATTTTCGCGGGGCGCCTCGGGGCGCCCCGTTTCGTTTCGGCCGGATCGCCCTCATGCCCTCGGATGCGTCTTGGCCCAGACGTCGAGCAGCCGCGCCGCGTCGACTTGCGTGTAGACCTGGGTGGTCGACAGCGAGGCGTGGCCGAGCAGTTCCTGGATGGTCCTGAGGTCGCCCCCGGCGCCGAGCAGGTGGGTGGCGAAGGAGTGGCGCAGCGCATGCGGCGTCGCCGTGTCGGGCAACCCCAGCGCCCCGCGCATCCGCTCGATCGCCAGTTGGATGATTCGCGGCGACAGCGGCCCGCCCTTCACCCCGCGGAACAACGGCTCGTCGTCGTCGAGAACGAAGGGCACCCGCCCGAGATAGTCCTCGATCGCCCGGACGACGATCGGCAACACCGGCACCACCCGCGTCTTGCCGCCCTTGCCGGTGATCCGGAGCGCCCGCGCCTCGCCACGCGGCGCGGTCGCCGGCGTCAGCGCCAGCGCCTCGGAGATGCGCAGGCCGCAGCCGTAGAGGAGGGTGAACACCGCCGCGTCGCGCACCGCCACCCACGGCTCCTCGGCGAGGCTCTCCCCCGCATCCGTCAACCGCCGCGCCGCGGAGGCGATCAGCGGTTTCGGCAGGCTCTTGCCCGCCTTGGGGCTGCGCACCGCCCGATAGGGTGCGGCATTGAGGCCGTCGCGCCGCTCGAGGAAGCGGGCGAGCGAACGCACCCCGGCGAGATTGCGCCCGAGCGACCGCGCCCCGATCCCCTCCGCCCGGCGTCGGGCGAGGAAGGAGCGCAGATCCGCCGGCCTGAGCGACGACAACGCCGCGATCGTCGGCGGCTCGCCGAGATGTTCGGTCATGAAGCGCAGAAACTGAGCGACGTCGCGGTCGTAGGCTTCGACCGTCTCCGGCGAGACCCGCCGCTCGGCCGCGAGATGCCGCCGCCAGCGCTCGACCCCGTCGGCGAGATCCGGCGCGGCGAGGATCAGGATCTCGGGGGCGAAGGGCGCGTTCATGTCCGGACCGGCAGCGATGGGTCCGCCATTCTGGGGTGCGGCAGATGAAGGGCGGGTTACCGCAGGGACGGGCGGCAGGTGTGCCCCCTCGTTCCCCCGTCGTCGCCGAGACCCACCCCATGGCTGTCCGGTTCGCCGTCCGCCGACCGAACAAGATCCCTATCGGCAAGACGTTCGCAGTGTCTCTTGGACGATGCGGCACGGCTCGGCGCCCCCCTCTCCCCTCGCGGGAGAAGGTGCCCGAAGGGCGGATGAGGGCGCGCGCGCGGCAGCGCGCAAGGGGAAATCCGCAGATTTCTGCCGTTTCGAGAGGCCCGACCCCTCTTCCGACCCTTCGGGCCACCTTCTCCCGCAGGGAGAGAAGGAAGAGAAGGAAGAGCGCGCTTCCGCGCGCGGCCGGAGCCCGACCACCGAAGTCCGGAGCCCCCACCGCCGCCGCCCTCTCGCCTCGTCGCCCCGCCACGCCTATGTTCGCCGGACGTTCACGCCGGCTCCGAATCGCATGGCCTCACCGATCGACGACCTCTTCGGCGAAGACCGCCCGCGCCCCGCTCCGACGGGTCCGCGCGTCGTGCCGGTGCTCACCCCGGTCGCGCTCGACACCGCCTATTCCTATCGCGTCGCCCACGACCAGACGGTCGAACCCGGCTCGATCGTCGTGGTGCCGCTCGGCCCCCGCAAGGTGCTCGGCGTCGTCTGGGACGACGAGCCCTCGGCCAAGGCGCTGAAGATCGGCGACAATCGCCTGCGCGAGATCGAACACGTCTACGACGTGCCGCCGCTCACCACGCCCACGCGCCGCTTCGTCGACTGGGTCGGCCGCTACTATCTGATGCCGCGCGGCATGATGCTGCGCATGGTGCTGCGTGCCCCCGAGGCCTTCGAGCCCGAACCGCCGATCCGCGGCGTCCGTCTCGCCGGCCCCTTGCCCGAACGCATGACCACGGCGCGCCGCCGGGTGATCGAGATGATGGAGGGCGGCTTCGCCTGGTCGCGCGTCGGCCTCGCGGCTTCCGCCGGCGTCTCGGCCAGCGTCGTCGACGGCCTCGTCAGCCAGGGCACCCTCGAAGAAGTGTGGCTCGAGCCCGGCCGCGCCCCCACCCGCCCCGATCCGGACCATCATCGCCTCGACCTCAACCCCGATCAGACCGCCGCCGCCGAGACGTTGCGCGCCTCGGTGACGGAAGGTGGCTTCCGCGTCGATCTCCTCGACGGCGTCACCGGCTCCGGCAAGACCGAGGTCTATTTCGAGGCGGTCGCCGCCGCGGTGGAGAAGGGCAAGCAGGCGCTGGTGCTCCTCCCCGAGATCGCGCTCACCGCCGAGTTCCTCGACCGATTCGTCGAACGCTTCGGCGTGAAGCCGGGCGAGTGGCACTCGGAGGTGACGCCGAAGAACCGCGCCCGGCTGTGGCGCGGCGTGGCGACCGGCGAGGTGAGCGTGGTGGTCGGCGCCCGCTCGTCGCTGTGGCTGCCGTTCCGCGACCTCGGACTCGTCGTCGTCGACGAGGAGCACGACGGCGCCTACAAGCAGGAGGAGGGTGCGGTCTACCACGCCCGCGACATGGCCGTGGTGCGCGGCCGGCTCGGCGACTTCCCCGTCGTCCTCGCCTCGGCGACGCCGTCGCTCGAGAGCTGGGTCAACGCCGACCAGGGACGCTATCGCCGTCTCGTGCTCCCCGCCCGCGCCGGCGCCGGCCGCCTACCCGAGGTGCGCACGCTCGATCTGCGCCGCCACCTCCCCGCTCCGGGCCGATTCCTCGCCCCGCCGCTGGTTTCGGCGATCCGCGACACCATCGCCGCCGGCTCCCAGGCGCTGCTCTTCCTCAACCGCCGCGGCTACGCCCCGCTGACGCTGTGCCGCACCTGCGGCCATCGCTTCGAGTGCCCGAACTGCTCGACCTGGCTGGTCGAACACCGCTTCCGCGGTGTCCTCACCTGCCACCACTGCGGCCATACGGTGCGTCGCCCCGAGGCCTGCCCCTCCTGCGGCGAGATCGACGCCCTGGTCGCCTGCGGCCCCGGCATCGAGCGCATCGCCGAGGAAGCCGCCGAGATCTTCCCCGACGCCCGTCGCCTCGTCCTCTCCTCGGACCTGCCCGGCGGCACGGCGCGGATGAAACTGGAGCTCGCGGCGGTGGCGGCCGGCGACTGCGACATCGTCATCGGCACCCAGGTGCTGGCCAAGGGCCACAACTTCCCACTCCTCACCCTCGTCGGCGTGGTCGACGCCGACCTCGGCCTCGCCCACGGCGACCCGCGGGCGGCCGAGAAGACCTTCCAGCTCATCCAACAGGTGACGGGACGCGCCGGGCGCGCCGGCGGCGAGGCCCGCGCCTTCCTCCAGACCCGCGCCCCCGACCATCCGGTGTTGCGGGCCATCATCGCCGGTGATCGCGACGGATTCTACGAGGCCGAGGTCGAAGAGCGCCGCCGCTCCGGCATGCCGCCCTTCGGCCGGCTCGCCGGTATCGTCGTCTCGGCCGATTCCCGCGATCCCGCCTTCGCCCTCGCCCGCGCCCTGGCGCTCGCCGCCCCCCGCCAGGACGACGTCACCGTCCTCGGCCCGGCCGAGGCGCCGATCGCCGTCGTCCGCGGCCGTCACCGTTTCCGCCTGCTCGTCCGCACCGCCCGCCACGTCGATATCCAATCGTATATCGGACGATGGTTGAACGCCGCTTCGCCGGCCACCGGCGGCGCTCGAATCCAGGTCGACATCGATCCCCAGAGCTTCCTGTGACCGATTCTCGCGCACCCCCGCGACGACAGACCGCAATTCCTGCCGAATTTTTCTCGATCTTGCCGATTCGTCTCGAAAAACTCCGCTTTTTCAGCGACCTCCCCCGGAAGATCGCGTCGGCGAGACGGCTTAGACTTTCGGAAATCGCTCCGGTGGGCTTGTTGCGTCCCGGCTACCCCTATGCTAGGACACCCGCGGTTTCGGCGGGGGAAGCTCTCTCCACGAGAGTGCTGCCGAAAAACATCCAATGAATTCAAGGGTGTGCGGGGCGCCAGCCGCACTGTACGCCCGAATTGGCGTGGGGGTTCCGAACCGGTGGCAGAGACGACTTCGATCGTATCCGGCGTGGCTCAGCGCTATGCGAGCGCACTCTTCGAGGTGGCCCTCGACGGAAATGCCGTCGACGCCGTCGGCGCCGATCTCGACACGTTCGAGAAGCTCCTCGCCGAGAGCACCGACCTGGCGCGCTTGGTGCGCAGCCCGGTGTTCTCCGCCGACCAGCAGGTCCGCGCCGTCGGTGCGGTGCTCGCCAAGGCGGGCATCGGCGGTATGGCCGCCAATTTCATCGCTCTGGCGGCGCGCAATCGCCGCCTCTTCGTTCTGCCCGACATGATCAAGGCCTATCGCATCCTGGCCGCCGCGCATCGCGGTGAGCAGGCGGCCGAGGTCACGTCGGCCACTCCCCTCACCGAGGACCAGGTCTCCTCGCTCTCCACGGCTCTTTCGGGTGTCGCGCAGGGCAAGACGATCCGGATCGTCCCCAAGGTGGATCCCTCGATCATCGGCGGCCTCATCGTCAAGGTGGGTTCCCGCATGATCGACACCTCTCTGAAGACGAAACTCACTTCTCTCAAGGTCGCACTGAAAGAGGTCCGCTGATGGATATTCGGGCGGCGGAAATTTCCGCAATCCTCAAGGAGCAGATCAAGAACTTCGGCCAGGAAGCCGAGGTTTCCGAGGTCGGCCAGGTTCTCTCCGTCGGCGACGGCATCGCCCGTGTGCACGGTCTGGACAAGGTCCAGGCCGGTGAGATGGTCGAGTTCGCCAACGGCACTCGCGGCATGGCGCTGAACCTCGAAGTCGACAACGTCGGCATCGTGATCTTCGGCTCCGACCGTGAGATCAAGGAAGGCGACACCGTCAAGCGCACCGGCTCGATCGTCGACGTGCCCGTCGGCAAGGGCCTGCTCGGCCGCGTCGTCGACGCGCTCGGCAACCCGATCGACGGCAAGGGTCCGATCGTCGCCGACAAGCGTTCGCGCGTCGACGTCAAGGCCCCGGGCATCATCCCGCGCAAGTCGGTGCACGAGCCGATGTCGACCGGCCTCAAGGCCGTGGACGCGCTGATCCCGATCGGCCGTGGCCAGCGCGAGCTGATCATCGGTGACCGCCAGACCGGCAAGACCGCGATCGCGCTCGACACCATCCTGAACCAGAAGCCGATCAACGCCTCGGGCGACGAGAGCCAGAAGCTCTACTGCGTCTATGTCGCCGTCGGCCAGAAGCGGTCCACCGTCGCCCAGTTCGTGAAGGTCCTCGAAGAGCAGGGTGCTCTCGAGTACTCGATCGTCGTCGCCGCGACCGCCTCCGACCCGGCCCCGATGCAGTTCCTGGCGCCCTTCGCCGGCTGCGCCATGGGCGAGTTCTTCCGCGACAACGGCATGCACGCCGTGATCATCTACGACGACCTCAGCAAGCAGGCGGTCGCCTATCGTCAGATGTCGCTGCTGCTGCGCCGTCCGCCGGGCCGTGAAGCCTATCCGGGCGACGTCTTCTACCTGCATTCCCGCCTGCTCGAGCGCGCGGCGAAGCTCAACAAGGACAACGGCCTCGGCTCGCTGACCGCTCTGCCGGTCATCGAAACCCAGGCGAACGACGTGTCCGCCTACATCCCGACCAACGTGATCTCGATCACCGACGGTCAGATCTTCCTCGAGACCGACCTGTTCTACCAGGGCATCCGCCCGGCGGTGAACGTCGGCCTCTCGGTCTCCCGCGTCGGCTCGTCGGCGCAGGTGAAGGCGATGAAGCAGGTCGCCGGCAAGATCAAGGGTGAGCTCGCCCAGTATCGCGAGATGGCGGCCTTCGCTCAGTTCGGCTCCGACCTCGACGCGGTGACCCAGCGTCTGCTCAATCGTGGCGCTCGTCTGACCGAGCTCCTCAAGCAGCCGCAGTTCTCGCCGCTGAAGACCGAAGAGCAGGTCTGCGTGATCTACGCCGGCATCAACGGCTACCTGGACGCGATTCCCGTGGCCAAGGTCGGTGCCTACGAGCAGGGCCTGCTGCGCCTGCTGCGTGCCGAGCACGGTGCGCTGCTCGACGGCATCCGCGACAAGCGCGAACTGACGAGCGAGCTCGGCGACAAGCTGAAGTCGGTCGTCGAGGCCTACACCAAGTCCTTCGCCTGATCGGGCGGGACTTCGGATCATCGGTCGACCCGCGCGGGGTGATGCTCCGCCGGGTCGAGACGACGGAGCCGGGTGCGTCCCGGCTCGACGCTCCAGGATAGGACGGCCCGATGCCGAGCTTGAAGGATCTCAGAAATCGCATCGCCTCGGTGAAGGCGACGCAGAAGATCACGAAGGCCATGCAGATGGTGGCCGCGGCCAAGCTGCGCCGCGCCCAGCAGGCCGCCGAGGCCGCTCGCCCCTTCGCCGAGCGGATGAACACGGTTCTGGCCAATCTCGCCGGCGCCTTCGACGGCCGCCCCGACGCCCCGGCGCTGCTCGCCGGCACCGGCCGGTCCGACGTCCATCTGCTGGTGGTCTGCACCGCCGAGCGCGGCCTGTGCGGCGCCTTCAACTCGTCGATCGCGCGTCTCGCCCGTGACACCGCCAATCGGCTGATCGCCGACGGCAAGACGGTCAAGATCCTGTGCGTCGGCCGCAAGGGCGCCGACCAGCTGCGCCGCCAGTTTTCCGACAAGATGCTCGAGACCATCGAGTTCAAGTCGGTGAAGCAGATCGGCTACGAGCACGCCGACGGCGTCGGCAAGAAGCTCCTCAAGATGTTCGAGGTGGGCGAATTCGACGTCGCCACCCTGTTCTTCTCGCGCTTCAAGTCGGTGATCTCGCAGATCCCGACGGCACAGCAGCTGATCCCGGCCGAGATCCCGGCGGACGCCAAGAAGGCGGCCGGCGGCGGCGCCATCTACGAATGCGAGCCGAGCGAGGAAGAGATCCTGCTGGACCTCCTGCCGCGCAACGTCTCCACTCAGGTGTTCCGCGCGCTGCTCGAGAACGCGGCGTCCGAACAGGGTTCGCGCATGTCCGCCATGGACAGCGCGACGCGCAACGCCGGTGAAATGATCAAGAAGCTGACCACGACCTACAACCGGTCGCGTCAGGCGATGATCACCAAGGAACTGATCGAAATCATCTCGGGCGCCGACGCGGTCTGAGTTCTTATCCAGAGGATATCACGATGGCTGACAAGAAGATCGGTCGTATTCGGCAGGTGATGGGCGCCGTCGTCGACGTTCAGTTCGACGATCATCTCCCGGCGATCCTGAACGCGCTGGAGACCAACAACGGCGACAACCGTCTGGTGCTGGAAGTTGCGCAGCATCTCGGTGAGAACACCGTGCGCACCATCGCCATGGACTCGTCCGAAGGCCTCGCTCGTGGCCAGGATGTGGTCGACACCGGCCTGCCGATCGCCGTTCCGGTCGGCAAGGGCACCCTCGGCCGCATCATCAACGTCATCGGCGAGCCCGTCGACGAGGCCGGCGCGGTCACCTACGAAGAGCTGCGCCCGATCCACGCCCCGGCCCCGACCTTCGCCGAACAGTCGACCGAAGCCGAGATCCTGGTCACCGGCATCAAGGTCGTCGACCTGCTGGCGCCCTACGCCAAGGGCGGCAAGATCGGCCTGTTCGGCGGCGCCGGCGTCGGCAAGACCGTTCTGATCATGGAACTGATCAACAACGTCGCCAAGGCGCACGGCGGTTACTCCGTCTTCGCCGGCGTCGGCGAGCGCACCCGCGAGGGCAACGACCTCTATCACGAGATGATCGAGTCGAAGGTCAACGTCGACCCCAAGGAGAACAACGGCTCGGCCGAAGGCTCCAAGTGCGCGCTGGTCTACGGCCAGATGAACGAGCCCCCGGGCGCCCGCGCCCGCGTCGCGCTGACCGGCCTCACCGTCGCCGAGTACTTCCGCGACCAGGGTCAGGACGTGCTGTTCTTCGTCGACAACATCTTCCGCTTCACCCAGGCGGGTTCGGAAGTGTCGGCGCTCCTCGGCCGTATCCCGAGCGCCGTCGGCTATCAGCCGACGCTCGCCACCGAGATGGGCGCCCTCCAGGAGCGCATCACCACCACCCAGAAGGGTTCGATCACCTCGGTGCAGGCCATCTACGTGCCCGCCGACGACCTGACCGACCCGGCGCCGGCGACCTCGTTCGCCCACTTGGACGCCACCACGGTGCTCTCGCGCTCGATCGCGGAAAAGGGCATCTACCCGGCGGTCGACCCGCTCGACAGTACCTCGCGCATGCTTTCGCCGCTGGTCATCGGCGAGGAGCACTACGCGGTCGCCCGTCAGGTGCAGGCGATCCTGCAGCGCTACAAGGCGCTCCAGGACATCATCGCGATCCTGGGCATGGACGAGCTCTCGGAAGAGGACAAGCTCTCCGTCGCCCGTGCCCGTAAGATCGAGCGCTTCCTGTCGCAGCCCTTCCACGTCGCCGAAGTCTTCACCGGCTCGCCCGGCAAGCTCGTCGACCTGAAGGACACGATCCGCGGCTTCAAGGGTCTGTGCAACGGCGAATACGATCACCTCCCCGAGGCGGCCTTCTACATGGTCGGCACCATCGAAGAGGCGATCGAGAAGGCCAAGAAGCTCGCCGCCGAAGCGGCCTGATCGCTCCAAGATCCGACGGCCGGCACCGCCGGCCGTCTCCGTCCCGTAGTTTGAGAAGAGGCGGAAATGGCCGAAGCCTTCAAGTTCGAGCTGGTCTCCCCGGCGCGTCTGCTCCTCTCCGAAGAGGCCTCCCAGGTGGTCGTCCCCGGCCTCGAGGGTGACTTCACCATGCTGTCGGGCCACTCGCCGTTCATGACCACGGTGCGCCCCGGCGTCGTCGAGGTCACTTCGGCCTCCGGCAAGGTCTCCAAGATCTTCGTGCGCGGCGGCTTCGCCGACGCCTCTCCGACCGGCCTCACCATCCTCGCCGAGCAGGCGATGCCGGTGGAAGAACTGAAGGCCGACGTGATCGCCAAGGAGATCAAGGACGCCGAAGAGGACGTCGCCGACGCCAAGACCGACGAGGCCAAGCGCGTCGCTCAGGAGAAGCTCGACCAGCTCCGCGCCGTCCTCGGTGCCGCGCAGTCGACGGCTCACTGAACCGCGACCTCTCCGGTCCCGACGAAATACCAAACCCCGGTCGCGAGACCGGGGTTTTTCGTTTCCGATCGCGAACCGGGAGAGGCCTCAGCCGACCCGCAGCCCCGGGTGGACCGCATTGATCGCCTTGGCCGCCTGACGCATCGCCGCTTCGTCGCCGAAGTCGCCGAGATGCAGCGGCCGGCCGTTCTCCGCCTCGACCATGAACAGCCGATAGGTGGCCTCGTCTCCGTCGCGATCCCGCACGGCGCACAGCCCGCTCAGATCGTCGAAGACGAAGCCGTCGATCACCGCCAGATTGCCGAAAGTGTGCAGTTCCTTGCGCACCGTCCCCGTCGCCGCCTCGAACGAGACGATCCATTCGCCACCGTAGAGCGCGAAAGAGAGGAAGATCGCGCCGACCGTCAGGGCGAGGGCGAAGAGGAAGAACATCGCCGCATCGGGAAACTCGATGATCGACGGCCGCCACACCATCAACCCGACGATCCCGGTGAACACCGCCACCCCGCCGATCGCCGCGGCGATGCCGCGCAGGTGATCTTCCACCGGCCGAGCGATGTCGACCCGACCCCGTCCCTCCGACAGAACCACATCGCCACGTGCCATCGTCGCCTCCGCGAACCTCGCGAACCGCAATCGGTCCGGGTTCATGGTGGAACGAGGTGTTGAACGATCGATTACCGCGTGACGAAAAAAGAGGCAGGTCGGCCGACGCGGGCGCCGACGGTCGGGTCCCTCACACCCCCAGGTGTCGGAAGGCCTCGACCACCTTTTCGTAGACCGGTCGTTTGAAGGGGATGATCAGGTTCGGCAGGTTGGCCATCGGCTCCCACCGCCATTCGGCGAATTCCCGCTCCCCGGCCGGCGGATTGTCGATGTCGATCTCGCTCTCGTCGCCCTCCAGGCGAAAGGCGAACCATTTCTGGATCTGGCCGCGCCACTTGTGGCGCCAGCGCTCGCCGACCACGTCGCGGGGAATGTCGTAGGCGTACCAGTCCGGCGCCTCGGCGACGAGCGCGGCGGTGCGCACGTTGGTCTCCTCCCACAGTTCGCGCCGCGCCGCCGCCAACGGATCCTCTCCGGCGTCGATGCCGCCCTGCGGCATCTGCCACTCGTGACCCGGCGCCACGTGCTCGACCAGGCCCTCGTTCGCCCGCCGTCCGATCCACACCAACCCGGCCGGATTGAGCAGAAGGATACCGACGCAGGGGCGATAGGGCAGGCTCTCGAATTCGGCGGGCGTCATCTCGGGAAGGCCTCCGGTGGGAACGGGAGTCGGGTCCGACTCGCCCGACAGTCATAGACCATTTTCGCGCCCTCCGGAGGCCGCACCCGGCGTCCGACGACGCCCCGCCGGCGCGCTCACCTGCGGCTCCCCGGCCACGCTCGCGTGTCCTCGCGCTCCGCCTCTCACGCGATCCTTGAACTGGAGGGGGCATCCACCGTATCTTCGAGACGTCGGGCCCGTCGGTCCGGTCGGCGGTACGGAGGCAGCGGGATCACGGAAAAAGTGTCGAGTTCCCCCCGCGTTCGGTGACGCCGTGCTCGAGAGGAGGTCACTCATCTGACCATCGCACTCACCCGTGAGGACGTGGGTCTCACCACTCCTGCCGCGCCCGTCGTCGCCGAACGGCTCCACGACGCCGAAACGCTGGCGAAACTCGTCTCCGCGAGCCTCGACGATTCGAAGGCCGAAGACATCGTCACCATCGACATCGCCGCCAAATCCTCCCTCGCCGACACGATGATCGTGGCGTCGGGGCGGTCGCATCGCCACGTCGGCGCCATCGCCGACCGGCTGATCGAGGACCTGAAGGCCAAGGGCGTGCACGACATCCGCGTCGAGGGCCTCGCCCACTGCGACTGGGTGCTGATCGATCTCGGCGACGTGCTCGTCCACGTCTTCCGGCCCGAGGTGCGCGGCTTCTACAATCTCGAGAAGATGTGGGCCGCCGAGCCGATGGCCGCGCGGACGCCGCGTTCGACCGGGGCCTGAGCCGGTTCCATGCGTGTGACGATCGCCGCGGTCGGGCGGATGAAGACCGGTCCCGAGCGTGAGTTGCTCGACCGTTACGTCGATCGTGCCGGAAAGCAGGGGCGCAGCCTCGGCATCACCCGTGTGGAGGTGCGCGAGATCGGCGAATCGCGCGGTGCCCGCGCCGACGACCGCCGTGCCGAGGAGGCCGCCGCCCTCCTCGACGGCCTCGCCGAACGTGCCACCGTGATCGCCCTCGACGAGCGCGGCCGCACCATGGGCTCCGACGCCTTCGCCGCCTTCCTCGGCGACCGCATCGCCGAAGGCCGCGACCTCGCGATCCTGATCGGCGGCGCCGACGGTCACGGCGAAGCGGTGCGCACCCGCGCCGATCTGGTGCTCGCCTTCGGCGCCATGACCTGGCCGCACCAGATCGTCCGCATTCTCGCCGCAGAACAGATCTATCGAGCCACCACCATTCTCGCCGGTCACCCCTACCACCGCGCCTGAGAGTGCGGACGCGGGCGAATCGCGTCATGGTCGGGACGGGGAACGAAGGATCGATACCATCGGTCGCTGCAAGCGACCGATGGTATTCCCGACGCGAATTTCTCATGCCCCCGATGCAGGTGAGAAATTCGCGTGTCTTCGAAGGCGGGGTGCAGCCGCACCTCCGGCCTTCGGTACGAGGTGGACGCGGCGCGCATGAAGCCGATCGGCACGACGACGAGATCGAAGCGAGCGCCGCGCCGCACCGCGATGCTCGCGCTCGTCGCTGCCGTCCACGCTTTGCCGTCCGCCCTCCGCGCCGAAGAGTCGCCTGCGACACCGCCGACAGCCGCCACCCCGCCGGCCGCACCCGCCGACCGCCGCGCCACCACCCGCGCCGAGCTCGACGCGGTGCTGCGCGACATGGAGGTCGGCCGCGATCGTCAGGCGGAGCTGAAGCGCGACATCGATGCTCTGGAGCGCGACCGCACCCGCGTCGCCGAACGCCTCCTCGCCACTGCCGCCCGCATCAAGGACCTCGAATCCCGTCTCGCCGACAGCGAGGCCCGGGTCGAGACCCTCGACGGCCGCGTCGCCGCCGTCCGCGCCTCGCTCGCCGGCCGCCGCGGCGTCCTCGCCGACGTCCTCGCCGCCCTGCAACGCATCGGCCGCAAGCCGCCGCCGGCCATCGTCGTCCGCCCCGAGGACGCCCTCGCCTCGGTGCGCAGCGCCATCCTGGTGGGCGCCCTGCTTCCCGAACTGCGCGGCCAGGCCGAAGCGCTCCTCGCCGATCTCGAGACGCTGGAGGAGGTCAAGCGCGCCGCCGCCGCCGAACGCGACCGCTTCCACGCCGAGGCGCGCGACCTGGTGGAGGAGCGCGCCCGCCTCGAGCTTCTGGTCGAGGAGCGACGCCGCACCCGCACCGCCCAGGAGAAGACCCTCGAGGAGGAGCGCCGGCGGGTCGGTGAACTGGCGCGCAAGGCCGCCGGTCTCGAATCGCTGATCGCCCGCCTCGACGCCGAGGCGCCGAAGCCGAAACCGCCGAGCGAAAGCGAGCGCCGCCTCGCCTCTCTCGGCGATGCCGGGCGTCTGCAGCCGGCGGTCGCCTTCGCCGACGCCCGTGGTACGTTGCCGCTGCCGGTGAGCGGAAACGCGGTCCGCCGTTGGGGCGAAGACGACGGTCTCGGCGGCTCCGCCCGCGGTCTCACCATCGCCACCCGCACCGACGCCCGGGTCACCAGCCCGTGTGACGGCTGGGTGGTGTTCTCCGGTCCGTTCCGCTCCTACGGCGAACTCTTGATCATCGACGGCGGCGGCGGATATCATGTGGTGTTGGCTGGTCTCGACCGGATCGACGTCGAACTGGGCCAGTTCGTTCTGGCGGGTGAGCCCGTCGGAGCGATGGGCACTCGCCGAACCGTGACGACCACGGCCGAAGCTGCGACGCCACGCGGCGACGAAGCGGGAAATCCGCTTCTCTACGTCGAATTTCGCAAGGACAATGCTGCCATAGATCCCGCCCCCTGGTGGGCGCGGTCACCTGATGAGAAGGTTCGCGGATGATGCGCAAGGTTTCGCTGTTGGTGGTGGGGGCGATGATGGGGGCGGGTGCCGTCGTCGGCATCGGCCAGGGCCGTTCGTTCATCACCGGCAACGCCGTCGCGGCCGCCGCCGACACCTATCGCCAGCTCAATCTGTTCGGCGACGTCTTCGAGCGCATCCGCGCCGACTACGTCGAGAAGCCCGACGACGGCAAGCTGGTCGAATCGGCCATCAACGGCATGCTGGCGTCGCTCGACCCCCACTCCAGCTACATGTCGCCGAAGAGCTTCAAGGACATGCAGGTGCAGACCCGCGGCGAGTTCGGCGGGCTCGGCATCGAGGTGACGATGGAGGACAACCTGGTCAAGGTCGTCACCCCCATCGACGACACGCCCGCCGCCCGCGCCGGGGTGCGCGCCGGCGACTTCATCACCCATCTCGACGGCGAGCCGGTGTTGGGCCTCAACCTCAACCAGGCCGTCGACAAGATGCGCGGCCCGGTCAATTCGCCGATCACGCTGAAGATCAAGCGCGAGGGCGCCGCCGAGCCGCTGGAGATCAAGATCGTCCGCGACATCATCCGCATCCGTTCGGTGCGCTCGCGTGAGGAAGGCGGCGACGTCGGCTACGTCCGGATCACCCAGTTCAACGAGCAGACCTTCGACGGCCTGCGCGACGCGCTCGACAAGATCAACAAGGACATCCCCGCCGACAAGCTCAAGGGCTGGGTCCTCGATCTGCGCAACAACCCCGGCGGCCTGCTCGATCAGGCGATCTCGGTCTCCGACGCCTTCCTCGAGCGCGGCGAGATCGTCTCGACCCGCGGCCGCAATGCCGAGGAGAGCCAGCGCTACAACGCCCGTCCGGGCGATCTCACCAAGGGCAAGCCGGTGATCATCCTGATCAACGGCGGCTCGGCCTCGGCCTCCGAGATCGTCGCCGGCGCGCTGCAGGACCACAAGCGGGCGACCCTCGTCGGCACCCGCTCCTTCGGCAAGGGCTCGGTCCAGACCATCATCCCGCTCGGCCAGAACGGCGCCATCCGCCTCACCACGGCGCGCTACTACACGCCGTCGGGCCGCTCGATCCAGGCCAAGGGCATCGAGCCGGACATCGAGATCCTGCAGGACACGCCCGAGGATCTGAAGGGCAAGGACGACACCAAGGGCGAAGCCAGCCTCAAGGGTCACCTGAAGAACCCGGCCGACGGCAAGGAAGCCGACGAGAAGACCGGCTCCCAGGCCTACGTGCCGCCCAACGCCAAGGACGACAAGGCGCTCAACCACGCCTTCGAACTGCTGCGAGGCGCCAAGACCGACGCGGCCTTCCCGCCCAATCCCAAGGCGGCCGTCCCCAACTGAGCCGGCGATCGCGGCGAAATCGACCGATCGAGGCGAATCAGCGATTTCAAAACGACGGGAAATGCGTCAGCATTTCCGATGATCGGTGAGAATCGAGACGCGAGGCCGCCGGAGATCGATCCGGCGGCCTCGCGGATTCCGAGCCCCCGACGTGGGCGAGCGGCGGCGTCGCGGGCTCGGGGGCGAGGAACGTGAGGCGCGGGACCCTCCCGCGTCGCAGGAGGCATCGTATGGCCGACGATCTCGGGGCGCCCCTGGGGCTGGGGACGAACCGCCGACGCTGGTGGCGGCAGCTGCCCTTCGGCCTCGTCGGCGGCGTCGCCATCGGCGTCGTCGCCACGGTGATGGGCGTCTGGATCCTCTTCATCGACGATCCCGCCGGTGGCGAGCCCTCGGCGATCGTCAAGATCGACCGCTCCAAGACCGGGGTCCCGCCGGCCGAGGTCGCCGTCGCCGGCGCCCCGCGCCCGGCCAACGCCGACGGCTCCGACCTCGCCGACCCCCGCCCACCGGCCGCCACCCCAGGCCTGTCGGAAGCGAAACCGACCGGCGGGGATCGCGCCCTGGAGCCGGCCCAGCCGGTGATGCGCGTCCCCGAGGTGGTCGAAGGCCAGCCGTTGTCGACCTCGCCGATCCAGCGGGTCGCCGAGAAGACCCGCTTCGGCGTCCTGCCGCGCATCGCCTCCGACGGCTCGCGCCCCCTCGACGTCTACGCCCGCCCGGTGCCGCGCCGCGCCGCCGCCAACGCCCGCGTCGTGCTGATCGTCGGCGGCCTCGGCATCAGCCAGACCGGCACCCAGGAAGCCCTGCGCGTCCTCGGCCCCGACGTCACCCTCGCCTTCGCCCCCTACGGCTCGAGCCTCGATCGCTGGATGAACCGCGCCCGCTCCGACGGCCACGAACTGCTGCTGCAGTTGCCGATGGAGCCCTTCGACTATCCCGACAACGATCCCGGACCCCACACGCTGCTGAGCAACGCCGACCCGCAGACCAATTCCGAGCGCCTGCAGTGGCTGCTCGGCCGGCTGACCAACTACGTCGGCGTCGTCAACTACATGGGCGCCCGCTTCACGTCGCACGAACCGGCGCTCTCGGCGACGCTGAAGGAGATCGGCGGTCGCGGCCTGATGTTCGTCGACGACGGCTCGTCGAGCCGGTCGTTGTCCGAGGCCACCGCGCGCACCGCCCGCACCCCCTTCGCCCGCGCCGACGTGCTGATCGACGCGGTGGCGGCCGACGACATGATCACCGCTCGCCTCACCCAGCTCGAACAGATGGCCCGCGCCAAGGGACTGGCCGTCGGCGTCGCCTCCGCGCTGCCGATCACCCTGCGCCACCTCGCCACCTGGACCAAGACGCTGGAAGCCCGCGGCATCACCCTGGTGCCGATCAGCGCCGCCGCCCGCGGCAGCCAGGGGTGATACCGAGCCGATGAAGTTTCGACCTCTTCGAAACATCATCGGCGAAGGCGAGCCCGAACGGGCGTCGGCCGGTCGGGCCGCAACTCACGAAATTCGGACGAGTCCGAATTTCGTGAACTCGGTATGATGAGACCTGTGCGCGGTTGGACCATCATGTTGATTTGATGCGTTT
>CALBKH010000017.1 GCA_937892955.1 uncultured Alphaproteobacteria bacterium
AGGGTCGGCCGTTCGCCGATGCCGTCGCCGGTCAGGAAGTGACTGTGGCTGTGATCCCGCAACACGACGTCGCGGCCGACTCGCGCCTGTTCGCTCGCGAGGTACTCGATGTCTCGGATGAACATTCGCACCAGAGCATCGGTCGACAGGTTCGGATCGCCCTGGCGCAGGAGGGAGACCATGTCGGTCGGTGTGAACGCCGGCTTGCCCTTCTGCACGAGCAGAGTGCTGAGCGGGTCCACCTCGTTCAGGAGGAGGATGTTCGGCATCGCCGCGATGCACTTGGCGATGAGGGTTCCGCCGGTGCAGGAAAGATGATGGATCGAGCGGATCGGCCGCGAGAGCAATTTCGCGTCGTCATCGAGTTGCAGCAGGCAACGATGCAGAAGGTCGGCGGTGTCCGACGTGCCGGGCGACGATGCTCGCCGATCGCCGACGATCGCATCGAGCAAGGAGAGCGCCGTTTCGATCGACCGGACACCCTCCGTGTATCCGGCGTCACTCATCGGTGGCCCTCTTCGTCCGCCCGGCGGAGCGCTTCTTCTTCCGAACGTCGCCGGAGCTCTCCGGCCCGTCGTCTCGGCGCTTAGCGAGCATTTCGGAGACGGTCCCGAGGTTCGCGCGCAAGTCCGCCAGCAGTCCCTCCCGCGCTTCGATCCGGTCGTGGAGCGCCGCGTATTGACGCCGCAGGTCGTCGAGATCGGCCTGCCGCAGCCGGGTCAGTTTCTCGGCGCGGGCAGCTTCGTCGCGACACGATGCGAGCGCCGCCGCCGCGTCTGCGGCTTCCCGCTTCAGACCGACGATCTCCGCGGCACGCGCTTCCGCCGAGGTCGCCTGTTCGTCGCGGAGCCGCACCAGCGTATCCACCTCCGCGGCGCGTCGATCGGCGAGCTTCTTCGCTTCTTCCGCCGCCTTGACGAGCATCGCGAGCTCGGCCCCGCGAGCCTCCGCCAGCGCCGCCTGCTCGTCGCACGCCTTCGTCGCCGCCTCGATCTCCGCCATGCGTCGGTCGGCGAGAGCCTTCGCGTCGACCAGCGCGGCACCGACGGACGCGACCTCCGACGCGAGAGCTTCCGTCAGCGCCGCCTGCTCGTCGCACGCCTTCGTCGCCGCCTCGATCTCCGCCATGCGTCGGTCGGCCAGAGCCCTCGCCTCGACCAGCGCCGTGCCGAGGGAAGCGACCTCCGACGCCAGCGTTTCCGCCCGCGCCGCCTGCTCGTCGCGGACCTTCACCAGCGCCTCCAACTCAGCAGCACAGCGGTCGGAGAATGTCTTCGCGTCTTCGACCGCCTTCACGAGCACGGCGAATTCCGATGCCCGCGCCGCCTGCTCGTCCCGCGCTTTCGCCAACGTGTCGATCTCGGCGGCGCGCGCTTCCGCAACCTCGGTCAGATCGTCACGAATCCGCGTCAGGGCCGCGACCTGCTCCGCACAACGGGCCGCGTCGGCGTGTGCGCCGCGCCACGCTTCCGTCGCGGAGGCGATCCGATCGGCGAGTTCCTGCTCCCGAGCCTCGCCGTCCCGGAGGGCCCGGTGCAGATCGCCGACCTCGTCCGACAACTGCGCCACCATCGCCTCGCGGGACATGACCTCCTGGCGCAAACGGTCCTCGAGGTCGGCGATCCGCGCTCCGAAAGCCGCGCTGTCGCGCGTGCTCGCTTCACGGATCCGGGCGATCTGCCGCTTCGTGTCACGGACGTGGACCGCCTGAGCGAGAGCCGGGTGGCGTTCCGGAAACGTGGCGATCGAACGGAAGCCGTTCTCGGCGAGGAAAGCACCGAGCTCCGCCGACCCGAGAGCGGCTCCGTCGTCGACGGCGGCCGCATCGAGCAGAACGCGCGCCACGATCACATCGAGGCGCTGCAACGACGCGCCGGCCCCCGCGAGGATGTCGCGGGCCGGCAGACAGTCGACGTGGAGCCAGTTGACCGCTTCGGCGAAACCGTCGGCCGCTTCGGCGAGAAGCGTGGCGATGTCGACCGCCGTTCGCTCCTGTTCCTGCACCAGCCCGAGGTTGGGCCACAGTCGGTTCAGCCGCGCCGGCGCGACGAGCCCGCTCTCGTTCGGAGAGCCGGCGCGGTGAAAGACCACCGTTCCGCCGATCGGCGCCACCACGGCCGACGCGACCGACCATCCGGATCTCGTCGCCACCATCGCCTCGAGGTTCCGCAGGCGGCTCTCCTCCGCCTCGACGAGCAGTGCGCGCGGAGCCGCCTCGAGACCGAAACCGGCGAGGAGCCGTCCACTGCCCGCACCGATACGCAGATATCCCGTCACGGGGTGGATCTGCCCGAGCAACGCGAACCAGGTATCCTCGTCGGCTTTCGATGACATGACGTGTCGCTTCTTTCCCCTCCGGTCGGGTTCGGTCCACCGGTGACGGCGAACGCGGCCCTCCGTTTCAGTCTTCCTTCTTGACCAGCCTCGCGCGGCGCAGACGTATACCGAGCCGGCGGGTGTCGTTGCTCCCCCGGCTCGAGGGCGAGACCGTCTCCGGCACGCGGATCTCCAAGGTCTCGGATTCGCCGCCGGCGATCTTCGCGGTGGCCTCGAGCACGACGGGGAATTTCGGCCGCTTCTGCCGGCTCGAGAACAGCGACCGCCACGATGGGCCGAAGGCGCCGCCCCTGAGCTTCAAGGGGCGACCATCGAGGTTGGCGGTGATGCCGCGCAGGATCGCCGGCGTCATGGCGTCGACGATGTCGAGTTCGACCGTGTAGACCCCGGGAGCGACCCTCGGCAGCCGCAGCCGGCTCACCGCTTCGGGGCCCGACCAGCGTCCGTCGTGTTCGGCGTAGTACCAGCCTTCACCGTCGATGATGCTCCGCATGTCGACGACGACCGGCCCGTTGTCGGTCGCGGCCTCGCTCTTCGGCTTCGCCGGCGCGGATTTCGCCGCCGCACCCGACCCGGCGTCGCCCGTCGGCGTCGCTCCGGCTTCCGCACGGGACTTCTCGAAATAGAACTCGAGCTCTTCCTGAACCTGGACGAGCTGCATGTTGAGAAGTTCGTTCTCGGCGCCCAGGTCGCGCAGCTTCGCTTCGATCGCCCGTGCCGCTTCGGCGTCGAGTGACGATCGCGACGACTCGTTGCGCACAGCCTGCAATTCGGCCGCGACCTTCGCCTTCTCCCGCGCGATCTCGTCGCGTTCGATGGAAACCACGGCGAGCTTCTCGTCGAGCGTCGCTCTGGCCGCGACCGCCGCGTCGCGCTCGCGGGTCATCTCGGCCAGTCGGTCCGCGAGGGAGGCCCCGACCGCGACCGCCGCGTCGCGGGCCGCCGCGAGTTGACCGACCTCCGTCTCGCGCGCCGCGACGATCTTCCGCTGCTCGTCGAGTTCACCGCGCACGGATTCGAGTTCGCGACGGACGGTATCGAGCTCCGCCGTCCGGGCCTGCAGTTCCTCGGTGCGAGACCCGAGTGCGGCGAACGACGCCTCCAGCTCCTCGTGGGACTGCACCAAGCGGAGCTCGAGAAGTTCGACCTCGCGCCGCAACTCCTCTTGCCGGCCGTTGCCGGCCTCGACCTCGGCCTGGGCCGCCTCGATGTTCCTGCGCATGCTCCGATACCGGTCCCAGACCGACATCGCCAATTCGCGGGGATCGAGGTCGCGCGGTCGTCCCAACTGCGGCAGCACGTTGTGCAGGCGGCCCGGGTCGTCGCCGTTCACCGGCGCCGATCGCCGCCCGGGAATGTCGGCCGAACTCTCCAGTTCCAGGAACAGGTCCCGCGCCTCGTCGGCGGTCTCCACCAACAGCGAGGCGACCAGTTCGAAGACCGCCGCACCTTCCTTCTCGGCCACCGCTTCGGAGCCGTCCGCCACGAGCTTCGCCTTGAGATGGTCGCGGGCGAGGCCGAGGAAGAACCTCGAATCGTCGCAGACCGCCGCCGTGTTGACGAGCAGGCAGCGATCGCGATTGGCATGGTAGAATCGCAGCAGTTCGGAATTGACCGCCGTCCACAGAGCGAGGCTCGCTTCGACCCGCTCCGGGGAGGCCTCTTCCTTCGAGACCACTTCGGCGATCGTCTGTTCGGGGGAGCGATAGACCAGCACGAACTTCACCTGCGGGTCGAAGTCGCGCCAGTGTTCGAGCATGTAGACCAGCCGAGGATCGGCCCATCCCCAATCGGACCGCTCCATGTTGGCGAGCATCAGGTCGACGGACAGTGCCTGCCAGACCTTGCCGAGTTCGATCTGCGCGACGGTCGCGGGATCGTCCGGATCCAGTCCGTTCGAGACGCAGACGCTCTCACTCAGTGCGAGGGGATCGAACCGTTCCCGCTTCGACGGTTCGGCGGGAGCGAGACCGGCACGCTCGAGAGTCCCGAACACTTCGAGAAACCCCGAGTTTCCGTCACCGCAGACCAGGAGTATCGACATGCGGAAAGCTCACCTGTACGCTTCAGCGACGAACCGGTATCCCCAATCCCGAAGCTTCTTACAACCCCTGTCGGCCCGCGGCCAACCCCATGGCGGGCCGCGGAAGCGAATCTCATGATGCATCTTCATGCGCCGCCGCCCTCGTCGGCGGCGAAGAATTCCCGCCATCGGGGCAGGATCGCCGCCGCGGTGTAACGCGCGGCGACGTTCGCCCCGGCTCTGCGGATCGCTTCTCGCTCGGCTTCGTTCTCGGAAACGAGGACACGACCGACCGTCTCGAAGGCGTCTTCCGCCGAATAGGGATCGAAATAGGCCGCGCCGTCACCGAAGACCTCCCGGTGGACCGGGATGTCGGAGGCGACCACGAAGCCGCCGCTGCGCATCGCCTCCACGCCCGAATAGTCGAAGCCCTCGGCCAGGCTCGGGCACACCGTCGCGGCGGCGTGACCGTAGAGAACCCGCAATTCGTCGACCGGCACCTTGGTCAGCCGCAGGATCCCGCCGCGCCGCATCCAGGGGCGCATCGCTTCTGCGATGCGCTCGTGCTCCCAACCGTTGCTGCCGACCAGAACCAGCTTCAGATCGGCGGCGGAGGCGTAGCGCAGCCGTTCCCAAGCGGTGATGAGCAACTGATGGTTCTTGCGCGGCTCGATGGTGGCGACCATCAGCAGGTAGCGCCCACCCGCGCGTCCCCACGCCTCGATCGCCGGTCCGAGTTCGGCGCGAACGCCGAAGCCGTCGTGTTCCTCGTCGAGCCGGTTGGCGATGATGTCGAAGGCGCGCGCCGGCGGGTCGTCGCCGGCGAAATAGTCCTCCGACACCATGTTGTAGATGACCATCGACCGCGCCGCCGCTTCGGGGAACAACGCCACCAGATCGGAACGGGTCGTCTCGGAGATGCAGGCGAAGCGCGCGCCGTCCGAGATGTTCTGCCGCAGCGCCCGGTGATGGGCGGCCATGTGGAAGTCCCGGTCGGCGATGGTGTGAGGCATCAGGATGGGGACGGCGTCGTGATACCGGACGACCAGCCGCGTCGCGGGGGAAATCCGCGCCGGAAACGGCGTCTGGACCAGGAGGTGGTCGTAGCCACGCGTGTCGAGCTCGAGGTGGCGCGGCTCGACGAGGCCGGCGAAACCGGCCAGCCCGACCTCGTGGAGTTGGCGGCGCGACGGCGCCACGACGCGAAAACGCGACCGCGTCACACTTCGCTTCTCGGCGACGTTGACGGACTTGGCGAAGAGGTGTCGCCAGATGAAGTCGTCGAAGAGTTCGCTTTCGAAGGCGCCGAGGCCGACCGGCCGACCGCGGAGTGCCTGCCATCGCAGAAGGTGGACGGCGAGTTTGCGTTGCATCGGCCGCGGCAGGCCGGGGATGATCGTACGCACCGCGCTGCGGCAGAGCGACGAGACCAGCCGCGCATCCCGGAACGCCTTCTCGTTCGGCGACAGGCCGACGCCGGCGTCGGCGCCGTTCGAGGAGAGAATGCCGCTGCCGTGTTGGATCAGGCCCTCCACCTCGAATCCCTCGTCGAGGTGCTTGAGGTTGGCGAAGAGCAGGCGCGTCTCCTGGGGGATGCCGGCGAACCCGTCGAGGGCCGGCTTCAGGTCGATGAGCAGTCTCTTCGTCATGTTCGGCGCCGTCTCCGGAACGGGTGCGCGACGAAAGGTACCGTACGCCCCCGGGCGTTTGACCATGCGTCCACCGGCGGCGCAAGTCGACAGTGATCGCACGGACACCGCGGTCGATCGTTCGTCTCGACCGTGGGAAGGTGCGGTCGGACAAAGACCGATTCGTCCCCCGCTCGCGATACGGCCGCATAGTCGACGTCGAAAATTCGCCGACGGGAGCGAGATGGAATGACCGACACCCACAATCTGAAACTGCCGTGCATCGAAGCGGCGCAGGCGCAGAAGCACGTCACCCACAACGAGGCGCTGCGGGCCCTCGACGCGGTCGTCCAACTCGGAGTCGAGACGATCGGCCTCGCCACTCCACCGTCGAGCCCGGAGGAGGGAAGGCGCTACATCGTCGCCGCGGGCGCGAGCGGCGCCTGGGCAGGCAGAGCCGGTGCGGTCGCCGCATTTCAGGACGGCGCCTGGGCCTTCTTCGCTCCGAACGAAGGCTGGCTCGCCTGGGTCGCCGACGAGGCCATGATCCGCGTCTTCGACGGCGGTGCCTGGATCCCCTATGCGAGCGGCCTGACCTCGGTGAACCCGGTTCCGCTCGTCGGTGTCAACACGGTCGCCGACGCCACCAACAGACTGGCGGTGAAGGCGAACGCGGTCCTGTTCTCGCACGACGACGTGACGCCGGGCGACGGATCGGTCCGCCACATGCTCAACAAGGCCGCGGTCGACAGGACCGCTTCGGTGCTGTTCCAGGACGGCTGGTCGGGACGGGCGGAGTTGGGGCTCGCCGGCTCCGACGATTTCGTCGTCAAGGTTTCCGCCGACGGGTCGACTTGGCGCGAGTCGATCCACGTCGACCGCACCGACGCCACGGCCGCGTTTCCCGGCGGCCTGCGCCATGCCGCGAGCGGTCGGGCCACCGCCACCCTGATCCACGCGTTGGGAGGCACCGGGGTGACCTCGGTCTGGGAGAACTCGACGCCCCACGCCGGGTTGCCGCGGCAGTCGACGATCGCCTCGGTGTCGGGCGATCTGATCACGATCACCGGAACCAACGCCGACCAGTCGTTCCAGAACTCGACGATGCAGGGCTGTGCCTACGTGCGGCTGTGGAACGTCTCCAAGTCGCCGAGACAATCGGCCTGGATCCGCGCCATCGGCACCGCGTCGCAGTTCTACGTGAAGGACGCGGCCGCGGTGGCGGGATGGGCCCCGGGCGAGACCATCCAGGTCGGCGAACCGGTCGGCGCCGTCGACGGCCTCAACACCACCAGCGACATCGTCGCCGTCGACATCTCGCAGATGCTGCAGAAGGAGACCGGCGCGGTGTTCCGCCAGAGCGCCGTGTTGCTCGGCGTCGGTTTCGCCACCGGTGGCGCGGTCGGCTGGGACGCCCATCTGGGTTTCACGCCCACCGGCGCGAACGGCACCTTCTTCTCCGTCTACAGCGCCATCGTCGGCGCGCTGACGTCGGCGATGGTGGTGGCCAGCACGTCGCAGCTTTCGCCGATCTCGAATTCCAACCTGCTGCTCATCCGCGAACGCACCGCCAACGGCGGGAGCTTCACGGCCGGCGCCGCCGTGCGCGTCCGCGGCATCTACACGTGAGCGGGATGGTTCCGTTCGCGACCCGAGACCGCGAAGTGGTGAGGCGTGCCGACGCGTACGGGTCATGGCCACGACCCGCGCCGGGTACCCCCGCCCGTGGACCGGCAGGACGGGCCGCATGGCGCCGCGGCGATCAGCCCGACACCGGAAGGCCGCCCTCACCATCGGCGGCATCGGTGCCGAGGCAGGCGGTGACGACATCTCGGAAGAGATCCACCTCGCCCTTGTAATCCGTCGAACGCGGAAGATCGACGAGAAAGACCCCCTCCGCGCCGATCAGATCGGGATCGATGTCCTCCCGGCGGCAGACGAACCAGTTCCTGACGACATCGGCATCCAGGTTTCGGGCGGCGGTCACGATCTTCTCAT
>CALBKH010000018.1 GCA_937892955.1 uncultured Alphaproteobacteria bacterium
GTGGCAATCTCCTCAGGCGAAACGCTCATCCGTGATTTTCAAAACGGACTCTCAGCTCTTGGGCACGTCGCGGGTGAGAGCGGTGAGCGAGCCCATACGGTCGCCGGGCAGCTTCATGGTGGTGCAGGAGCCCTTGGGCACCAGCTTCCAGGCGTTGCCCTGGTAATCGACGCGCGAGGTGCCGGCGCAGGTGGTGCCGGCGCCGGCGGCGCAGTCGTTGGCACCCTTCAGCGCGACGCCGAAGCACTTCTCCTGCGGCGCATCCTGAGCGGCGGCCGGAACGGTGGTGGCGGAGAGGGCGGCGGAGAGAGCGGCGGCGACGCCGAGAGCGGCGATGGTGCGAGACATGGAGATTTCCTTCTTTCGGTTCGCGGAATTCGGAAAGTGTGGGGAGGTCGGTGCGGTCACGGATGCGAGCGGGTCGATGCGGGCGACATCCGATCGTCCGAGCCGGCGATCTTCGGGGCCGGAGCCCGGGTCGTCGATCGGGCGGAGCCGCCCGATCGACTCGACATGTGTGCGGATCACATCTTCATCGGGGTGAGCGAGCCCATGCCCTTCGGGGTCTTCATGGTGGTGCAGCTGCCCTTGGGAACCATCTTGAAGGAGGCCGGGTCGTAATCGACCTTGGAGTGGCCCTTACAGTCGTGGCTGCCGGCGGCGCAGTCGTTCTGTCCCTTCAGCGAGACGCCGTAGCACTTCTCCATCTCGGCGGCGGCGGCCGGCGTGGCGGCGAGGGTGGCGGCGCCGAGCGCGGCGGCGAGGGAACCGAGGACGGCGAGATTGACGGTGCGGCGGTTCATCTGGTGATCTCCTCATCTGGATGGACGGTCCGTCGTGGCCGTCTCGATGAGGTCTTCGGTGGGGCGCCGGAATTCGTTACGGTGCCCACGTGTTCGTGATCGTCGGAGGCGTCGTGTTCACGAAGGCGTCATCGACCGCGGATCACCGGTAACGAAACAGTCCCTGCCCGCGTAGGCACGAATGGAGAACCCGCCGTCTTGGAACCGGTGATGCCCGTGAGAACCGGCGGGGAGGCCCGCGAAGCGACGTGGACCGATTGGATGCGGTCGGCGATGGGTGGCGATCAGGCCGCCTATCGGCGGCTGCTCGAAGCGCTGACCCCGGTCGTGCGCGCGGCGGCGAGCCGAGGCTTCGCCCGCGCCGGGCTCGGGACGAGCGACGTGGAGGATGTGGTGCAGGAGACACTGTTGGCGATCCATCTGAAGCGGCACACCTGGGACATGTCCCAGCCGCTGATGCCGTGGGTCGTCACCATCGCCCGCAACAAGCTGATCGATCAGCTCAGGCGGCGCGGTCGGCGGACCGACCTGCCGGTCGACGACTTCGCCGAGATCCTGCCGGCTCCGGCCGAGCGGGATCCGACGGAGAGCGGCGACGTCGATCGACTGCTCGGGCAACTCGGGGATCGCCAGCGCGACATCGTCCGCTCGATCACCGTGGAGGACCGATCGATCGCCGAGACGGCGCGGCGGTTGGAGATGACGGAAGGTGCGGTGCGCGTCGCGCTGCATCGCGGATTGAAGGCGCTGGCGGCGCTCTACAGGAGAGAGCCATGAGGACCGACGACTTTCTCGGCGCGCTCATCGCCGACGGCGAAGTGAGGCCGGCGCCGCTCGGACAGGGGTTCGTCCTGGCGCTGCTCGGCGGCACGGCGGCGACGGCGGCGCTGTTCTTCGCCACCATCGGGCCTCGTCCCGACATCGCCTCGGCGGCGCAGACGCTGCGCTTCCTGTTGAAGTTCGTCGAATGCGCGGCGCTCGCGGCGGCGGCCTTCGTCCTGGTGGCGCGGCTGGTGCGGCCGGGCGCGGCGGCGGGCTTCGGCGCGGCGGCGCTGATCGGCGTCGCGGCGCTGCTGGCCGGGGCGGTGGTCACCGAGCTTCTGGTGGTGCCCTCGGCCGACTGGGGCCGGCGTCTCGTCGGCACCAACTGGTATCATTGCCTGGCGCTGATCCCGATCCTGTCGATCGCGCCCTTCGCGGCGCTGATGATCGCCGCGCGCCACGGCGCGCCGACCCGGCCGCATCTGACCGGGGCCGTCGTCGGTCTCGTCTCGGCCGGGATCGGGGCGTTCTTCTATGCCGCCAACTGCACCGACGACAGCCCGCTGTTCGTCGCCACCTGGTACACGCTGGCCACCGCCCTGGTCGCCGGCCTCGGCGCGGCCGTCGGCGGGCGGGTGCTCAGGTGGTGAAGCCGCTTCGGGCCGCGCCGAAGCCGGGCGGTGCACCGAGAGGACGTCGACCTCTCGACGTCCCGTGTCCGTAGACGAGACGACTGGGCGTCGCCCAGATCCGCGCTAGACTCGGGTCCGCGCGAGACCGCCGCGTCCGTCGACGTCGGCGGGTCGAACGCAGTGGTTCGGAGGCGCGCCATGATCAGGCGAAGCGTCCGTTCGGTCACGGCGGCGACCGTATTCGCCGTCCTTCTGATCTCGATCGCTCCGGCGATGGCAGCCGGTTTCTGGGAGTGCCGCGCCGGAGTCTGGGTCGGGGTCGACGCGCCGCATCATGCCAAGCCTCTGCGCGCCTGCGGCGACAAGCCGAGCCTTCCCCGCAGCGAAGGCGCCTGCCGCGCCGTCGGCGGGCGATGGGCGCGCGCCGGGCTCTTCCCGAAACCGATCTGCACCGTCCCGACCCGCGACGGCGGCCGCGCCTGCGGCGACGGGCAGGAGTGCGAAGGCACTTGCCTCTACGACACGAGAGGCGATCGGGCCGCGCAGTTCGGACCGAAGCCGCAGGGGCCGGCGACCGGTATCTGCACCCGAGCGCGGCCGGTCTTCGGCTGCATGGTCGAGGTGACCCGCGGCCGGATCGGCCGGCGGATCTGCCGCGATTGAGCGCGGCGTCTCCATCGAAGACGGCGGGCGAGGCTCAGAGCGTCGCCCGCGGGTCGGTCTTCGCCAGCCGCGCCAGGAGGTAGTCCACCTCGGCCTTCGCTGCCGGGGTGAGGGCCGAGCCGGGCTTGCGCTGGGCGTCGCAGGCGATGGCGCCGCGCTTCATCAGGACGTATTTGCGGACCGCCAACCCCACACCCTGCTGCTGCTCGTAGCGCACCAGCGGCAGGTGGGCGTCGAAGAGGTCGTGGGCGGCGTCGCGTTCCCCCGCCTTCATCAGACGCACCACGTCGGCGAGCATGTCGGGGAAGGCATAGCCGGTCATCGCGCCGTCGGCGCCGCGCTCCATCTCGAAATCGAGGAAGAGGGCGCCGTTGCCGGTGAGGATGGAGAGCTCGCGTAGGCTCCCTTCCTTCTGGAAACGGCGGAGCGCCGAGATCTTCTCGAGGCCGGGCCAGTCCTCGTGCTTGAGCATGACGCAGGATGGGTTGTCCATGACGATGCGGCGGATGACGCCGGGGGTCATCTGGACGGAGAGCGTCAGCGGATAGTCCTGGAGGACGAAGGGGACGTCGGTGCCGACTGCTTCGACGGCTCCCGCGAAATAGCCGACGATCTGGTCGTCGGTGCGCAGGCTCGGCTGCGGCGCGATCATCACGCCGGCCGCGCCGATCTCCATGGCGTCGCGGGCGAGGCGACGCATCGCGGCGAAGCCGGGGGCCGAGACGCCGACGACGACGGGCACGCCGACGCGCTTCACGACGCGGCGGGTGATCTCGAGGGATTCCTCCATCTCGAGTTTGCCGGCCTCGCCCATGATGCCGAGGATGGTGAGGCCGGTCGCGCCCTTCTCGACGTAGAAGTCGGTCAGCCGATCGAGGCTTTCGAGGTCAAGGCGGCCGTCGGCGTGGAACGGCGTGGCGGCGATGGCGTAGACGCCGGAGGCGGTCGCGTCGAGCTTGGTCATCACTTCTTCGAGGCCTCGTACCGCGCCCTGGTGTCGGCGTTCATCGGGTAGAGGCCGGGCAACGAGACGCCCTTGCCGACCTCCTCCATGATCCAGCCTTCCATGCGTTCCTGTTCGACCGCTTCCGGTACGACGGCGTCGAGGAGATCCTTGGGGATCAGCACCGCGCCGTCCTTGTCGGCGACCACCACGTCGTCGGGGAAGACGGCGACGCCGCCGCAGCCGATCGGCTCCTGCCAGCCGACGAAGGTGAGGCCGGCGACGGAGGGGGGCGCGGCGACGCCGGAGGCCCAGACGGGCAGGCCCGTCGACATGACGCCCTCGATGTCGCGCACCACGCCGTCGGTGATCAGCGCGGCGACGTTCTTCTTGGCCATGCGGGCGCAGAGGATGTCGCCGAAGATGCCGGCGTCCCTCACCCCCATCGAATCGACCACGGCGATCACGCCCTCGGGCATCGCCTCGATGGCGGCGCGGGTGGAGATCGGCGAGCCCCAGGAGGCCGGGGTCGCCAGATCCTCGCGGGCGGGGACGAAGCGGAGCGTGAAGGCGCGGCCGATGAGGCGTTTCTGACCGGGACGCAGCGGCATCGCGCCGCGCATCCAGACGTTCCGAAGGCCCTTCTTGAGGAGGACGGTGGTCAGCGTCGCGGTCGAGACGTGGGAGAGGGCTTCGGCGACGGCGGGATCGAGGGACATGCGGGGCTCCGACAGGGGATGGGCGGCAGGGCCGGCAATCTGGCACGGATGGTGAGGGCGAGCGACGAAAATCACGCAGAGGCGGAATGTGGGAACCGGCTCTTCGCAAGGTCGGGGCGAAGTCGCACGGAGGATGGCCGTGAGGGCGATGTGATGGGCCCATGTCGATCCACTGCTGTCGACACAGACACCCGCGCCGTCGTCCCCGGCGAGCGGAGCGAGGGAAGGGGACCCATCGACCTCGCGACTCGGGGAACCATCGATGGATCCCCTTCCCTCGCCCTTCGGGCTCGCCGGGGATGACGGCAAGAAAGTGTGGCGACACATTCACCGAATTCGGCCCTGTCGCGCGGTGATCCCGCGACGTGTGGTGTCCCGCCCCCGACGATCGCCTCTTGCGGTCGCGCCGGGCTCGGATAGCCTCCTCGCGGAGTACGGAGGTGCGCATGTCGATCGAGCGGCTGTTGTGGGAAGAGGATGCGACGGGGCTGGCGGCGCGGGTGAAGGCCGGCGAGGTGAGCCCGAGCGAACTCACGGAAGCGGCGATCTCCCGTGCCGAACGCCTCGCGCCGAAGATCAATCCGATCGCCGAACGGCTCTACGACCGGGCGCGGGCGAAGGCGGCGGCGGTCGACCGCTCGGCGCCCTTCGCCGGGGTGCCCTTCGCCATGAAGGACATCGGCGCGGTGGTCGCCGGGGTCGACCTCCATTCGGGCAGCCGCATCCCGCCGTTCCGGGCCGACTGGTCGTCGACGGTGTTCGAACGGGCCGAAGCCGCCGGGCTCGTCACCATCGCCACCACGACGACGCCGGAATGGGGCCTGCGCCTCGTCACCGAGACGGCGCGGTTCGGCATCACCCGCAATCCCTGGAACCCCGGCCACACCACCGGCGGTTCGTCGGGCGGTTCGGCGGCGGTGGTCGCGGCCGGTATCGTGCCGGTGGCGCACGCCTCCGACGGCGGCGGCTCGATCCGGGTGCCGTCGGCGTGTTGCGGCCTCGTCGGGCTGAAGACCAGTCGCGGCCGGGTGCCGCTGACGCCCTATGTCACCGACGGCTGGCACGGCTTCGTCGTCCAGCATGCGGTGACGCGATCGGTGCGCGACAGTGCGGGCCTCCTCGATGTCTTCGCGGGTGGCGACGGCGTCGCCGCCTACGGCCAGGAGAGGCCGGTGACGAGCTTCACACAGGCCGCGGCGACCCGTCCGGGGCGGTTGCGGCTCGGCGTGGTGCGCGAGAGCCCGCTCGGGTTGCCGGTCGACCCGGAGGTGTGGAAGGCGCTCGACACCGCGGTGGCGCTGGCGCGCGATGCCGGCCACACGGTCGAGGAGATCCGCCTGCCGATCGACGGGCGGGCGTTCCTCACCGATTTCGCGCATGTCGTCGCCGGCTGTTCGGCCGGTCTTCTGCGGGTGCTCGAGGCGGATCAGGGACGACGGCTGGAGGGGTTCCTCGAACGGCCGACGCGGGCGATCTCACGCTTCGGCGAGATGCTGTCGGCGGGCGAACACAATGCCGCGCTGACGCGGCTCGACCAGGCGGCGATCGACATCATCCGCGACACGGCGCAATTCGACGCGGTCCTCATGCCGATCCTCGCTCATCCGCCGGTACCGGTCGGCGGCATGGATTCGAAGGGCATCGACCTCTTCCTCGAGGAGGTGCTCGACAAGCTGCATCTGACACGGCTTCTGCGGGTGCCGTCGATCTTCGCCAAGCTGCTCGATCAATCGTTCTGGTTCACGCCGTGGACGCCGATCGCCAACGTCACCGGCCAGCCGTCGATCGCGCTGCCGGTCCACGTCACCGCATCGGGCCTGCCGCTCGGTATCCAGGCGACCGGGCGCCCCGGCGACGAGGCGACGCTGCTGTCGCTCGCCGCCGAGATGGAGGTGGCGAGCGGCTGGACGAAACGTCGCGCGCAACTCGACGTGCCGTGAGGGCGTGGCGTCGGCGGGCGCGAGGCACTCACCGAGCCGACCCGCGCCACGGTCCGCCGTCGTGCGCGATCCTGCGAGACGCAGCCTTCGGCCGATCCTCAGGACGAGGGGTCGGAGAAAGGCGCCTGATAACAAGCGCCTCATGGTGAGGGGCTGCCGAGCAGCCGTCTCGAACCATCGCGCGCGGATGTCGATCGGCCGATCGGAGCCGATATCCCGTGAGGGGGTGCCTTTCGAGACCTGTGCGCGGATAGCCCTCGACGACCGTCTACTGACGTGATTCACTCAA
>CALBKH010000019.1 GCA_937892955.1 uncultured Alphaproteobacteria bacterium
ACATTAAACGCATCAAATCAACATGATGGTCCAACCGCGCACAGGTCTCATCAGACGCAGAGGATGTTCTCTTCGTACATCATCAGAGCGGTGTCGATCGGCCGGAGCGTCGTGGCGTCGAGGCAGGTGTAGCCCCGGGCTTCGAGCTTGGCCACGATCTTCGCCCCGTCGAGGAGCGGATCGCGTTGCGGATCGCTCAGGACCTCGCACAGGATCGGGATGCGCCGTCCGGGTCGATCGAGGACGCGCGGCATGCCGTCGAAGCAGAAGCTCTCGTAGCCTTCCACGTCGATCTTGATCAGTCCGACTCGGTCGAGATCGAGGCCGCTCTCGGCGACATGATCGTCGAAACGGCAGAGGTCGACATCGATCGTCTCGACGAGTTCGGCGCCGTGATCGAGAAAATGCGGAAGCACCGAATTCGAACCGATGTTGATGTCGAAATTGGCGAAATTCTCTTCGCTGGGCGTCACCACGGTCATCGCGGTCACGCCGCGCTCCGCGCCGCAGGCGGCGTTGCGCAACACGAAGCGATGGGCCGGATTGGCCGCCGCCAACCGCTCGAGCGAGGCGTGGAGCGCCGGCACCGGTTCGAAGGCGTGCACCTCTCCCGTCGGACCGACCAGCGAAGCGGCGAAAGCCGACCAGTACCCCATGTTGGCGCCGATATCGACGAAGACCGAGCCGGGTCTGAGATATCGCCGGAAGATCGTCTCCAGGAACATCTCGTGGGTACGGAAGAAGTATTTGCGTGCCAGGATGTGGACGTCGGTGTCGACCGGAAAGACGACGTCACCGAAGCGCGTGGTGACGATGCCGTGCGGCGGCGCCGAGACCGCCTCTCGCGCCCGTCGCACCATCATACCGGGCAACGTCAGCGGCCGTGTCTTCAGGACGTTGCCGAAGAAATGTAGTGTCTTCTGCGAGAACATCGCCACCGTCTCCATCCGTGACACGACGGTGCGCGAATTGCGACGAACGCGCAACCGCCCGTCGGCCGCGTGGTTAAGGCCGACGATCGGCGAGGAGGTCGTGGACGGCCGCCGCGGCAGCGTCACCGATCTCGTCCGGCAGCCCCTGCCGCATCCGCATCTCGAAGCGTTCGAAGGCGGTAAGTTGCGCGGTCCGCGCCGGTCCGTCGCGCAACACGGCGACGAGCGCATCGGCGAGCGCGTCCGGGCGGCAGTCCTCGTCGATGAACTCGGGAACCACCTTCTCGCCCACCACCAGGTTCGGCAGCAGCGCCGAGCGCACCGGCAGGAGCTCGCGCAGCGGAGCGGGCACGTCGAGGAAACGCTTGATCAGCCGCCCGAGCGCATCGAGCCGGTAGGCGGCGACCATCGGCACCCCGGCGAAGGCGAGTTCCAAGGTCACCGTACCCGAAGCGGCGAGCGCCGCGTCGGCTCGGGCGAAGGCGGCGAACTTGGCCGCCTCGCCGGAGACGATCGTCGGCTTCACCGGCCAGGTCTCGAGACGCGCCTCGATCTCGGCGCGGACGTGGTCCACCGCCGGCAGGATCACCTCGACCGGCCCGACCGCGTCGACGAGCCGGCCGAGAGCGCCCCCGAAGGGCTCCATCAGGCGCGTCACCTCGGAGCGACGGCTGCCGGGCAGCACGACCACCACCGGGCGGCGCCCGGCGTCGAGCGGCGCGCTGCGCGGCTGCGGCGGTCGCACCTCGGCGAGGCGGGCGAGGAAGGGATGGCCGACGTAGACGGTGGGCGGACCACCGAGAATACGGTGCGCCGCCGGCTCGAACGGCAGCAGCGCCAGCAGGCGATCGGTGAAGGCGGCGATCTTCCTGGCCCGCCCAGGCCGCCACGCCCACACCGTCGGCGAGACGTAGAGGACGATCTTCTGATCGGGATGCGCCTTCTTCACCCGCTTGGCGACGCGATGGCAGAAATCCGGACTGTCGATCAGCACCAGGAGATCCGGTCGCGACGCGATCGCCGCTTCGGCCGTCTCGCGGATGCGCCGCAGGATCAGCGGCAGGCGCTCCAGCACCGGCCACAGGCCCATCACCGCGATGTCCGACATGGGAAAGAGGCTCGCGAGCCCCGCCGCCGCCATCGCCGGACCGCCGACGCCGGAGAACTCGATCGCGCCGGCGTGGCGCCGCGCGAGCGCCGCCATCAGGTCGGCGCCGAGGTGGTCGCCCGAGGTCTCGCCCGCCACGACGAAGATCCGCTTCGGCGCGGTCATGCCGCTCCCCTCCCCGTCTGCGGCGGAAAACCCCAGACCCAGAGCCCGGCCGCATCCGCTGCCGCCCCGACACCCGCCGCGTCCGCCACCAGCGTCCCGCCGGCCTCGACCGCGATCCCCGCGAGCCCGGCCGATGCCGCCGCGTCGACCGTGCCGCACCCGATCGCCGGCATGTCGAGACGCAGATCCTGGATCGGCTTCGGCAATTTGACCAGAACGCCGCGGCGCGGCTCGCCCGGCCGACGTGTGGCGGCGTGGGCGGCGAGCATGGCGTCGGTGCCGTCGCGGCCCTCGCGCGCCACCACACGGCCGTCGACGACGATCACCGCCTGACCGAGATCGCGGGCGCCGTGGTCCCGCGCCGCGGCGATGCCGCATTCGATGTCGGCGCGCGCCGAGGCGTCGGGACGGGCTTCGCCGAGCGCGCCTGCCCGCATCAGCAGGTCCGGTGCCGCCTCGCCGGCGCCGACGATGCGCAGGCCGCGACGCTCGAAGATCCGCGCGATCTTGCGCAAGAGGCTGTCGTCGCCCCGTCGCAGGATGCGCAGATTGCGCAGGAATTCGACGACGGCGCCGAAATCGAGTTCGCAGAGACGCGGCAAGCGGCGATCGCGAATGCCGCCGACGATCACCAGATCGCGCGCCCCGGCATCGCGGAAGAGGCGCAGCACGGTGCCGAGCTGGCCGCGGCCCACCCAGCGGTGGGGGAAGGCCTCGATCGACGGACCGGCCTCGCCTCGGATCGCCGCGATGATCACCTCGCGGCCGCGAGCCCGCGCCGCAGCCGCCACCAACCCGGGAAAGTCGCCGCCACCGGCGAGAATGGCGAGCGGACCGGAGGAAACCGCTCTTCCCTCGGTCGGATCGCGCATGGTGCGCCTCACCCCTCGCGACCGTTGCGCGGCATGCAGACGCGACGATCGCCGCCGACGCGGATGAACTCGACCACCTGCATGACAAGCGGTTCGTCGGCGAACATCGCCGCGACGTCCTCGACGCGTTCCAGCAGAGTTCCTTCGTCGGAGAACAGCATGCGGTAGGCGGCGCGCAGCTTGTGGATGCTGTCGCGCTCGAAGCCGCGGCGCTTCAGACCGACGATGTTGAGGCCGCCGAGGCGGGCCCTGTCGCCGATCGCCGAGCCGTAGGGAATGAGATCGTTCTCGAGACCCGAGAGGCCGCCGAGGAAGGCGTGCGGCCCGATGCGCACCCATTGGTGGACCGCCGACAGGCCGCCGAGTATGGCGTGGTCGCCGACGGTGACGTGGCCGGCGAGCGTCGCGTTGTTGACCAGGATGACGTTGTCGCCGACCCGGCAGTCGTGGGCGACATGGGCGCCGACCATCAGCAGGCAGTCGTCGCCGACGGTGGTGACGAGGCCGCCGCCTTCCGTCCCGGGGCTGATGGTCACCTGTTCGCGGATCGTGGTGTTGCGGCCGATGACGACCCGGCTCGCTTCGCCGTGATACTTCAGATCCTGCGGCGGGTGGCCGATCGAGGCGAAGGGGAAGATCTTGGTCTTCTCACCGACTTCCGTGAGACCGGCGAGAGAGACGTGGCTGATCAGTTCCACCCCGTCGCCGAGCACCACCTGCGGGCCGACGACACAGAACGGACCGACGACGGTTTCGGCGCCGAGCACGGCCCCGTCCTCGACGATCGCGGTGGGGTGGATCTTCGCCATGGGAGAGTGGTCCTCTTCTCGTCGTTCGTGGCGAGGTCTCCGGAGCGGTTTTCGATCCGGTTGCATCGGACCGAAACGGCTCGGAAGTTCTCGTGGAGCAAGGTCTTCTCGATCGGGCCGGCTCGGCCGGACCGGAACATGCTCTAGCCGACGCGGGCGCCGGCTCCGAAATCACTTTGCATGTCGGATTGTGACGGCGTCCGACGGACGTCGGGACGCATCGGCCGCGACCGCTCGAGACGCCACCGAAATACCGCCGCCGCACTCAGTCGCGCACCAGCATGGCGCTGACTTCGCCCTCGGCGACCAGCTTGCCGTCGACCTTGGCCTCGCCGCGGTACCACCACATGTTCGCCCGCTGCTTCAGCTTGGTCATGTGGAAGTGGACGGTGTCGCCGGGGACGACGGGCTTGCGGAACTTCACCTTGTCGATGGTCATGAAATAGACCACCGACGGCTTGCCGGCGCCGTCCGACTTCTTGGTCTTCAGCACGCACATGGCGCCCGCCGTCTGGGCCATCGCCTCGATCAGCAACACACCCGGGAAAACCGGGCGGCCGGGGAAATGTCCCTGGAACTGCGGCTCGTTGAAGGTGACGTTCTTGACGCCGACGCCGGCGTCGTCACCGTCGATGTCGACGATCTTGTCGACGAGCAGCATCGGATAGCGGTGCGGCAGAAGCTCGAGCAGCCCTTGGATGTCGACGGACTCGAGCTGGGTGGGCGGAGTATCGGACATCGGCCCCTCTTCCTTCTTCAGTCTTCGTGGCGATCGGAACCGCCGTCCCGGCGCGCCAGTTTTTTCAGTGTCGCGATCTCGCGCGCGAATTCGCGGATCGGCTTGGCCGGCGATCCGACGATGCGGGCCCCCGCCGGTACGTTCTCCATGACACCGGCCTGTGCGCCGATCTGCGCACCGGCGCCGATCTCGAGATGCCCGGTGACGCCCGCCTGGCCGGCCAGCACGACGAAGTCGCCGAGCACGGTCGAGCCGGAGACACCGGCGTGCGAGACGATGACGCAATGGCGGCCGACCACGACGTTGTGGGCGATCTGCACCAGATTGTCGATCTTGGTCCCCTCGCCGATCACCGTGTCGCGATTGGCGCCGCGGTCGATGGTCGAGTTGGCGCCGATCTCGACGTCGTCCTGGATCACCACACGGCCGATCTGCGGCACCTTGAGGTGACCCTTCGGTCCCATGGCGAAGCCGAAGCCGTCCTGCCCGACGCGGGTGCCGGAGTGGATGATCACGCGATTGCCGAGGAGCGCGTGGATCAACGTCACGTTGGCCGCAACATGGCAGTTGCGGCCGATCCGCACGTCGTGGCCGATGACGGCGTTGGCGCCGATCACCGTGCCGGTGCCGATCTCGGCGCGCGCTCCGATCACCGCACCCGGCTCGACGGTGACGCCCGGCTCGAGCCGGGCCGTCGGATGGACGTGCGCGCCGACGGCGATGCCGTCCGGCTCGCCGTAGGCGCCTTCGAGGCGCAGCGCCGCCGGATAGAGCTTGCCGACCACCGTGGCGAAGGCCCGATAGGGGTCGACGGCGACGATCGCGACGACGCCGTCCGGCACCTTGTCGGCGAAACGGGAGTGGACGAGGCAGGCGCTGGCGCGGGTCGTCGTCAGACGATCGATGTACTTCTTGTTGTCGAGGAAGGTCAGATCGCCCGGACCGGCGGTATCGAGCGGAGCGACGCCCTCCAGCACCACGTAGGCGGCGCGGTCGTCGGCGACGGTCGCGCCGGTCCAACTGCACACGTCCGCCACCGTCACGGACTTCGGGGGCGGAAAGAAGGTCGGGTCGCTCATGCCCTCACGCGGGTCCTCTTGTCCGACAAAGAAAAAGCCGCCGCGTGAACAGCGGCGGCCGATCTCGTATTTCCTCGGCGACGCCGATCAGAACTGCGTACCACCGCTGAAGCGGAAGATCTGAGTCTGATCGTACTTGTCCTTGACCACCGGGATACCGAAGTCGCCGCGCAGCGGACCGAAGGGCGACTTCCACATCAGGCCGACGCCGACCGAGGCGCGAACCTTGACCTTGTCGACATAGTTGAACGTGCCGCAGCTGACCGGATTGGTCGTGCAGGGGATGTTCGTGCCGATCGCCGGGATCGACTGCTTGTCGACACCCCACAACAGACCGGCGTCCGAGAAGCCCGACAGATAGAGGCCGAACTCCTCCGGCGTCCCCGGGAACGGCATCGACACTTCGACAGTACCGGCGACGTAGTTCCGCCCGCCGAGCGCACTGTTGAGGGTATAGGTCGTGGTGCCCTGGGTGATCTGCGAGATGTCGCGCGGACCGATACCGAGCGGCGCGAAGCCACGGATCGTCTCGCCGCCGATGAAGAAGTTGTCGAAGAGTTCGACCTTCTGCCCCAGACCGGTGATGTTGCCGGCCCTGACGCGCGCCATGCCGATGACGCCCCAATCAGCGTAGAGCTCCTTGTAGATGCGCGCATCGACCGTGGTGCGGAGGAAGCGGGCATCGCCGCCGGCGCCGGCGAACTCCTGGCTGAACTTCGCGTAGATGCCGTCATGCGGCAACTGCATGTTGTCCAGAGTGTTGTAGACGAGGCTGTAACCCGGGATCGAGGTCAGCCGCCGCCGCGAGTAGTCGGCGCAGGCGATACCCGGATAGGTCGGGCAGACGAAGCGCAGATAGGCGAGCGAAGCTTCGCCGTTGAGGAAGTCGCCGTCGTGCTGCGACGCCGCGATCCCGATCTCCTGCTGATTGATCGTGTAGCTCACACCGAAGGTCAGGTTCTCGGTGATCGGCAGTCCGAAACGGATCGTACCACCGGTGTTCTTCTCGCTGTAATTGCGATAACTCGATTCGAGATACTGCTTCTGGTAGACGTCGAAGCCGGCCGAGATACGGTATCCGAGGAAGTAGGGCTCGGTGAACGAGAACTGATAGCCGCGCTGATACTGGCCGTACTGGGCGCTCGCCTTGAAGTACTGGCCGCGACCGAGGAAGTTCTTCTCCGAGAAGGAGACGTCGCCGAGCACGCCGTCGGCGGTCGAATAACCGGCACCGAAGCCGATTTCACCCGTCGCCTGCTCTTCGACATCGACGTTGACGACGACGCGGTCCGGAGCCGAACCGGGCACGGTGTCGGTGCGAACGCTCTTGAAGAAGCCGAGTCGGTTCAGGCGGCGCTCGGCCTTGTTGACCAGAACCTTCGAATAGGCGTCGCCTTCCGACATGTCGAATTCGCGGCGGATGACGTAGTCGCGGGTACGGTCGTTGCCGCGGACGTTGATCCGCTCGACGTAGACCCGCTGGCCTTCCTCGACATAGTAGGTGATGCCGATGGTGTGGTTGGCGTAGTCACGCTGGGCGCGCGGACGAACCTGAGCGAAGGGATAACCCGACCGCGCCGCAGCGAGGGTCAGAGCCTCCATGGTCTTCTCGACGTCTTCGGCCGAATAGACGCTGCCTTCGCGGGTACCCACCGCCGACTTCAACGAGCCCATGTCGAGATTGGCCAGCGACGACTGAACGTCGATGGCGCCGAAGGTGTACTGTTCACCCTCGTCCACCGTGAAGGACACGAAGAAGACGTTGCGCTCGCGATCGAGATCCGCGGTCGCCGAGACGACACGCATGTCGGCGTAGCCGTTCTTCATGTAGTAGCGGCGCAGCAGTTCCTGGTCCGACTGCAGACGCTCCGGATCGTAGGTGTCGGTGGTGCGCAGCCATCCGAGCATGCCGCTCTCGCGGGTCTTCACGACGTCGCGCAGACGCCCCGACGACATGGCGTGGTTGCCGACGAAGCCGATGCGGGTCACCGCGGTCTTGTCGCCCTCGTCGATCTCGTAGACGAGATTGACGCGGTTGTCGGCCAAGCTGATGACCTTGGCCTCGACCTGGGCGCGATAACGACCGTTGCGGCGATAGGCTTCGAGCAGGCGCTGCACGTCGCCCTGGACGCGTGCCTTCGACATGAAGCCACGCGACTGGGTCTGGATGACGCCCTTGAGCTGCTCGTCGGTGATGCGCTTGTTCCCCTCGAAGGCGATCTTGTTGATCATCGGGGACTCGACGACGGTGACGACCAGCGATCCGCCCTCGCGGGAGATCTTCACGTCGGAGAAGAGATCGGTCGCGTAGAGCGCCTTGAGCGAGGCGTCGATGTCCTGCGCCGAGAAGGATTTTCCGGGCTTCACCGCGACATAGGAGCGGACCGTTTCCGCCTCCACCCGGGTGATGCCGCGAACCACGATGTGCGAAACGACGTCCGCTCGCGCGACGCTGGCACCGAGCAGGTCGCTCTCGATGCCGATTGCCGGAACGACGGTCAGCATCGCCGCCGCGAGCGCCGTCTTCGTCATCACTTTCGTGAAGGAACTCATCGTGTCCGGACCCCGTCTCTTTTCGGTCGCCATTCCCTGCATCGACGTCCTCGAACGAGCGACGCCGACCGCCGGAGCGACCGCTTGAATCTCTCCGACCGTTCCGAGCTTTGTACAGGCTTTTGCCGTCGGTGCAAGCCGACCCGCGCCGCCCCCGACGTCGTTTGCCGCCGACCGTTGCGCGTCGGCCACTGCCATTTCGGATCGCATTCCGCCCGTCACCTTCCCCGGAGAGCTACACGATACCAGGGCCTCCCCGAGCCCTTGCGCGAACGCCGCCGCTACTGCAGCGATGCCAGATGGCTGATGTCGTTCCAGGTGGAAACGACCATCAACGCGAGGACGATCGCCAACCCGATACGGAAACCGATGTCCTGCGCCCGTTCCGACAGGGGACGCCCCCTGACCGCTTCGGCCGCATAGAAGACGAGATGACCGCCGTCGAGCATCGGAATCGGCATCAGATTGAGCAGGCCGATCGACACCGACAGCAACGCCGCCAGATTGACCAGCGCCAGGAATCCGACCTCGGCGACCTCACCGGAGATCTGCGCCACCCGCAGCGGCCCGCCGAGCTGGCTCGCCGATTCTCGTCCCGAGAACAGGCCGGCGACGAAGGTCCCGGTCCGCTCGACGATGAACCAGGTCTCGGCGACGCCGGCGCCGAGCGCACCGATCGGCGAGAAGTGCTTCAACACGCGATCCTTGGGGTCGCGACTCGCCTGGATGCCGAGCAGACCGCGGGTCTGCGCGCCGAACCGGCTCTTCTCTTCGAAGGGCCGCGGCGTCGCCGTCAGATCGACGCGCTTGCCGTCGCGCTCGACGGTCACCGCCGTCGGCAGATCGGCGCGCACCGAGATCACCCGCATGATGTCGACGAAACTCTCGATCGGCCGGCCTTCGATCGACACGATCAGGTCATCCTGTCGGATGCCGGCGACTTCGGCGGCGCTGCCCGGCGACACGGCGCCGACCCGCGGGACGATGTCCATGCGGCCGGCGGTGGCGAACATCACCGTGAAGATGACGATGGCGAGGATGAAATTGGCGATCGGCCCGGCGGCGACGATCGCCGCGCGCGCCGCGACCGGCTGAGTCGGGAAGGCGACCGCCCGCTCCTCCGCCGTCATCGCGTCGACGGCGTTCGTATCGGGGGTCGACGCGGCGTTCTCGTCGCCGACGAACTTGACGTAACCGCCGAGGGGAATGAGCGCGATGCGCCAGCGCGTCCCCTTGCGGTCGTTCCAGCCGAAGAGTTCGGGCCCGAAACCGATGGAAAAGGTCTTCACCCCGACGCCGCACCAGCGGGCGACGAGGAAATGGCCGAGTTCGTGGAAGAACACCACCATCGTCAGGACGAACAGGAACGGCGGGCCGTAGCTCGTCACCGTCGAGACGATACTCTGCACGAAATTCATCGCCACCCTCTGCTCGCGTCCGCGACGCGTCTCCCGGCCGCACACTGTCGCACGGCAATCGTGAACAACCACCCAACACGGGCGATGCCCGTCATGTAGGGTGTCCTCACCAGAAGAGCAGCCCTGCGGTCGGGTTGCTCACGCCACCGTGCGATGCCGCGATCGCGACCGCCGCGACCGCCGCGGCGACGAGACCGTCGACACGGTCGAGAATGCCGCCGTGACCGGGGATCAGCCGGCCCGAATCCTTGACGCCGAAGCGGCGCTTCAGGGCGCTCTCGAAGAGGTCGCCCCCCTGCGAGGCGATCGACAGGACGACCGTGACGAAGAGCACGGGAAGAAGCCGCTGCGCACCGGCGAAATGGGCGACGATCAGGCCGGCGACGACCGCGCCGATCACCCCGCCGATCGCCCCCGACCACGTCTTTTTCGGCGACACCCTCTCCCACAATTTCGGCCCACCGATGGCACGGCCGGCGAAAAAGGCGGCGATGTCCGTCGTCCACACCACGGCGAAAAGATAGATGACCAGCCACAACCCGATCGGCGCGTCGCGCAGCGCCACCAGCGACATCGCCGACAGGCCGGCGTAGAGCGCCCCCCACGGGGCCCAACGACGGGCATCGTCGGAGAGCGCGCGCTCGCGCACCTCGCGCGACGACAGGGCGGCGGCGACACCGAGGACGGCGATCACCACGCCGACGGTGTAGATCGCCGGCGCTCCGAAACGACCGGCGAAGGCGGCGACCGCGACCGCGGCGCCGACGAGACCGAGTTGGGCGAGGCGCAACGGTGCCCGCGGACCGCCCATGACGATGGTCGTCCACTCGTCCATCATCAGGACCGCGCAGATCACCACCAGGACGGCGAAGGGGACGCCGCCCCACCACGTCAGGGCGAGCGCGACCGGCGCGATCACCAGGGCCGAGGCGATGCGCAGCTTCAATTCGCGCGACTTGTCGACCGGCGCGCCGCTCGCTTGGCTCATCTCGCCCCCTGGCGCGCGCCGACGCCGCCGAAACGGCGCTCACGGGCATTGTATTCGAGGATCGCCGCATCGAAGGCGTCCTCGTCGAAATCGGGCCACAGGACGGCCGAGAACACCAGTTCGGAATAGGCCGCCTGCCACAACAGGAAGTTCGACAGGCGCTTCTCGCCCGAGGTGCGGATGACGAGATCCGGCTCCGGCATGGCGGCGGTGTGGAGTTCGGCGTCGATCGCCTCGGCATCGATGTCTTGCGGAGAAATCTCGCCGCGCGTCACCTTCTCGGCGAGCGCCCGCACCGCCCCGACGATCTCCTGGCGGCCGCCGTAGTTGAAGGCGATGGCGAGCGTCAGGCCGGTGTTGGCGCGGGTCAGGCTCTCCGCCTCGTCGAGGAGGCCGGCGATGTCCACGGGCAGACCCTCGCGTTCGCCGATCACCTTGACCCGCACGTTCTCGGCGTGCAGTTCGGCGAGATCGCGACGGATGAAGAATTTCAGGAGCCCCATCAGGAAGCCGACCTCTTCGGCCGGCCGCCGCCAGTTCTCCGAGGAGAAGGAATAGAGGGTCAGCTGATCGAGGCCGCGACGGGAGGCGTGGCGGATGATTCGCCTCACCGCCTCCATGCCCTTGCGGTGTCCCTCGGTGCGCGGCAGGCCGCGGGCCTGAGCCCATCGGCCGTTGCCGTCCATGATGATGGCGACGTGACGCGGCACGACGGCCTTGTCGTCAACGGCTTGTCCGGCGGGCGCTTCCGAAGCCATCGTCATCGCATGGGATCCTCGGGACATCGGTCGCGCGGGCTGCACGACCTCAGACCTTGATGATGTCCTGTTCCTTGGCGGCGAGAAGCTTGTCGATCTCGACGACGGTCTCGTCGGTGAGCTTCTGCACCTTGTCCTGCAGACGGCTCTCCTCGTCCTCGCTCATGCCGTCCTTCAGCGCCTTCTTGAGGCTGTCGTTACCGTCGCGCCGCACGTGGCGGACGGCGACCTTGGCGGCCTCGGCATACTTGTGGGCGACCTTGACCAGCTCCTTGCGGCGCTCGGCGTTGAGCTCGGGGATCGGCACGCGCATCGTCGCGCCCTCGACGATCGGGTTGAGGCCGAGATTGGCCTCGCGGATCGCCTTCTCCACCGCATGGGCCATGCCGCGATCCCACACCGAAACGAGCAGCATGCGCGATTCGGGCACGGAGACGGTCGCCACCTGATTGAGCGGCATGCGGGCGCCGTAGGCCTCGACGGTGACCGGCTCGAGCAGGTGGGTGGAGGCGCGGCCGGTGCGCAGGCCGGCGAGCTCTTCCTTGTAGACGTGGACCGCCTGAGTCATGCGGCGCTTGAGATCTTCCAGGTCGAACTTGTGTGACATCGGACGTCCTCGGGAGGGCTTTCCTCGGATGTGCCCGGCCGACGACGGTTCGTCGACTTCGAGCGAGGGGGTAGGAGTTCAATGCGTCGCTTTCGGGGCGAAGGATCGCCCCGACGCACACATCGACGACTGGTCGGCGATCGACGTCACCCTCCCCGAGAGTCGCGGCCGGCGACCACGGTCGCCACGGCCTCACCCTTCAGAACGTCGATCAACGCACCCGGCTCCTGAGCCGAGAACACGATTATCGGAATACCGTTGTCGCGGGCAAGTGCGAATGCCGCGGTGTCCAGGACCTTGAGATCCCGGCGGATCGCCTCGTCGAAGGTGAGCCGATCGAAGCGGGTGGCCGTCGGATCCTTCTTGGGATCGGCGGTGTAGACGCCGTCGACGTTGGTCGCCTTGAGGATGGCGTCGCAGCGCATCTCCGAGGCGCGCATCGCCGCCGTCGTGTCGGTGGTGAGAAACGGCGTGCCGAGACCGCCGGCGAAGAGCACCACCCGGTCGCGGGCGAAGGCGGCGAGCGCGTCGCGCTGGGTGAAGCCGTCGGCGACCGTCGGCATGGCGAGACCGGTGAAGACCCGCGCCTCGATGCCGCGCGCCCCGAGCGCCTCGCGCATGGCGAGCGCATTCATCACCGTCGCCATCATGCCCATGTGGTCGCCGGTGACCCGGTCGGTGCCCTGCTTCTCGAGCCAGGCGCCGCGGAACAGGTTGCCGCCGCCGATGACCACGCCGATCTCGGCGCCGATGGCGTGGGCGGCGGCGATCTCGTCGGCGATGCGGCCGACGATCGCACTGTCGATACCGAGCGGCTCGCCGCCCGCCAGCGCTTCGCCCGAGAGCTTGAGGAGCACCCGTTTCCAGGCCAGTTTCCCGCTCATCTCCCCGCCCTTTCTCGTCATCGACCGGCAAAACCGCCGAATCCCGAGGGATTCGCGGTTCACGTCCCGTGCCCGGATACACGAAGGGCGCCGGTTCGTCACCAGCGCCCGCCGCAATTCACGTGACGTGGGGTCCGAGGATCAGACGCCGGCCTGGGCGGCGACTTCCGCCGCGAAGTCGGAGACTTCCTTCTCGATGCCCTCGCCGATCACCATGCGCACGAAGGCCTTGATGGTGATCGCGGCGCCGAGGTCCTTCGCCGCCTGGGCGACGAGCGCCTCGACGGTCAGCTCGGGGTTCATCACGAAGTTCTGCTTCAGGAGGGTGACCTCCTCGTAGAACTTGCGGATGCGGCCCTCGACCATCTTCTCGACGACGGCGGCCGGCTTGCCGGACTCGAGCGCCTGAGCGGAGAAGATCTGACGCTCCTTCTCGACGATCGCCGGATCGATCTCCTCGGTGCGCACGGCGGCCGGGGTCGGATCGTGGGCGGCGACGTGCATGGCGATCTGCTTGCCGAGCGCGGCGAGCTTCGCCTTGTCGGCGGCCGACTCGAGCGCGACCAGCACGCCGATCTTGCCGAGACCGTCGGAGACCTGGTTGTGGACGTAGGACGCGACCACACCGTCGCCGACCGACAGGACGGCCGAGCGGCGCAGCTGCATGTTCTCGCCGATGGTGGCGACCGCGTCGGTGATCGAATCGACGACCGACTTGCCCGTCGAGGCCAGGGTGGCGGCGCCGAGGGCGGCCACGTCGCCGTCGGTGGTCAGCGCCACGGCGGCGACGCCCTTGACGAGGGCCTGAAAGCCGTCGTTGCGGGCGACGAAGTCGGTCTCGGAGTTGACCTCGACGACGGCGCCGCGGGTGCCGTCGGTGGCGACGCCGACGAGGCCCTCGGCCGCGGTGCGGCCGGACTTCTTGGCGGCCTTCGACAGGCCCTTCTTACGCAGCCAGTCGACGGCGGCTTCCATGTCGCCGTTGTTCTCGGTCAGGGCCGCCTTGCAGTCCATCATGCCCGCGCCGGTCTTCTCGCGCAGTTCCTTCACCTGGGAAGCGGAAATGGTCATGTTCGCCTCTGAATCTTGTTCGGACTGAATGCGTCGCGGGACGAGCGGACCCGCCTTCGGGTCGGCTCCGGGGCCGGGGTGGCCCCCGTCGGATGTGCCGTCTTCGGATGGCCCATCATCGGATGGGCATCGGCCGGGATCGAACGGGAGAACCGCGATCACCGGTGACGGTACGGATCGAAGCCGACGATCCGCGACGTTTCGATGACGGACGGCCCGGACGATCGCCCGGGCCGTTCGCGTCGGATCACTCGCCGGTGATCTCGGCCAGCGCCGGCTCTTCGACCAGCACCTCGGCCTCGCCGATGTCGACGCCCATGTCGCCCTGCGAGCGCGACAGGCCGTCGATGGCGGCGCGAGCGATCAGGTCGGTGTAGAGCGCGATGGCGCGGCCGGCGTCGTCGTTGCCCGGGATCGGGAAGGTGATGCCGTCCGGATCGCAGTTGGAATCGAGGATGGCCGCGACCGGGATGCCCAGACGACGGGCTTCCTGGATGGCGAGCGACTCGCGGTTGGTGTCGATGACGAACACCAGATCCGGCAGGCCGCCCATGTCCTTGATGCCGCCGAGCGAGCGGTCGAGCTTCTGACGCTCGCGGTCGAGGGTCAGGCGCTCCTTCTTGGTGATCAGGTTGGCCGCGTCGCCGGTGAGCATCTCGTCGATCTTGCGCAGGCGCTGGATCGAGTTGGAGATGGTCTTCCAGTTGGTCAGCATGCCGCCGAGCCAACGGGCGTTGACGAAGTACTGGGCCGAACGGCGCGCCGCATCGGCGACCGGCTCCTGGGCCTGGCGCTTGGTGCCGACGATCAGCACGCGGCCGCCCTTGGCGACGGTGTCCGACACCGCCTTCAGAGCCTGGTGCAGCAGCGGCACGGTCTGGGCGAGGTCGATGATGTGGATGTTGTTGCGGGTGCCGAAGATGAACTCGGCCATCTTCGGGTTCCAGCGGTGCTTCTGATGGCCGAAGTGGACGCCGGCCTCGAGCAGCTGACGCATGGTGAAATCGGGCAAGGACATGGGCCCGTATCTCCTGTCTACCGGTTGAACCTCCGCGTGGGGTTGAGTTTCCGAGATCGGAAACACCGGTAGGACGCTTGGCGGTGCCGAGAAGCCTTCTCGGAACCGAGCGCCCTGCCCACGCGTGTGGAATGGCGCGGGGAATAGGCGGGACGGGGGGGATTGTCAAGCGGATGGGGGGAAGGTGCCATTCGAGACACCCGGCGCCTCTTGACGAATTCGACATTCCGACCAATTGTTACATGTAACAATTGCGAGGAGGCCACGATGCCCACTCCCGTCGGTCAGAGAGTCCGCAAGCGCCGGGATGCTCTGCGGGCGGCCGGCTTGCGCCCCGTTCAGATCTGGGTTCCCGACACCCGGCGTCCCGGCTTCGCCGAGGAATGCCGCCGCCAGGCCCGCGTGGTCGCGGCCGCCGATGCGGCGGATCACGAGTTGGAGGGCTTCCTCGACGCCGCGCTCCTCGACCTCGCGGACGAGCCTGCCTCATGAGGCGCGGCGACCTCGTCACGGTCGCCCTTCCTGGCGACTTCGGCAAACCGCGGCCGGCATTGATCGTTCAATCCGACCAGTTCCGAGAGACCGGCACGGTGACCGTGCTGCTGTTGTCGAGCACCCTCGTCGATGCCCCCCTGATCCGCCCGGCGCTGCAGCCGACGCCCGAAAACGGGCTGCTGAAGCCGTCCCAGGTTCAGGTCGACAAGGCCATGTCGGTGAAACGAGACAGGATCGGCCGCGTCATCGGCCATCTCGACGACGAGGCCATGCTCGCGGTCACGCGATCTCTCGCCCTGTTCCTCGGCATCGGCTGAAACGTCCTATACCGCGGGACCCAGGGCGGAATGGGCGATCCGCCGTCGATACGGGTGACGCAATACGCTTCACTATTACGCCCTAACGCCCGTACACCTCGTCCGCCCGCTTGGCGAAGGCTTCCGAGAACTTGTGGAAGGCCTTGTCGAACATGGCGCCCATCAGGGCGCTCAGCGTACGGCTTCTGAAGGCGTAGTCGATGAAGAAGCCGACTTCGCAGGCCCCGCCGTCGAGGTCGCGGAAGGTCCAGCGATTGTCGAGGTGTTCGAAGGGGCCGTCGAGATAGGCGACGTCGATGCGGTTCGCCGCCCGATCGAGGGTCACCCGCGAGGTGTAGGTCTCGCGCACCATCTTGAAGGCGACGGTCATGTCGGCGACCAGGATCTCGCGGCCGTCGGCCATGGTCTGGCGGCCGCGGATGTGCAGCGCCTCGCACAGCGGCAGGAACTGCGGGTAGCGCTCCGCGTCCGCCACCAGATCGAACATGTGCGCGGCGGTGTGGGGAACCCGTCTCGTGGTCTCGAACGCGGGCATGCCCCCTCCCCTTGGTTTCCGGCCGGTGGACTTCGGACCCGTCCGAAGTCCACCCTCTTCACGACCCGAACGGCCGATGCTCCGTCGAACTTCAGCCGCCGCGCTTCGCCGCCCGCGCCGCGCGCAGGCGCTCGAAATCCTCGCCCGCGTGGTGTGACGAGCGGGTCAGCGGGCTCGCCGAGACCATCAGGAAGCCCTTGGTGTAGGCGACCGTCTCGTAGCTCTTGAACTCGTCGGGCGTGACGAAGCCCATCACCGGATGGTGCTTGCGGGTCGGCTGCAGGTACTGGCCGATGGTGATGAAGTCGACGTCGGCCGAGCGCAGGTCGTCCATCAGCTGGAGGACCTCGTCGCGCTCCTCGCCGAGACCGACCATGATGCCGGACTTGGTGAAGATCTCCGGGTCGAGTTCCTTGACCCGCTGGAGGAGCCGCACCGAGTGGAAATAGCGCGCGCCGGGGCGAACCTTCAGGTAATTGCCCGGCACCGTCTCGAGATTGTGGTTGAAGACGTCGGGCTTGGCCGCCACCACCACCTCGAGTGCCCCGTCCTTCCTGAGGAAGTCCGGCGTCAGCACCTCGATGGTGGTCCGAGGCGATCTCGCCCGGATCGCCCGGATCGTCCTGGCGAAATGCTCGGCCCCGCCGTCGTCGAGGTCGTCGCGGTCGACCGAGGTGACGACGACGTGGGAGAGGCCGAGCTTCTCGACCGCGATCGCCACGTTCTCGGGTTCGTCGGCGTCGAGCGGATTCGGCTTGCCGGTGGCGACGTTGCAGAAGGCGCAGGCGCGGGTGCAGGTCTCGCCCATGATCATGAAGGTCGAGTGCTTCTTCGACCAACACTCGCCGATGTTGGGGCAGCTCGCCTCTTCGCAGACCGTCACCAGCTTGTTGTCGCGGACGATCTTCTGCGTCTCGACGTAGACCGGCGAGCCCGGCGCCTTGACGCGGATCCACGCCGGCTTGCGGGCGATCGGCTGATCGGGCCGGTGCGCCTTCTCCGGATGACGGGGGCGCAGATCCTTGGTCGTGTCGACCACGGTCACCATGGGCGGTCTCCTGGGAAACCCGCGCGCGCGGGCGTGTGACAGCGACTGATATAGGCGTGGGCGCGCCGCGGCAAGGCGAAGCGCCCTGCGCCTCAGTCGACCCTGCGTCCCTCTTTCACCCGGATCGGCTTCGCCGGGCGGCTCTTCACGTCGAGTTTGAGGTCGAGCTCGCTCTCGCCGGTGACCAGCGGCGCGGCGAGAACCACCGTCCCGTTGAAGCCTTCCTGCCGCCAGGCGCGCGGCAGCGGACCGCCTTCGGCCTCGTAGACGAGGGTCGAGACGCCCTTCGGCGGGACGATGCGCAGTTGCCAGACGACCCGATCGGCGGCGCATTCGGACCGCGCCACCTCCCAGCGGATACCGCTCGCCTCGCCGCTCTGCGTCACTTCGGTCGGGCAGAAGTCACGCGCCCAGAAGGAGCGCAGCCACTCCGGCGCCACGACCGCGACGGTCGCGGCGATACCGACGAGGACGAGTACGATGCGCCCCTGCCGTCGGCGGCGCCAAGCCTTGGAACTGTCGTCGCGCGGAATCGTCAAATCGGGCCTCCTCGTCTCTCCTCCTGTCTACGCCGAAGCGGCGGACAAGGAAACGCGGAGGCACAGGATGGCGCGATTACCCGGCGCGAGGGACCGTCGCGCCGGCGTCGCACCGGCATCGCAGGCCGACGACCGGACGATGGATCAGGGCGCGGCGACGCGGCGGCCGTCGCGCACGAAGATCGGCGCCTCGGGCAGGCCCTTCTTGTTGAGCGGCAGTTCGATCATCGCTGCGGTCTCGCCGGCGAGCGGACGCGACAGCTCCAGGCGGCCGGTGGAACCCGTCTGGGTCCAGGACAGCGGCTGCGGCCCGCCTTCGGCCTCGTAGATCAGCGCCGTGCCGCCCTTGGGCGGAACGATGGCCAAGCGGTGGAGGATGCGCCCCGCCCCACAGTCGGCGCGCGCGATCTCCCACCGGCCCTTACCGGTGAAGCCGTGCGAGGTCACCTCGGAGGGACAGCCGTCGCGGTCCAACCACAGCGACAGGATCGGCGGCGCGGCGAGGACGAAGGCAGCGACGCCGAGGATGGCGAGGAGCACCGCCCGTTGCCGCCAGCCGATGCGCACGCCACCCTCGCCGCTGGCGATCTCTCCCGTCCGGCCGTTCATGAGATGGCACCTCCGCGGCGACCGCCGCACCATGGCGGTCCTTTCGCCCTCACCCATGACCGGTTCCGCGCACGAAGTCGAGCGCGGCGGCGTACAGGGTATCCCGGACGGGCACCCCGGAACCGGGTGGCGCGGCGGCTCCCGGCGCGACCTTTCGGTCGGCGCCGCGCGCCTCAGGCGACGGCGCGAACGTGATGCCCTTCGGCCGCTTCGAGGATGACGCCGTACCAGCCGAGCCCGCCGTAGGTCTCGTAACCGGGCGTCAGGTGGAAGGCGACCGAGCCGCCGCCGGGCAGCGGATCGCAGCCGGAGGTGCGGCCGGCCGGGTCGAAGACGACGCGCTCCGAGAGGATGCCGTGCCCGTCGGACGACGCGATCACCCGTTTGTGGCGATCGACGAGCATCACGCGCGAACGCGCCTTCTCGTGTTCGGCGAGCCGCACGCCCTGGACGATGGTCGCGGCCTGGGGCTCCCAGTCGAAATGGATGGCGAGGACGCCGAGCGGACGGCCGTCGGCCTCGCCGTCGGCGCGCACCGTGGTGGCGAAGGTCGAGACGCGGGCGTGATCGAGCAACGTCTCGGCGGCGATGTCCTCGGCGTGGAAATCGTCGCCGGAGCGCAGGCCCATGGCGGCGCGGAACCACGGCCGATCGGCGACCGAGTGGCCGACGACGCCGAAGCGGTCGCCGCGGCCGTTGGCGATGACGTGACCCGACGGGTCGACCAGCCAGAGGTCGAGATAAACAGTGTAGGCCCTGAGGATGACGCCGAGGCGGCGGCCGGCGTGGTCGCAGGCCTCGCGCGTCGGATCGGTGGCGGCGTCGACGACGGCGCTGTCGGTCGCCCACCAACGGACATCGCAGGAGCGTTCGTAGAGGTTTCGGTCGATCAGCTCGACGGCGGAAAGGGCGAGATCGACCATGCGCGCGCCGTGCGCCGACTGCGCCATGCGGGTCGCCATCTGCGAGAGCTTTTCGATCTCCCCGCCCAGTTCGGCCTCGAGCCCGACGGCGAGGCCGTCGACCTCCTCGGAGATCCCCCTCACCTCCTGGCTGACGACGGCGAAGCCGCGGCCGACCTCGCCGGCGCGGGCCGCTTCGATGAGGGCGTTGAGCGCGAGGATCTTCATGCGCCGGGTGATGGCACGGATCTCGCCGACCTTGTCGAGCGTCGTGTCGCGCGCTGCATTGGAACATCTGACGATATCGTCGATGCCGACGAAATCGGTGTCTTCGGAGGTGTCCCGTCCCTTGGTGCTGGCCATCATCTCGGTGCTCGTTCCGTCGTTCTGTGCGACCTGACGCGCCGAGATTACCCTGGGTGACGGTTAATCGAATCCTAATCGAGATCAGGTGAAATGTTTGAATTGCGGGCTTGCACAAAATATCTGCAGACGCGATGCGACGCGAAACCGGAGAGAAACCATCTCCCACCGTTCGCGGCCACAACGCCGATGAGACATTGGGCATCTCGCCCAAGTCTTCGGCAGACGACGGCGGCCGCGGAGACGGGTCGCTGCCCGCCCGCGGCCGCCCACGACGTCAGATGTGGATGGCGCGGCCTTCCGAGTCGAGCACCGCCTCGTGCATCATCTCGGACAGCGTCGGGTGCGGGAACACCGTGTGGATGAGATCCTCCTCGGTGGTCTCGAGGTTCATCGCCACGGCGTAGCCCTGGATCAGCTCGGTCACTTCCGCGCCGATCATGTGGGCGCCGAGCAACCGCCCGGTCTTCTTGTCGAAGACCACCTTGACCAGACCCTCGGGCTCGCCGAGCGCGATCGCCTTGCCGTTGCCGAGATAGGGGAAGCGGCCGACCTTTACCTCGAAACCCGCTTCCTTGGCCTTGGCTTCGGTCAGGCCCACCGAGGAGACCTGCGGCTGGGAATAGGTGCAGGCGGGGATCTTGAGCTTGTCCATCGCGTGCGGGTGCTTCCCGGCGATGGCCTCGACGCAGATGACGCCCTCGTGTTCGCCCTTGTGGGCGAGCATCGGCGGACCGGCGACGTCGCCGATGGCGTAGATGCCGGGGACGTTCGACCGGCCGAACTCGTCGATGACGACGCAACCGCGCTCGGTCTTCACCCCGAGCGTTTCGAGCCCGAGGTTCTCGACGTTGCCGACGACGCCGACGGCGGAGATGACGCGATCGACGATCACCTCGCGGGTCACGCCCTTGTCGTCCTCGAGCGTCGCGGTGACGCTGTCGGCATGGCGGACGAGGCCGGCGACCTTGGTCTTGACGTGGATCTTCAGGCCGGCCTTCTCGAAGCTCTTCTTGGCCAGCGCCGAGATCTCGGCGTCCTCGACCGGCAGCACCCGGTCCATCACCTCGACCACCGTCACGTCGACACCGAGGGCGTTGTAGAACGACGCGAACTCGATGCCGATGGCGCCCGAGCCGACCACCAGCATGGTCTTCGGCAGGCTTTTCGGCTGCAACGCGTCGAAATAGGTCCAGACGAGCTTGCCGTCGGGCTCGAGCCCGGGCACGATGCGCGGCCGAGCGCCGGTGGCGAGAATGACGTGCTTCGCCGCATAGTCGCCGGCGCCGAGCGCCCCCTTCGGCGCCCCGTCGGCGGCAGCGACGGTGAGCTTGCCCGGGGCGGTGAGCGTCGCCCGGCCCCAGATCACGTCGACCTTGTTCTTCTTCAGAAGGAAGCCGACGCCGGTGGCGAGCTGGCCGGAAACGCCGCGCGACCGCTTGACGATCGCCTCGAGATCGAAGCTGGCATTGTCCACCTTCAGGCCGAAGGCGGATGCATGCTTCATGTATTGGTAGATCTCGGCCGAGCGCAGCAGCGCCTTGGTCGGAATGCAACCCCAGTTGAGGCAGATGCCGCCGAGATGCTTGGCCTCGACCACCGCCGCCTTGAGGCCGAGCTGGGCGGCACGGATGGCGGTGACGTAGCCGCCGGGACCGGCGCCGATGACGATGACGTCATATTGAGACATGAGGGACCTCGCTCGCCGAGGTCCCGATCTCAGGGGCGGGCCTCGAGAATGGCGAGCCGGTTCTTCAGGCCGGCGATATCCGCCGGAACGCCCTGAATATCGGCCCGGTTTTCACCATGGAGGCCGACCGTGAAGGTGACGTGGCCCTGCATCCGCTCGAGGATCTCGCGGCTGTCCTGCGTGTCGCCCTTCAGATCGGACACATCCGACTTGAGGCCGACGATGTCGGCCTGAATCTTCTGCAGGATCGGCAACACGACGTCGGTGATCTCGGACACGGGCGGAGCATCTCTCGCTATGCCCGAGACCATGACGTGAACGTCGCCGTTCCGTAACTCACACTGCGCTCTGCCATCTCCCGACCGTCGCCTCTGGCACCCCCTTCTCCCCCCGCGGGAGAAGGTGCCCCGAAGGGGCGGATGAGGGGGCGCCGCGAAGCGGCAACCGGTCGAACCATCGGGCACGGAGCTGAACGAGAGGTCCAGACCCCTCATCCGGCCTGCGGCCACCTTCTCCCGCAAGGGGAGAAGGGACTTCGGTGCTGCCTCCTCGATGCTCTCACGAGCCGCCGGAGGTTGTTCAGCGCCTCACACCAGCATGCCCATCGGGTTCTCGATCAGCGCCTTGAACGCCGCCAGGAGCTCGGCGCCGAGCGCGCCGTCCACCGCACGGTGGTCGGTCGACAGCGTCACCGTCATCACCGTGGCGACGGCCGGCTGACCGCCCTTGACCACCACCCGCTTCTCGCCGGCGCCGACCGCCAGGATCGTCGCGTGCGGCGGGTTGATGATCGCGGCGAAGTCCTTGATGCCGAACATGCCGAGGTTGGAGACGGCGGTGGAGCCGCCCTGATACTCCTCGGGCTTCAACTTGCGGGCCTTGGCGCGGGCGGCGAAGTCCTTCATCTCGTTGGAGATCGCCGACAGGGTCTTGGTCTCCGCCCTGCGCACCACCGGGGTGATCAGGCCGCCGGGGATCGACACCGCGACGCCGACGTCGGAGTGGCGATGCTTGAGCATCGCCCCGTCGGTCCAGGTGACGTTGGCGTCGGGCACGCGCTGCAAGGCCACCGCCATCGCCTTGATGACGAAGTCGTTGACCGAGACCTTGTAGGCCGGCTTGCCGTCCCTCACGGGCGCGGCGGCGTTGATCTGCTCGCGTAAGCCCAAGAGCGCGTCGAGCTCGGTGTCGACCGTCAGGTAGAAGTGCGGCACCGTCAGCTTCGATTCCATCAGCCGCTTGGCGATGGTCTTGCGCATGCCGTCGTGCGGGATGGTCTCGTAGGACCCCGGCTCGAACATCCGCAGGATCGCCTCCTCCGACGGACCGGTGGGCAGCGCCACCGGAGCGGCGGCTGCCGGCGACGCGGCGGCAGGAGCGGCAGCGGCGGCGGACGCGGGCGCGCCGGCCTTGGCCGTGCCGGACGCGGCGGCGGCTTCGACGTCCTTGAGAACGATGCGGCCGCGCGGGCCGGAGCCGGCGATCTTGGCGAGATCGAGCCCCTTCTCCTTGGCCACCCGGCGGGCGAGCGGCGAGGCGAAGATGCGTTCGCCGGAGGCCGCGACCGGGGCCGGACCGGCCGAGACGGTCGGCGCCGGAGCCGGAGCGGCCTTCGGGGCGGGTGCCGCTGCGGCCGCCGAGACGTCCTCGCCTTCCGCCGCGATCACCGCGATCGGCGTGTTGACGGCGACGTCCTGGGTACCGGCCGGCACCAGGATGGCTGCGAGCGTCCCCTCGTCGACGGCTTCCACTTCCATGGTCGCCTTGTCGGTCTCGATCTCGGCGATGACGTCGCCGGACTTGACGGTGTCGCCGACGGCCTTCAGCCACTTGGCGAGATTGCCCTTCTCCATGGTCGGAGACAGCGCGGGCATGAGGATGTTGGTGGGCATGGGTCCCCCCGATGTGTCACGGATCTCTCGGGGCGGACGCGATCGTCACCCCGGCTGGGACCGGGCCGCGGCGCTCTCGCCCGCGGCCACGGGGGATCAGCGGTAGGTCACCGCCCGGACCGCCTCGATCACCTCGGCGACCGACGGCAGCGCCAGCTTCTCGAGGTTGGCGGCATAGGGCATCGGCACGTCCTTGCCCGTGACCTTGAGCACCGGCGCGTCGAGCCAGTCGAAGGCCTCCGTGACCAACCTGGAGGCGATCTCCGAGCCGATCGAGCAGACCGGCCAGCCCTCTTCGACGGTGACGCAGCGCCCGGTCTTCATCACCGAGGCGACGACCGTCTCCATATCGAGCGGACGCAGCGTCCTGAGGTCGATCACCTCGGCCGAGATACCTTGTGCCTCGAGCTCGGCGGCGGCTTTGATGCAGTAGGTCATGCCGATGCCGAAGGAGACGAGGGTCACGTCGGTACCCTTGCGCACCACCTTGGCCTTGCCGATCGGGACGACGTGGTCGCCGACCGGCACCTCGAAGGACTGGCCGTAGAGGATCTCGTTCTCCAGGAAGACCACCGGGTTGGGATCGCGGATCGCCGCCTTGAGAAGGCCCTTGGCATCCGCCGCGTTCCACGGCTGGACCACCTTCAGGCCGGGGATCTGGGCGTACCACGCCGCATAATCCTGGGAGTGCTGCGCACCGACGCGGGCGGCCGCACCGTTGGCGCCGCGGAAGACGATCGGGCAGCCCATCTGGCCGCCGGACATGTAGAGCGTCTTGGCGGCGGAATTGATGATGTGGTCGATCGCCTGCATGGCGAAGTTGAAGGTCATGAACTCGACGATCGGCCGCAGACCGGCGAGCGCCGCGCCGACGCCGAGACCGGCGAAGCCGTGCTCGGTGATCGGCGTGTCGATGACGCGGGCGTCGCCGAACTCCTGCAGCAGGTTCTGCGTCACCTTGTAGGCGCCCTGGTACTCGGCGACCTCCTCGCCCATGACGAAGACGGTGTCGTCGCGGCGCATCTCCTCGGCCATGGCGTCGCGCAACGCCTCACGCACCGTCTGGGTGACGAATTCCGTACCCGCCGGATAATCCGGCTCGTCGGCGACCGCGGCGGCAACCACCGCCGGAGCGGCGGGAGCGGGCGCGGCAGCCGGGACCGGCGCGGCCGCGGGGGCCGAAGCGCCGGCGGTGTCGTTCACGTCGACGCCGATCAGGGCGATCGGCGTGTTGACCTTCACGCCTTCCGAGCCGGCGGCGATCAGGATCGCCGAGAGCACGCCCTCGTCGACGGCTTCGACTTCCATCGTCGCCTTGTCGGTCTCGATCTCGGCGATGACGTCGCCGGCCTTGACGGTGTCGCCGACGGCCTTCAGCCACTTGGCGAGTTTGCCCTCCTCCATCGTCGGGGAGAGCGCGGGCATGAGAATTTCGGTCGCCATGTCGCGGTCTCCTCAGCGTACGATGTCGGTCCAGAGCTCGGACGCGTCCGGCTCGGGGTCGTTCTGGGCGAATTCGGCCGACTCCTGGACGATCACCCGAACCTCGGCATCGATCTTCTTGAGGTCGTCCTCGGAGACGAGGCCGCCGGCGAGGAGACGATTGCGCACCTGCTCGATCGGGTCGTGCTCGTTGCGCATCTTCTGGACCTCCTCCTTCGACCGGTACTTGGCCGGGTCGGACATGGAGTGGCCACGATAGCGATAGGTCTGCATCTCCAGGATATACGGACCCTGGCCGGTGCGGGCGTGCTCGAGGGCGCGGGCCGAGGCCTCGCGCACCGCGCGAACGTCCATGCCGTCGACCTGCTCGCCGGGGATGTCGAACGAGGCGCCGCGCTTGGAGAAGTCGGTCTGCGACGAGGCGCGGGTCACCGCCGTGCCCATGGCGTAGCGGTTGTTCTCGATGACGTAGACGACCGGCAGCTTCCACAGCGCCGCCATGTTGAAGCTCTCGTAGACCTGACCCTGGTTGGCCGCGCCGTCGCCGAAGAAGGCCAGCGACACCTTGCCGTTCTTCTTGTAGCGGTTGGCGAAGCCGAGGCCGGTGCCGAGCGACACCTGGGCGCCGACGATGCCGTGACCGCCGAAGAACTGCTTCTCGACGCTGAACATGTGCATCGAGCCGCCCTTGCCCTTGGAATAGCCGCCGCGGCGCCCGGTCAG
>CALBKH010000020.1 GCA_937892955.1 uncultured Alphaproteobacteria bacterium
GACCGAAACCGCAGCCGCGGCCGAACCGCCGAAGGCCGCCGCCGCTCCGCGGGTCGAGCCCGCGGCGCCCGCTCCCGTGCGTACCCCGCCGCCGCCAAAGCCGGCGAAACCGCCCGTCGCGGAACCGGCTCCGTCGCCCGTCGCCGAAGCGCCGAAGCCGGTCGTCGAGCCGCCGAAGCCGAGCAAGCCGGAAGCCACGGAACGGCCGGCGGCCGAGCCGGCCGCGCCGGTCCGCCCGGCGGCACAGCCGAAGGCCGAGGAAGCTCCGCGTCTCGCCCCCGTCACCGCGGTGGCCGCTGCGGCGAGCGCCGCGGTCGCCGCCGAAGTCGTCGCGCCCAAGGCACCGGCACGCCCGGTCTCCGATCAGGTCTCGATCGCCGACCAGATCGAACGCGCCCTCTCCGATCTCGCCGTCGCTCCGGCCGCGCCGGCACCGGCGTCGGGACCGGAGATCGATCTTCTCTCCGAACTCGACCTCGTCGTCTCGTCGCCCGAACCGGAGCGCACACCGCCGCCGGCCGCCGCCGAGCCCACAGTCGCTCCGAAGATGGAACCGCCGGTCGAGGCCCACACCGAAGCGCCGCAGAGCGAGGTCGCTCCGCCGAGCGAGCCCGCCCCGCCGGTCGAGTTGGTGGACGAACCCACCGAAGCGCCCGCCGAGGAGGCCCCGCCGGTCGCACCGCCCGTCTCCGTGCCCGGCCAGATGCACATCGACGAACTCGAAGAAGAGATGGCACGCCTTCTCGCCGAGATCTCCGGACAACCGCGGCGATGACCGCTCCGGCCGACGACGCCCGTGACGCCGACCACGCCCCGCTCGTCGCGTCCGCCGACGCGTGCGGAATCGCGGCCGGCATCGGGCACGTGGCGGCCGGAGCCGGTGTCCGGCACGTGGCGGCCGGAGCCGGTGTCTGGCGCGTGGCGGCCGGAGCCGCCGGCAGGGCGACGCTTCTCGCCTTCTTCCTCGCCCTCGCCGGGCTGCTGCTCGGCGTCGGCCCGGTGTCGGCGCAGGACATCTCGATCAACTTCGGTACCGGCACCAGCGTCTCCGAGCGCGCCGTCCAACTGGTGGCGCTGATCACGCTGCTGTCGATCGCCCCGTCGATCGTCGTGATGGTGACCAGCTTCACCCGTATCGTCGTGGTGCTGTCGCTGCTCAGGACCGCCATCGGCCTGCAGACCGCACCACCCAACTCGGTGATGGTGTCGCTGGCGGTCTTCCTCACCGCCTTCGTCATGGCGCCGACCTTCACCCGTGCCTACGACGAGGCGATCAAGCCCTTGACCGAGAATTCGATCGAACTCGATCAGGCCTACGAGCGCGCCACCCCGCCGTTCCACGAATTCATGCGCTCCCAGGTGCGCGAGAAGGACGTCGCCCTCTTCCTCGAACTCGCCCGCACCGCTCCGCCCGAGAAGCCCGAGGATCTGAGCCTCAGGGTGCTGATCCCCGCCTTCATGATCTCGGAGCTGCGCCGCGCCTTCGAGATCGGCTTCCTGCTCTACCTGCCCTTCTTGGTGATCGACCTCGTCGTCGCCTCGATCCTCATGTCGATGGGCATGATGATGCTGCCGCCGGCGACCATCTCGCTGCCGTTCAAACTGATCTTCTTCGTCCTGGTCGACGGCTGGAATCTGGTGGCCGGGAGCCTGGTCAAGAGCTTCGGGTGAAGCCGAGGCGCGCCACGGGCGCGCCCACCTCAATGCCCGGCCTTCTTCTCCTCCGCCTTCGGCGAGGCGGTGGCGCCGGGATCGGCCGCGGCGACCTGCGCCGGCTTCTTCGACGCGCCCTTGTCCGGATCGACCTTGGCTTCCGGCTTGGCCGGGACTGCGGGCTTCGGCGCCTCGGGGACCGGATCGGGCGCCACCGTCGTCGCCTTGGGATCGAGGTATTGCGCCCGGTATTCCTCGAGGAAGCGCCGCATCGTGTCGACCGAGGCGATCTCCTTGGCGATGGAGCGGAACTCGCTGCCCTGGCTCTGGATCGGCCGGGTCACGACGTCGAAGGTGTGGGCGTTCGGGCTGTCGGCCATCTTGGCCATGAACTTGCCGCGCAGCCGCTCGAGCTGAAGCTGGTCGTTGGCCAGCGCATAGGCGATCGCCGTTCGGAGCACGTCCTGACGGTCCTGATCGTCGAGCGGCATCCGGTCGGACCAGCGCCCGCCGAGCATCGCCTCGAGCCGCTCGCCGGCCTCGCGCCACCGCTTCGCCTTCCACAGGATGTCGGCCTTGAGGCGCAGCGCGTCGTTGCCGGAAAGCGACGACAGAAGCTCGAGCGCGGTCTCGAAGCGGCCCGAATCGGCCATCGCCCGGACCTCCACCAGACGGCGCTGACGCTCCAGGCTGAGCGGCAGCTGCGACTGGCGCGTCTTGTTGAGGACCGCGAGCGCCTTGTCGGGCTTGCGGTCGAGCAGATGGACGACCGCGAGATCGGCGGCGATCTGCGCCCGCGCCGCGCCCTTGAGCCGGTTGTCGACCTGATAGGAGAGGAGCTCGGCCGCCTGCGGCAGGAGGTCGACGGCGACCAGCCGATCGGCGAGCTTGCGCACCACCTCGTCGCCGCGACGGCCGATCGGCACCAGTTCGCGGAAGTCGTAGTAGAGCGCCAGCGCCTCGACGGGCTGTAGCGCCTTGTCGGCATCGTCGAGATAGAGGGCGAGGAAGCGCTGGCCCATCTCATCCTGGAGGAGCCGCGTCGTCTCCGAATTCGGCGCCACCATCAAGGCCGAGCGCATCGACTGGAAGGCGTCGCGATACTGGCCGCCGTCGGCCAACAGTCCGGCGAGGAAGCGCAATGTGCGCAGTTCGATCTCGTCGCCGCGCCACCCGAAGGCGAGCGACTTCATCCGATCGATCGCCTCCTCCCGGCTGATCCGGCCGTCGCGCTTGAGCGCCCGGGTCTCGCGATAGTCGGCCTCCGCCTGCGCCCGCCGGTCGCCGGTCGCCCGCGCACGGCTCCATCGCGTCGCCGCGTCCTCGGTGCGCCCGCCGGCGTCGGCCAGCCGCGCCTGCAGGTTCTCGAACCGGCCGGCGAGATCCGAGGTGAGCGATTCCGTCTCGATCTCGGCGAGGCGGGCTTCGCCGTTGCCGAAATCGTTGAGTTCGATCGCCGCTTCCGCCGCGGCGAGATTGAACAGGTTCTGGATCGGCCGCGGATAGGCGCCGAGCACACCGGTCGCCTTGAGGGCGTTCTCGCGTGCTTCGTCCCACTTGGCCTGATCGGAGGCGGCGATCGTCCGCCACAGCGCCCCGTCGGAATTCTCCTGCACCTCGGAACGGCTCAACGCCTCCCGCGCCTGGGCGCCGCGACCGGCCAGCGCCTGCGCCGCACCGTAGAGCACGATGAAGCCGGGATCGGTGATCGCACCCGGCTCTTCCTGTGCCAGGATGCGCAACTGGGCGAGCGCCTCCGGTGCGAAACGGTGACCGATGTAGAACTCGGCGAGATCGATCCGCGCCTGTCGACGCGCACCGTCGCGGGTTTCGATCACCGCCTTGAGAAGCTCTCGCGCCCGGTCTTCGAAACCGGGCGCATCGGAGCGGTCGAACGTGGCGGGGTCGACCGGAATGCGGTGGATCCCGGTCTGGGTCCTGGGGAGCGGTCCGTCGGACCGGTCGTAGCTTCCCGTCGACAGACTGAGCCCTCGCTCCTTGCCGATGGTCACGACGCTGTTCTCGAGCGTCACCTGCAGATCGTCACCGTGCGGAATCAGGGCGATACCGTGCGCCGAAGGCAGGGTTTCGACGTCGACGAAGGTCTGCACCTTCAAGAGGCCCCGCGCCGGTCCATGGGCGGTCACCACCGAGATGCGGTCACCGACATCCGGGTCGGTGATGTCGTGTACGGTGCCACCGTCGGGTAGATCGATCTTGAGCGAAGCGTTGCCGTCGGCCCGGACGTGGCGCCGCATCTTCAGCGGACGCGACGGTTCGAGCACCATCTCGCCGATGGTCAGAACCCAACTGTTGCCGTCGGCGCCGAGCGTCGTCAGGAGCGGTTCGGTGAGCCGGATGCGCAGCGCCTGCCAACCGTTCGAGCGCACCAGGGCGACCTTGTGGGCGAGCGGCCCGAGATTGGGAGCGACCGCCTCGATGTCGATCACCTCGTCGGTGTCGAACACCACCCACAGCGTCTCGTCGCGCTTGAAGGCGGCGCCGGCGATCCGCGCCGGGAAGGGGAAGTTCATCCGCACGATGTTGCCGATGCGCTTGGCCTCGACCCGGACCGGCAGCCGCTCGCCCACCGCGCGACGCGGCACCGCCACCGCCGGCAGTTCACCGGCCGGCGCATCCGAGACGACGGCCATCGGCGACCCTCCCGGAGGGTCGACCGGCTTCGGCGCGGCATCGCCCGCCGGCAACGCGGTCTCCCGGGTCCGCACCATCGCATCGGCGGCCGGAGCGGCGGGTTCCGGCTTCGGCGCCGGTGCGGCCGGGGCCGCCGCCGCCGGCATCGCCCTCGCAGCGGGCTCGGGCGCGGCGATCGAAACCGGAGGCGTCGCCGCCGGGGCCGCCTTCGCCGGCGCGGGCGCCGGCCGAGAAGCCGTCGGCTCCATCGGGGCCTCGGCGGCCGGCACCACCGCCCGGCCTTGCGGTTCCGCCTCCGACGCCGGAGAAACGCCCGGCAGCGCGATCCGGTCGCGACCCTTTCCGGCGCCCTCGTTGAGAACCCTGCGCACCGCCGCCTCGCCGGGATTGGTCGGCGGACCCGAATGAACGATGTCGACGACATAGGTGTCGGCGTCGCGGAAGCCGCGCACGTCGGCATCGTGCGCCACCGTGAACACCACCTTGAGCCTGTCGTCGGCCCCGTCGGCGAAGACCTCCTTCAGCCCCGGGATCGGGTCGAGGTCGATCTGCGACAGGTCGATCTTGGCGGAGTGATTGAAGACGACGGTGACGCGGTCGTCCTCGCGCGACATCTTGGTGTCGAACGGCAGGTTCCAGCCGAAGGAGAAGCGCGAGAAGGTCGGCAACCGGCCGATACGGAAATCGAGACGCGGCTGGATACGGTTGCCCGAGCGCGCCAGTTCCGCCTCGCGCGCCTTGCGCATCGCCTCTTCGGCGCGCTTGGCCAGTTCCGCGACCACCTCCGGCGGCAGCGGCGGCGGTGCGCCCGTCCACTTCTGCGGCAGGAAGTCGACGAAGAGCTTCTCGCCGGCCTCCATCGTGTTGACCTTGACCTGGCGGGCGAGCGCCATGCGCAGACCGTGACCGCCGGGATCGCGCCGCGCCACCGTGACATAGGGCGTCAACGTCGCCACCGCCCGCTCGACATCGATCGCCACCGGCTCGACGAAGTCGAGGACCAGCACGCCGTTCGACATGCGGCTGTTGAACTGCGGCACGAGTTTGCGATCACGGAACGTGATGACCAGACGGCCGAAGCCCTTCTCGAGCGTCGCCTCGGCATCCGCGGCGCGGTCTTCCGCCGAGGCCGGCGCGGCCGTGACCGTGGCGGCGAGCAGAACGACGAGGAGTGCGACCGCCGCGGACACCGCCGCGACGCCGGCCCGGCGCACACGACGCCGGACGATCGTCCGATCCGAAAAGAAAGACGCGATACGCGAGAACACGGTCGACGATCCAGCCGCAAACGAATGGACCGAGGCTAGGTGATCGCGGTGAACAGGCGGTTAAGTGCGCCGGCGCGCTCGTCGAACGGCGGCGAGATCAGCCGCTGCGGCCCTGGATCTTCGGCAGGACGTGCTGCGCGGGCGCGACTTCCGCTCCCCGCCTGTTGGCGAGTTCCACCGTCAGCTTCTCCGCCTGCTCGGCCGACATCTTGGCGACGATGTCGCCGAGCTTCTTCGGGTTCATCTGCCGACCGAGATCGGCGGCGAGCGCGATGTCGAGCTTGTCGAAGACCCGCGCCGCATCCTTGGCCTTCATCGATTCGTACATCTTCACGAGATCGGCGAGCTCCTTGACCTTGGCCTCCTCCTTGGCCTTGGCCGCACCGCCGATCTTGTCCTCGAGGCTCTTCAACTCGTCGACGCGCTTGCCGATGCGCTCCTCGCTCGCCTTGAGCAGGTCCTCGCGCATCTGCAACGACTGCTCGATCTCCTCGAGTTTTTTGCGCCGCTCCGACAGCTTCTGGAGGATCTCGAGTTCGGAGAGCAGTTCCTGACCGGCGATCGGCCGCGCCTCCACCGGCTTGTCGCCGCTGACCTTGGTATCGACCTTCGACGGCGTCACCGAATTCTTCGGATCGGCCGGCGGTGCACCTTCCGCGCCCCCGTGTCCGTCGGCCTTCTTCTCTTCGCCATGACCGCCGCCGCCGGCAGAGCCGGTGACGATCATGTCGACCTCCTTGCCGGAGACCGGATCGATGCCGACCACTTCCATACTTCGGCCGCCCGCCATCTTCAGGCGACCGCCCCAGGTGAACTCCGCGACCTTGAGGCCGAGGAGCGTCACCGCAGCGGCGATCACCAGAGGAAGCAGGCGGACCCGGTTCATGCGGCCTCTCCCGTCTGATGGCGCTTCATCTGGCCGAGGCGGGCGGTCGCTTCGGAGACGCGCGCCCGCAGATCACCGAGTCGGGAAGCGGTGCGCACCTCGGCTTCCGCCGCCACCGGCGCCGGCGCGACCGCGGCCCGCGTCGCACGCGGCTCGCTCGCCGGCTCGTCGAGCGCCGTTCCGCGCGCCGCCTGCGTGATGCGGATGATGCGGTTGAGCAGCTTCTCGCCCTCACCGATCTCCTTCTCGATCTCGCGGGAGAAGAACTCGGCCTCGCGCAGCCGCTGCGCCAGCGACTTGTCGCAGTCCGACGCCGTCTCCTTGAGACCGAGGATGGCGCGTTCGGCGATCTCGGTGGCGGTGAGCAACTCCGAGATGGTCGCCCGGAGATTGGCCTCGTCGGCGCGCAGGCGCTGCAGCCGGCGGTCGAGCAGGATGCAGTAGCCGATGGTCAGCACCAGCAACACCGCGACCAGGCCCTCGATGGCGATGTCGATCCACGGGATCATCATGACGGCTGCATCTCCTTCTGGGAGGCGGCCTTCTCGAAGGCGGCCAATGTCATCTTGGGACGTCGCAGGTTGCGATCGACGCGGATCGAGATGTGTTCGCCCGCTCGCCCCATCTGCCCTTCGGTGAGCGGAACCCCGCCGCACTTGATGGTGACCGGATCGCGCGGGCCGACGTCGAAGACGAGCGTCTGGCCGACTTCGAGTTCGAGGATCCGTCCGAGCGGCAGTTCGCGTTCGAACAACACCGCGTCGACCGAGATCTCGGCGGCGTGGATCTCGGTGGCGAGGTGCCCCTCCCAGATCGGGTCGCGGCCGAACTTCTCGCCCATGAACATCTGCAGGAGCAGGTCACGGATCGGTTCGAGCGTCGCGTAGGGGATCAGCACTTCGATCTTGCCGCCGCGGTCCTCCATGTCGATGCGGAACTCGGCGAGGATCGCCGCGTTCGCCGGCCGCGACACCGCCGCGAAGCGCGGGTTGGTCTCCAGCCGTTCGAGGTTGAACTTGACCGGCGACAGCGGCGCGAAGGCGAGTTCGGCGTCGTTCAGCACCACCTCGATCATGCGGCGCACGAGGTTGGTCTCGATCGTCGTATAGGGCCGACCCTCGACCCGGATCGGCGTGGTGCCGCGGCCACCGCCGAGCAGCACGTCGATGATCGAATAGATCAGGCTCGAATCGACGGTGACCAGGCCGAAGTTGTCCCACTGCTCGGCCTTGAACACGCCGATGATCGCCGGCAGCGGGATCGAGTTGAGATAGTCGCCGAAACGCACCGAGGTGATGCTGTCGAGCGACACTTCGACGTTGTCGGAGGTGAAGTTGCGAAGCGACGTCGTGGTCAGGCGGACGAGGCGGTCGAACACGATCTCGAGCATCGGCAGACGCTCGTAGGAGACCATGGCCGAGTTGATCAGCGCCCGGATGCCCGACTGCTCCGAGGCGATCTGTTCGTCGAGATCGAAACCGAGGAGGTTGTCGATCTCCTCCTGGTTCAGGATGCGGTCGCCGCCGCGCGTCGCGCTGTCGAGATCGAACTCGGCGTCGTCGAAGCCGGCGAGACCGGCGGCCAGCTCGTCGGCGCCCTCCACCCCCTGCTCGGCGAGTGCCGCGCCCCAATCCGCGGAAAGGTCGTCGTCCTCGTCGCCTTCGTTCTTCTGCTCGGCGAGCGCAGCGCCCCAGGCGGCGTCGATGTCTTCGAGGTCTTCTTCCGGCTGCGCCATCGGTCGATCCTCACTGCACCAGGATTTCTTTGAACAACACCGCGTCCACCTTGGTCGGGTAGATCGCCGTGTTGATGCGCCGCTGCAGTTCCTCCTTCACCCGGTAGAGACCGGCGGACCCGTCGAGATCGGAGGTCCTCAGTTCGCGCAGGTACACCTGGAAGGCGTCGAGCACCCGCGGCAGCGCCGGCGTGATCTTCTCCACCGTCGCCTTGTCCGAAACCTCGAGGCTGACCTTGACCTTCAGATAGGCGGCGCGCTGGTCGACCGTCGACAGGTTCACCGTCATGTCCGGCAGATCGACGTACATCGTCGTCTTCACCGGCTCGGCATGAGCGACTTCCTGCTTCGGCTTGGGCGAGAAGGCTCCCATGAAGAATGCGCCGGCGCCACCGAGCACCACGAGCGCGCCGATACCGGCGCCGATCATGATGAACAGTTTCTTCTTCGACGACCCGCCTTCCCCTTCCGCGCCCTCGGCGCCGGGTTCGGCTTCGGTCTCCTTGGCCGGCTTCTTGGCCATCGCATTCCCCGCTCGGACACGAGTCCCTCTCGTGCACAAGATCTAAAGAGCGATTGGTTAACGACTGGTAAAAATTAACCCCTCGGCAACCTCGGTAAACAATTCCCTCCCACCCTTCCGCCCGGCAGGAAATGCCCGGTCGAACGGGGCGTCGGCCTCCGCCGGGCATGGGTCAACACGTTGTTTTCATTGAAACAGAGACTCTGGCACGGCGCTTGCGATCACTAATCCGACCGCGAAGGGCTGGGGAGTTCGCCGCGGTCGCTGGGGAAAGAGATATGGAAAACGCGCAACTCGTCGGGTTGTCGCGACAGCTGACGCTGCGCCGCGAACTCGACCTGATCGCCAACAACGTCGCCAACGTCGACACGCTCGGCTACAAGGCGCAGGCCCTGCTGGTGAAGGAGCAGAAGCTCGCGCCGGCCGCCGCGACCGAATTCCGCCGGCCCGATCGGCCGATCAGCTTCGTCCTCGACGACGGCAACCTCTACGATTTCCGTCCCGGCCAGATGGTCACCACCGGCAACGACCTCGACGTCGCGGTGGACGGCAAGGGTTGGTTCGCGGTCCAGACCCGGGCCGGCGAGCGCTACACCCGCAACGGATCCTTCGCCGTCGGCCCCGACGGCACCCTGCAGACCCGCGACGGCAACCCGGTCCTCACCGACGGCGGCCCGCTCACGCTCCAGCCCAACGAGTCGAAGATCACCATCGCCGCCGACGGCACGATCTCCACCAACCAGGGTGTGCGCGGCAAGCTCAAGATCGTCGACTTCGCCGATGCCGGCGAACTGAAGAAGGTCGGCGAGACCCTGTTCGAGGGACAGAACCCGCAGGCCGCCACCCTGCCGCGCGTCGTCCAGGGTCAGATCGAGAAGTCCAACGTCAAGGCGGTCATGGAGATCAGCCGCCTGATCGAGGTCGGCCGCAGCTATCAGAGCATCGCCAACTGGATGAGCAACGTCGACGACCTGCGTCGCAACGCCATCGAGAAGCTCGGCCAGGTGGCCTGAGGACGGGGAGAGACGAGATGAAGGCTCTGAGGATCGCCGCCTCCGGCATGATGGCCCAGGAAATGAACGTCGAGCTCATTTCCAACAACGTCGCCAACATGCGCACCACCGGCTTCAAGCGCCAGCGCGCCGACTTCCAGGATCTGCTCTACCAGGACATGCGCCGGGTCGGCACCCAGACGTCGGAGAGCGGCAACATCCTGCCGACCGGCGTGCAGATCGGCTCGGGCGTGCGCACCGCCGCCACCCCGCGCATCCATTCGCAGGGCACGCTCTCCTCGACCGAGAAGGAGACCGACGTCGCGGTGCGCGGCGAGGGCTACTTCCGCGTCCTCCTGCCCGACGGTCGCACCGCCTACACCCGCGACGGCTCCTTCGAACTCGACGCCAAGGGCACGCTGGTCACCGCCGACGGTTGGCAGGTCGACCCGGCCATCACCGTCCCGGCCAATTCCTCCGGCCTCACCGTCAACGCCCAGGGCGTGGTTCAGGTCACCGTCGGGACCGCCTCGGCGCCCACCACCATCGGCCAGCTCCAGCTCGCCCGCTTCGTCAACAAGTCCGGCCTCGAAGCCATCGGCAACAACCTCTTCGTCGAGACCGCCTCCTCCGGCGCGCCCCAGGTCGCCAATCCCGGCGACGAGGGCTACGGCACCCTGCTGCAAGCCCATCTCGAAGCCGGCAACGTCAACTCCGTCGCCGAGATCTCCGACCTGATCGCCGCCCAGCGCGCCTACGAGATGAACTCCCGCGTCATCCGCGCCGCCGACGAGATGATGTCGGCTTCGGTCAGCCCGAAGTGAGGACGCCACCATGAAGATCTCCGTCTTCGACCGCCGCCCGGTTTCCTTCTTCGACTGCTCCTCCGACGCCGGCCGCCGCCTGCTGCGCAGCCTGCTCGGCGCCGTGGTGCTCGCGGTGGTCTTCTCGCTGCTGATGTCGGCGCTGGGGCGCGACATCGCCCATGGCGAAACCCGCCTGCGGCCGACGTTGCGCGCCGAGGTGGCGATCCCCGATGCCGTCGTCACCATCGGCGACTTCTTCGAGAACCCCGGCGACAAAGCCGCGGTGGCGCTCTTCCGTTCGCCCGACCTCGGCACCACCGGCCCGGTCTCGGCGCGCCGGGTCGTCGAACTCGCTCGAACCGCCGGTCTCGTCGACGCCGACACCGGCGGCCTCGTCGAGGTCCAGGTGACGCGCCTCGCCCGCTCGGTCGAGGCCGACGACTTCGCCCGCCTGATCGCCGCCGAGACGCTGCGCCGCGTGGCGCGCACCGACGGCGAGACCTCCCTCGAAGACCTGCGGGTCGCCTTCGACGCCCCGGTCGAGCCGCGGCGCGCCGATCTGCGCGCCGCCGAACCGGTCCGCCTCGTCTCCTATTCCCACAATCCGCAGAACGGTCGCTTCGACGCGCTCTTCCACGTCGCCCGCGGCGACGGCGACGATCGCCTCCATCTGCGCGGCGAAGTGGTGGAGACCGTCCGGGTCGTCACCCTCACCCGGGCGCTCGCCCGCGGCGACGTCGCCGGTCGCGACGACGTGGTGATCGATCGCCAGCCGCGCCGTCAGGTCGGCGCCCTACGCGCCACCGATCCCGAACAGATCGTCGGCCTCGCCGCCCGCCGCTCGCTGCGCGCCGGCCAGCCGGTTTCGCCGGGCGACTTCACCCGGCCGTTGGTCGTCGCCCGCGGCGACAGCGTCACCATCGTCTTCGAAACCTCGAGCCTCACCGTCACCGCCCGCGGCCAGGCGCTCGGCTCGGGCGCGCTCGGCGACCTCGTCGACGTCCTCAATCCGCAGTCCAAGCGCACCGTCCACGCCACCGTGGCGGGTCCCGGCAAGGTCGTCGTCTCCGCCGGTCCGAAGACCGTCGCCAGCATCGGAAGGAACACCCCGTGATGCGTCTCCGTTTGCCCCCGCTCGCACCCGCGGCACTCGTCGTCCTCGCCGCCCTGCCGCTCGCGGCCTGCGGAAATTCGTGGGACCGTCTCGGCGACATCGGCAAATCGCCGAAGCTCTCCTCGATCGACGACCCCACCGCCAAGGCGGGTTACAAGGCGGTGTCGATGCCGATGCCGGCCCCCACCCCGCCGGCCTACGCTCCGGCATCGCTGTGGTCGCAGGGCTCGCGCGCCTTCTTCAAGGACCAGCGCGCCCACCGCATCGGCGACATCCTCACCGTCCAGGTGGTGATCACCGACAAGGCCAAGATCGCCAACGACACCGCCCGCGGCCGCACCGAGACCGAATCGACCAGCGTCGGCGGCCTGCCCGGCGCCGCCATCGACGGCCTGATCAAGAAGACCGGCGCCACGTCCTCGAACCTGATCGCCAACACCACCAAGACCTCGGCCGAAGGCACCGGCTCGGTCGACCGCTCCGAGCAGTTGCAGACCAACGTCGCCGCGCTGGTCACCCAGGTCCTGCCCAACGGCAACATGGTGATCGAGGGTCGCCAGGAGGTCCGGGTGAACTTCGAGGTGCGCGAACTGATCGTCGCCGGCGTCGTCCGGCCCGAGGACATCGGCTCCGACAACACCATCGAATCGACCAAGATCGCCGAGGCCCGCATCTCCTACGGCGGCCGCGGCCAGATCACCGACGTCCAGCAGGCGCGCTACGGCACCCAGTTCCTCGACGTGATCATGCCCTTCTGATCTCCCGCCGGGGCGCCCGCCCCGGCACTCTCCCCTCCCCGCTCGGCGGACGTCCCTCTCGAACCGCGTGTCGGCTCCCCGGCGCACGCGAACGAGGTCCGGCGAGTTGCTCGGCGGCCCTGACGACCCTCACCGCTCTCCCCGGCCGGTGACGTCACGGCGGGCCCGAGACGACAGAGGCGCGGTCCACTCCCCAGGGGCCGCGCCTTTTCGTATTCGAAGAATGTCGGGATGCGCGAAGGCGCGGGATGCCGATCATGAGACCTGTGCGCGGTTGGACCATCATGTTGATTTGATGCGTTTAATGTG
>CALBKH010000021.1 GCA_937892955.1 uncultured Alphaproteobacteria bacterium
TCACAACCCCCTCACCTTCGGCCGCCCCTTGCCTTCGAGCATCAGGGCGGTCAGCGCCCAGACCAAGGCGTCGAGGCGGTCGGGGGAGCGACCGGAGGAGAGGCCTTCGGGGCCGAAATCGCAGAGTTCGTCCTCGAGTTCGGGGAAGACGCCGACATGGGCGACCCTCCCCTGGGCGTAGAGCGCGGCGACGGGTTCGGCACGCAGCCACTTGCCGCGCGTCGCCCGGACCGTCTTGACCGGCACGCTCGCATCGACCTCGCGCAGGATGGTGGTGACCATCTCGCCGCCCTGGTTGACCTCGGCGACGATGAAGTCGGCGTCGAGCGCCTCGTAGAGGCCGATGGCGCGCGCCGCCCAGTCGGTCGGTCGCGCCCCGCGGATCGAGGCGTCGGCGAGGACGTGGCCGATACCCGCCTCGCTCACCCCGGCGGCGACGATGCCGCAGGCGTCGGCGGTGGCACCGGAGGTGGCCGGCGGGTCGACGGCGACGACGATGCGGGTCATCGGCGGGGCGGCGTCGAGGCGTGATCGCTCGATCTCGTCACGTCGCCACAGGGCGTCCTCGCGGTCCTCGATCAGCTCGCCGTCGAGTTCCTGGCGCCCGAGGCGGGTGCCCTGGTAGCGGCCGACGACCGCGTCGAGAAACCGCGGTGCGAGGTTGAAGGCGTTGGCGCGGGTCGAGGCGCGGGCGACGACGCACGCCGGGTCGGCGACGAGGCGTTTGACCAACGGCACGGCACGCGGCGTGGTGGTCGCCACCTGACGCGGCCGCGTCCCCAGTCGCAAGCCGAACTGCAACATGTCCCACACCTCCTCGGCGTGACGCCATTTGGCGATCTCGTCGGCCCAGGCGATCTCGAACTGCGGCCCGCGCAGGGCCTCCGGGTCTTCCGACGAGAAGGCCTGGGCGACGGCGCCGTTCGGCCATTCGAGCCGGCGCAGCGACGGTCGCCACTGCGGCCGCTCGGCCCGGCGATGGATGCGCAGGAGGCCGGAGACCCCCTCGATCATGACGTCGCGGACGTCGGAGAAGGTCTCTCCGACGAGGGCGATGCGGCCCGTCGCAAGCCCGCCGAAGGGCTCACGACCGAGGGCCACGGCCTTCACCCATTCGGCGCCGGCGCGGGTCTTGCCCGCCCCTCGCCCGCCGAGCAGCAACCAGGTGGTCCAATCGCCGGCGGGCGGCAGTTGGTCGGGTCGCGCCCACAGGAGCCAGTCGTCGCGCAGACGCTCGCGTTCGGCCGGCGACATCAGCGCCGCGGCGCGGGCGAGATCATTCCGCGCGTCGCAGGCTCTCAAGGCGTCGCGCAAGGTCGAGGCGGAACTCATCGATGTCGGGCTCCGGCTCGGTTCCGTCGTGGCCGGCCTGCTTCTCGAGGCCGATCAGAAGTTCGAGGGTACGGGCCAGCGCCCCGAGGGTGCGGGCGTCCTTCTCCTCGAGGCTCGGCCGATCGGCCGCCTCGAAGCGATGTTCGACCTCGGCGATCTGGCGCTCCACCGCCTTGAACAGGCGGGCGATCAGCACCTTGCGATCGAGCGGTTCGCTCGGCGGCGGCTCGCCGCGCGATCGGCGGCGGCGCCATTTGCCGCGCTTGGCGCGGCCGTAGATGGTGTCGGTGGAGACGCCGTAGGCTTCGGCGATGGCGGCAACCGCGAGGTCGGAACCTTCGTAGGCGGCGCGGATCTCGCCCCAGGGCGTCGGAGTGGACGGTGGCGGCGCGGCCGGCCCGGACGGGTCGTCGCGCGCATTCGAAATCACGTCTTCGGTCACGAGAGGCTCGCCGATGGGAGAAGCGGGAGCCCGGCGCGTCTCGGCTCCGCCCGACGCCGAGGCGAAGGAAGGGAGGCCGGCGCACGGGCGTCGGTCGGCGTGGATCGGATCGTCGAGGGGGCGATCGAGGGGCGGGTCGGGGGCTCGCCACCGACACGACCGCGATCATGAGAAAAGGATGCGTGTGGAGCGTGACGCCGTCAAGCGAAACGAGAAAAATCGTGTCCGCGGACGACGCCCGGAAGACCGCGATTTCGCATCATTCCGTTGTCTTAAAACGGTTTTTCCGCCTCGGCGGGCGTGGCGGCGGCGGCACGGGAACCTCACCCGGCCACTCGACGATCCAGTCTTCGAGGCTGTCGGCGGGGATATCCTCCTCCGATCTCACCCGGCCGCGCACCGAAACGCCGGCGCGATGGACGCTCTCCGGATCGCCGGAGACGAGCGGGTGCCAGAGGAAGAGATCACGACCCTCGGCGAGCAGGCGATAGGCACAGGTCGGCGGCAGCCAGGTGTAGGTCTGGGTCACCACCTCTTCGACGTCGAGTTCGACGCAGTCGGGCACGAAGTCGTGGCGATTCGCATAGGAGGTGCACCGGCAGGAGGTCGGATCGAGCAGCTTGCAGGCGACGTCTGTCCAGAAGATCTCGCCGGTCTCCTCGTCCTCGAGCTTGTTGAGGCAGCATCGTCCACACAGGTCGCACAGGCTCTCCCACTCGTCGCGGGACATCTCGTCGAGCCGTTTCGCCCGCCAGAACGGGGGATCCGTGTGGTCCGTCTTCACCGTCTCGTCCACGTCGCTGCACCTCTCGCGGGGGCTTCTCGTCACCCCGGCCCGCCCCTCGACCCCGGGACGGCCAACCGTTAAACTCTCGTCAACCTTTTCGCACCGCCGACGATGCGCCGGCCGAGCGAAGCGACGAGCGGACCCGATCCCTTGACCGAAACCACACCGCCTCCCGAGGAGACACCCGCGGCACCTTCGCCGGAGACCGCCGTCGAGCGCGTCGAGGCGACGCCGGAGACCTCGGCGGAGGCCGGCCCGAGCGCGGAGGCGTCGCCGCAGCCCGAAGACTCGCCGCGCCGACCGGTCGGCTTCCGCGAACGCCTGTCGCGTCGACTGCTCGCCGTCGACGCGGCGCTCGACACCGCGGTCTACCGCGTCGGCACCGGCGCGGTCGAGTGGTATCGACGGCTTTCGGTGGCGCTGCGGGCCTTCCGGGTGCGCGGCTTCAAGCGCGTGATTCTCGAAATCCTCGGCGACGGCGTGACGCTCGGCGCCGGCGGCTTCGTGCTGTTGCTGACCCTCGCACTGCCGGCGATGGAGGTCACCAAGACAGATTGGCGCAAGAACGTCGACTATTCGGTGCTGTTCCTCGACCGCTACGGCAACGAGATCGGCCGGCGCGGCATCGTGCTCAACGACACGGTGCCGCTCGAGCAGTTCCCCGATCACCTGATCAAAGCACTTCTCGCCACCGAGGACCGGCGCTTCTTCGACCACTTCGGCATAGACATCATCGGCACGACCCGCGCCGTGGTCGCCAACCTGCGCCACAAGACCGTCGTCCAGGGCGGTTCGTCGCTGACCCAGCAGCTCGCCAAGAACCTCTTTCTGACCAACGAGCGGTCGATCGAGCGCAAGATCAAAGAGGCGTTCCTGGCGATGTGGCTCGAAGCCAACATGTCGAAGCGCCAGATCATGAAGCTCTATCTCGACCGCGCCTACATGGGCGGCGGCACCTTCGGTGTCGCGGCGGCGAGCGACTTCTATTTCGGCAAGTCGGTGCGCGACATCGATCTGGCCGAGGCGGCGATGCTCGCCGGCCTGTTCAAGGCGCCGACCAAATACGCTCCGCACGCCAACCTGCCGGCGGCCCGCGCGCGGGCCAACGACGTGCTCTCCAACATGGTCGCCGCCGGCTTCCTCACCGAGGGACAGGTGGTGGCGGCGCGCCGGCGACCGGCGACGCCGGTCGACCGCCAACACACCTATTCGCCGGACTACTTCCTCGACTATGCCTTCGACGAGGTTCAGGAGATGGCGCCGGCGGAGCACACGCTGGTGGTCCGCACGACGATCGACATCGGCCTGCAGAAGAAGGCCGAGGAGACGGTGGAGAACTCGCTGCGCCAGCACGGCGAGGAACTCGAGGTCTCCCAAGCGGCGGCGGTGTTCATGGAGCCGATGGGTGCGGTGCGCGCGATGGTCGGCGGCCGCGACTATTCGGCGAGCCAGTTCAACCGGGCGACGGACGCGGCGCGCCAACCGGGTTCGTCGTTCAAGCCCTACGTCTACACCGCCGCTCTGCTCGCCGGTAAGACCGCCACCTCGACCATCACCGACCAGCCCTATTGCATCGGCAACTGGTGCCCGAAGAACTACGGCGGCGGCTACTACGGCCGGGTGACGCTGTCGGTGGCGATCGCCCGTTCGCTCAACTCGGTCCCGGTCCAGCTCGCCGCGCAGATCGGCCGAGAGCGGGTCGCGGCGGTCGCCCGGCAGTTCGGTATCGATCTGCCGGTGAAGCCGGACTGGCCCTTCGTCATCGGCGCCAACGAAGTCCACATGATCGACCACGCCGCCGGCTATGCGGTCTTCGCCAACGGCGGCTTCAAGGTCTCCGCCTATGCGGTGGAGGAGATCCGCTCGACCACCGGCCGGGTGCTCTACGATCGCGCCAAGCAGGCCGCGCCGCCGCAGCGGATCTTCCCGGCCGACAAGATCGCCGAGATCGACGGCATGCTGCACAACGCGGTGGAGAGCGGCACCGGACAGCGCGCCAAGCTCGACGGCATCCCGGCCGGCGGCAAGACCGGGACGACGCAGTCGTCGCGCGACGCGTGGTTCTGCGGCTTCACCGGCAACATGGTCGGGGTCGTGTGGGTCGGCAACGACGACTACACGCCGATGCAGCGGGTCACCGGCGGCATGATCCCGGCGCCGATCTGGCACGAGGTGATGGCCTATGCCCACCAGAATATCGAGCTGAAACAGGCTCCGGGCATGCCGGCGCCGCGGCGCGGCGGGGCGGCGGTGGCCGGGCTCGGCGGCCGCGCGCCGGGTGGCCTCGGGTCGCCGGAGACGTCGCCGGCGGCGGGCCGGCCGAAACCGCTGTCGACCCGCACCATCGGCGTCCTGACCGAGATCGAGAAACGGCTCGGTGCCGCGACTCGGCCCGGCTCCGACGACGGCAAGCCGGCGAGATCGGGCGCGTTGCAGCCGCTCGCACCGGCCGGTGGACGCCTGGTGCGATTAGCCGACGGCGGCGGGTCGGGGCGTCTGAGACCGGTCGGCCGCGACTGAGGCGGCATTGACGCGACCGGCGGCGACGGCGAGGATCGGCCCGGTTCGGCCGCGTCGATTCCGGTCGCGCCGTCGCACCCCGTCCATCTCGATCGGATCGTTCGTGTGCGCTTCCTCGTCGAACTCTTCGCCACTCTCCTGATCGCGCTCGCTCTCGGCCTGTCCACGGCGTGGTACATGGTCGCCGCGCCGCGCATCGGCTACGGCTTCGGCGCGTGGAAGGCGGTGCCGGCGGTCTCCGCGGAGACCGCCGATCCCTACACGCGAGCGCGTATCGCGCGCACCGGCGAGATCGCGCTCGGCGCCGGTGAGGGCCTGATCTTCATCGCTTCGGAAGACGACGCGGGGCGCGGGCTCGACGGTGCCTGCGACTATCGCATCGCCGGGCGGACGCCGACGGCGCGGCTGTGGACCCTGTCGGTGGTCGACGCCACCGGCGGGTTGCCGACCTCCATCTCCGGTCGCGCCGCCCTCACCTCGCGCGAGATTCTGCGCGACGCCGACGGCCGCTTCGCGATCTCCGTCGCGGCGACGGCGCGACCCGGCAACTGGTTGCCGTCCCATGCCGCGGGGACGGAACGTCTGGTGCTTCGCCTCTACGACACACCGCTCGCCCTGTCTCCGGATCCGGGGATGGAGATGCCGCACGTCATCCGGGAGGCCTGCCGATGATGCGCACCGCGGCCTGGCTGCTCGGCGCCCTTTTCCTCGCCGGGATCGTCCACATCGTCACGGTGATCGGCGTGCCGCAGTTCGCGGTGAACGATCCGTGGCGCGAAGTCGGCGAGTTCACCGGCGACGGCGTCTTCACCCGCCTCCCGCACGCCGCGCCGGGCGTGAAGACGCTGCCCGGCCTCGATCCGGCGATGACCCATGCGGTCTGCCGCTTCTCCCTCGACAAGGGACCGATGCGGATCCGAGCCGAGGTGATCGACGGCTACTGGTCGCTGTCGCTCTACGACCGCCACGGCCTGTGGGTGTGGGGCGTCGACAACAGGGCGGCCGAGCAGAAGCCGATCGACATCCTGGTGGCCTCGCATGTCCAGGTGGCGCAGTTGCGCGAGAGCCTGCCGGACGAATTCGAGGACGTGGTGATCGTCGACTGGCCGGGACAGCAGGGTTTCGCCGTCTACAAGATCCTGGTGCCGACGGCGTCGCGCGAAGGCGAGATCGAGAAGACGCTCTCCACCGCCACCTGCAGCCCGACCCCGCTGTCGTGAGGCGGGGGCCGGCGCGCGGTCATTTCTGCGGCACCTTCTCCTGGATCGTCTCGCGCTTGGTGTAGCGCGACGGCGTCGACGATCCGGCTTGGCGGCGCGGCGCGACCGGCATGCCGGCTTCGGCGCGGGTGATCGCGTCGCGCAATTCGCCCCAGGCGATCTCGGCCTCGTAGCGGCGCTGCGACGGCGTCTCCACCATCATCCGGTCGATGGCGTCACGATAGGCGGCGACGCGCAGCCGCATGGCGCGCCACACCCAATCGACGACACGGGCGTTCTCGTCGATGCGGGCATAGGCGTTGCTCAACTCGCTCGGGGCGCCGCCGCGGCGCTCGTCGAGAGCGCGCAGGCGCAGAGCGTCGTCCTCGCGGACCCGCCGCGCCTCGCTCCAGAACGGCCCGATCGACGCGGTGTCGGCGCGCATGTCGGCGATCGCCCGGTTCCACCGGGTCTCCGAGGAGACGAAGGGATCGCGGCGCAGGTGGTTGTAGTAGCCCTTCGGTTCGAAGGCGTAGTCGATCTCGGGGACGATGCGGGTGCGCTCGAATTCGACGAGGGTCTCGCCGAACCAGTCGCGCACGTGCGGCGCGCGCACCAGCCCCCAGGCGCGGTCGCGCAGCGCGCCTTCGCGATCGGTTCGATTGAAGTCGGAGACGACCTCGCGACGATCCCATTCGGCGACGAGGGCGCCGGCGGCCGGCATGACGCGATCGTGGAGAACGCTCGGCTCGGCCCGACCGAAGTCACCGGTCGGACGCCCGCATCCGGCGAGGACGACCGGCAGAGCGAAGGCCAGGACGACGATCCGCCTCTGCGGCACGGGGGTCTCCTCGCGGCTCTCGCCGTCAGGTGCGTCGACGGCGGCGACGCGGCGGCGTCGGGCGGTTCCGTGGCGTCTCGCCGGGACCGGTCTCGTCTTCGCTCCAGCGCTCGATGCGAACGCCGGTGAAGAGCGCGATCGTTCCTCCCGCCGGGACCTCGGCCTCGGCGCGACGAGAAGGACGCGAAGCGCGCACCTCCGATAAACGAACGACGTCTCCCATTGGTCACCTCGCCCGTCCCTGGAGATCGGCGGGAGCGACCTTCGTCGGCGGCCGCGAACGGCCTTCGGCGACGGTCGAAGGTGCGGGAATCGATTCCGCCCTCGTCGGATCGGTCGCACGGGCATGGTTAACGAACCATTAACTCCCGATCCCGATACTGGACGGCGACCCTTTCCCTGCCTGTGTCGAGAGCGGCCGATGTCTTCGTCTTCGCCCGATTCCCCCCGTGATTCACATACCGAACCGAGCCACTCGCGGGTGAGCGAAGTGCTGCGGTCGGCGGTCGATCTCTTCGTTCTGGCGCCGACCCACGAACGGGCGGAGATCCGCGCCTTCGCCGATCTCATCACCGGCCTCATCCCCGACGCGACGGTCGAGGATCGCGCCCACGTCGCCCGCCGTCTGGCGCACCGCGCCGACACGCCGCCGTCGGTCGCGCGCCTTCTGGCGGCGGACGAGATCGCCGTTGCGCAGGCCGTGGTGCTGCGCTCGCCGGTGCTGACCTCCGCCGATCTGGTCGAGATCATGCGCCTCGGTCCGGCGCACGTCGAACTGGTCGCCGAGCGTCTCGACCTCGCCCCCGACGTCGCGCTCGCCCTCGGCCGAACGGCCGAACGCGAGGCCGCGATGCGATCCCCGCGGCGCGAGGCGACGCCGGCGACGCCGGCGATCGAAGCGATGCACACCGCGGCGATGCTCGAACGGGCTTCCGGTGCACGACCGATCGGCGACGCCGAGACGGAGTCGGAAGTGGCGCTGCAGCGCGCCCTCGACGTACTGGCGGCCGAGCTCGAAGCCGAGGCGAGCGAACGGTCGCCGTCGGCCTCGCGCAGCGACGACGAGGCCGAGGCGGCGCTGCAACATGCGCTCGACCGGCTGGCGAGCGAGCTCGACGCCGAGGCGCAGGCCTGGGAAGAGGAAGACACGGCGGCACGGGCGCTGCGACGGACCGCCCCGGAGATCGCCGGCGATCTCGACGTCTTCCTGTCGCACGATTCCGCGGGACGGTGGCGCTTCATCCAGGAGCACACCACCGTCGCCACTCTCACCCCGCCGTCGCCGCGCCGGCGGCGCGGCGACGATCCGGCGGTGATCGGCTCCCGACTGTTCGGCGCCCTGGTGGAAGGAGAGCGCGAGCGTCTCGCCGAAGATCTCTGCCGCGCCGCTCGCCTCGATCGTCCGGTGGTGGAGCGCATCCTCACCGACCGCAACGGCGAGGCGCTGGCGATCACGCTGGCCGCCCTCGGCATCGACGAGCGAACCGCGACGTCGATCCTGCTCCTCCATTCCGGCGAGCGGGCGACGCTCACCCACATGCAGGATCTCTCGGCGATGGCCGGACGAATCGGCTGGCGCACGGCGGAGAACATCGTGCAGACTTGGCGCGGCGGCCGTGGCCTCGGACGCACGGAGACGGCGCGCATCGTCGAGCAGAGCGATCGGCGCGGCCTCGGCCGCCAGGAGGCGACCGGCGTCGACCGGACCGGTGCGACCGGCGACGGCGAGCGGCTGCGCGGCAACGACCGCTGACCGGCGCGGAACGGCCGACCGGCGACGATCTCATATGGAATCCGGCAAATCGCGTTCCACGATGCCGGTTTCGTCTCGTCGAAGAGCCCTTGTTCGGACCGGGCTCTTTCGGTGAACGGACTCACGAGGTTCGGATGTGTTCACCCGACCCGGGTATCAGAGGCGTGGTGGCCACTCGGGCCGCAGCGGCGGCGGCGCGTCGGGATCGGCCGGCGGCGGCTCGATGAAATGGCGCCCCTGCCGATCCTCCACCTCGACCAGCCAGAGATCGGGATCGAAGCGACGCTCCGAGGCGATGCGCGCCGGTGCTTCGGCGCGCGGCGCGCGGGCGAGGAGACGTTCGAAGCGGCGATCGCCGGGACCGGCGTCGGTGAAATCGCTCTGCGGCGCCGGCCCCCACAGATCGACGGCGCCGTCGAGGCGATCGACCGCGACGAAGATCGCACCGGCTTCGTCGGCGCCGCGATGGACGACCGTGGCCGTGGCGCCGGCGGCGAAGGCGCGCCGCACCAGAGCCGCCACCCAGACGTCCGATCTCAAGCGCATGAACCACCGCCGCGTCGAATTCGTGAGATGAGCGATCGGACCACGAAACAGCGCCGAACGGAATCGCTCAACGACGGGCCTGCGCCGATTTGGGCATCAGATCCCAGACCAGACGTTCGCTCGGGCGTCCGGTGACCGGCCAGCCGCGATCGGCTTCGTAGCGGCGCACCGCGGCGATCGAGCGCTCGTCCCAGCGGCCATCGGCCTTGAGCGGCCCGTAACCGGCGGCGATCAGCGCACGCTGCAACTTCTGAAGCTTCTCGTCGCCCCCCTGAGCCAGCGGCTCGCGGGCGGCGCGACGGACCGAGCCGGTGAAGACCGGCACGTCCGCCTCGGCGTAGTCCATCACCTCGCCGCGCGCCGCCGGATAGGCGACCGCATCGGCGGTGGCGACGCGCATCGACGGGGTCGGCGGCGGGGTGGTCGCGGTCTGCGGCGCAGGGTTGCGCGCGGGCGCAGGGGGCGGCGTCGGCGTCTGGGAGCGCGCTTGGGTGGCCGCCTGTCTCTGCGGTGGAGGGGCGGCCGACTGCGGCGCTCGAGCGACGACCTGCGGCGCCGCCCGCAGAGCGGCGAGCAGCAATTCGGAGGCCACGCCGGTCGGCGTGACGCCGAGGAGGCGCTCGGCCGCGCCGATCGCTTCGGCGGAGGCGGGGCCGACGACCCCGTCGATGGGACCGGCGTAGAAGCCGCGTTCGGCGAGCACCACCTGGAGATCGCGGACGAGGCCTTCGTCGAGTTCGCTCACCGGCTTCGGCCGCGGCAACACCACGGGCAGACCCGAGGCGGGCGAAGCAGCGGGAGACGGCGCCGTGACGACCGGATGGATCGGCGCCTTGGCCGGCGGACGGGCATCGCTGCGCACGGCGGTGCGCGTCTCGAAGAACGGATGGGGATGACGGACCGGCTGGTTGACCAGGGCATTGGCGACGGTGACGACCACCATCACCATCGAGACGGCGAGACCGCCGGTGGTCACCGGGTTGCGCAGGGCCAGTTCGGCGACGCGGATCGGCAGGCTTCCGGGTCCGCGGTGCCCGCCACGGCGGTCGTCGCGGTCGCTGTCACGGTCGTCCCGGTCACGGTCGGCCGAGCGGTCGTATCTCACCATGGTCATGCCCGCTTCTTCATCTCGGTGGCCCGGGCGTCGGCCGGCGGCGTCATCTCGACGACCCGAGCCGGCACCACCTTCTCGCGAGCCCCGTCGCCGTCGATCGGCAGGACCACGGTGACGCAGGTCCCCTCGCCGAGGCGGCTTTCGATACGCATCCGGCCGCCGTGCAGATCGGCCAGCCCCTTGACCACCGACAGGCCCAGGCCGGTGCCTTCGTGGCGCCGGTCGTAACCGCTGTCGGCCTGGACGAAGGGCGTGCCGAGGCGCACCAGATCCTTCTCGGAGATACCGATGCCGGTATCGCGCACGAAGATCTCGACGTCGTCGCCCTCGCGCCGCGCGCCGAGCGCGATGCTGCCGCCGCGGTCGGTGAACTTGACGGCGTTGGACAAGAGATTGATCAGGATCTGCTTGCAGGCGCGGCGATCGGCGACGATCTCGGGCAGGTCGAAGCCGCCGGCGAGTTTCAGCGTCAGACCGCGTTCGTCGGCCTGATGCGCCATCATCTGCCGCACACCGTCGATGAGATTGAGGATGTCGAAAGGCTCGGGCACGACGTCGAAGGTGCCGGCCTCGATCTTCGACATGTCGAGGATGTCGTTGACCACCTGCAGGAGATGCGACCCGGATTCGTGGATGAGCTGCACGTATTCGCGCTGACGCGGATCGGCGAGCGGGCCGAAGACCTCGGCGCCGAGCATCTCGGAGAAGCCGATGATGGCGTTGAGCGGCGTGCGCAGTTCGTGGCTGACGTTGGCCAGGAAGCGGGTCTTGGCGTGGCTCGCCTCCTCCGCCACCTCGCGGGCGCGCAGCAGTTCGGCCTCCTGCGCCTTGCGCTCGGTGATGTCGCGGGTCACCGCGACGATACGGACGTCGCCGGCCATCGGATCGGTGTCGGCGAGCGGACGGCAGCGCATCTCGAGCCACAGCCAACGGGCGCGGCCCTTCTCGGTCTCGACGCGCAGGCGGAATTCGACCTCGCTGGTCAGGCCGCGGCGCACCGCATCGGAGACGGCGGTGAGATAGGCCGGCCGGTCGGCGACGTGGATCATGCGGAACAGGCCGTCGCCGCGGATCACCTCCGGCGCGACGCCGAGGACGCGCTCGACCGCCGGCGTGACGAAGACGATGTCGGCGTTCTCGGCATGACCGGTGACGATGTCGGAGATGTTCTCGGCGAGCAGGCGATAGTGCAGGCCGCGCTTGCGGGCGACGTCCTCGCTGGCGCGATGCAGCGCCTCCATGCGCATGGCGAGCGCGCCGGTGTAGACGACGGCGAAGAAGGGGATGAGGGCGCGCAGGCCGGCCCCGGTGGGCGCGAGCGGCGCGGCCGCCAGCACGCCGGCGTGATCGAGGCCGGCGACCACCCCCAAGGCGACGAGCGCCACCGCGAAGGCGATGCGGGTGACGTCGCGACGGCCGGAGAGCGCGGCCTCCATCGGCACGACGCCGAGACCGAAGAGGGCGTAGGACGAGAGCCCGCCGGTGAAGGCGGCGATCCAGGCGAGGAGTGCGGCGGCGGTGACGGTCGAGGCGAGATGGCCGACCTTCAGGCGGCCGGACTGCGACACGTAGAGGGCGATGGGCGCCGGCGCGGCGAGGCCGACGAGCGCGACCGCTTCGACCATGCCGGTCGGACCGGCGAAGGCCAGCCACAGCGGCAGGAGGCCGAGGGCGAGCAGGCCGGCGAAGAGATTGGCGGCGATGAAGGCTCGATGGCGGCGCCACTCGAGTGGATCGGCAGCCGCCTGCGCGTGCACGAGACCGTCGACGAAACGGTCGAACAACGCGATCGGTCCCTGGGCGCGATACTCGGACACTTCTACTCTCACCGTCGGGTGGCGCGCGAACCGAGAGCCCGCGACGGGTGTGATCTTCGCACCCGGGACTTAACAGGCTGTTGAAGAGCCGGATCGCGCCCGGGCCGGGCGGCGGCCGAAACCGCCGCTTCCGAGCGCCGAAAAGGCGAGAATGGGCGAAATCCACGCTCGAGCGCGAACATGGTCAACGCCGGCTTACCGTGAAAAATGCCGAGATCGATCGAATTGTAACGATCGGCTGAACCCGCCTTTCAAGCCTGTCGCGCATGATCGGCAGCGAAACGGAAGAGATCGATCGACGGGATCGCTCTTCTAGACGAGACGGAAACGGGGACGGTACGATGTTCTTCCTTCTGCGTGTGGCCTTCTGGCTGTCGCTGGCGATCCTGTTCATTCCCGCCGATCCGCAGATCTCGGCCGAGCAGAGCCGCGGTCGCGACGTCTCGACCTTCCAGGCGATCGGCGCGGCCCAGTCCACCTACGAGGACGTGAAGGGGTTCTGCGATCGCAATCCCGGCGCCTGCGACGTCGGCCGGGTGGCGCTCGACACCTTCACCGCCAAGGCGCGCACCGGTGTTCGTTGGGTCCATCGCCAGCTCGAGGGCGACGATGCCGCCGCCCCGACGATGACCGGCTCGACCCGCAACACCATACCGAACGGACTGCGCCCGACGCTCGGATGGGATGCACCGCTGCCGCCGCGCCCGATCGGCTGACCCCTCTTCGACGATTTCGAACTCCGCGACCCCGGAGTTCCGCCTCACCGCGGCGATGGACCCCATCGTCGCGGTTCTTGTTTTTCCTGCGGCCGTCACGACGGTTTCCCCTCGCGCCGCTCACGCGCTATGAGAGGGAGCGAACCGCAGGGAGATCGCGTGTGACCACCATCGACGACATCCTCGCCGACTTCGACATCATCGACGACTGGGAGGAGCGCTACCGCTACGTGATCGAGCTCGGGCGCTCTCTGGCGCCGCTCGACGAGGCGGCGCGGACCGAAGCCAACAAGGTGCGCGGCTGCGCCAGCCAAGTGTGGCTCGACACCCGAATCGAGCGCGACGCCGACGGCGCCGTGCGGCTCGGCTTCACCGGCGACAGCGACGCCCACATCGTCAAGGGACTGGTGGCGGTGATGATCGCGCTGTTCTCCGGACACACGGCGCAGGAGATCCTGAGCCTCGATCCGGAACCGACCTTCGCCGCCATCGGCCTGCGCGAACATCTGACGCCGCAGCGCGCCAACGGCGTCGCCGCCATGTTGGAGCGGATCCGCGGCGACGCACGGGCAGCGCTCGCCGCCTCGGCCTGATACGGGGTCGGATGGGTTCATCCGAACCTCGGACGATGCGTCTCCGACGGATCCGCGTCACCTACCGGCCGGCGGCTGCCGATCGAGGGCGGTGCCGGTGGTCGGGCGATGATCGCCGCTTCCCCACGCCCTGAGTGTGCGCGCCCGCTCGGGACCGCGCGCCTCTTCCGCCAGACCATAATGGGTGGCGAGGCGACCGAGGGCGATGTCGAGCACCACCTTGGCCGACCGCGCCGGCCAGCGGCGATCGGCTTCGACGGTCTCGAGTCCTTTGAGAAAACAACAGACGTCGAGGAGCACGTCGGCGAGGTCGAAGCCGACCGCGTCGAGGGCGATGCGCACCCGGTCGCGCGCGGCGAGGGCACGATCGGTGAGATCGCCGAGGCCGCCGGCCGTTCCTCGCCCGGCGGCGATGCGGCCGGAGGTCCAGTTCGAGGTCACGGTCGGCATCATCCGCGCCACGGTGAAGTCGGCGCGCAGGCGCTCGCCGGCGGCGACGCGGGCCGGCGAGAGATAGGCGCGGCCGTCCTTGTCGCGACGCCGAGCGAGCCAGGCGAGCGGGCTCTCGGCTTCGTCGACGAGCCCGCTGGCGCCGCTCTCGTCGAGCCGGCGGACGGCGATGTCGCCGTGTTGGCGGCGAAAGTCGGCGTCGGATCCGGTCGTGCGACGAAGCCGGGCGCGGCCGGCGGGTGTGAGCGTCAGACGGCGTGTCGTCGAATTCGGCGCGACGACCGCGGCGACCAGATCGTCGGCGATCAGCCGCTCGATGGTCGCACCGTCGACGCGCAGCCGCTTCAATCCGGCGCCGGAGACGACGCGCAGAACGCTCGGATCGCCGTTCTCGAGAACCGCCTCGCCGCCGCCGAGAAGTGCGAGGATGCGCGTCACGAGACGATGCGACGGTTGGTCGGAGGTGCTCATCGCTCGGTCTCCGAAACGTCGATCAAGCGGTGCCAGAGGTCGGCGGCGCTCTCGATCGCGGCGACGACGCGATCGACGCGCGGATCGTCGCGGCGATCCTCGACGACGCGGCAGGCGTGGGCGACGGTGGTGCGATCCCGGTCGAAACGGCGGCCGACCTCGGTCAGAGGCAGAGCGAACCAGACGTGGGCGACATACATCGCCACCTGGCGGGCGAAGGCGGTCTGCGCTTCGCCGCGCGACGTCCCCCGCAGATCGGTGAGCGACAGGCGAAAGGTCGAGGCCACCACCGATTCCAGGCATCGGCACTTGGCGGCGACGAGTTCATGATCGAAGCGGCTGTGATGCGCCCGCTCGCGTCGTCTCGCGGGCCGCAGCCCGGAGACCTCGGAGGGGCGACGAAATCCGTCGGGTGGCGTCGCCACGGGCGACCCGGTGAGGCTCGAAATGTCCATGTCATTCTCCTCCCGTCAGCGGAGAAATAGGAATAAATGCCTCACGATTATCGTCGTCGGCGCCCAAGTGGGGATAACTGTCGATTTATATAGTGAATTGTAGCCATCATACGTTGTAGGGTCGTTCGCGAGATCTCCCCGCGCCGATTCGGTCGACGACACTCCTCCGATCTCGGAGGAGACGGCATGGCGACGACAGCGAAGACAACGAGTTCGAACCTCGGCGGCGGAGCCGAGCGGCCGCGGCGGACCAAGCGCGACGCGAGAGGGCCTCATCCGGCGCCGACCACGGCGCTCGACGGGTGGGACCGGACCCTGATGTTGCCGCGGTTGATCCCGGTCGGGCCGGAGGAACTGGCCGACGACGGCCGCGACGGGCGGCGGGCGATCCTGCGGCGCCTCGCCGCCGCGCTCCGCAGCGAACGGATGCGGGGGCGGGCGGGGCACTGGAGCTACAGCCTCGACCGGCACATCGGCCTCGTCCAGGCGCTCGCGGCGGAGCAACGGCTCATGGCCGGGAGCGGCTCGACGGCGACGATCGCCCGGTCGCAATCGGCCGACGGCGCCGAAGTGCTCGAAAAGAGACCGCCGCGGACGGGATGTCCGCGGCGGTCGTGATCGAAATCGGCGAAGAGGCGGACCTCAGCGGGCGCCGCGGCGACGCTGCTGGCCGAGGCCCATCTTCTTGGCGAGATCGGAGCGCGCCTGAGCGTAGTTCGGAGCGACCATCGGATAGTCGGCCGCCAGGCCCCACTTCTCGCGATACTCTTCCGGGGTCATGTTGTACTGGGTGCGCAGGTGGCGCTTCAGCGACTTGAACTTCTTGCCGTCCTCGAGGCAGACGATGAAGTCGGGATTGACCGACTTCTTGACCGGAACCGCCGGCTTCAGCGGCTCGGGAGCCGGCTCCGGCGCCACGCCGGAGGACGTGCGCTGCAGAGCGGCATAGACTTCGGCGATCAGGCCCGAGAGTTCCACCGACGGAACGGTGTTGTTGGCGACGTAGGCTGCCACGATGTCCGCGGTCAGATCGATGAGGTTGCTGCCACCGGAAGATTCGGTCATTTTCCACCTGTTGCGAGTTGGGAACGACAGGGCATCGCTCCCTTCTGTTCTGAACGTTTTCGACGAACACCGAGATCCTCGGGGATATCCGGCTTCCAGACGAGTAACCGGACGTTGAATCGATCGGCGTGAGGATTCGTCGTCTTCGTATAGACAAGGAAATCTCGGAGCACAAGATCTCGGAATTGTAGAACATCGAATTTCAGCAGTCGTAACCGAGATCGTTCCGACCACCATCCGCGCATCCTCCAATCGCTCTTTCGATCTGCGAAGAAACGAAATGCGCCACACGGACGCCGTTCCGGGCGCGTGAAGCCATGAACTGGAAACATGAGGCGATGAAAGTGACATTTTTTCATGGTGAACAGCTCATCGTAAGAAAGTCGGATGTGCGAGTTTTTCCGTGCGCGATTGTCGCAGGCGGCCGAGCGCCCTATCTGCGATGGGGCGCGGCACTCGACCGGCCTCGCCTCTTCCGTCGGGGAAAGGAAGTAATCGTATGGCCGACGAGGACGAATTGCGGCGGCGCCTGACGCCCGAACAGTATCGCATCACCCGCGGCGGCGGCACCGAACGCGCCTACACCGGCCCCCATCTCGCCGAGAAGCGCCCGGGTCTCTACGTCTGCATCGTCTGCGGCGCGCCGCTGTTCCGCTCCGAGGCGAAGTACGAATCCGGCAGCGGCTGGCCGAGCTTCCGCGAGCCGGTCGCGCCGGAGATGATCGAGGAGCGCCACGACGCGTCGCACGACATGGTCCGCACCGAGATTCGTTGCGCCGCCTGCGAGAGCCATCTCGGCCACGTCTTCGACGATGGTCCGCCGCCGACCGGATTGCGTTACTGTGTGAACGGCAATTCCCTCACCCTCCTTCCCGACGGTTCGGATCACGCATGAGCTTTCCCACGAACATCCCGGCGCCGGTGGCGGCGCGCCGGCCCATCACCACTCGCGTCCACGGCGTCGACCTCGTCGACGACTACGCTTGGCTTCGCGCCGCCGACTGGCAGGAGGTGATGCGCGATCCGGCGAGCCTCGAGGCGGAGATCCGTGCCCATCTCGACGCCGAGAACGCCCATGCCGCGGCCTCGATGGCGGGGACCGAGGCGCTCCAGGCGCGGCTCTTCGAGGAGATGAAGGGCCGGATCAAGCAGGACGATTCGAGCGTCCCGACCAAGGACGGTCCGTGGGCCTACGGCATCCGCCACGTCGTCGGCGGACAACATCCGATCCACGTGCGGACGCCGCGCGACGGCGGGGCGGAGGAGATCCTCCTCGACGGCGACGCGCGAGCGGCGGGCAAGGCCTATTTCCGCCTCTCCGGCGTCGCCCACTCGCCCGACCACGCCCGTATCGTCTGGGGCGCCGACGAGAACGGCTCGGAATATTTCACGCTGCGCGTCCGTGACCTCGTCGAGGGTCGCGACCTCGACGACGCGGTCGAGGCGACCGGCGGCGAAGCGGTGTGGGCGGCGGCCGGCGACGCCTTCTTCTACATCCGCCTCGACGACAACCACCGACCGTCGAAGGTCCTGCTGCATCGGCTGGGGACGCCGGTGGCGGAGGATCTCCTGGTCTACGAGGAGGCGGATCCCGGCTTCTTCGTCGGCGTCGGCAAGACGCTGTCGGGCCGCTTCGTCACCATCTCGGTGCACGACCACGAGACCTCGGAAGTGCATCTGATCGAGGCGGCCGACCCGACCTCGCCGCCGCGCTGCGTGGCGCCGCGGGTGACGGCCGAGGAATACGACGTCGAGCATGCCGGCGACACTTTCCACATCCTCACCAATCACGGCGGAGCCGAAGACTTCCAGGTGATGACCGCCCCTGTCGCGACACCCGGGCGGGAGCACTGGACGCCGTGGATCGCCCACCAGCCGGGGCGACTGATCCTGTCGCATTCGGTGCTCGCCGCGCATCACCTGCGGCTGGAGCGGGTCGAGGGCCTGCCGCGCATCGTCGTGCGGCGGCTCGCCGACGGCACCGAGCACGCCATCGCCTTCGACGAGGAGGCCTATTCGCTCGGGCTCTTCACCGGTTTCGAATTCGACACCCGGGAGATCCGCTTCACCTATTCGTCGATGACGACGCCGGCGCGGGTCTACGACTACGACATGGAGAGCCGGACGCGGACGCTGCGCAAGGAGCAGGAGGTGCCGAGCGGCCACGACCCGGAGGCCTACGTCACCCGCCGCATCTTCGCCCCGACCTCCGACGGTGAGACCGTGCCGGTGTCGCTGCTGCATCGTCGCGAAACGGCGATCGACGGAACGGCGCCCGCCCTCCTCTACGGCTACGGCTCCTACGGCATCACCATTCCCGCCGCCTTCTCCACCACCGCGCTGTCGCTGGTCGACCGCGGTTTCGTCTACGCCATCGCCCATGTGCGCGGCGGCAAGGACAAGGGGTTCCGCTGGTACGCACAGGGGCGGCGCGAGTTCAAGACCAACACCTTCGACGACTTCGTCGCGGCGGCGAAGGGGCTGATCGCCGCCGGCTACACCTCGGCCGGCCGCATCGTGGCGCAGGGCGGATCGGCCGGCGGCATGTTGATGGGCGCGGTCGCCAATCGCGCCGGCGAGCTCTTCGGCGGCATCGTCGCCGAGGTGCCCTTCGTCGACGTGGTCAACACCATGCTCGACGCGACCCTGCCGTTGACCCCGCCGGAGTGGCCCGAGTGGGGCAACCCGATCGAGGACGAGGCGGCGTTCCGCACCATCCTTTCCTACAGCCCTTACGAGAACGTCGCGGCGAAATCCTATCCGCCGATCCTGGCGCTCGCCGGTCTCACCGATCCGCGGGTCACCTATTGGGAACCGGCGAAGTGGGTGGCGAGGCTCAGGGCGACGAAGACCGGCGATGCGCCGGTGCTGCTCAAGACCAACATGGACGCCGGCCACGGCGGCGCCGCCGGCCGCTTCGACCGGCTGAAGGAAGTGGCGCTGATCCAGGCCTTCGCACTTCTCGCTAACGAAGGCATCGAAACCGCTGAGGCCGGCGCGTGATCGCGGGAGTCATCGAATTGCCAGGGCGACCGAAAAAGGGGAAACTCTCGGAAAAATCCGACCTGGACGTTCATCGGGCGAACGCATGTGACGATGCGCGGAGCGGCGCGTTCGCCGCACGGCCGGTGGGGATGACCGGACCCGCGAACGGGACGCATGCATGACGATCTTCGACGTACATCTGATCAAACCGACGCGTTACGACGACGAGGGCTATCCGCTGCAGTGGTGGCGCTCGACCATTCCGTCGAATTCGCTCGCCTGCGTCGCAGGTCTGGTACGCGAAGCGATCGGGCGCGGCGCGCTCGGCGAAGGAGTGGAGGCGCGCGTCCACGTCGTCGACGAAATCCACTCCAAGGTGGACCCCGAGCGGATCGTTGCCGAAGTTCGGCGGCACGGTCGTCCTACCGTCGTCTTCCTGGTCGGGGTGCAGACCAATCAGTTCCCGCGCGCCGTCGACATCGCCCGCCCGCTCCGGGCGGCCGGGATCCCGGTGGCGATCGGCGGGTTCCACGTCTCCGGCTGCGTGGCGATGCTGAAGAACATGCCGCCGGACCTCGTCGAGGCGCAGGAACTCGGTATCTCGTTCTTCCTCGGCGAAGCCGAAGAGGGACGCATCGACACCGTGCTGCGCGACGGTCTGGCCGGCCGATTGGAGCCGGTCTACGACCACCTGAAGGTGACCCCCGGCCTCGGCGGCGCGCCGACGCCGTTCCTCGACGCCGAGGAGATTCGCCGCAACATCACCCGCTTCGCCAGTCTCGATCTCGGGCGCGGCTGCCCGTTCGAATGCTCGTTCTGCACGATCATCAATGTTCAGGGCCGCAAGAGCCGGTTCCGCACCCCCGACGACCTCGAGGCGATCGTGCGGGAGAACGCCGCGCACGGCATCGATCGATTCTTCGTCACCGATGACAACTTCGCTCGCAACAAGAACTGGGAATCCTTCGCCGACCGACTGATCGCGCTGAAGAAGCAGGGCTTCAGGGTGCGCATGGCGATCCAGGTCGACGCCCTCGCCCATCGGATCCCGAACTTCATCGACAAGATGTGCGCCGCGGGAGCAGATCAGATCTTCATAGGTCTCGAGAACATCAACTCCGACAATCTCGAATCGGTGAAGAAGCGGCAGAACCGTATCGAGGACTACCGCGCGACGATGCTCGCCTGGAAGAAGCATTCGGTGATCATCATTTGCGGATACATCATCGGCTTCCCGTTCGATACGCGCGACTCGGTGAAGCGAGACATCGAGACATTGAAGCGCGAGTTGGCGATCGACGTGATCTTCCTCAACTACCTGACGCCTTTGCCGGGGAGCGAGGATCATGCGCGGCTCACCCGTGAAGGGATCTGGATGGATCCCGACATGAACCGCTACGACATCAACCACCGCGTCACCCACCATCCGAAGATGAGCGACGAAGAGTGGGAGGCGGCGCACCGGGAGGCGCACGAGGCCTTCTACGACTGGGACCACATGCGCACCGTGATCCGTCGTCTGGCGGCGTTACGCTCGACCAAGCGCAAGTCGACGGTGCTGCGTCTGACCATCTATCGCGAGGCGCAGCGTCTCGAGGGGGTGGCGGCACTCGAAGGCGGGCTGCTGCGTATCCGGCGGCGGCGGCAGCGCCGGCCGGGGCTGCCGGTCGAGAATCCGATCGCCTTCTATCCGCGCCACTGGTGGCGGGTGGCGCGGGCGACCAGCGGCATGTTCTTCACCTGGTATCGCCTGACGCGCTTCCTGAAGCAGACCCTCGCCGACCCGAAGCGCTTCGACTATTCGGACGTGGCGATCCGGCCGATCGAGGACGAGGAGGCCCACGACGGGCTTCTCGCCGCGACGCGGGCGACGACCACGTCGGAACGCCGCCAGAAGCGGGCGGCGGAAGCCTCCGAACGCCGCCGCGACGCGGTCTGAACGCGAAAAGGGGGACGGCGAACCGTCCCCCGTTCGATCGCTCGAAGCCGAACCAGGCCGATCCTCCTTCCGGCTACCGAAGCGGCGGTCCGGAGAAATCTCGACCTCCACACGCCGTCACTTCTTGGCCGGGCAGGTGTTGATGCCGAGCAGGGTGTAGGCCGGGCAGAAGCCCATCAGCGCGGTCAGAACCGGAACGACGCCGATCCAGCCGATCCACTTCCACGAAATGGTGGCGGGCGCGAACAGGGCGAAGGCGATCAGCGCCAGCCCGACCACGATACGCAGAATCTTGTCGATACCGCCGACATTGGTCATCATTTTCGGATCTCCATCGATGTCTGTGGCGAGCCGCCGTCGGGAGCCCCTCTCCCGATCGGCCACGGCTCGATCGGCGTCAATCTGACAGCTTTCGGTGCCACCGTCGGTGACCAAGTCACACGGCGTCGGCGGGGTCGTGCACGACTTCGTGATCGGCCGGTCGGGCTCGCCGGCAGATGCGACGTTTCGAGCGGATCGAAACGGATCGAAACATCGTGAGCGACGGTGTCAGGCCGGCAGTTCGGCGAGGCGATCGAGGCCGGGACGGTCGACGATCTCGACGACGCCGCGACCGAGGCGAACGAGACCGCGGCGCTCGAAGGCCTTCAGGTGGCGGCTGACCACCTCGCGCGCGGTTCCCAGTTCCGCGGCGATCTCCTGATGGGTGGCGGTGACCGGCGCCGGCGTCGCGCGCAACAGGCGGGCGAGACGCGGTTCGACGCGATGGAAGACCGCTGCCTGCATGGTGGCGAGGATCTCGGCGACGCGGCGGCCGTAGCCGGTGAAAACGAATCGACGGAAGACCTCGGAGACGGCGACCAACTCGTCGAAGACCGGGCGCGGCACGGTGACCGCGGAGGTCGGGGTCTCGACCACCCCTTCGGCGGCGTAGGCTTCTTCGCCGAGGAGCGCCGCGGTGGTGAGGACGCAGCTCTCGCCGCGGCGGACCCGATAGAGCACGATCTGGCGGCCGGTGTCGGCGATCATCTGGACCCGGACCGATCCTTCGAGCACGAGGAGATAGGCGCCACAGGGAGCGCCGGGCGAAAAGACGACCGCGCCGGCCGGCACCTCGACGCGGTGGGCTCGGTCGCGCAGGCGCGCGCGATGGTCACCCGAGAGCGCGGCGAGTTCGGGGAAGTGGGAAAGCCAGTCGGCCGGTCCGTTCACGCTCTCCCCCTTCGATGCCGATCGCGGCGGCGCCGCCGCTCAATCGAGGAACGCCTGATCGACATCGTAGACCGGTTCGCGCGGCCTCTCCACATGGAGACCCGGTAGCGAGCGCGCATAGCGCCGGCGCCCCGCGACGGCCCGCTCTTCGCGAACCGGACCGTTGGCGGCCGGTTCCGCCGCCGGGTGGTTGCGGTCGATGCGCAGATCGGGGCCGAAATAGCCCTCGGGTCCGCGCACGTAGGGGACCGGATGGCGCAGCAGTCGGCTGATGTGGCGATAGAGGGTCGCCGGAGCCAGCGGCTTGACCAGGACGTCGTCGACGCCGGCCTTGACCGCGGCTTCGAGAACGCGCCGATCGACGTGGCCGGAGACCAGCGTGATCGGCATGGTCGGATTGGCCAGACGGGTCGAACGGCGCGCCGCGCGGATCCAATCGATGCCGTTCTGCCGGGGCATCACGAGATCGACGAACGTGATGTCGACGGGGGTGGAGGTGACGAGCGACAACGCCTCCTGCGGGTCGCCGTGAACGTCGACCCGGCGAAAGCCCATGCCACGCAGCAGCGTCCTGAACAGATTCTGGAAATTGCGGTTGTCGTCGACGACGCAGATGCGGACATCGGCGAAGATCGCTGCGCTGCCCACTCCCCGTCTCCCCACATCGGGTTGCACCACTACCACAGGGTTATCCGGCACTTCTCTAATATTCCGTTGCCACCTTTCCCAACGTCAGGTGCAAAAAGTGAAATTATAGCGATTTCGACCTGCACGTGTTCCGGTGCGAATCGGAGCCCTCCGAAACGACGAACGGCCGGGCATGGAGCCCGGCCGTCGTGCATCTCATGAGGGCGGTCGTACCGCCGCGCGCGGCGATCAGGCCGCGGCTTCGTAGCACTCGAGCACGTAGTCCCAGTTGAGCAGGTGATCGACGAAGGCCTCGAGGAACTTCTGCCGCAGATTGCGGTAGTCGATGTAGTAGCCGTGCTCCCAGACGTCGGCGGTCAGGATCGGCGTCGCGCCCTGGGTCATCGGGTTTTCGGCGTTCGAGGTCTTGGTGATCGACAGCTTGCCGTCCTTGAACACCAGCCAGGCCCAGCCCGAGCCGAACTGGGTCATGCCGGCCTGGATGAAGTCGGCGCGGAACTTGTCGTAGCCGCCGAGGTCGCTGTCGATCAGCGCCTGGATCTTGCCGGGGATCTTGGTGCCGCCACCGCCCTTCTTCTGCCAGAGCCAGAAGTGGTGGTGGTTCCAGTGCTGGGCGGCGTTGTTGAACACCGGCACGTTCTTGCCGGCGCTCGCCTTGATCACGTCCTCGAGCGACATCCCCTCGAACTCGGTACCCTTGATCAGGTTGTTGAGGTTGTTGACGTAGGCCGCGTGATGCTTGTCGTGGTGATACTCGAGCGTCTCGGCCGAGGTGTAGGGGGCGAGCGCGTCGTAGGCGTAGGGAAGAGGCGCAAGTTCGAAAGCCATCGGGAAACTCCTTCGGGAAGGGCATTGACCTGAACGGACCGACGACACCACATGGGGTCGGCGCCGCGGAAGGGAAGGGTCGGGCGCAGAATAAGGATCTGTACGGATCCCGGCAACCGTAGAAGCACTCCATGGAGACGATGGCGCCGGGTTATCCGCAGTCGGACGAGGACATGAACGAGACGGCCCGCACCACCGCGGCGGCGAACGGCGCCGACCAGGAGAAGGCGCCCGCACGCGGAGCCGCTCTGAGCATCGGTATGGCGATCGGTCTGGCGATCCTCGTCGCGGGAGGCGCCGGACTTCTTCTCGGACGCCATCTGACGGCCCCCGCGCCGAGCGGCGTCGCCGCTCCGGTCGCGTCGCCGGACGAGAAACGCAGCGCCGTCACCTCGCTCGAGCGGCAGATCGCGGCGCGGCGTCTGGCGGATTGGAAGCTCGAACCGTTCGATCGGCTGGCGCAGGTCGAGGGAACGAGCACCGCTTTCGAGCCGATATTGCACCCGGCACCGCCCTTCGACGCGGTCGATGCGACCCTCTTCGACGCGTTCGACATGCGCATCCGACTGGCCCACGCCAAACCGGTCGGGCGAGACGAGGCCTGTCTCGACCATCAGGGGCGGAGATTCGCCTGTGGTCTGCGTGGGCGAGCCTCGCTACAGAACTTCCTCTTCGGCAAGACGGTGACCTGTACGCGGCTCTTCCTCGGGAAAGGTGAAAATCCCGACGTCGTCGACGCGCGTTGCAGCGCCGGCGGGGTCGATCTGGCGACTCGCCAGATCAGCGCCGGCTGGGCGTTCCCCAGCGTCCATGGTGACGCCGGCCACCGCGCCGCGCTCGAGGAGGCGCAGCGAGAGCGGATCGGGGTCTGGGCCGGTCCCTACGAGGTGCCGCGCGAAGACCACAGTGTCGAAGACGCCCGCGACCTGCCCTTCGGCTCGCTGCGCAATCCCAATTGACGTCGACGCAACCGCCGGCCGGCGGCTCAGGCGTGGGCGAACTCCCAATAGAGGCGGCGGGCGAGGCGATAGGTCGGACCGGGTTCGAGGTCGCGCATTTCGATGCGGGTGACCGGGACCACCTTGGAGTAGTTGCCGGTGGAGAAGATCTCGTCGGCCTCGAGGAAGTCCTGCCAGCGCAGCGTCGTCTCGACGACCGGCTGGCCGGCCTTGCGCAGGAGGTCGACGACGCGGGCGCGGGTGACGCCGGCGAGGAAGGTGCCGTTGGCGGCCGGGGTCATCACCACGCCGTCCTTGGCCATGAAGATGTTCGACGAGGCGAGTTCGGCGACGTTGCCGAGCATGTCGAGGACGACGGCGTTGTCGAACCCCTTGGCCTTCGCCTCGAGCGTGGCACGAGCGTTGTTGGGATAGAGGCAGCCGGCCTTGGCGTTCACCGGCATGCATTCGATGGTCGGCCGGCGGAAGCTCGACAGCGTCACCGACATGCCGTTCGGCGCCGGCATCGGCGCTTCCCACAGCGTCAGGGCGAAGCGGGTGGTGGCGGGATCGCAGGCGATGATCGTCGCGGGATGATTGCCCTCGGCCCAGTAGCTCGGACGGATGTAGACGGCGGCGTCGCGATCGAAGAGTTCGAGACCTTCGCGGGTCAGTTCGACGATCTCCTCCCAGGCCATGGTCGGCGTCATGGCGAGGGCGCGGGCGGAGGCGTTCACCCGCCGGCAGTGGCGATCGAGATCGGGGGTCACCCCCTCGAAGGCGCGGGCGCCGTCGAAGACCGTGGAGCCGAGCCAGAAGGCGTGGCTCATGGGGCCGAGAATCAGCGGGTTGCCCTCCTGCCAACGGTCGTCGACCCACGTCCACGTCTTCGGCAAGTTCGCCATCGCTCGTCCCTCTTCGTCGTGCTTCGTCGCCACGGCGGCTCGGCGCGGCGACCGATCGGATCCACGCCGTCGCGGCGCTCCGCGACCCTCGCGCCATCGGATCATGCGATGTCTCATCGCGGAAGTCGTGTTTTCGCAGACCCGCCCCTCGGTCACGGGTTCCCACGCGGGATTTATCGGGTCATTCTCCTGCGGTCCTTCCTGCGGAGCAATCGATGGCCCACGCGATCTACGTCTTCGACGCCTATGGTACCCTGTTCGACGTTCACGCCGCGGTGCGCCGACACGAGGCCGACGTCGGCCCGAACGGCGAACTGCTGTCGACGCTGTGGCGCGCCAAACAACTCGAATACTCCTGGATGCTGACGATGATGGGTCGCTACCGCGACTTCTGGTCGCTGACCGAGGAGGCGCTCGACTACGCTTTCGCCCGTGTGCCCGAGGCCAATCGCGCGACGCGGCAGGCGCTGCTCGACAGCTATTGGACCTGCGACGTCTATCCGGACGTGCCGGAGGTCATCAAGCAGCTCAAGATGCGGGGCGTGAAGCTCGTCATCCTGTCGAACGGCACGCACGAGATGCTGCACGCCGCCTGTCGCTCGGCCGGCATCGAGGACGAGTTCGACGACATCCTGTCGGTCGACGACATCCGGGTCTACAAGCCCGACCCGCGCGTCTACGACATGGTGGCGACCAAGTATCGGGTGTTCCCCGAAGCGGTGTCGTTCCAGTCGTCGAACCGCTGGGACGCGGCCGGCGCCACCGCCTTCGGCTTCCGTTCGGTGTGGATCAACCGCAACCGTCTGCCGGAGGAATACGACGACTTCCGCCTCGCCGCCGTGCTGCCGAGTCTCGACGGACTGCTGACGCTGGGGTGAGCCGGGCGGCGGAGGCCGCCCGCTCGATCGCCCTCACTGGGCCGTCCAACCGCCGTCGACCGGGATGGCCGTGCCGGTGATGTTGTGGGCGATCGGCGACGACAGCCACACCACCAACTGACCGATCTCGGACGGGTCCGACATGCGCCGCGACGGCTGCTTCTCGGCGAGGAGGCTGGCGACACCGGCGTCGCGGTCGCCGCCGCATTCGGCGGCACGCGCCAGGACCTGCGGCTCGATCAACGGCGTCTCGGTCCAGCCCGGGCATATGCAGTTGACGGTGACGCCACCGGAGGTGCGCGAGCCCTTGCCGGCGTATTCGAGCGCGGCGACACGGCTCATGCCGACGAGGCCGTACTTGGAGGCGACATAGGGGCCCTTGTTCACCGAGGCGACGAGGCCGTGGACCGAGGCGATGTTGACCACCCGGCCGAAGCCCTTCGCCGCCATCGCCGGAAGCGCCCGGCGCATGGTGTGGAAGGCGGCGGAGAGGTTCACCGCGATGATGGCGTTCCACAAGTCCGGCGTCGCCTCCTCGAAGCTCGCGGTCTTCTGGAGGCCGGCGTTGTTGACCAGGATGTCGGCCCCGCCCCAGGCGGCGACCGCGTCCATCAGCCGATCGATGGCGGCGACGTCGCCGAGGTCGCCGTCGAAGAAGCGCACCTCGGGGCTGCCGGCGGCTTCGACCGCGGCGACGGCCTCGGCGATCACACCGGCCGGGCCGAGACCGTGGAGCGCGATGCGGGCGCCCTCCTCCGCCAGCTTCTTGGCGACGGCGAGGCCGATGCCGGAGATCGATCCGGTCACCAGCGCGGTGCGGCCGGTCAGTTGTCCGCTCATGATCCTTCCTTCTCCAGTCGGTCGCGCAAGGCGGTCTTGAGCACCTTGCCGTAGTTGTTCTTGGGCAGTTCGTCGACGAAGCGCCAGGCCTTGGGGCGCTTGAAGCGAGCGATGTGATCGAGGCAGTGGGCGTCGAGTTCGGCCTCGCCGACCGAAGCGCCGGCGGCGGTGACGACGAAGGCGACGACCTCCTCGCCCCAGTCGGCGTGTTTCCGCCCGACCACCGCCACTTCGCGCACGGCGGGGTGGACGAGCAGCGCCTCTTCCACTTCGCGCGGATAGATGTTGGAGCCGCCGGAGATGACGACGTCCTTGGACCGGTCGTGGAGGGTGAGGAAGCCGTCTTCGTCCATCGCTCCCATGTCGCCGGTCCACAGCCAGCCGCCCTTCAGGGTCTCTTCCGAGGCCGCCGGATTGCGCCAGTAGCCGGGCATGACGGGGAGCCCCTGGACGAGGATTTCGCCGATCTCGCCGGACGCGAGGTCCCTCCCCTCGCCGTCGGCGATGCGGACGCGGACGCAGGACTGGGCGCGGCCGACCGAGGCGAGGCGGTCGCGCCAGCGCGGGTGCGTACGGTCGTCGACGAGATCGCGGGAAAGCGCGGTGATGCACATCGGGCATTCGCCCTGGCCGTAGATCTGGACGAAGCGCGGCCCCATCACCGCGACCGCCTCGACGATGTCGGCGACGTACATCGGGCCGCCGCCGTAGACGATGGTCTTCACCCCGTCGCCGCTCCGGCCGGTCGCCTTCGCCCGGTCGACGAGGCGCTTGACCATGGTGGGAGCGGCGAACATCGAGACGTCGCGAAGGCTCTCCGCCAGATCGAGGATCTCGTCCGGATCGAAGCCGCCGCTCTCGGGCACGACGTGGCGGGCGCCGCGGATCACGTGCATGAAGTTGTAGAGGCCGGCGCCGTGCGACATCGGCGCGGCGTAGAGGATGGCGTCGCCGGCTTCGACCGCGTCGACATCGACGAAATAGGCGAGCGTCATCGTCTCGATCGCCCGCGCCGTGATCATCACGCCCTTCGGCCGGCCGGTGGTGCCGGAGGTGTAGAAGAGCCAGAGCATGGCGTCGGCGTCGAGCGCCACCGGCGCGCCGAAGGGGGCGGCATCGAAGAGGGCGGCGTAGTCGGCTCCGTCGACCGAGACGGCGCAGCTGGCGCAGGTCCGCAGCAACGGCACGAGGTCGGCGCCGACGTCGTCGGAGAGGAAGACGATCTCGGCGAGCGCGTTTTCGACGATCCACGCCGCTTCGCGCGGATGGAGCTTGGCGTTGATCGGCACGGCGCTCGCACCGGCCCACCAGATCCCGTAGAGGACTTCGAGGTACTCGACCCTGTTGGTCATGAAGACGGCGACCCGGTCGCCGGGCGTCACGCCGCGGGCGCGCAGCGCGCCGGCGAGGCGGGCGGCGCGGTCCGCGAAGGCGCGATAGTCGGCGACGCAACGCTCGCCGGCGAAGAGCGCCGGCCGGTCGGGGACGAGACGGGCGGTGCGCACCAGCCATTCGGCGGGGTTCATGGGGGGATCCTCCCGGGGCGTCGCGACGTCCGGGCGGATGTCGCCGCCGGCGTCGTTCTCGTTGTGAGGCCGAGATTAGAGTGCGCGCGACGGGCGGGACATCGTAGAACTACCCTGGGCGCGAGGCGCCCCAGAGGGCCGGAGGCGCGGCATGACGGTGGAGAGGGATTTCGGCTTCGAACATGCCCCGCTCGGGCTCGTCGTCTCGCGCCGGCGGACGATCGCGCGCTGCAATCTGCGTTTCTGCGAGATGTTCGACTGGCCGCGCGAACGGCTCGAGGGGCGGTCGCTGGTGATGCTCTATCCGTCGCCGGACGAGTTCCAGCGGATCGCCGAGATCGGTCTCGCCCGGATGCGACGCAGCGGCTGCTACGACGACGAGCGCATCATGAAGCGGCGCGACGGATCGCTGTTCTGGTGCCGGGTGCGCGGGCGTTCGCCCAATCTCGACGACCCCTTCGCGGAGGCCGTGTGGAGCTTCGCCGATCTCTCGGAGAAGCGGCCGGTGGTGGCGCTGGCCCCGCGCGAACGGGAGATCGCCATGCTGCTCCTCGCCGGGCGCACCTCGAAGGAGATCGCCGCGGCGCTCGGCCTCAGCCCGCGCACGGTGGAGGCGCATCGGGCGCGGTTGATGGCGAAGTTCGAGGCGCGCAACACCGCCGAGTTGGTGGCGCGCCTCTCGGGCCTGCCGATGTGATTGGGCTCCGGACCTCGGAACAATCAGCGGAATCGACAGGATCAGAAATCGTCATCCCCGGCCGGGGCGAAGCGGAGGGGAAGGGGATCCATCGACTTTTTCAACGAGATTAGAGGCCGATGGGTCGCCTTCCCTCGCCTCCGGCTCGCCGGGGACGACGGCAGGGGATCGGAGCGACGATGGCGGCGACGCGGCTCACTCCCCGAGCTTCGTCAGGATCCGCGCCCAGGAGCGCAGGCCCTTGTGGAAGCTCTCGAGGTCGTACTTCTCGTTGGGCGAATGGATGCGGTCGTCGTCGAGGCCGAAGCCGACGAAGAGCGACGGCATCGCGAGAATCCGCTGGAACGCTTCGCCGACCGGGATCGAGCCGCCGCCGCCGATCACCACCGCCGGGGTCGCCCATTCGTCGCTCAGCGCCGAGAGCCCCGCCTTCAGCCACGGGCTGTCGTAGGGCATGGCGAAGCCGGGGCTGCCGCCGTGGGGGTGGAACTCGACCTCCGCGTCGGGCGGCAGCATCGAACGCACCCGGTCGCGGAAGGCGGCGCGGATCTTCGCCGGGTCCTGATGCCCGACGAGGCGGAAGGAGACTTTTGCGGACGCTTTGGCCGGCAGCACGGTCTTGAAGCCGTCGCCGGTGTAGCCGCCGACGACGCCGTTGAACTCGCAGGTCGGCCGCGCCCACACCTGTTCGAGCACCGAGAGGCCCGCCTCACCCGCCAGCGTCTTCAGGCCGACGGGGGAGAGGAAGCTCTCGGTCGAGGTGCCGAGCGTCTCCCAGGAGGCGCGGACCTCGTCCGGCACCTCGGGCACGCCGTCGTAGAAGCCGGGCAGCGTGACGCGGCCGGTGTCGTCGTGGAGGCTCGCCAGGATCTTGGTCAGCACCCGGATCGGGTTCCAGGCGGGGCCGCCGAAGAGGCCGGAGTGGAGATCGCGATCGGCGCAGCGGATGGTGACCGCCTCGCCGACGAGACCGCGCAACGAGGCGGTGATCGCCGGGCGTCCGCGGTCCCACATGTTGGTGTCGCAGATCAGAGCCAGATCGTGGGAGAGTTCGGCGGCGTTGGCCTCGAGGAAAGGCTCGAGCGACGGCGAGCCCGATTCCTCCTCGCCCTCGAGCAGGATCGTCACCTTGACCGGCAGGCGGCCCTCCTCGGCGATCAGCGCCCGGCAGGCCTCGACGAAGATGAGGAGCTGTCCCTTGTCGTCGGCCGAGCCGCGGCCGGTGATCACCTTCACGCCGTCGCGGTCCTCGATCTTCGGATCGAAGGGATCGGCGTTCCACAGGTTCAGCGGATCGACCGGCTGGACGTCGTAGTGGCCGTAGAAGAGGACGTGGCGATCCGGGTTCGCCACCGCGCCGGTCCAGTGGGCGACGACGACCGGGTGCCCGGGGGTCTCCCGGAGCGACGCCTCGAAGCCGAGCGATGCGAGTTCACGGGTACACCATTCGCCGGCGCGACGGACCTCGTCGCGGTAGGCGGGATCGGCGGAGATCGACTTCAGGCGGATCAGGTCGAAGAGGCGAGCGAGGCTCGCGTCGAGACCGGCGTCGATGCGCGCGAGGGCGCCGTCGAGAGACATGGGACTACTCCGATGAGACGGCGGCTCAGCGCTTGAACAGCGACCCGAGCACGCCACGGACGAGGGCGTTGGTGATCTGGCGTCCGGCGGCGGTGGCCGCCGAACGGGTCGCCGAGGTGATGATCGTCTCGCCGAGGGTGCGCGAGCGCGGTCCACCCGTCTTCATGCCGGCGATCGAACCGACGGTCTCGAGGATGCCGTCGAAGAAGCCGCCGCCCGAGGAGGGCTGCGCCTCCTGGGCCACCACGCCGCCACCGGCCGAACCGGCGACCTTGCCGCGCAGCTTCTCGTAGGCCGAGATACGATCGATGGTCTCGTCGTAGCGGCCGGCGAGCGGCGAGGTGTTGACCAGGGTGGCGCGCTCGGCCGGCGAGATCGGACCGACGCGGGCTTCGGGCGGACGCACGAAGGTGCGCTGGACGATCGACGGCACGCCCTTGGCGTGGAGCATGGAGACCAGAGCTTCGCCGACCGCGAGTTCGGTGATGGCGGTCTCTGTCTTGAACTTCGGGTTGGGGCGGAAGGTTTCGGCAGCTGCGCGCACCGCCTTCTGCTCGCGCGGGGTGAAGGCGCGCAGCGCGTGTTGGACGCGGTTGCCGAGCTGGGCGGAGACCTTGTCGGGCACGTCGAGCGGGTTCTGGGTGACGAAGTAGACGCCGACGCCCTTGGAGCGGATGAGGCGCACGACCTGCTCGACCTTGTCGACCAGCACCGGCGGGGCCTCGTCGAACAGCAGATGCGCCTCGTCGAAGAAGAAGACCAACTTCGGCTTCGGCAGATCGCCGACCTCGGGCAGTTCCTCGAACAGCTCGGAGAGGAGCCACAGCAGGAAGGTCGCGTAGAGGCGCGGGTTCGCCATCAGCTTGTCGGCGGCGAGGATGTTGACGGTGCCGCGGCCCTTGGCGTCGGTGGTCATCAGGTCGGCGATGGCGAGGGCCGGTTCGCCGAAGAACTTCTCGGCGCCCTGCTGTTCGAGCACCAGCAGCTGGCGCTGGATGGTGCCGACCGTCGCCTTGGAGACGTTGCCGTATTCGATCGTCAGTTCGTCGGCGCGCTCGGCGACATGGGCGAGAACGGCGCGCAGGTCCTTGAGGTCGAGGAGCAGCAGGCCTTCCTGGTCGGCGAGTTTGAAGACGATGTTGAGGACACCCTCCTGGGTGTCGTTGAGGTTCATCAGCCGGGCGAGCAGCAGCGGCCCCATCTCGGAGATGGTGGTGCGGATCGGATGGCCCTGTTCGCCGAAGAGGTCCCAATAGACCGTCGAGAACTTCTTCGGTTCCCATTCGGTGAAGCCGATCTCCTGGGCGCGTTTGGCGATCCAGTCCTTCTCCTGGCCCATGGCGCCGATGCCGGAGAGGTCGCCCTTGATGTCGGCGGCGAAGACCGGGACGCCGGCTTCGGAGAAGCCTTCGGCGAGAACCTGGAGGGAGACGGTCTTGCCGGTGCCGGTGGCGCCGGTGATCAGGCCGTGACGGTTGGCGAGCTTCAGCTCCAGCCACTCGTCCTCGATGCTCCTGCCCAGATAGACGCCACCGTCGATGCGCATGCTCACCTCCCTGTCGGTCTTCCCATATAGGCCGTCGGGCCGGGCTTGGGAACAACCGGCGGCACCCGCGGACGGCGGTCGACGCCGCCTCGCTTCGCCCGACGAGGCGGCTTGAACTTCGCCCGGCGGTGGTGTCACATGGCGCGAACCGCGGCGCCCGGAGGATGGACCGGACGCGTGCCGGATCTCCCCGCCTCGGGCTCGCGAGCCGGAAGGGGAGGCACGACGAAGCGGTCGAGACAGACGGCGTACGTGGCCCTCGAGAAGTCGATCAACGACCGGGGTCGCGCATGCGCGAGGCCGGCGATGACGCCTCACCACATCACGAGGGACGTCCCATGCAGGAAATGATCGAGCGGATCGCCATCCAGGTCGGCATCGACCCCGACCTCGCCCACAAGGCGACGTCGATGATCGTCGACTACATCGCCACCAACGCGCCGGCCGAGCACGTCGACACGCTGAAGCAGTATCTGCCGGGTTTCGACGACGTCGCGGCGCAGGGCGCCGCGTTCTCCCAGGAGCAGACCGGTGGTGGCGGCGGCCTGATGGGTGCCTTCGGCGGCCTGATGGGCGGCGGCGGCATCGCCGGCGCGCTCGGCAGCCTGATGGGCGGGTCGCAGGGCAGCGGTCTCGGCGGCGCCCTGGCGCTGCTCGGCAACCTGCAGAAGGACGGCCTCGACTTCTCGCAGGTGCAGTCGCTGGCGGGCGGCCTCCTGGGTGAACTACGCGGCAGCGCCGGCGATGAAGTCGTCGACAAGCTCGTCGCCGAGATCCCGGGGATCGGCAAGTTCCTGGGTTGACCCTTCGACGGCGCGAAACGGCTCGCCGAACCCTGCGACTGTTCTGTCTCGGGTCTTGAAGAATCGCCGATTTCGCGATCAACTCTTCTTCGAATATTCGTTTCGCCGCCCGCGGATCGTCGTCGGTGCGGTCATCGGAGGAAATGGAATGACCAACATCGCCACGATCGAGGGTATCGGCCCGGTCTATGCGGAGAAGCTCACCGCCGCCGGCGTCAAGACGGTCGAAGCCCTTCTCGACACCGCCAAGGACCCGAAGGGCCGCAAGGCGCTGGCCGAGGCCTCCGGCATCGACGAGAAGAAGATCCTCAACTGGGCCAACAAGGCCGACCTGATGCGCATCAAGGGCGTCGGCGAGGAATATTCCGACCTGCTCGAAGCGGCGGGTGTCGACACGGTGAAGGAACTCAAGCATCGCAAGCCGGAGAACCTGCTGGCCAAGATGACCGAGGTCAACGCCGAGAAGAAGCTGGTGCGGGCGCTGCCGACGCTGAAGTCGGTCACCGACTGGGTCGAGCAGGCCAAGGTGATGCCGGCGGTCATGACCTACTGAGTCTCCGTCCACGGTTCATCGGAGACGTCGGATCCGACGTCTCCCGTAGATGCGACGAACCCGTGTGCTCCGGTCGACATCGATCGGGACATACGGGTTTTTCATTCGACGGGCGAGGCCGATCGGCGTGTCGGACCGGCGGCTCGTCGGAGAGAGGGGACGAGCGGGCTCGGTGCGGAGGATCGACGGGATGGAGGCGGCGTCGGGCCGCCCGATGTCGTGAAGCGCTCGGGGACCGCGACCCGCGGTGCCGTCGGTCCGACGAGGGAGAGCGTCAGAGCCGGATCTGGCCGTAGCGCAGGGCCTCGACCACGGTGTGGGTCTTGTTCGAGGCGTTCATCTTGTCCGACGCGTTCTGCAGATGGGCGTGAACGGTGCGCTGCGAGATCGTCAGGAGATCGGCGATCTCCGCCGCGGTCTTACCGGTCGACGTCAATTGCAGGACGTGGCGCTCGCGCTCGGAGAGATCGCCCGGCCGCGACACGTCGAGGCGACCGGCGTCGATGAGCAGTCGGAAGGCGGTGACGCAGAAATGGTGAAGGCCGGCGAGAACCGGCGCCCCCGACGGCAGGTCCTCACCGGCGATCACCACGCAGCCCTGGTAGGGGCGCAACTCGTGGATCGGGACGGCGATCAGGTCGGCATCCGCGCCACCGGCCGACGCCAGGAGTTCGGAGACGATCTCGTCGTCGGCGAGGTGGGCTCCGTCATGATGGCGTGTCACGTGCATCGCGCGTGCGGCGGTCGCGTGGTCCATGTCGAGACGTCCGCCACGCACGGCGAAGGGCCGGCGGGAGGCGAGACAGCAGGCGAGCAGCTGATCGCTCGCACCGACGTCGATGACATGGCCGCCGGTGCGAAGGTCGGGCCACACCATCCTGAGAATCAGTTTGGACACCGGCCGGCGAGGCAACGGCAGACCGGTCAGGAGGATATGGGTCGCGCCGAGCCGCCGCAGCCCGCGTTCGAGGCGATCGAGAACGTGTTCTCCTTCCCCCGCCTTCGCGAGGTGGAGTGCATCGGAAAAAATCCCGGTCTCGACACTCACGTCCATCGGGCCAGACTCGCTTTCTGAATTGAAATGCAAATGTGGGCGAAGTGAAATTTCGATCAATTGTCGAATCTTACGGTGTTTTCCATCAGGGCGATCACGCCGTGATGTCACGCCACGTGACACGTTTTGGAAAACGCACGCGCCACGGCAACCTTACCTGCGGAACCGGCACGACTTTCTCGCACGATGGCTTCTCGCACCGGTGATCTCCGAGCGTTTCTTGCCTCTCGCTGCGGAGCCCTGCTCCATCATACGCTCGACTACGTACTACGTTAGCATAATACGGTGTCGAAGTTCAGGGTCGATCGAGACCAAACGGGCTGCGACCGACGTCGTACGATCAAAAGCTCGTGTCCTCTTCGCAGGATCCGGCGTAAGAGAAGGGCCGCAGCGACCCGCGGCACGCAGCCGTCATGGCGGATTTCGACCGTGGTCCGGGGCGCGAGAGATCGATGGGAGTTGAACGGTGAGTTCCGAAGCGAAGCGTTTCACGCAGTCCTTCGCGCCTCGTGATCGCGAGGACTGGGTCGGTGCGGCCACCAAGGCCTTGAAGACGGTTCCGTTCGATCGGCTGAAGACCACGACGCTCGACGGCATCGTCATCGAGCCGATCTACACCGGTTCGGACGCGCCGACGGCGCTCGGCGCCCGCGCGGCGGGTGCGCCGTGGACGGTGATGGCGCGGATCGACATTCCCGGCAACAAGACCGCCAACGCGCAGATCCTCGAGGATCTCGAGGGGGGTGCCTCCGGTCTCGATCTCGTCGGGGCGGAGAGCCCCGCCGCCGCCGGCTACGGCCTCACCATCTCGTGCGACGGCTGCGTCACCAACCTTCTCGCCGGCGTCCATCTCGACCTGATCCCGATCCGCGTCGACGGCGGTCGGCGCACCGCCGAGATCGCCGGCCTGATCGCCGGTCTCGCCGCCAAGCAGGGCAAGAGCGTCGATCTGGCGCTGATCCAGGATCCGATCGGTGAGCTCGCCGCGACCGGCAAGCTCGCGGCGCGCGCCGAGGACGCGATCGCCGCCGGCGCCGAAACGGCGAAGAGCTTCTCCGGTACGGTGCTCGAAGCCGACGGCCGCGTCTGGCACGCCGCCGGCGCCTCGGAGGCGCAGGAACTCGCGGCGTCGATCGCCACCGCCACGACCTATCTGCGCGCCCTCGAAGCCGCCGGGGTCGACCTCGCGGAGGCGGTCTCGCGCATCGGCTTCACCGCGGTCGCCGATCAGAACCAGTTCCGCACCATCGCCAAGCTGCGCGCCCTCACCCTCCTGTGGGCACGGGTGCAGGAGGCCTGCGGGCTCGCGGCGAAGCCGCCGCGCATCCATGCCGAGACGGCGCGCCGCATGATGGCCCGGCGCGACGCCAACACCAACATGTTGCGCACGACCGTCGCCACCTTCGCCGCCGGCGTGGCGGGCGCGGCCTCGGTGACGGTGCTGCCCTACACCGCGGCGCTCGGCCTGCCCGACGCCTTCGCTCGCCGCGTGGCGCGCAACACCCAGTCGATCCTGATCGAGGAATCGAACCTGCACCGGGTCGCCGACCCGGCGGCCGGTTCCGGTCTCGTCGACACCGAGACGCGGGCGCTCGCCGAACTCGCCTGGGGTCTCTTCCAGAAGATCGAGGCCGAAGGCGGTATGCTCGCGACGCTGCGCTCGGGCGCGTTCCATGCGGACGTGACCGCCACCGCCAAGAAGCGGCTGGAGGCGATCGCCAAGCGACGCGAGCCGGTGACCGGCGTCTCGGAATTCCCCAACGTCGGCGAGACCGCGCCGGCGGTGATGGAGATCGCGCCGCCGAAGGCGCGGACCGCCGAGACGGTCGAGCACGTCACCGCCTTCGCGGCCCATGCGCTCGGCGAGGCCTACGAGACCTTGCGCGAGCGCGCCGACGCGGCCGGCATCCGGCCGAAGATCTTCCTCGCCAATCTCGGCCGCATCGCCGCCTTCACGGCGCGCGCCACCTGGGCGAAGAACTTCTTCGAAGCCGGCGGCATCGAAGCAGTGACCAACGACGGCTTCGCCTCGCTCGACGACATGGTCGCGGCGTTCCGCGCCTCCGGCGCCAAGGCGGCGGTGATCTGCTCGTCCGACGCGGTCTACGCCGAGCAGGCGGTCGACGCGGCGGTGGCGCTGAAGGGCGCCGGCGCGGCGCCGCTGTTCCTCGCCGGCAAGCCGGTCGATGCCGACGCCAAGGCGGCCTACACGGCAGCGGGCGTCGAAGGCTTCGTCCACGTCGGCGTCGACGTGGTGGCGACGCTCGCCGAGACGCTCGACAGGCTCGGCGCCTGAGTTCGCCGCGGGGTGGAACCGCCGCCCCGCGCAAGGTCGGTCGTCGGTCTCGGCTTCGGTCGGACCGGCGTGATACTCTCGAAGGGCGAGCCCGGACGCGCCGGAAACGCGACGGCTCGCCGCGATGAAACGAGGACAGGCGCGATGAGCCGCATTCCTGATTTCGGTGCCGTTCCCTTCTCCACCGTCGCCGTGCCGGCCGACGCCGATGGCGCGTCGGTGTGGACCACGCCGGAAGGCATCGACGTGAAGCCTGTCTACGGCGCGAAGGATCTCGAAGGCCTCGACTTCCTCGAGACCTGGCCGGGGCTCGCGCCGTTCCTGCGCGGCCCCTATCCGACGATGTACGTCAACCAGCCGTGGACGATCCGCCAGTACGCCGGCTTCTCCACCGCCGAGGACTCGAACGCCTTCTATCGCCGCAATCTGGCGGCCGGTCAGAAGGGCCTGTCGGTGGCCTTCGACCTCGCCACCCATCGCGGCTACGACAGCGATCACCCGCGGGTGACCGGCGACGTCGGCATGGCCGGCGTGGCGATCGACAGTATCTACGACATGCGCACCCTGTTCTCCGGCATCCCGCTCGACCAGATGAGCGTGTCGATGACCATGAACGGCGCGGTGCTGCCGGTGCTGGCGCTCTACATCGTCGCGGCCGAGGAGCAGGGCGTCGATCAGGCGAAGCTGTCGGGGACCATCCAGAACGACATCCTCAAGGAGTTCATGGTCCGCAACACCTACATCTATCCGCCGTCGCCCTCGATGCGGATCATCGCCGACATCTTCGCCTACACGTCGCAGCACATGCCGAAGTTCAACTCGATCTCGATCTCCGGCTATCACATGCAGGAGGCGGGAGCGACGGCGGACCTCGAGCTCGCCTACACGATCGCCGACGGCATCGAGTACATCCGCGCCGGCAAGGCGGCGGGTCTCGACGTCGACGCGTTCGCGCCGCGCCTGTCGTTCTTCTGGGCGATCGGCATGAACTTCTTCATGGAGGTCGCCAAGCTGCGCGCCGCGCGTCTGATCTGGGCGAAGCTGGTGGAGGAGAACTTCCATCCCAAGAGCGACAAGTCGCTCTCCCTGCGGACGCACTCACAGACCTCCGGCTGGTCGCTGACCGCCCAGGACGTCTTCAACAACGTGGTGCGCACGGCGATCGAGGCGATGGCGGCGACGCAGGGCCACACCCAGTCGCTGCACACCAATGCGCTCGACGAGGCGCTGGCGCTGCCGACCGACTTCTCGGCCCGCATCGCCCGCAACACCCAGATCCTGCTGCAGCAGGAGAGCGGCACCTGCGCCACCATCGATCCCTGGGGCGGCTCGGCCTATGTCGAGCGGCTGACCGCCGAGTTGGCCGAAAAGGCGCTCGCTCACATCGCCGAGGTCGAGGAACTCGGCGGCATGGCCAAGGCGATCGAGGCCGGCATCCCCAAGCTGCGCATCGAGGAGGCCGCCGCCAAGACCCAGGCGCGCATCGACTCGGGCGCCCAGACGGTGGTCGGGGTCAACAAGTACAAGCCGGCGTCGGAAGCGGCGATCGACGTGCTCAAGGTCGACAACTCGGCGGTGCGCGCGGCGCAGATCGACAAGCTGAAGCGCCTCAAGGCGGAGCGCGACGAGGCCGACTGTCAGGCGGCGCTCGACGCCCTGACCGCGGCGGCGGGCGGCGAAGGCAACCTGCTCGACCTCGCCATCAAGGCGGCGCGGGCCAAGGCCACCGTCGGCGAGATCTCCTTCGCGCTCGAGAAGGTCTTCGGCCGCCACAAGGCCGAGATCCGCTCGATCCAGGGTGTCTACAAGCGCGAGGTCTCCCGCATGAGCGACGCGGTCGAGAAGGTTCAGAAGCTGGTCGCCGAATTCGAGGCGCACGACGGCCGCCGGCCGCGCATCCTGGTCGCCAAGATGGGCCAGGACGGCCACGACCGCGGCCAGAAGGTGATCGCTTCGGCCTTCGCCGACCTCGGCTTCGACGTCGACATCGGACCGCTGTTCGCCACGCCGGAAGAGGCGGCGCGGCAGGCGGTGGAGAACGACGTCCACATCGTCGGCGTCTCCTCGCTGGCGGCCGGCCATCTGACGCTCGTTCCGGCGCTGAAGACGGCGCTGGAGGCGGAGGGCCGCGGCGACATCATGATCGTCGTCGGCGGCGTCATCCCGCCCCAGGACTTCCAGGCGCTGATCGATGCCGGCGCCGCGGCGATCTTCCCGCCCGGCACCGTCATCGCCGACGCGGCGGGAAAGCTCCTCACCGACCTTTCGGCCAAGCTCGGCTACGGCCCGGCCGCCGCGGCGCAGTGAACGCGGAAACGCGCGTCGATTCACGATCGACACGAGGATCCGTCGCGGGCGACCGCGACGGATCCTCGTCATTTCTGCAGATGGATTGCCGGGCGCGGAGTGACGCGGGTAGGATCGCTCGGTGGAACCCCCATTCGGAGATCGACGGATGAAGAGCACCATCGCCGCAGCCGCGCTCATGACCCTGATCGCCACCCTCCCCGCCCCGCAGGCCCGGGCCCAGGACGTGCTCGGCGGCGCGCTCCTCGGCGGCGCGGCGGGCGCCATCATCGGCGGTGCCGCCACCGGCAGGGGCGGAGGCGCGGCCGTCGGCGCGGTGATCGGCGCGACGACCGGTGCGCTCATCGCCAACGAAGCCGAACGCCGGCGCGGCGGATACTACTGGTGGAAGGGCAACTGCTACCTGAAGCGCGGCGGCGAGTGGTACCGGGTGAAGCGCCGCTATTGCTCCTGACACGGACTTCGTGATCCGCGACCTCGGCCGATCCGCTCGGCACACGCCGGCGGATCGTGGTCGCGGTCGCGGTCGTATGACGCCTTCGTGTGATCGCGGGGGCCCTGCCGCCGTCTCATACCGAGTTCACGAAATTCGGACTCGTCCGAATTTCGTGAGTTGCGGCCTGACCGGCCGACGCCCGTTCGGGCTTGCCTTCGCGGATGAAGTTCCGAACAGGTCAGAACTTCATCCGCTCAGTATCACGAGACCTGTGCGCGGTTGGACCATCATGTTGATTTGATGCGTTTAATG
>CALBKH010000022.1 GCA_937892955.1 uncultured Alphaproteobacteria bacterium
AGTGAATCACGTCAGCAGACGGTCGTCGAGGGCTATCCGCGCACAGGTCTCATCACTCGGTGACGCGGCCGTAGCCCATGCCGAGCGCCTGCATGTAGAGCTCGAGCAGCGCTTCCATCTCTTCGCGCTCGGACTTGTCCTGCTTGCGGATGCGGATCACCTGACGAAGGATCTTGGTGTCGTAGCCGTTGGCCTTGGCCTCGGCGTAGACGTCCTTGATGTCGTCGGCGATGGTCTGCTTCTCCTCCTCGAGCCGCTCGATGCGCTCGACGAAGGACTTCAGCTGGTCGGCGGCGACGCCGGCGGGATCGGACATGGGTATCTCCTGAAAGGCGGGCCGCGACAGGCGAGGGCCGGCGAAATCGGGCGGTCGGACGGGCCGGCCGGGTCGGGGATGAATCCCCGAGTCCCCCCTCGCGGTCAAGTCGCCACGCCACGAAGCCGAGATGTCGGTGGGGCGTGGGGCCGGGATCGCTCGCTCAGGCCGGGACGACCGGCCCGCAGCGCGAGCCGAAGAGGCGCGGTTCGGCGAATTCGGCGCGGTCCATCGCCTCGCGCAGGATCGGTTCGAGGCGATCGGCCCAGGCGTCGACGCCGGGCGCATCGCCGATCAGGTCCTGACGGACCTCGAGAATGGCGTGGACGAGGCCGCGGCGGGTGCCGTGGCGATACATGGTGTCGCCTTCGAGGGCGCCGTCGTAGGGCTCGTTGTCGCCGACCACGAGGCTCGGATCGGCGCGTAGGCGGGCGAGCAGGAACTCCGGCAGGCGCGGATCGGCGTCCCACAACACGCCGCAGTGCCAGGGCCGCGGCACGCCGCGCCAGATCGGCGTGAACGAGTGCAGCGAGAACAGGATCGGAGGGCGGCCGCTCGCGAAGGCGGCGTCGATGGTCGCCGTGACGGCGTCGTCGTAGGGGCGCCAGAAGCGGTCGATGCGCGCCTGCCGGCCGGCGCGGTCGAGATGGGCGTTGCCGGGGACCACGGCGCCGTCGGAGAGGCGCATCACCAGGGTGGGATCGTCGTCGCCGCGGTTGGGGTCGATGACGAGGCGGGAGAACCGCGACAGCACCGCCGGAACACCGAGACGGGCGGCGAGGGCTCGGGTGAGGGGCGCGACGCCGATGTCGAAGGCGATGTGGCGGGCGAATTCCGACGGCGGCAGACCGAGATCGCCGAGATCGGCGGGGACGTGGTTGGAGGCGTGATCGGCGATCAGGACGAGCCCGGCGCCGGCCTCGCCGGGGACGATCTCGAAGGCGGCGTCGTCGGCGGTGGACGGGGGGAAAGAGGCGGTATGCACGGTGGTCATGGATCTCACGATGCGAAACTCACGAGAAGATGGTAGGCGTTCGCAGAATGCCTGACCAGCCCTTCGGCGGGTCGCTCGCCGACTTCCCTCCTCAGTGGATCGTCTCCGCTCTCCATGACCTCGTCCTCGCGCTCTTCCGACCCGCGCGCCGTCGCGCTTTTCGCCTTCGCCGCCCTCGTGGCGGCGGCGGTGGCGATGGGGATCTCGCCGGTGTTCGTGCGCGAAGCCCAGGTGGGGCCCTTCACCTCGGCGTTCTACCGGGTGTTCCTCGCGCTGCCGCTGCTGTGGATCTGGGCTCGGATCGAGTCGCGACGGGACGGAGCGCCGACGGATCGCGGCTGGACGCGGGCGGTCATCCTGGCGGGGGTGTTCTTCACCCTCGATCTGTTCTTCTGGCACCTCGCGATCCTCAACACCACCATCGCCAACGCCACCTTGCTCGCCACCATGGCGCCGGTGTGGGTGATGCTGTTCTCGCTCACCATCGGCGAGCGGGTGACGCGGGTGATGGTCGCCGGCCTCGGCCTGTGCGTGGTCGGCGGCGCGGCGCTGGTCGGCTCCAGCCTGAAACTGGCGCCGGAACGCTTCGTCGGCGATCTCTACGGGATCGGTACCTCGCTCGGCTTCGGGCTCTATTTCCTGGCGGTGCGGGTGGCGCGGCGCGACGGCTCGACCGGAGCGGTGCTGTTCCGCTCGACGGTCGTCACGGCTGCGCTGCTGGCGATCGTCGCCGGCATGACGGAGAACGCCTGGGTGCCGGCCGGGATCTCCGGCGTGGTGGCGCTGGTGCTGATGGCCTCGGTCAGCCACGTCGGCGGGCAGGGGCTGCTCGCCTATGCGCTCGGCCATCTGTCGGCGGCATTCTCGTCTCTGGTCATCTTTCTCGAGGCACTGGCGGCGGCCTTCTTCGGCTGGGCCTTCTTCGGCGAGACGCTGGGGACGTGGCAGATCGCCGGTGGTGTCGCCATCCTCGCCGGCATCTGGATCGCGCGGCCGCGAGACGGCGGGTGAGGCGGACGGTCGGCCGTGCCTTCGCCGGAATTTCTCGGCAAGGTGGGTTTCGACGCAAGTCGCGTGTCGATATGGTCTCCGTCGCCGGACGAGCGGTTGACAGGACCATTCCGAGATTGCCAACGTGCACGCGATTGGGACGAGAAGACGAGAACGAATGACGCCCCGTACCGCTCCCGCCGAGATCGGCCACCGATTCGCCGTGCCGCGCGTCCGCGCCGGGGCGGTCGTGGCGGTGGCGGTCGCCGTCCTCGCCGGAGGGGCGACATCGGCGCTCGCCGATCTACGCATCTGCAACAAGACCACCAGCCGTGTCGGTATCGCCGTCGGCTACAAGGACGAGGAGTCCTGGAAGACCGAGGGCTGGTGGAACCTCCAGGCCAATTCCTGCGAGACGCTGCTCGCCGGTCCGCTGGTGTCGCGCTACTATTACCTCTACGCCGTGGACTACGACCGGGGTGGCGAATGGAGCGGTCGCTCGTTCATGTGCACCCAGGAGAAGACCTTCACCATCAAGGGCATCGAGGACTGCCTGAAGCGCGGCTTCGAGCGTACCGGCTTCTTCGAGATCGACACCGGCGAACAGCGTACCTGGACGGTGCAGCTGACCGAGCCGGGTCGCGCGTCGACCGCCGCCGGACAGTGACGACGAGGCGGCGGCGCCGCCGAAGTGTCGCGATGCGTGTGGAACGGAAGACCTCTCGTGGCGTCATGGCACTGCAATAATTTCCGATCGATGCAAGAATTTGCCGATCTCGACGTTTTTTTCCTGTGCAGACGTCGTGCGCGGGTCTAAGAGGGACTGCCATACGAGCATCGACAGAGTGACGAGATGAAGCGCAATCGACGGGTCAAGATCCTGGCGACCCTGGGGCCGGCCTCTTCCGATCCGGCCGTGATCGAACAATTGTTCATGGCCGGCGCGGATGTGTTCCGCATCAACATGAGCCACACCGACCACGCGCGCCTCGCCACGCTCGTCGCCGACATCCGCGCCGTCGAGGCCAAGATCGGCCGGCCGATCGGCATCCTCGCCGACCTGCAGGGGCCGAAGCTCCGCGTCGGCAAGTTCGGCTCCGGCCCTGTCGATCTCGCCGCCGGGGCGACCTTCGTCCTCGACAGCGATCCGACGCCGGGCGACGTCGGCCGGGTGCACCTGCCGCATCCGGAGATCCTGGCGGCGGTCGAGGTCGGGCATCACCTGCTGATCGACGACGGCAAGGTCAAGCTGCGTTGCATCGAGAAACGCGACGGCACCGCGATCGTCGCCACCGTGGTGGTGGCCGGCCGCATCTCCGATCGCAAGGGCGTCAGCCTGCCCGACACCGATCTGCCGATCGGGGCGCTGACCGAGAAGGATCGCAACGACCTCGACGCGGCACTGGCCCAGAAGGTCGACTGGATCGCGCTCTCGTTCGTGCAGCGGCCGGAGGATCTCGCCGAGGTGCGCAAGATCGCCAAGAACCGCGCTGGCATCATGGCCAAGATCGAGAAGCCGCAGGCGATCGAGCGGCTCGCGGAGATCATCGAGCTCTCCGACGCGATCATGGTGGCGCGCGGCGACCTCGGCGTCGAGATGCCGCTCGAGAAGGTGCCCAGCTTGCAGAAGCAGATCAACCGCGCCTGCCGCAAGGTCGGCAAGCCGGTGGTGATCGCCACCCAGATGCTGGAGAGCATGATCACCTCGCCGGTGCCGACCCGAGCCGAGGTCTCCGACGTCGCCATCGCCGTCTACGAGGCGGCGGATGCGATCATGCTGTCGGCGGAGAGTGCGGCCGGCAAGTACCCGGTCGAAGCCGTCCGCACCATGAACTCGATCGCCGAAGCGACCGAGCACGATCCGACCTGGCGGCCGATCGTGGCGCCGCAGCGCCCGCCGCCGGAGGCGACCGGCGCCGACGCCATCACCTCGGCCGCCGCCTCGATCGGCGAGACGCTCAACGTCGCCGCCATGGTCTGCCTGACCCAGTCGGGTTCGACGGGTCTGCGGGCGGCACGCGAACGGCCGTTCGTGCCGGTGATCGCGCTCACCGCCTCGCCGGCGATGGCCCGACGCCTCGCCCTGGTGTGGGGCGTCCACTGCGTCGTGGCGGAGGACGCGCGCGACGTCGACGACATGGTCGATCGCGGTTGCCGCGCCGCCTTCACCCAGGGCTTCGCCCGTCCCGGCCAGCGCGTCGTGGTGGTCGGCGGCGTGCCCTTCGGCACCCCCGGCTCGACCAACATGCTGCGCATCGCCTTCGTCGGCGCCGACGGCTCGGGCGCGCTGTGAGGATCCGCCTGCGCGGTCGGCGTCAGCCGCCCGCTTCGATCTCGCGGATCAGCTCCTTGATCTCCTCGACGACCCTGTCGCGCGCCGCGTGATGGGGCATGTGGCCGATGTCTTCCAGCCAGACCAGACGGGCGCCGGGGATGTCGCGGGCGAGGCCTTCGGCGTGGATGTCGGCGCGGACGATCGGGTCGTCGGTGCCGGAGACGATCAGGGTCGGCGCGTCGATCTCGCCGTAGCGCGGCGAGAGTTCACTGAGGTGGCCGTGCAGGCGGAAGACGTCCTCGGCGTTGGCGTGCCACTCCTCCGGCCTGAGAATCAGATCGGCGCCGATGGCGGCGCGATAGTTCTCCGGCGTCGGGTCGGGGGCGAAGACCTCGGCGATCGACTTCTCGATGGTGAGGCGTCCGATGGTCGGCACGGCGACGTGGCGCAGCAAGGCGCCGGCGATCGGTCGCGCGGCGATGCGATAGAGCGGGCCGATGACCGCACCGGGCCAGGGGTGAGTGGCCGGCGCCAGGAAGACCAGGCCGGCGGTCGCTTCGCGATGGTGCACGCCGAAGGCGGCGGCGACCGATCCGCCCCAGGAATGGCCGACGACGACCGCCCGTTCGATCCCCTTCTCCTCCAGAAGTTCGGCGACGACCGCGGCCTGCGCGGCGGGGGCGGCGTCCTCGGAGCCGTGGCGGCTCGACCAGCCGTGACCGGGGCGATCGAGGAAGATCAGGCGATGGCGCGGGAAGGCGTCGGTGAAGGCGAGGGCGGGGTCGCGGGCGTTGCCGCTGGCGCCGTGGACGAAGACGATCGCCGGGGCGCGCGAGTCACTGCCCGGTCGGTCGATGAGATGGACGGTGCGATGGCCGAGCCGCACCAGCTCGCCGACCGGCGGGTGAGCCGTCTCGGCGGCGCGGCGGGAAAGTCTCCGCGCCACGGCGGCGCCGGCGGGCAGCAGCAGCGTGGGGGCGAGCCAGGAGACGATCATCGCCGCGCTCCCGGAGTTCGGGGACCGGTGTCCGGGTCCGGCCGCGTCCAGATGAAGAGCGAAACCGCAACGAGCACGGCGACCTGAATCAGGAGGAGAAGCGTCGGCAGGCCGGCGGCCGCGGCGACGGCGACGGTCGCGACCATGGCGATCGCCGACAGGCGTTTGGCGGGGCGGGCGATGGCGCCGTTGCGGCGCCAGTCGGCGATGAGCGGGCCGAAGCGGGCGTGGTCGAGCAACCACGCCTCGAGCCGCGGCGAGGAGCGGGCGAAGGCCCAGGCGGCGATCAACAGGAAGGGAACCGTCGGCAACAGCGGCAGCACCGCTCCGGCGATCGCCAGGGCGGTGGCGGTCACGCCGACGGCGAAATGGAAACTACGCACCAGCATCGGCGGCTCCGGCGGGTGGCATCCTCGGGTGCGTCACAGTTCGCGTCCCTCCACCTCGATGATCAATCTCTCCATGCGCTCGGCAGCGACGGCGGGATTGCGCGGGTCGAGGTGGGCGAGACGGCGCAGCCATTTCAACGCTTCCGGTTTGCGGTCGGCGGTTTCGAGAATGGCGGCGAGCGCCGCCATCGCATCGAGATGGCGCGGCTCCATGATCAAAGTGGCGGAGAGATCGGCGAGTGCGCGGTCGATGTCGTGGCGGGAGAGGTGGATCGCGGCGCGATGGAAGCGGGCGTTCGGCCAGTGCGGGGCGACGACGATCGCCGCGTCGACGAGGTCGAGGGCGAGGGCGCGGTCGCCGAAATGCAGCGCGGCGGTCGCCCGGGCGGAGAGGAGATCGGCGGTGTCGCTGCCGGATCGCTTCCAATGGACGGCGATCCGCTCGCGGGCGCGCTGCGCCGAGGCGTCGTCGCGGGCGGCGGCCAGGGCGGCGAAATAGAAGTCGAGCGATCGGCTGGTCGGTCGTCCCGTCGGCGGGTCGACATCCGGACGCTCCGGCGCGGCGGGGATCTCGGCCGGCGGGAGATCGGCGGAGAGCGCCCAGACCGGCGGCGCGAAGAGCGTCGCCGCGACCGCCAGGGCGAGGGCCGCTGCGCGTTTCGGCGAGCCGCTACGAGCGGTCACGAACGGGCGTGGGGCGGTGAAAAACGAAACGAGCCGCATGAACGGATCTTGGACCCGGTTCCGCGGCTCGTCGAGAGGCTTCCGTCCGGCGGCCGTCGATACGGTCGCCGTCGGCGCTTCGATCAACCCTGGCGCGCCTTGAAGCGCGGGTTGGTCTTGTTGATGATGTAGACGCGGCCCTTGCGGCGCACCAGACGGTTGTCGCGATGGCGCGTGCGGAGCGACTTGAGCGAGTTCTTGATCTTCATGTCCGGCGATCCGAGGTTGATCCGATACGAAGATCCGTAGCCCGTCGAACGGTCCGGCGCTTCGCTCGGATGCCGTCTTCCTCGGAAACCCGCCTGCGGGGCCCCTCGTGGAATGCGGCGAGGAACAATGAAACGAGCGCGGATCGCCCGCGCTCGTGAATTCGGCCGGGACCATAGGCATCGCGCCCCGCCGTGTCAATCGCTTCGCGCGCCTCTCCACGACCACTTTCGCCGCAGCCGAGACGTGTGGCCGGCGCCCGCAGCGTTCGCCGAACAGCCTGACGGATGAAGATGGCGACGCCCTCGTCCCCCCGGCACGTCTTCGGTCACCTCGTATACCACTCGGTAACCATGAGCAACTCGTTCACTCCTTGTTAACGGTGAACGTCAACCTACTGTTTTCCGTAAAATTCGACAGAAAATTTTGCCGAGTGAATCGGTAATGCCCCACGGTTAGATCTGATCGGACGACGAAACGATCAGGATCGAACACATGCCTCCGCTCTCGACTCTTCTCGGCTGGGCCGCTGCGACGATCGCCATGCTGGCGCTCGCCACCGCGCCGATCGGGGTGACGGCCGAGCTCGCGCTCGGATCGGCGGTGGTCGTCGCCATGTTCGCGGTCAAGCGCACCGGTTCGGGCGCGGTCCAGCGCCACACCTATCTGGCGCTCGGGACGCTGATCGTGCTGCGCTACGTGTGGTGGCGCACCACCGAGACGCTGCCGTCGACCGACGACGTCGTCGGCTTCTCCGCCGGCGTGGTACTCTATGCCGCGGAGATGTTCTGCGTCGGCATGCTGTTCGTCTCGCTCTTCGTCATCGCCGATCCGTTGCGCCGCCCGCCGGCGCGCCGGCTGAGGGACGAGGAGTGCCCGAGCGTCGACGTCTTCGTGCCGAGCTACGACGAAGCGGCCGATCTCGTCGCCGCCACCCTCGCCGCCGCCACCACCATGGACTGGCCGGCCGACAAGCTGCGCGTCCATCTCCTCGACGACGGCGGCACGGTGCAGAAGCGCAACGACGCTGATCCGATCAAGGCGGCGGCGGCGGAAGCCCGCCACGTCGAGATGAAGGCGCTCGCCGAGAGCCTCGGGGCGATCTATCTCACCCGCGAGAAGAACGTCTCGGCCAAGGCCGGCAACCTCAACGCGGCGCTCGAGCACACCGCGGGCGATCTGATCGCGATCTTCGACGCCGATCACGCGCCGACCCACGACTTCCTGCGCGAGACCGTCGGTCACTTCGCCGAGGACCCGCGGCTGTTCCTGGTGCAGACCCCGCACTTCTTCCTCAACCCCGATCCGATCGAGAAAAATCTCGTCACCTGGGCGCGCATGCCGTCGGAGAACGAGATGTTCTACAGTGTCATCCAGCGCGGCCTCGACCGTTGGAACGCCGCCTTCTTCTGCGGTTCGGCGGCGGTGCTGCGCCGGACGGCGCTGGAGGAGGCCGGCGGCTTCTCGGGCATTTCGATCACCGAGGACTGCGAGACGGCGCTCGACCTGCATTCGCGCGGCTGGACCTCGCGCTTCGTCGACAAGCCGATGATCGCCGGCCTGCAGCCGGAGACGCTCGCCCAGTTCATCGGCCAGCGGTCGCGCTGGTGCCGCGGCATGGTCCAGATCCTGATGATGAAGAACCCGCTGTTCAAGGGTGGGCTCTCCTTCGCGCAGCGCATCGCCTATCTGTCGAGTTCGCTGTTCTGGCTGTTCCCGCTGCCGCGCCTGATCTTCGTGATCGCGCCGCTGCTCTACATTTTCTTCGGCGTGAAGCTCTATGTCGCCAACGCGCAGGAGTTCGTCGCCTACACGGTCGTCTACATGATCGTGAACATGCTGATGCAGAACCACCTCTACGGGCGAGTGCGCTGGCCCTGGATCTCGGAACTCTACGAGTACATCCAGATGCCCTATCTCGTCCGGGCGATCGGCACGGTGATCCTCAATCCGCGCAAGCCGACCTTCAACGTCACCGCCAAGGGCGTGGTCACCGAGGAGGCGCGACTGTCGGAACTGTCGAAGCCCTACTTCGTGATCTTCGCGGTGCTCGCCGTCGCTTCGGCCGTCGCCTTCCAGCGCTTCTTCTCCGATCCCGAGATCAACGACCTGATGCTGGTCGTCGGTCTGTGGAACACCTTCAACCTGGTGATCGCCGGGGTGGCGCTGGGTGTCGTGGCCGAACGGCCGGAACGTCGCCGCGCCCAGCGACTCGACGTCGCCCGCAAGGCGGAATTCGTCGTCGGCGACACCGTGGTGCCGGTGGTGGTCGAGGACATCTCGATCGGCGGCGTCCGGCTGCGGCCGCTCGGCGCCGTGCCGACCGGCCTCAAGCTCGCCGGGGCGACCGGTACCCTGATCGTCGAGACCGAACGGGCCGAGGTGCCGGCGCGCATCACCGTGCGGGCCCGCCGCATCGGCGCCGACGGCCAGGGCGTCTTCTGGGGCATGCAGTTCGAGCGGCTGACCAGCGCCGGTTATCGAGCGGTGGCCGAGGTCATGTACGGCCAGGCCGCGGTGCTCTCCCGGTTCCGCGAGCGCCGCCGCTCGGGCAAGAGCCTCCTCGCCGGGTCGGCGCAGTTCCTCGGCTGGGCCGTCGGCCAGTCCGGCCGGGCGATGAAGCTCGCCCTGCGGCGCAAGCCTTCGACCAAGGAGATCGCCGTTTCCGGCGAGCTGATCCCGCTTGCCGTCCAGGACGAAAAGACCCGTTTCGCCTGATCCCACACGCTCGTCCACCCGACACGTCGCCGATCCGATCGGAGCCGCCATGACCATCCGCTTCGCCTCTTCCGTGATCCTCGCCACGCTGGGCGCGCTCGCCTTCGGCGCGGTATCGACACGGGCCGGAGAGCTGCCGACGACGCTCGAGGGCCTGTCGGCGGCGACGAGCGTCGATGCGCGGGTGCTCCGCCGTCTGCCCTCGACGATGCGCTCGACCCGGCTCACCGGCGAAACCGACGCGCTCGCCTTCCCGGTCTGGCTGACGCCGTCGGAAGCGGCGGGTGGCGTCACCCTGCGGCTCGCCCACGTGGCCGCCGTTTCGGTCATGCCGGAGGCGTCGCGCCTCACCGTGGCGGTCAACGACCGGACGCTCTCCGACGTGGCGATCGGCGCCGGCGGTGGCGCGCGCTCCACCGAGATCACCGTCCCGGGAGGTGTTCTGCGGCCGGGCTGGAACGCTGTGCGCATCGGTGTCGACCAGCGCCACCGGGTCGACTGTTCCGTCGCATCGACCTGGGAGCTGTGGACCGAGATCGACCGGGCCCGCTCCGGCTTCGTCTTTCCCGCCGGCCATCGGCCGGAGCGGCGCGGCATCGCCGACATCGCCGGCATCGCGCCCGACGAGAACGGCCGGGTGACGATCCGTCTGGTGAGCCCGGGTGAGCCCGAGCCGCATCAGCTCGAACGGGCGGTGCGGGCGGCCGAGGCGCTGGCGCTGATCGGCGGGTTTCTCGATCCGGTGGTCACCGTGACGCGTAAGCCGGAGACCGCGCCGGGCCTCGACGTGATGGTCGGGCGGGCGGCCGCGACACTCGACGGCGAAGTGGCGACCCTCCAGGCGGGCTCCATCGCGGTTCTCGACGACGGCGCGACCGACCGGCTCGCCGTGGTCATTCCGGGCTCCGATGCCGAGGTCGACCGGGCGTTGGAGCGGCTCACCGAACTGGCGGGACGGCCGACCGAGGGCAGCGAAGCCGGCCTCGCGGCGCGGACCGCCGTCGGTGGTCGCGCGATCGCTTCGGGCGAGCGGGTGCAGCTCGCCGAACTCGGGGTCGCGTCCAAGGAATTCAACGGCCGGCTGTTCCGCGTCGGCTTCGACCTTCGCCTGCCGGCGGATCTCTATCCGGCCGACTACGCCAAGGTGCAGTTGAAGCTCGCCGGCGGCCTCGCCCCCGGGCTCGATCGCGCCGCGCGCCTCACCGTGCGCGTGGACGGACAGCAGGCGGCCGGTCAGCCGCTGGTGGCGCCGAACGGCGAGGTCTTCGAGGGGCGGACGCTGTCGATCCCGCTCTCCGCCTTCAAGCCGGGTCACAACCGCGTCGAGATCGAAGCGGCGGTGCCGGCGGCGGCCGACAAGACCTGCGATCCGGCGGTGCAGATCGACGGCGCCAAGCGCTTCCTGTTCGTCGATCGCAGCGAACTGGTGTTCCCGAATTTCGCTCGCCTCGCCCGTCTGCCGGATCTCGCCGCCACGGCTTCCGGCGTGCTCGGGCGGCTCTCGCCGGACGCGCGGCCGACGCTGTACGTACCCCATCCCGACCTCGCGGCGCTGTCGGCGGCGGCGACCTTCGCCACTCGCATCGCGGTGGCGGCGGGTCGGGTCGAGGCGCAGCCGATCGTCTTCCGCAACCCGGCGGTCGACGCGCCGTCGGCGGTCGTCGTCGGCGCTCTCGCCGATCTGCCGGCGACGGTGGTCGGGGCGGTCGGGCTGGAGATCGGTCAGGTTCGTGCGGCCTGGGCGCGCCGGCCGAACGACCAGCAGGCGACGGTGACGCCGACCCGCGGCGCGAGTGCGCTGGTGCGTCGCGTCGCCGGGCTTTCTGCCGCGGTGTCGATCGCCGACGTCGATCCGATCGTCACCGGCTCGCTGCAGGGGCGGGTGCTGACGGCGCTGCCGGCACGCGACGGCGATCTGGTCGATCGCTGGCGCCGGTCGATGGAATCGCCCTGGTCGCCGGCCGCCTTCGGCCGTCAGGCCGGGGTTCGCTTCGAAAAGCTCTTCGATTATCTCCCGGCCTTCGGCGCGACGCGCTCGCTCGAGGGTTTCGCACCGACGCCGTCGACGGGACTGGTGATCGCGCAGGCGATGTCGCCGGCCGGTGGTGCCTGGACGCTGGTGACGGCGCCGTCGTCGGCGGTCCTGGCGGAGACGATCGCCACCGTCGTCGCCGGCGAGGATTGGGCGCGGCTGCGTGGTGCGGCGGCGTCGTGGGATCGGGTCGAGGAGAAGGTGACGACGGTGCCGGCCGGCCACGTCGGCTTCCTCGCCACCGCCGATCTCGACTTCGCCAACTTCCGTCTGGTCGCCGCGGCGCTCGCCTCCGACTACCCCTACGGCTACATCCTCGCCGCCTTCCTGGTGACCGCCGCGCTCGGCTTCGCCACGGCGCGGCTGCTGCCGCGTCTCGGTTCGGTGAAGTCATGACCGCGTCCCGCCGCCCCTTCGGCCTCGCGCTCGCCGCCGCCTTCGCCGCCGGGTCGATCTTCGCCACCTCGGTGGCGCCGGCCGGCCCGGTGCCGGCGCCGACGGCTTTCGCCGCCGAGACGGGGAAGACGCCGGGCCTGCGCGGCACCCTGCCGGTCCCGGCGCTGTGGGCCGCCTGGAAGGCGCGTTTCGTCGCGTCGGAAGGCCGGGTGATCGACGACGCCAACGGCGGGGTCAGTCATTCGGAGGGCCAAGGCTACGGCATGTTGCTGGCGGTCGCCGCCGACGACCGCGAGACGTTCCGCACCCTGTGGAACTGGACCCGCGCCCATCTGTCGCTGCGCAAGGACGGCCTCGCCGCCTGGCGCTGGCGGGCCGACCGGAAGCCGCACGTCGACGACCCCAACAACGCCTCCGACGGCGACATCCTGATCGCCTGGGCGCTGATGGAGGCGGGCGAGGCGTGGAACGACGCCGCCGCCACCGCCGCGGCGCGGCGCATCGCTCGCGCGGTCTTCGCCGCGAACGTCGTCCCGACCCGGTTCGGACCGACCTTGCTGCCGGGCGCCACCGGCTTCGGCGCCGGCGCGCGCAAGGACGGGCCGGTGGTCAATCCGTCCTACTGGGTGTTTCCGGCGCTCGCCCGGCTCGCCGAGGTGACCCCCGATCTCGATTGGCGCGGGGTCGCGGCGTCGGGCGAGAAACTCCTCGCCGAAGCGCGTTTCGGTCCGGCGAACCTGCCGGCGGAATGGGTGTCGATCGCCGGTGCGGTGCGGCCGGCGGACGGCTTCCCGGCGACCTTCGGCTACAACGCGGTGCGGGTGCCGCTGCATCTCGCCTGGGGCGAGAGCGGTCGACGCGAACGCCTGGCGCCGTTCATGGCGCGGTGGAGCGGTGAGGCCGAGCCGAGGGCGACGATGGCGGTGGTCGATCTGGCGAGCGGGCGGGACGCCGAGCCGCTGATCGATCCGGGCTACCGGGCGGTGGCGGCGGTCGTCGCCTGTGCGCTCGAAGGTCGGCGGTTCCCCGACGATCTGCGCGGCGCCGATACCGATCACTACTACCCGACGACGCTGCGTGCCCTGGCGATGGTTGCGGTCAATCAGAGGTATCCGACATGTTGGTGAGGTTCGCTCCCCTGTCGTGCGCCGTGACGGTGACGATGTTCGTCGCCGTGCCACGGGCGGACGCCGCGCCGCGGGCGATCGAATGGACCGCGGCGGTCGATGCCGCGGCGATCTCCCCGGAGGAGGCCGAGCGGGCCTTCGCGCGGCCGGCGGTCGACGGTTCGGCCGACCCGATCGTGCGGGTCGACGAGAGCGCCCTGCGCTACTACGCCGCCGAGCGCGCCCAGGCGCGGGTCGAGGCGGAGATCCGCCGTCTGCGTGCCCTCTATCCCGGTTGGGAACCGCCCACCGATCTCAACCGTCCGGCCGGACCGGGCGAGGATCAGGCGCTGTGGGACCTCTTCGGCAAGGATCGCATCGACGATCTCAAGCTGGCGATCGATCGCCGTATGGCGGTGCGGCCGGGCTGGCGGCCGTCGCCGGAGATGGTGGCGAAGCTTCGCCGCAAGGAGATGCGCCTCGATCTCGTCGCGGCGTCGGATCGCGGCGACTGGGCGCAGGTGACCGGGCTCGCCGAGCGCGAGCCGCTGCTGCTCGACGGCGCCGATCTCGACGTCATCTGGCGGGTGGCCGAGGCGATGGCGAAGACCACGACGCAGGAGCGGGCGCTCGACCTCTACAAGCTGGCGCTCTCGGCCTCGCCGGGGCCGGAGGAGCGTCTGGCGACGGTGCGCAAGGCGATGGCGGCGCTCGGTGCCGACGCGGTGACGCCGCTCGTCGCCGAGGAGCGCCACGGCGAATTCGAGCCGCTGCGCCTCGATCTGGCGCGGGCGCGGATCGGTGACGGACTGAAGCCGGGATCGACGGCTGCGCCGGCGGACGAGGACGTGACGCGACTGACGGCGGCGGCGCGCAAGAGCGACGGCACGGCCGGCGACGCGACGCTGCTCGGCTGGCTCGAACTGAAGCGCGACAAGCCGGCCGTGGCCTACGACTGGTTCGCCCTGGCACGGACGCGCGGCGGCGACTCCAAGGCGATGCTCGGTTCGGTGCTCGCCGCCGATCGGGCCGGACGGCGCGACGAGGCGCGCGATCTCGCCGCGACCGGAGCGGACGACGCCGAGGTCGGGGCGATGTTCCTCGATCTCGTCACCGCCGACGTCACCGGACCGACGCGGCGCACCCTGTCGCCCGAGCGGGCGAAGCGCTTCGCCCAGGCGATCGAGAAGCTCGAATCCGGCGACGCGGCGCAGGCGCTCGCCTGGTACGCCTACGATGCGCGTCAATTCGACGCGGCGCGGGCGTGGTTCGCCAAGGCGATGGCGTGGCGTCCGTCGGCGAAGTCGGCGGAGGGCCATCTCCTCGCCGTCAAGGCGGCGGGTGATCGCGCCGCCTTCGACAAGCTCTCGGCCGACTATCGTGACCGCTTCGCCGATATGGTGCCGGTGCCGGGATTCGCGACGGTGACCGTGGCGAAGCGCGGCGGGCCGACGAAGAAGTCCTGCGCGGTCCTCCTCGGCGCCAACGGACGGCGCTCCGCCGGCGACGACCTCGCCGCCGGCTGGTGCCTGATGGATCTCGCCCGCGGCGAAGAGGCGATCGCCGCCTTCGACAAGGCGCGGACCGGCGACGGGCGGCTGGCGGCGGAAGCGTCCTACGGACTGTCTCTGGCGCATCTGAGGGCCGGACGCACCGATGCCGCCGCCTCGGTCGCCGCCTCGGGCCAGCTGACCACGACGCGGCGCGACGAGATCGGTCGCATCGCGCTCGCCCAGCAGGCGATCGCTCGCTTCGACGCCCGTGACTATCGCGGCACGCTCGACACGCTCGATCGCCGGCGTCGCCATGCCTCCGAGCCGCGCGACCTGATGACCATGCGCGGCTGGGCTCTCTACCACCTCGGTCTGAAGGGGGAGGCGCACGAGGTCTTCGTGACGCTCGATGCGCAGTTCTCGACGCGCGAGTCCCGCATGGGTCTCGCCGCCGCCACCGTCGGACCGACCGCGAGGAACTGACACGATGCGCCCGACCCGATCGCTCCTCGCCCTTCTCGCCGTCGTGCCCCTCGGGGCCTGCGCCGACATGACCGAAATGCGGACGACCGCGCCCTTCGCCACCGCCTCGCTGCCGGCCACGCTCGCCGTCGAGGTGGCGCCCGAGCAGGCGTTGGCGGGGCTGCCGGCCGAGGCCGGTGCGGTGGTTTCGGTCACCGAACGGCGCGAGAAGGATCGCCTGACCCAGACGATCGCGCTCGCCGGCGACGCCGCGACGCCGGGCACCAACCGCATTCGCGTCGTCGCCGAGACCCACGAGCCCGGCCGCTCGCGCCGCGCGACCGAAGAGGCGATCGCCGCCGAACTCGCCGCCGAATTGCCTGACGTCGACATGCGGACGAGTTCGCAGGTGATCGCCGGCGCCGGTGGTCCGGTCGGGCTCGCCACCGGACGCGGCGGGCGCGGCGAGACCTGCGTCTACGCCTGGCAGGAGACCAGGACGCGGCCGAGCCGCAGCCGCGGCGGCGTCTTCGACACCGACGCGGTCGACGTTTCGGTGCGGGTGCGGTTGTGCCGCCAGGGACTGACGGAAGAGCGGGCGATCGCCCTCGTCGAGGGACTGCGGCTGCGCGCCGACGTCGTGCCGCTCGGCAGCGGGTTCGCCTCCGGTCCGACCGGGGTCGACGCCCTGGCGACGGCGGGCTACGGCGCACAGACCATGGCGGGCGGATATTCCCGCGCGCCGGCCACGGTGGCGAAGGTCGCGACGCCGCGTGTCGCGCGGGCGGAGCCGTCGACGCCGGTGCGCCCGGTGAAGCCGGTTTCCCGATCGATCGATCCGTCTGCCTCGAAAGCCACCGTCGTTCCGCCGCCGGTCGTCGCGTCGGGCCGCGCCGCGCCGCCGCTCGCCGGCGTCGCGCCGGCGGTCACGGCGCCGCCGATCCCGCTGCCCTCCGGCGGCTGACCTCTCCCCGAGGCGAGGTCGGGCCCCCTGCGACCGCCTCGGAACGAACGAACCCTCCCGATCGTCCACGGTCGGGAGGGTTCGTCGTTCCGGGAGGTCCGGGGTGGTGGGATCAGCGGCGCGGGCCGGTGCGTTCGATACGGCGGCCGTTGCTGACGAAGGAATAGCTCTGGTTGGCGAAGTCGCCGATCATCACCGCCTCGACCACCGGCTCGGCGATGTCGCCGTCGGCGGACCAGCCGACCAGGAAGTTCGAGCCGGTGCCGCCGCGCACGTCGTTCTTGGCGACGAAGATCTCCAGCGTGCCGAAGGGACGGACGAGCACCGGGGCCATGAGGTAGCGCTGCACCAGGCGGCCGGCGCCGTCGTAGTAGTCGATGCGAGTGAGCGCCAGTGGACGATCCTCCGAGGCGTTGTGGATCGACAGGGTGACGGCGAGATCGACCCGGGTGCGGCTGTCGCCGGCGCGGATCGACGAATGGGTCGGCACGTAGATCTCACCGGAGACGACCGGAGCGCCGACCACGCCGCCGGGGACGAGCGCCTCGCGGGAGGCGAAGAGCGGATCGTTCGGCGCCATCTGCGCCGCCGCGATCGAGACGCCACAGAAGAGGGCGAGAACGGTGAGGAGGGTCCGCAGGCTCGTCTTCGTCATGGACCACTCGGTGCCTCTCTCGTCTCGGCGCGGATCCGCGTCGCGAAGACCACGGTGAAGCCGACGGGGTCGGCCGTCAACGTGGGTCGGTTACGGGGGCGCTCTGCGCGCCGGGCGGACGTCCGCCGATGGCGCGGGTGACGGCGTCGGCGGCGCGGCGCACCACCGGACCGAGGCGTTCGATGCGCTCCGATTCCAATCGGCCACTCGGGCCGGAGATCGACAGGCCGGCGATCGCCTCGCCGTTCTCGTCGAAGATCGGGGCGGCGATGCAACGCATGCCGCGGCTCCTCTCCTCGTCGTCGAGCGACCAGCCGCGACGACGGATCTCGTCGAGGTCGGCGTAGAGGCGATCGGGATCGGTGATGGTGGCGTCGGTGAAGCGCGGCAGGCCTCTGTCGCGGACGAGGCGGGCCACACGCTCGCGCGGCATCTCGGCGAGCAGCGCCTTGCCGATGCCCGAGGCGTGGGCGTGACGACGCTCGCCGGCGCGGAAGAAGGCGCGGATCGGTTCGGAGCTCTCGACCTGCGAGATGAAGACGACGTCGCCGCCCTCGAAGATGCCGATGTTGGCGGTCTCGCCGGTCGCCTCCATCAGTTCGCGCATCATCGGCCGACCCATGGTCGCCACCTTGAAGCGGCGATGGAACGCCTGACCGACGCGGAAGGCCTCGACGCCGATGCTCCAGGTCTGGTCGGGCTCGTCGCTCTCGACGAAGCCGTGGGCGGCGAGGGTGGCGAGCAGGCGATGGACGGTGGAGGCGGGCAGGCCCGAGGCATGGGCGAGCGCCGTCAGAGTCATGCCGTCGGTGCCGGCGACGAGTTCGAGCAGTTGCAGCGCGCGGTCGAGCGCCTGGACCGAGGCGACCGGCGTCTTGCCGCCGCTGCCACGCGGCCGACCGCGCATCGCTCTTCCGGTTCGTGTCGCGTTCATCGTCGCCTCCTCGTCACAGGAGCAGGGAAGCAGAAATGGAAAATGTTTTCAACAAATTCATCCTCGATATCATGAAATCTATATAAACCGATAAAAATCAATATTATGAACGATATTCGAATTCGATGAAAAAAGTTTCCAGAAAAATTGACCGACGGCGACGGCGCGGGCATTCTCCCGATCATGTGCCAACGGCCGGCGCGCGTCTCGCGCCGGCATCGGGAGAGTTCTCATGACCACCTCCGCCCCGCGCCACGTCGCTCTCGCCGGCCTTTCGGTCGATCCGCAGCTCGCCGCCTTCGTCGCCGACGAGGCCTGCCCCGGAACGGGTGTGACGGCCGAGGCCTTCTGGGCCGGCTTCGCCAAGGTGGTGGCGGATCTGGCGCCGAAGAACGCGGCGCTTCTCGCCACCCGCGACGCGTTGCAGGCGAAGATCGACGCCTGGCACGCGGAGTGTCGCGGCAAGCCGCACGACGCCGGCGCCTATCGCACCTTCCTCGTCGAGATCGGCTATCTGCTGCCGGAGCCGGCGCCGCGGTCGGTGACGACGAGCAACGTCGACGACGAGATCGCCCGCCTCGCCGGGCCGCAACTGGTCGTGCCGATCAACAATCCGCGCTATGCCCTCAACGCCGCCAACGCCCGTTGGGGCAGCCTCTACGATGCGCTCTACGGCACCGACGCGCTCGGCGATCTGCCGGCCGGGGGCGGCTACGATCCGGCGCGCGGGGCGCGCGTCGTCGCCGCCGCGAAGACGCATCTCGACACGATCGCGCCGCTGGCGAAGAGCGGCTGGGCCGACGTCGTCGGCTTCACGGTGGAGAAAGGGGCGCTGCTCGTCTCGCTGGCGGACGACCGCCTGTGCGGTCTCGCCGATCCGCAGGGCTTCGCCGGCTTCCGCGGCGAGCACGAGCGGCCGAGTTCGATTCTCCTGAAGCACAACGGTCTCCACGCCGAGGTGGTGGTCGATCGCTCGACCCCGGTCGGATCGAGCGACCCGGCCGGCATTTCCGACGTGATCCTGGAGGCGGCGCTCTCCTCGATCATGGACATGGAGGATTCGGTCGCCGCCGTCGACGCGGCCGACAAGGTGGCGGTCTATCGCTCCTGGCTCGGCCTGATGAACGGCACGCTCGAAGAGACCTTCGAGAAGGGCGGGCGGATGATGACGCGGCGGCTCTCCGCCGATCGTCGCTTCACCGCGGCCGACGGCTCGGAGCTGGTGCTGCACGGCCGTGCGCTGATGCTGGCCCGCAACGTCGGCCATCACATGACGACCGACGCCGTGCTCGACGCCGAGGGTCGCGAGATCCCCGAGACCTTCCTCGACTGCGCCGTCACCGCGCTCGTCGCTCGCCACGATCTCTTCGGCAGCGGCGCCACCAAGAATTCGCGCAATGGCTCGGTCTACATCGTCAAGCCGAAGCTGCACGGCCCGGCGGAGGTCGCTCTGGCGGTCGAACTCTTCGGCCGTATCGAGGACGTGGTCGGCCTCGCCCGCGATACGCTGAAGATGGGTATCATGGACGAGGAGCGCCGCACCACGGTGAACCTCGCCGCCTGTATCGCCGCCGCCTCGAGCCGCGTCGTCTTCATCAACACCGGCTTCCTCGACCGCACCGGCGACGAGATCCACACCTCGATGGAGGCCGGGCCGGTCGTCCGCAAGAACGAGATGAAGTCGACCGCGTGGATCTCGGCCTACGAGAACTCCAACGTCGACGTCGGTCTGATGATGGGGTTGCCGGGTCATGCCCAGATCGGCAAGGGGATGTGGGCGGCGCCGGACCGGATGGCCGATATGCTGACCCAGAAGATCGGTCACCCGAAGTCGGGCGCCAACACCGCCTGGGTGCCGTCGCCGACGGCGGCGACGCTGCATGCGCTGCACTACCACGAGGTCTCGGTCGCGGCGCGCCAGCACGAGATCGCCGGTCGGGCGCGGGCGAAGCTCGACGACATCCTGACGATCCCGCTCGCCACCTCCAACTTCGCTCCACAAGCGGTGCAGGAGGAGCTCGACAACAACGCCCAGGGCATCCTCGGCTATGTGGTGCGCTGGGTCGATCTCGGTGTCGGCTGTTCCAAGGTGCCCGACATCCACGACATCGGCCTGATGGAGGACCGGGCGACGCTGCGCATCTCGTCGCAGCACATCGCCAACTGGCTCGCCCACGGCATCACCACCGAGGCTCAGGTCGTCGAGACGATGAAGCGCATGGCGCTGGTGGTCGACCGCCAGAACGCCGGCGATCCGGCCTACCGGCCGATGGCGCCGGCCTACGACGGCCCGGCCTTCCGCGCTGCGCTGGCGCTGGTCTTCGAGGGGCGGGCGCAGCCCAACGGCTACACCGAGTTCCTGCTGACCAGGTTCCGGCGCGAGGCGAAGGCGGCGGGGTGAAGCTCGCGGTCTTCTCGACTGGGGAGGCGCTGGATGTTGCCGGCGAAATCTCCCCAACGTCCTCTCCCCCCTCGAGGGGGAGGGACAGGGAGGGGGGACGATTTCGCGAACACGCGAGGCCTCGCGGCGTCGCGACCACGCGCTGGTCCGTCGACCCGTCGACGTTCACGACGCCTCGTGGTAAGGAAACCTGACCACACGACCCCTTCGCCGAAGAGGCCGCCTCCATGTCGCTCCTGATGCCCCTGCCCGAGCCGGAGATCCTGGAGAAGCGCGACGACATCGTCTCGCGTCTGCAGGCGATCGTCCGGCCGGGGAACGTCATCCATCTCGACCGCGAGCTCTCGGCCTACGAGTGCGACGCGCTGACCATGTATCGCCAGCCGCCGCTGGTGGTGGTGCTGCCGGAGACGGTCGCCGAGGTCTCGGCGGTGCTGAAGCTCGCGCAGGAGCTGAACGTCAAGGTGGTGCCGCGCGGCTCGGGGACGTCGCTGTCCGGCGGCTCGCTGCCGCTCGCCGACGGCATCCTGCTCGGCATGTCGAAGTTCAACCGCGTGCTCGAGGTCGACTTCGAGAACCGCTGCGCCGTGGTGCAGCCGGGGGTGACCAATCTCGCCATCTCGAAAGCCGTGGAGCACAAGGGCTTCTACTACGCGCCGGATCCGTCGTCGCAGATCGCCTGCTCGATCGGCGGCAACGTCGCCGAGAACGCCGGCGGGGTGCATTGCCTGAAGTACGGGCTGACCACCAACAACCTGCTCGGCATCGAGATGGTGCTGATGGGCGGCGAGGTGATCCGCCTCGGCGGCAAGCATCTCGACACCGATCTCTACGATCTGATGGGGGTGATCACCGGGTCGGAGGGGCTGCTCGGCGTCGTCACAGAGGTCACCGTGCGCATCCTGCAGAAGCCGCAGGTGGCGCGCGGCGTGCTCCTCGGCTTCCCGTCGGTGGAGGCGGGCGCGGACTGCGTCGCCGAGATCATCGCGCAGGGAATCATCCCCGGCGGGATGGAGATGATGGACAAGCCGGCGATCGACGCAGCCGAAGCCTTCCAGCCCTGCGGCTATCCGCAGGACGCGCAGGGCCTGGTCATCGTCGAACTCGACGGCACGCCGGCCGAGGTCGATCACCTCACCGAAGAAGTGGCGAAGATCGCCCGCGGGCGCGGCGCCACCTCGGTGCACGTCTCGACCTCCGAGGCCGAGCGGCTGCGCTTCTGGTTCGGCCGCAAGAACGCCTTCCCGGCGGTGGGCGCCATCGGGCCGGACTATCTGTGCATGGACGGCACCATCCCGCGCAAGGAATTGGCGACGGTGCTCCGGCGCATGGACGAGTTGGCGGCGAAGCACGGTCTGCGCGTCGCCAACGTCTTTCACGCCGGCGACGGCAACCTGCATCCGCTGATCCTCTACGACGCGGCCATCCCCGGCGACACCGAGAAGGCGGAAGCCTTCGGCGCCGACATCCTCAGGCTCTGCGTCGAGGTCGGCGGGGTGCTCACCGGCGAGCACGGCGTCGGCGTCGAGAAGCGCGATCTGATGACCGAGATGTTCGACGAGGTCGATCTCGCCCAGCAGGAGCGGGTCAAATGCGCCTTCGACGAGGCGCACCGGCTCAACCCCGGCAAGGTCTTCCCGACGCTCCACCGCTGCGCCGAGATGGGCTTCATGCACGTCCGCGCCGGCGCTCTGCCCTTCCCCGAGATCCCGAGGTTCTGAGGCGATGGCGATCCTCACCCCCCGCGACGAACAGGATCTCGTCGACCTCGTCCGGCGCGCCCGCGCGGCGAAGACGACGCTCGAAGTCGTCGGCCGCGGCACCCGCCGCCGCATCGGCCGGCCGGTCGCGGCCACCGACACCGTCGATCTCTCGGGCCTCACCGGCATCACCCTCTACGAGCCGTCGGAACTCGTCTTGACGGCGCGGGTCGGCACGCCGCTTTCCGAGATCGTCGCCACCCTCGCCGCGTCGAACCAGGAACTCGCCTTCGAGCCGGTCGACCATTCGGCGCTCCTCGGGCACGCGAGCGGCAGCGGCTCGATCGGTGGGACGATCGGGGTCGGAACCGCCGGATCGCGGCGGCTGAAGATCGGCTCGGCGCGCGACCACCTGCTCGGCTTCCGTGGGGTCAACGGCTTCGGCGACGCCTTCAAGTCGGGCGGGCGGGTGATGAAGAACGTCACCGGCTTCGATCTCTCCAAGCTGGTCGCCGGGTCCTACGGCACGCTCGCCGTCCTCACCGAGGTGACGGTCAAGGTGTTGCCGCGGGCCGAAACGGAAGAGACGATCGCCATTCTCGGGCTCGACGAGGAACAGGGGCTGGCGCTGCTGCGCGAGGCCTCGGGCAGTCCGCAGGAGGTCGCTTGCTTCGCCCATCTGCCGGCGGGCCTACACGGCCCCTTCGGCGACGCCTCGGCGACGCTGTTGCGCCTCGAGGGCCCGGCGGTGTCGGTGGCGAGCCGTGAGGCCGATCTGACGGCGCGCTACAAGGATCGGGGCGGACTCGAGATCCTCGGCGAGGACGCGTCGCGGGCCTTGTGGGCGACGCTGCGCGAGGCGGCTCCGATCGCCGGCGGCGACACTCAGGTCTGGCGCATCTCGGTGGCGCCCACCGAGGGCGCGAGGCTCGTCGCGGCGATGAGGGCGGCCGGCGTGCCGCTCGCCGGTCATTTCTGGGACTGGGCCGGCGGGCTCGTCTGGGCTGCGGTGGAGCCGGCGGCGGACGCCCATGCGACGGCGGTCCGCGCGGCGGTCGCGACCGTCGGTGGTCACGCGACGCTGGTGCGGGCCGAGGCGGCGGTGCGCTCGGCGGTGCCGGTGTTCCAGCCGCAGCCGGCGGCGCTCGCCGAGCTTTCGGCACGGGTGAAGAGCGCCTTCGACCCCGACCGGCTGTTCAACCCCGGTCGGCTCACGGCGGAGATCTGAGGCGATGCAGACGAACTTCCTGCCCCACCTCCTCGCCGATCCGGATACCGCGCTCGCCGAGAAGATCCTGCGCAAGTGCGTCCACTGCGGCTTCTGCACGGCGACCTGCCCGACCTTCCTCGAACTCGGCGACGAGCTCGACAGTCCGCGCGGCCGCATCTACCTGATCAAGGAGATGCTGGAGACCGGCCGCCCGGCGGATCATGAGACGGTGAAGCATCTCGATCGCTGCCTGTCGTGCCTCTCGTGCATGACCACCTGCCCATCGGGTGTCGACTACATGCATCTGATCGACCATGCGCGGACGCATGTCGAGAAGACCTACCGCCGGCCTCTTATCGATCGGGTGATCCGCCGGTCGCTCGCCATCGTGCTGACCCGGCCGACGCTGTTCCGATTGGCGCTGATCTGCGCGGCGATCGTGCGGCCGCTCGCCGGGCTCCTGCCGAAACGGCTCGCCGCGCCGTTCCTGCTGATGCCGAGGCGGCCGCCGAGCCCGTCGCCGATCGACACGCCGCAGGTGGTCGCGGCGGTGGCGCCGCGGCGGATGCGGGTGGCGCTGCTCAACGGCTGCGCCCAGCCGGTGCTCGATCCGGCGATCAACGAGGCGACGGTCAGGCTCCTCACCCGCCTCGGCTGCGAGGTGGTGGTGGCGAAGGGGGCGGGCTGTTGCGGCGCGCTCGATCACCACATGGGGGCGACGGACCGCAGTCATGCCCATGCGGCGGCCAACATCGAGGCGTGGTCGGCGGAGATCGAGGCGGGCGGGCTCGACCGGATCGTGATCAACACCTCGGGCTGCGGCACCACGGTCAAGGACTACGGCCACATGTTCCGCAACGACCCGCATCTGGCGGCGAAGGCGGCGAAGGTGGCGTCGATCGCCCGCGACGTCTCGGAGGTGCTGGCCGAACTCGACCTCGCCTCGGCGGTGATGAAAGACCGCCGGCCGAAACTCGCCTATCACTCCGCCTGTTCGATGCAGCACGGGCAGAAGATCACGACCCTGCCGATGGAGCTCCTCGGCCGGGCCGGCTTCGAGGTGACGGCGATCCCCGAGAGCCACGTCTGTTGCGGCTCGGCCGGCACCTACAACATTCTCCAGGCCGATCTCGCCGCGCGACTGCGCGACCGCAAGGTGGCGAACATCGCCACGACCGGGGCGCAGGTGATCGCCGCCGGCAACATCGGCTGCATCATGCAGATCGCCTCGGGGACGTCGACGCCGATCCTGCACACGGTCGAACTGCTCGATTGGGCGACCGGCGGGCCGGTGCCCGAGAAACTCGCCGGGCTCGTCGCGGCGAAGGCGTTCGGGTGATCGGGCGCGCAAAACGAATTTCCCGGTCGGTCGGGTCCGTGCGACGGTCCGAGCGACGGAGGACGGTGGTCGCTACCCCGCCGTTCGATCTCCCTTCAACGTCCAGCAGCGGATCCATCCCATGACCGAACTCACTCTCGCCACCGCCCGGGCTCTCGCCGATCATTCGCTGAAGGTGGCGCGGGAGCGCAACTTCAAGCCGATGGCGGTGGTCGTGCTCGACGCCCGCGGCTCGCTCAAGGCGGCGGCGGCGGAAGACGGCTGCCCGATCCTCCGGTGGGAGGTGGCGTTGGGCAAGGCCAACGTCTGCGTCAAGTTCGGTTCGGGCGGGCGTCGGATCAACGCCATCGCGGTCGAACGTCCGCACTTCTTCGTCGGTCTCGCCGGCCTCCTCTCGGATGCCAACGGCGCGGTGCCGGTGCCGGGCGGCGTGCTGATCCGCGATTCCGCCGGTGGCCTGGTCGGCGCCTGCGGCATGTCGGGCGACACCTCCGACAACGACGAAGCGGCGCTGGTGGCGGCGATCGAGTCGGTCGGGCTGGTGGCCGACTGCGGCTGAGGACGGGGCTTCGGCCCGCCCCTCGGAAACCGGTGCGTGATGCTTCGAGACGGGCGCGTTCCGCGCCCTCCTCGGCATGAGGCGTTCATCGCTCCACGAGTGAAAACAAGAGCTTCATCCCGAGGGAGCGGCGAAGCCGCTCGTCTCGAAGCATCGCGCGCCTGCTTCGGACGCCGACACGTCGTCGGTGGTCGTCCGTCGGAACGGACCATTGCACGAAGCCGGCCTCAGGCCGGAACCGTTCCTCACGCCTTCGGCGGGCAGGTGGTCTCGCGGATGCGCAGTTCGGGTTCGACCAGAACCCGCATGTCGCGCGGCGGGTGGCCGGCGACGACGTCGAGCAGGGTCAGTGCCGCGAGACGGCCGACCTCCTGCTGGCCGTTCCACACCGAAGTGAGGCCGGGCGACCAGACCGAGGCTTCGTCGATGTCGTCGTAGCCGGTGAGCGAGATGTCGCGGCCCGGTTCGATGCCGCGGCGCTTCAGCTCCATCATCATGCCGAAGGCGAGGAGATCGTTGAAGCAGACGATGGCGGTGGGACGGGCGACGAGCACGTGGCCGCAGATGTCGCGGCCGGCGCGGCGGCTGGAGGCGGCGGGAAACTCGAGTTCCGGGTCGACGGGAATGCCGGCGGCGGTGAGGGCATCCTCGTAGCCGGCGCGTCGTTCGGAGGCGGACGAGGAGTCCTGCTGGCCGCCGACGAGGGCGATGCGGCGGTGGCCGAGGCCGATCAGATGTTCGACCGCGCAGCGCAGGCCGGTGCGGTCGTCACCGCGGATGACGGGCACCTCGGGCAGGTCGGGCAATTCGCGAGCGATGAGCACGGTCGGCAGGCCGGCGTCGACGATGCGCGACACGTCGCTCGGCTTGGACCCGGCCGCCGGGCACAGGATCATGCCGTCGGCGCGATACTGCAGCAGGGTTTCGAGGAAGACCCGCTGGCGCAGCGGGTCGTCGCCGTGGTTGTAGAGGATGACGGTCTGGCCGTGGCGGCCGAGTTCGTTCTCGACCGCGGCGACCAGTTCGGCGAAGTAGGGATTGAGGATGTCGTGGACGACGAGGCCGACGATGTTGGTGCGCGCCGTCCGGAGCGACGCCGCCGAGCGATTGTAGATGTAGCCGAGTTCCTCGGCGAGCGCGTGGACGCGCTTGCGCGTCTCCTCGGCCACCAGCGGCGAGTTGCGCAGGGCGAGCGACACCGTCGCCGTGGAGAGATCGAGTTTCTCCGCGATCATCGCCAGGGTCAGACGCCGCTTGGGCGTGGCACCACCGCTTTCCATGTCACCGACCATCTTTGTCCGGGGCTTCGTGCGCACGCCGCCACGCGCCGCTCCGCTCCGTTTGTGCCGGAACCGGGGGCCACTCGCAACAACATACCTGCAACCGCGGATGATCTCGCGTTTCGAAGGGGTTCATCGGGCCGCCGTGGTGGCGACGTTTCGTCGCCCCCGCTCGAGTTGGACCAGCCAGAGGCCACTGGCGATCACCACCGTGGCGCCGGCGATCGTCCAGGCGCCCGGCACGTCGCCGAAGACGAGCCAGCCGGACAGCGTCATCCAGACGATCTGGGCGTAGATGAAGGGCGACAACACCGACGCCGGGGCCCGCGCATAGGCGAGGATGAGCAGGAAGTGGCCGGCGGCGCCGCCGAGCCCGGTGACACAGAGCAGCATCCAATCGTGGGTCGTCGCGGGCGTCACCCAGATCGACGGCAGTACCGGCGCCAGCATCACCACGGCCGCGCCGGCGGGCAGCAGCAACAGGCTGGCGGTGGAATCGATGCCGGACAACATGCGGGTGACGAGGACATAGCCGGCGTAGCAGATCGCAGCGGCGAAGGCCCAGAGCATCGCCGGATCGAAATGCGCCGCGGTCGGACGTGTCACCAGGAGCACTCCGAGGAAGCCCACCGCGATCGCGCCCCAACGCTTGCCGCCGACGGTTTCGCCGAGCAGCGGCACCGCCAGGAGGGCGACGAGGAACGGCACGCCGAAGATGATCGACATGGTCTCGGCGAGCTGGAGATGGCGCAGGGCGATGAAGTTGAAGACCGTCGAACCGAGCAGGAAGAGGGCGCGCAGGATCTGCAGAGCGGGGCGGCGTGTCGTCCAGGCGTGGCGGGCGGTGACCGGATTGAAGACGATCGCCGAGACGAGGAAGGCGATGAAATAGCGGAAGAACGAGATCTCGAGCGGCGGCAGGGATCGGCCCAGCCATTTCGCCGAGGTGTCGATGGCGGTGAAGCAGACGAGTGCGCCCATCATCAGGCCGATGCCGACGAGACGGCGCGAGGGCTCCGGCCCGTCGTTTCGCGGCGCCACCGCCATCGCTCCCGCCCGTGCCACCGATGTCTTCCTCTCGATCCGTCGCCGCGAGCGACCGTACCCACACGAGATACGGCCGGCGAAGCGAGGAGATCCGAGCTTCGACGGTGGGTTCTACGTATCCGTCCGAGGGGGCGGGGTCCAGCGCGGGACGAGGTACGCGGCCGTATGGCTGCCATGCGGCGGGTGGGGCCGGGGGGGACGTGAGCGGCGAGCCGGGCTCACTCCTCCGGATCGTCCTCCGGCTCCTCGGCCACTTCGACCTCGTCGAGGGCGTCGAGCTGCAGCGTCAGATTGCGTTCGACGGCGCGCAGGAGCTTGCGGAGCTTCTTGCGGTCCTTGTCGTCGAAGCCGGCGAGCGCCTCGCGTTCGATGCGCTTCCAGATGCGATCGATCTCTTCGATCTTGGCGCGGCCCTCGTCGGTCAGGTGGACGCGGGCGAGACGGCCGTCGGTCTCGGAGGGGACGCGCTTCAGTAGGTTCTGCGCCGAGAGACGCGACACCATCTTGGTGACGGTCGGCGGCTGGACACCGAGCACCTGGGCGAGCTGGCTCATGGTGCGGCCGTCCTCGTCGGCGAGCGCCTTGAGCACCGCTTCCTGACCGGCATGCAGGCCGATGCGCCCAAGATGCGAGCCGGAGCGGGCGCGGTGGGCTTTGGCCGCCATGGCCAGTCGGTGGGTGACGGATTTTCGGTGTTGAAAGGTCATGTACGACACCTAACCGATCGATGTAACGGTTTCATGACGATCGTGACGACCGAAGAACGGTGCCAGACTACCGCGTCGCGCCGTCACGGTCGACCTCGCCGCTCGACGAGGCGACGGCGGCGCGCAACTGGGCCGAGACTTCGGCGCAGCGCCCGGTGAAGTCGGCGCGGTCGCGCAGGGCCTCGTCGCGCAGGCCGTCGAAGGCGATCGGCGTCTCGGCGACGATGTGGCCGGGGCCGGCGGCCATGACGACGACGCGCGACGACAGGAACACCGCCTCGTAGACCGAATGGGTGACGAAGATCACCGTCAGACCCTCGCTCGCGGCGAGGCGCAGCAGCTCGAGGTCGAGGGCGAAACGGCCGATCTCGTCGAGGGCGGCGAAGGGCTCGTCGAGGAGCAGGATCTTCGGGCGGGTGATCAGCGCCCGGGCGATCGAGGCGCGCATGCGCATGCCGCCGGAGAGTTCGCGCGGATAGGCGACAGCCGCGTCGGCGAGGCCGACACGGGCGAGCGCCTCGGCGACGCGCGGGGCGATCTGGGGTTGGGGCGTGCGGGCGAAGCGCAGCGGCAGGGCGACGTTGTCGGCGACCGTTCCCCAGGGCATCAGGGTCGGGTCCTGGAAGACGAAGCCGATGTCGCGTCCGGGGCGGGTGACGGTGCCGGTGTCGGCGGTCTCGAGGCCGGCGGCGATCCTGAGCAGGGTCGACTTGCCGCAGCCGGAAGGGCCGATGAGCGAGACGACTTCGCCGGGAGCGACGGTGAGCGAGACGTCGGCGAGGGCGCGTGTGCCGTTGCGATAGGTCTTCGAGACGCGGTCGAAGACGACATGGGGCGCGGCGGGGTGTGGATCCGGCATCTCGGGCTCGTGGTTCGGCGGCGCGAGCCTAGCGGAGGCGGGCGGCGTTCCGCTAGTCTCGCGTCGATCGAACGGGGGACATCATGCGTCTGTGGTTGAAGGATCCGCTCGCGGTGCTGGCGGATGGCGCCGAGCGCGGTGTCGTGGTCGAGGCCAGCCGGATCGTCGAGCTGGTGGGGCGGGGGCGCGAACCGGTGGCGCCGGTCGACGCCATCTTCGACGCGTCGCGCCACGTGATGTTGCCGGGGCTGATCAACACTCATCACCACGTCTATCAGACGATGACGCGGGCCCACCCCGACGCGATCAACAAGGAACTCTTTCCCTGGCTGAAGGCGCTCTATCCGGTCTGGGTGAAGGGGCTCGATCCGGAGACCTTCCGCCTCGCGGTGCGGCTCGCCGGCACCGAGCTGATGATGTCGGGCTGCACCACCGCGGCCGATCACCACTACATCTTTCCCGCCGGGCTCGAGGACGCGGTCGACATCGAGGTCGACGAGGCGCGGGCGCTCGGGATGCGCATGACGGTGACGCGCGGCTCGATGAACCTGTCGGTCGAGGACGGCGGCCTGCCGCCCAAGGCCGCGGTGCAGGACGAGGACACGATCCTCGCCGACAGCGAGCGGGTGCTGAACCTCTTCCACGACGCGAAGCCGGGGGCGATGACGCAGATCGCGCTGGCGCCGTGTTCGCCCTTCTCGGTGACCCGGTCGTTGATGGAGAAGACGGCGCAACTGGCGGCGAAGCACGATTGCCGGCTCCATACCCATCTCGCCGAGACCAACGACGAGAACACCTTCTGCCTCGAGACCTTCCAGTGCCGGCCGGTCGACTATCTCGAAGAGGTCGGCTGGATGAGCGACCGCACCTGGCTCGCCCACGGCATCCATTTCGACGACGACGAGATCCGCCGCCTCGGCCGCCACGGGGTCGGGGTGTGCCACTGCCCGACCTCCAACATGGTGCTCGCCTCGGGGCACTGCCGGACGCGGGAGCTGGAAGCGGCGGGCGTCGCCGTCGGGCTCGGGGTCGACGGTTCGGCGTCGAACGACAATTCGAACCTGATGGAAGGGGTGCGTCACGCCCTGATGATCAACCGGCTGACCTACGACGCCACGGTGACGCATCTCGACGCGCTGCGCTGGGCGACGGAGGGCTCGGCGCGCTGTCTCGGGCGGAGCGACATCGGCCGCATCGCCGTCGGGCTGGAGGCGGATCTGGCGCTGTTCACGCTCGACGAGCTGCGCTTCTCCGGGGCGGGCGATCCGCTCGCCGCGCTGGTGTTGTGCGGGGCGCATCGGGCCGACCGGGTGATGATCGCCGGCAAGTGGAAGGTGGTCGACGGGATACCGGTCGATGTGGACGTCGCGCGGCTCAGGTGGGAACATGGGGAGGCGGCGAAGGTGTTTCTGCAAGACGGGTGAGATGCCACCAAGGCAGCATATTGATTAATATTGAAGAGAAAGGCATTAGATGTCGAGCGATGAAATTAAAATTAAGATTGATGACAAGATTTCTAAAATAAATAAAGAGATTGAAGTAAGACTTATAGATAGTAGACTTAGATTTTATAATCATACTAGAATCGTACTGGAATATTTATTCGTATCTGTTGTTTTAATTGAAGGCATATTTGGTATATATGGTGCATTTTTTAGTGATATAAGTATTTTAGAATTAATATATATTTCTTCAATGACCGGGGTTATAAAATCTATACACTGGCTTATATGGATTACAATACTAATAATTGTATATGTAATTATTTCAGTCATTTTAGAAGTATTGGGTGTTAAAAACATATTTTCAACTCTATTTAGGACGCCCACTTGGATTGAACTACAAAATTTTGGCAACCAGCAATTAGCAAAGATTTCATACTTCGCAATGGTGCTAATTCCTATAGCGGTATCATTGATACAGTATAATTTTTTTCAGATTGAAATATTCAAATCATTTGCGCTACCGATAAATTTTAAGATAACATACCTAATTTCACTTTATGTATCTTTCGCGTTGTTTGCATTTTCCGCAGGAGCACCCAAGGAGCTTAAATTGAAGTCTGACTTCGGGGGGACTAAGATGCTTAATATTCATATTACAAATAGTTCCGGGTCTACTATAAATATAGATGATCGATATCTTGAATTATTGGAAGATACCACGGATAAGTCTCGCCTGATTATGCGGGCTTTATGTTGGATGTTTTACATACTTGCGGTATGTTATGCATTAATATTGTTAGTTAGATCGATACATATCGTATTGGTTGCTTAGTTTGATGGGTATATAGAGGAGCCTTCGTGCAAAGGGGAATTGAGAAGTCGTTTTGAGGGGTGGTCTCATGCCGCCACGGCGCCACTGGTCGGAGCTGACCACCGAGGATTTCAAGCGGCCGAACGTCGCCGAGTGGATCGCCGTGCTTCCCGTCGCGGCGATCGAGCAGCACGGGCCGCATCTGCCGCTCTCGACCGACACGGTCATCGCCGAAGGCCACGTGGCGCGCACCATCGAGCGGCTGCCGCCGGACCTGCCGGCCGTGTTCCTGCCCGTCCAGTCGATCGCCTGGTCGCTCGAACACGTCTCTTCGCCGGGGACGCTGACGCTCGACTGGGACACCGTCACCAAGGTGTGGCTCGACATCGGCGCCTGCGTGGCGCGGGCGGGCTTGCGCAAGCTCGTCATCGTCAACGCCCACGGCGGCAACGTTCCCGTCATGGATCTCGTCACCCGTGAGTTACGCGTCCGTCACGACATGCTGGCGGTCGCCACCTCGTGGTCGCGGTTCGGGCGGCCGCACGGCCTCTTCGACGAGCGTGAGCGCAGGTTCGGCATCCACGGCGGCGACATCGAGACCTCGATGGTGATGGCGATCCGCCCCGATCTCGTCCGCGTCGAACAACTCGCCGACTTCCCCTCGGCGCAGATGCGGTTCGAGAAGGAGTTCGCCCACCTGCGCGCCTACGGGCCGAGCCAGTTCGGCTGGAAGGCGCAGGATCTCAACCCGACCGGGGCGATCGGCGCGGCGATCCTCGCCACGGCGCAGAAGGGCGAGGCGGCGATCGACCACGCCGTCACCGGCTTCATCGAGTTGCTTTCCGACGTCGCGGCCTTCGATCCGGCGCGGTTGTGGCGTGCCGGACGATGAGGTGCGGGCGGCGTCGCCTTCACCATCCCGGGAACGTGATCACGAATGCGGTCGCGATTTCGCCACGAGTTGCGATATGATCGGCGTCCGGCGTGCCGCAGGGGCGGGCGCCGCGTGACGAGGGGATCGCCCTTGCGGGGTCTCCTCGGGATCGGATACCCCGGTCCCGAAAAACAGGCACGAGGGCGCTGATCACATGGCCCAGGGCACCACGCTTCCCGCGCTCGCTTCGCTCGAAGGCGGTCTGTCGCGCTATCTCGACGAGATCCGCCGCTTCCCGATGCTGCAGCCGGAAGAGGAATACATGCTCGCCAAGCGTTGGCGCGAGCACGAAGATCCGAAAGCCGCCGAACGTCTCGTCACCTCGCATCTCAGACTGGTGGCCAAGATCGCCATGGGCTATCGCGGCTACGGCCTGCCGATCGCCGAGGTGATCTCGGAAGGCAACGTCGGCCTGATGCAGGCGGTCAAGCGCTTCGAGCCGGAGAAGGGCTTCCGGCTGGCCACCTACGCCATGTGGTGGATCAAGGCGGCGATCCAAGAATACATCCTGCGCTCGTGGTCGCTGGTGAAGATGGGGACGACCGCCAATCAGAAGCGGCTGTTCTTCAATCTGCGCCGGGTCAAGAGCCAGCTCCAGGCGCTCGACGAGGGCGACCTGCACCCCGATCACGTCAAGAAGATCGCCACCAAGCTCGGCGTCACCGAAGAGGACGTCGTGTCGATGAACCGTCGTCTCGGCGGCGATGCCTCCCTCAACGCGCCGGTGCGGGCCGACGAGGAGGGGGCGGAGTGGCAGGACTGGCTGGTCGACAACGCCGAGAGCCAGGAGACGAAGCTCGCCGAGACCCAGGAGCTCGACGGCCGCAAGGCGCTGCTGGCGCAGGCGCTGGGTGTGCTCAACGAGCGCGAACGGCGCATCTTCGAGGCGCGCCGTCTCGCCGAGGATCCGATCACCCTCGAGGAGCTCTCGAGCGAATTCGGCATCAGCCGCGAACGCGTGCGCCAGATCGAGGTGCGCGCTTTCGAGAAGGTCCAGGACGCGGTGATGAAGGGCGCCAAGGCGCTCGCCCCGGCCTGACATGTGGGGCGCGGTCGGCAATCGTTTCGACGAGATCTTCGAACGGATCGCCGCGCCGTTGCGCCGCGCCCGGCCGGGCGAGGGCAAGCGCGAGTTCTCCATCCGCACCGTCGTCGTCGGGGTGATGATCGGGCTCACCGTGCTGTCGGCGCTGGAGCGGTCGACCGGCAATCTCCTGGTGATCGGCTCGTTCGGCGCGTCGAGCATCCTCCTTTTCGCCGTGCCCGACAGCGAATTCGCCCAGCCGTGGAACGTCGTCGGCGGCCACGTGCTGTCTTCGATCGTCGGTCTTCTCGCCTACAAGATCACCGGCGGGGCGTGGTGGGGCATCGGCCCGACCGTCGGTATCGCGCTGTGGCTGATGCTGGCGACGAAATCGTTGCATCCGCCGGCCGGCGCCGACCCGATCATCATGATCGCCCGCCAGAGCGCCGACGTCCTCTTCGTCACGACGACGGTCCTCCTCGGCACGACGGTCCTGGTGCTCCTGGCGACGGCATGGCACTCACGCGTGACCGGCCTCACCTTCCCCGACGAGGAACAGCGCAAGGTCCGCCCGTGAGCGTGTGCCGGCGGCCCCGGCATTGACACGCGCCTCGTCCGGCTTATCAACGGCGCACGAAACCGCCCCTCCGAGACCGTTCATGACCGCCCATCATCCGGTGCCTTCGCACACCGCCGATCCCGTCGCCCGTCGCCGCACCTTCGCGATCATTTCGCATCCGGACGCCGGTAAGACGACGCTGACCGAGAAGCTCTTGCTCTTCGGCGGGGCGATCCAGCTCGCGGGGCAGGTCAAGGCCAAGGGCGATCGGCGCAACACGCGGTCGGACTGGATGGGCATCGAGAAGGAGCGCGGCATCTCGGTGATGACCTCGGTCATGACCTTCGAATACCGCGACTGGGTGTTCAACCTGCTCGACACGCCGGGCCACGAGGACTTCTCGGAGGACACCTATCGGACGCTGACCGCGGTCGACGCCGCCGTCATGGTGCTCGACGCGGCCAAGGGCGTCGAGGCTCGGACGCTGAAGCTGGTCGAGGTGTGCCGCCTGCGCGACATCCCGATCGTCACCTTCGTCAACAAGTGCGACCGCGACACGATGGATCCGTTCGAGCTGCTCGACGACATCGAGAATTCGCTCGCCCTCGACACCACGCCGAAGTCCTGGCCGATCGGCCGCGGCAAGGCCTTCGCCGGCACCTATGATCTCGACACGAACACCATCCGACTGAAGGACGCCGAGGAGCCGATCCCGGTCTCCGGGCCCGGCGATCCGCGCATCGAGGCGCTGCTGCCGCCGCAGGATTTCGCCCAGTTCAAGGACGAGGTCGAGTTGGCGCAAGGGGCGTCGAAGCCCTATGTCGCCCAGTCCTTCCTCGAGGGCCATCTGACGCCGGTCTATTTCGGCTCGGCGCTGCGCGACATGGGCGTGCAGGATCTGATCGACGCGCTCGGCAAGTTCGCGCCGTCGCCGCGCGAGCAGCACGCCGCGACCCGCGTCGTCGAGGCCGGGGAGCCGAAGATGACCGGCTTCGTCTTCAAGATCCAGGCGAACATGGATCCGAACCATCGCGACCGCATCGCCTTCATGCGGGTGTGCTCGGGGCGGCTGCAGCGCGGCATGAAGGCGAAGCTCGTCCGCACGGGCAAGAACATCGCGCTGACCGCGCCGCAGTTCTTCTTCGCCCAGGACCGGACGGTGGCCGACGAGGCTTTCGCCGGCGACATCGTCGGCATCCCCAACCACGGCACGCTGCGCATCGGCGACACGCTGACGGAAGGCGAGGATCTGGTCTTCCGCGGCGTCCCGTCCTTCGCGCCGGAGATCCTGCGTCGCGTCCGCGTCGGCGACGCGATGAAGGCGAAGAAGCTCAAGGAGGCGCTCCAGCAGATGGCCGAGGAGGGCGTCGTCCAGGTGTTCCAGCCGCGCGACGGCTCGCAGCCGATCGTCGGGGTCGTCGGCAATCTTCAGCTCGACGTGCTGAAGGAACGGCTCGCCGCCGAATACGGTCTCGAGATCTCGTTCGAGACGACGCGGTTCTCGGTCGCCCGATGGGTGACGTCGGAGGAGCCGGCGAAGATCGAGGAGTTCTCGCGGCGCGACAGTTCGGCCAATTGCACCGACCTCGACGGCGATCCGGTCCATCTCGCCACCTCGCCCTTCGCGCTCAAGTACGAAGAGGATCGCTGGGAGATGCTGAAGTTCACGGACGTGAAGGACTATCAGAAGTAGAGTGCCGGCTTCGTCGCGACGCTTCGTACCGCGGTGCGAAAGATTACCGGAAATTCATTGGAATTCGAGTGGCGGCCGGTGCAACCATCGGGTCGTCACGGACCTCGCGTCGGCCGTCGAGCCGGCGCGCCGAGGTAGGTCGTCGGCCGCGCCGGCGATCTCTCCTCCTTCTCCTCCTCGCGGGCTCGGGCCCGCGCCGCACGACCAGAGGATTTTCCCGTCATGAAGCTTCTTTCCCTCGCCGCCGCCGGTTTCGTCGGCTTCCTCGCCACGTCCACGGCCTTCGCGGCCGATCCGATGACCGATCGCCAGGCGATCTTCAAGGGCTGGGGCGACGCCACCCGCCCGGTCGCCGCCATGCTCAAGGGCGAGGCGCCTGTCGACGTGGCCAAGGCCAAGGCGGCGCTCGCGGCCTATGCCGACGGGGCGGCCAAGCTGCCGGCGCTCTTCCCGGACAACTCGCGGACAGGTAAAACCGAGGCTTCACCGCGTATCTGGGCGGAGAAGGCGCGTTTCGACGGGCTCTTCGCCAAGCTCGCCAAGGAGGCCTCGGCGGCCGAAGCGGCGATCACCGACGAGGCGAGCCTCAAGGCCAATTTCCCCAAGGTTCTCGGCAACTGCAAGGGTTGCCACGACGACTTCCGGGAGAAGAAGTGACGCCATGACCGACACCCCCACGACGACGGCGAAGGTACTCGCCTGGGATCTGCCGACTCGGCTGTTCAAGTGGGCCCTGGTGGCGACGATCGTCGTCGCCTGGGCCAGCGACAAGATCGGTGGCGGCAATCCGGACCTCCACAAGCTCAACGGTCGGATCGTCCTGATCCTGGTGGTGTTCCGCGTGTTGTGGGGGGTCGTCGGCGGCTCGACGGCGCGGTTCACGCGTTTCGTCCCGTCGCCGGGGACGTCGATCGGCTACGGATTGGCGCTCCTGAAGGGGCGGGAGGGCCACTATCTCGGCCACAACCCGCTCGGCGCCTGGATGGTGCTGGCGCTCCTGGCGTTGCCGGCGGCGATGGCACTGACCGGCCTCTACAACGCCGACGTCGATCGCATGATCATCGAGGGGCCGCTCGCCAAGACCGTGTCCGACGCGACGGTGACGCTCGCCCACAAGCTCCATCACAAGCTCTTCGACGTGTTGATCATCGCCGTCGTGCTGCACGTCGCGGCGGTGGTGTTCCACGCCGTGGTCAAGAAGGAGCGGCTGGTGCCGGCGATGGTGACCGGCAAGAAGCCGGCCGGCTCCTACGTCGACGCGGCCGCGGCGACGCCGGGGGCGATCGGTACGGCGCTCGCCTGTCTCGCCGCGGCGACGGCGATCGTCTGGCTCGGCATCCGCGCCGCGGGCGGGTGAGCCACTCCTGCCGTGATCGCAACAGAAACGGGGGCCGCGAGGCCCCCGTCGTCGTTGCGGGCTCGAGGAACCGCCGCCTCAGGCGGGATGCATCGCCAGGAACTCCTCGACCTCGGGGCGGGTCGGCACGCCGGCGCGGCCGCCGAAGCGCGAGCACTTGATGGCGGCGACGGCGGAGGCGAAGCGCAGCGCATCGGGTTCGGACATCTTCTCGGCCAGCGCCAGGGCGAAGGAGCCGTGGAAGACGTCACCGGCGCCGAGCGTGTCGACGGCGTGGACCGGGAAGGACTGCAGGCGCCGCACCCGATCGCCGTCGAGCCACAGCACGCCGCCGGAGCCGAGAGTGACGGCGAGGAAGGCGTCGGTCAGCTTGCGGATGGCGAGGAGACCTTTGGTCGGATCGGAGATGCCGGAGGTGCCGCGCAGGCCGGGCGTGCCGAAGACCACGTGACTGGCGGCGCGAATCATCTGCGGCGCGTCGCCTTCGGCGCGGTCGCCGTCGAGGACGCCGGGGATGCCGCGCTTCCTGGCGGCTTCGAGCAGCGGCACCGCGAGGGAGGGATAGCGGTCGTCGGTCAGGAGCGCGTCGACGTCGGCGACGAGCACATCGGCGTCGTCGATCACCGGCGGGGCGACGTGCGGCGGATGCCAGGTGAGGATCGTGCGCTCGCCGTCGCCGTCGACGATCGACGAACAGACCGGCGATTCGCGCCCCGGGATGCGCAGGATCTTGGAGGTGTCGACGCCCTCGGTGACGAGGCCGCGGACGATCATCTCGCCGATCAGATCGTCGCCGAGAGGGGCGAGAACCTGGCCGGCGCCGCCGAGGCGGACGACGGTGACGGCGGCGTTGGCGCCCGAGCCGCCGCCGATGGAGATGAAGTCCTTGGCGCGCCCCTTGGTGCCGCGGGCAGGCGCGGCGTCGAAGCGATAGATGAAGTCCTGCACGGCGGCGCCGGCGACGAGGACGGTCGGCATCTCGGATTCCCCCAGGGCTCGATTCGGCAAGAAATCTCTATACCTCGAATTGTTACCATTTCGAGGACGACGCGCCGAGGAGACCACGGCGGGACTCGTGCGGCAACGTCAGGAGGTGGGCGCACCGCCCGCTTCGGAGGCAGAGCGGCGGCCGCGCAGGGTGCGCCCCTTGCGGGCATTCTCCGAGGCCGCCGGCGCGTTCACGGCGGCGCTCGTCAGGTCGCGGCGGAATTCGTCGCGTTTCTCGTGGATCGAGGCGATGATCGGTCCCATGGCGACGCCGAGGCCGAGGAGAGCCGCCTCCGACAGTTGCAGGCTCGCCTCGATGGTTTCGGGGACGGCGTCGCTGACGCCCTTGCGATAGAGGCGGCGGGCGTGGGAGGCGTCGCGGGCGCGCGCCACCAGGGGGACGTCGGGCCGGAAGCCGCGGACCGCCTCGACCACGGCGTCGACACCGGCCGTGGCGTGCATGGTGACGATCACCGCCGAGACGGTCTCGACGCCGCAGCTCCTGAGGAACATGGGATTGGTGGCATCGCCGAAGTAGACCGGCTTTCCGGCGTTGCGGCCGTCGACGACGTTGCCGGCGTCGCGGTCGACGGCGACATAGGTGATGCCGTGCTCCTCCAGCATGGCGGCGACGAGGGAGCCGACACGGCCGAAGCCGACGATCAGGGCGCGCGCCTCGAGGTTCTCCGGTGGGGTGGCGAGGAGGGCCGGATCGGGAGGGGCGCGGCGGTCGATCTCGCGCGACAGGCGGCGGCCGACGACGTCGAAGAAGGGGATCGCCGCCATGGAGAGCGACACCACGGCGATCACCCAGGTGGCGGTGGTGGCGTCGACGATCTTCAGCGACGCGGCGAGACCGACGACGATGAAGGCGAATTCGCCGCCGGCACCGATGAGCAGGCCGGTCTTGACGGCGTTGGACGGCGCGACGCCGAAGAGGCGGGCGCCGAGCGTCGTGACGGTGCCTTTGACCGCCACCAGGGCGAAGGCGCCGGCGAGGACGGAGAGCGGATGGGCGGCGACGAAGTCGAGATCGACACTCATGCCGACGGAGAAGAAGTAGACCCCGAGCAGCAGGCCCTTGAACGGTTCGATCGAGGTCTCGATGGCGCGGCGGTATTCGGTCTCGGCGAGGAGGAGGCCGGCGACGAAAGCGCCCAGCGCCATCGACATGCCGGCGAGGGACGCGGCGACGCCGGTGCCGATGGCGACGAAGAGGATGACCGCCATGAACAGCTCGGACGAGGACGTCTCGGCGACGACGCGGAAGAGCGGTCTGAGCAGCACCCGGCCGATGACGACGATGACCGCGACGGCGACGAGGCCCTGGAGCAGGGCCCAGCCGAGGCCGCCCCAGACACCGCGGGCGGCGGCGCCGGTGGAGCCGAGGGTCTCCACCATGAAGAGGATCGGGATCACCGCGAGATCCTGGAACAGCAGGATCGAGAAGGCGGTGCGGCCGGTGGTCGACGCGAGGCGCTTCTGCTCGGCGAGCACCTCGACGACGACGGCCGTCGACGACAGGGCGAGGCAGGCCGCGAGCACCAGCGCGGCGGCGGGCTTCTGGCCGAATTGGAGGGCGGCGGCGCCGATCAGCGCACCCGAGAGCAACACCTGGAGCGGACCGAGCCCGAACACCAGACGCCGCATGGCGACGAGGCGGGAGACCGACAGCTCGAGACCTATGACGAAGAGCAGGAAGACGACGCCGAGGTCGGCGATGCCGGCGAGTTCCTCGCGTTTGTCGACGGTGAACCAGTCGAGCCAGGGCACGGCGGTTTCGAACCGGGCGAGGCCGTGCGGTCCGAGCACCGCGCCGGCGAGGAGGAAGCCGAGCACCGAGCCGACCTTGAAGCGGTGCATCAACGGCACGACGACGCCGGCGGTGCCGAGCACCACCAACACGTCCTTCATCACCGCGATGTCGACCGCCGCGCCCGCCATGTCCGAATCCGTCCCGTTGCGTTCGGTTCACAGTGGACCATGTGTGCGGCGCGAGAAAGACCCGAGCGACGGACCGACCGGTTGCGATCAGGGTGTTATTTTGGTACAAAGGTACCATGAAGATCGAACGCATCCAAACCGGCATCCGGCTCGAGAGGCGTCTCGTCAAGGTCCTCAAGGGACTGGCGGAGGCGAAGGACATCGGTCTCGGCGACCTCGTCGAGGGCATCGTGCTCCACGCCTTCGAGGGCAAGGCGCCGTTCTCAGTGGAGACGCTCGAGGTGATCCGCAGATTGAAGGAGATCTACGGCCTCGACCTCACGGCGGCGGACGCCCACCGACTGGAGGAGGAGGGAACATGACCGCGACCCGTGTCGAGCGTCGCCACACGATCGAGATCGACCGTCCGATCGATCGGGTCTTTCCACTGTTCACGCCGAAGGGCGAGGAAGCCTGGGCGCCGGGATGGGCGCCGGAGTATCTCCATCCGGCGGATGGCGAGATCGCCGAGGGAATGGTCTTCCGGACCTTCCACGACGACGAGACGACGCTGTGGGGCTGCGTCCTGTGGCGGCCCGAGGCGCATCACGTGCGCTATGCGCGGGTGACGCCGACGTCGCGCTTCGGTTTCGTCGACGTCGTCTGCCGCGCCATCGGGGCGGAGCGGACCGAGGTCGCGGTCGGCTACGACCACACCGCGTTGACGGCGGCGGGCGAAGCCTACCTCGCCGACCTCGACGAGACGCGCTTCGCCGCGATGATCGGCGGCTGGCGCGTGGAAATCGAAGCATCCTTGGCGCGCGCCGCCTGATACCGAGCCCACGAAATTCGGACTCGTCCGAATTTCGTGGGTTGCGGCCTGACCGGCCGACGCCCGTTCGGGCTCGCCTTCGCGGATGAAGTTCCGAACAGGTCGGAACTTCATCCGCTCGGTATGAGGAGACCTGTGCGCGGATAGCCCTCGACGACCGTCTACTGACGTGATTCACT
>CALBKH010000023.1 GCA_937892955.1 uncultured Alphaproteobacteria bacterium
CGGGCCGCAACTCACGAAATTCGGACGAGTCCGAATTTCGTGAACTCGGTATGAGATCGGACGGCGGGGCGGTCCACCTCATCCGAACCGGTCGAGGACGCCCAGGAAGGTGCGGTGGTCGATGTACTGCGTGCCGTCGCAGGAGAACGACATGTTGATCATGCCGTTGATCAGATTGATCGCGGCATTGCGCAGATAGAGCGTCTCGTCGGCGAGGCGCAGACGGCGAAACTCACCGAGCAGGCGGCCGATGTCGGCCTCGTCGATCACGCTCGCGCGGCCGGCGTGGTCGGCATCGGGAAAGCGATCGAGGAAACCCTCCGCCAACACCTCTTCGCGCACGAACTTCTCGTAACAGAAGGGATCGCGCGCGAACCAACAGGTGAGCTGGCTCGACGAATAATGGACCTTGATGTGGAACACGCCCTTACGCACCAGCAGTGTGCGGACGATCTCGTGCACGCGATCGATCGAGGTGTCGAACAGGCTCTCGGTGCGGCTCTGCTCGAACAGTTGGCCGCGGATCGACGGATCGCCTTTGATCTGGAACCATCTTTCCGGCATCGTCCATCCTCCGCGCGTCACGATCGTCCGCGATCGATCCGGCCGACGCCGGATGTCCACATGATCTTCGATTATCTGGCTCGCCATCGCCCGCCAGCAAGGCTCTTCCTCCCGAACGGTTCTCCCGGTCCCCGGGTCGATCGATGCGCGCGACGCACGAAGGGCGACCCGAGGGCCGCCCTTCGCCGTATTCGCCGTGTGGTCGGACGCGATCAGCCGATGGCGCCGCCGCCCTGCTTGGTGATGACCATCACCGAGGGGCGCGGCGGCATGTCGGGCTCGAAATCGGGCCAACGGGTCGAGGGCGTGTCGAAGGTCGAGCCCTTCTCGTCGCCGGGATGCTGGATCGCGGCGAAATAGGCCGAGTCGTCGGAATTGAACGACGGGCCGCAGAGCTCGGCGCCGCGCGGGGTCGAGAAGAACAGCTTGACCAGGGCGCGGCCGTCGCCCTCGGTGTCGGCCGCCCAGACGCCGTCGGCGATGCCGGCCTTCGGCGCACCGTCGGTGGCGATCCACAGGCGGCCCTTGCCGTCGACGGCGACGTTGTCGGGGCAGGAGAGCCAGTCGCCGGCGCCGACCGCCGGGTGATACTTCGCTCCCTGCTCGGGCTTGGTCGGATCGCCGCCGAGCAGGAACAGATCCCAGGTGAACTTCGTCGCGGTGTGGTCCTTGTCGGCGCCGCGGCCGCCCGGCGGGATCATCTCGACGATGTGGCCGTGCTGGTTCGCGGCGCGCGGGTTGACCCCGTTCGTCTGATCCTTCTTGCGCTTGGTGTTGTTGGTCATCACCGCGTAGACGACGCCGGTGACGAGGTTCGGCTCGATGTCCTCCGGGCGATCCATCGGCGTCGCGCCGAGCAGGTCGGCGGCGCGACGGGCCTCGATCATCACGTCGGCCTGGGAGTGGAAGTCGTTGGCGGGGGTCAGCGGTCCCTCGCCGAAGACGATCGGCAACCAGTCGAGCGTCTTGTCGTCGTTGAAGCGGGCGACGTGGAGCGTGCCCTCGTCGAGGATGCCGAAGTTCGCCTCACGCTTCTTCGGATCGAATTTCCCCTTGGAAACGAACTTGTAGACGTAGTCGAACTGCTGGTCGTCACCGGAATAGCAGACGACGTGGCCCGACTTGTCGACCAGGGCATGGGCGCCCTCGTGCTTGAAGCGACCGAGGGCGGTGCGCTTCACCGGCACCGAGGTCGGATCGTAGGGGTCGAATTCGACCATCCAGCCGAAGCGGTTGGCCTCGTTCGGCTCCTTCTCGACGTCGAAGCGGTCGTGGAAACGGTACCAGCCGTAGCCGACGTCGCCGGCGACGCCGAGGCGCTTGTAGGCACGCGCCTCCCTGGTCTTGCCGATGTCGCCGGCGAAGTAGTTGTTGAAGTTCTCCTCCGCCATGAGGACGGTGCCCCACGGGGTGATCGAGCCGGCGCAGTTGTTGACGGTGCCGAGCACCTTCTTGCCGGTCGCGTCGGCCGAGGTCTTCAGGCGGTCGTGGCCGGCGGCCGGGCCCGAGATCGCGATCTCGGTGCCGACGTGGATGCGGCGGTTCATCGGGCTGTCGGCGACGACCGACCACTTGCCGGCGGCGTCGCGGACGATCTCGATGACGGTGTGGCCGTGCGCCGCCATCTCGACGTCGACCATCTCCTTCGACTGGGTCTTCGGGGAGCGATCGGCGGCATCCGGGAACATCAGTTCGCGGTCGACGTATTCATGGTTGATGCAGAGCAGGCCGCGGGCCGGGTTCGCCGAGCCGAAGGGCAGCGGCGTGAAGCCGATGAAGTCGTTGTTGTAGCCGAACTGCTGCAGCTGCGCGGCGGCCGACTGCTTCTTCGGATCGAAGGCGGGCGCGCCCTTCACCACCGCGTCGCCCCAGCGGATCAGCACCGAGGCGTCGTAGCCCTTGGCGACGTGATGGGTGTCGTCGTAGCCGTGCGGCAGCGATTCGAAGGTGAGCGTGCCGATCGAAGCGGCCTCGGCGTTCTTGGCGAAAACCGCCGCGCCGACCGAGCCGACGAGGGCGGTGGAGGCGGCGAGCGCCGCCGAACCGCCGAGGAAGAAGCGGCGGGAAAGCGCCCGCTCGGCGACCACCGCGAAGGGCGTGTTGCCGGAATCGTTGGTGGGAACGTCGTCGCTGGCGCCTTCGACGTAGCGCGTTTCGATCTGATCGGTCATGTCCGAGAATACCCTGTTCGAGCCGTGTCCGGCGGTCGGGGACATTCGATCCGCGGTTTGTATCATCGTGATGAAGGCCGCCCGGTTCCCTTCGACGGCGAAGCCGGAAGGCACCTTCGGTGGCGCGGCTTCGCGCCCACCGCATCACGCCTCCGCAGCGGCGCGCTCGGCGGCGAGGTCGCGCAGGAAGGCGAGCCACTGGTGCGGCTCGACCATCCGCCAGGGCGGCGGCGCGGTGCGGACCGCCGGCAGTTCGGCCATGCGATCGACCAGGACCAGCGCGTCGGCACGTTTCTGGTCGACCCGGTGGGCGCGAGCGGCGGCGACGAAGGCGCGGCGGCGCTCGTCGTCGATGGCGAGGCGGGCGGCGACCGCTTCGAAGTCGAGGTTCTTGAAGAAGATCGAGCGGGCGGCGGCGAGCGCCCCGGCGAAGAAGCCGTCGTCGATCACGCCCTCGCGCCGCATCCGCCGCAGCGTCGCCTCGACGTTGACCAGCGCCTCGGTCAGCGACAGGTGATCCACCTCCTCCGGCCCGTGCAACTGGGCGACGTCGGCGTCGTCGTAGAGTTCGCCGCGCATGTAGCGGGCGCAGATCTCGCCGAGACCGATCATGCCATAGGCGGCGCATTCGGCGGCGCGCAGCGCCCCGAGGCTGCCGGCGCCGAGCACGGTGACGCCGTTCGCGAGCGCCCACAGGATCTCCTTGTGCCAGGGGGCGGCGACGTCCTCGTAGCGGCCGTCGACGAGGCCGATCACCGTCGCGCCCTCGACCACGGCGCGGGCGATGTCGCCCTGCGCCGCCGGTCCGCGGCAGACGATGTCGGGATGCGCGGCGAGCCGGCCGTCGACGACGAGACCGGAGAGCGTGGGGCCGACGAACAGGATCTTCATACCAGCCCCATCATGGCGCGGACGGCGCGCGGCCCGAAGGTGCGGGCGCGGTCACCGGGCGGGTTCTCGAGATCGGGAGCGAAGACCTTGGCCACGGCGAAGTCGTTCTCGCCGGTCTCGAACGGCACGACGATCACCTCGCCGACGCCGCCACGCTTCATCCGTCCGACCATGGCGTCGATCCAGCCGATGCGCGGCCCGATCGCTTCGGGCGAGGTCACGGCATGGGGGCGCGGCGTGGCGTGGACGTAGGTGAGGAGGTCGCCGGCGAGCTTGGCGGCATAGCGGGCCGGCTCGAAGTCGTCTCGGGCGGCGGCGATGGTGGTCAGGCGCGATTGCGCCGCCTCGGTCAGGGCGCGAATGGCGGCGCGCGCCGGCTCGGGATGGCAGCCGGAGCCGGCGGTGAGGTCGAAGTGCTTCCACTTGTCCTCGTGGCCGTTGGGCACCGGCGAGATCACCGCGAAGATCACCGGGATGCCGAGATCGGAGGTGACGTCGAAGAGGCGCAGGCGGAAACCGGCGTCGGTGACGATGCGGTCGAGGCGGGTGAGTTCGGGATCGTCGAAGGCGGCGACGGCGACACAGCGCGCCTCGACCTGGCGATCGTCGCGCAGCGTCCACAGGGTCATCGCGTCACGCTCGATGCGTTCGGTGAGGCCGTGCAGCGTCGCTTCCCAGAAGACGTTGCCGGAGGCGAGGCCGTCGGTCGACTGCCACCAGCGCACCGGCTCGCGGCCGTCGGAGAGGACCGCCGCGTCGAGCGGCACCAGCACGGCCTCGCCGGAGACGAGATCGAGCCCCTCGATCCAGGGGAAGGCCTCGTCGTCGGCCGGCGGCGCGACGCCCTTGCGCAGCAGCATGTCGAGGCGTTGGAAGCGGCGGCCGGCGGCGCGCAGTTGCGCCGTGGTGGCGAGCACGCCGGCGCGGTCGGGGCGTTCGGCGACGGCGACCTCGATCGCCTCCATGGTGGCGGAGGCGCGCGCCGCGGCATCGTCGAGGCCCTTGCCCTGGGAGACCGCGAGGGTTCGGGCGTTGGGCCGGGTCGCCGCCCAGACCGGAATGCCGATGCTGTCGAGGCCGGTGAGGCAGGAGAGCCGCGTGATGCCGAACTCGCCGAATTTCGGCCGCATGGCCCGCACCGTGTCGTCGGGCGGACGCATGCGGTCGAAATAGATGGACCCGTAACCGCGCGCCTCCATCTCGGCGACGTTGGACGCCAACAGGGATGCGAGACGCGCGGCAGGGATCATGCGCGACCTTCGTTGCCGAAGAGCGCGTGCGAGGCGGTGGCCGAACGCACGTCGCTCATCTTCGTCTCGACGCCGAAGAGGGCGTGAGACGCCGCCTCCGAGCGCGTGTCGACGCCGAAGAGGGCGTGGGACGCCGCCTCCGAGCGCGTGTCGACGCCGAAGAGGGCGTGGGACGCCGCCTCCGAACGGGTGTCGGCACCGAAGAGGGCGTGAGACGCCGCCTCCGAGCGGATGTCGGCACCGAAGAGGGCGTGAGACGCCGCCTCCGAGCGCGTGTCGGCGCCGAAGAGGGCGTGAGACGCCGCCTCCGAGCGCGTGTCGGAACCGTAGAGCGCATGCGACGCGGCGTCCGAGCGGGTGTCGGAGC
>CALBKH010000024.1 GCA_937892955.1 uncultured Alphaproteobacteria bacterium
CACATTAAACGCATCAAATCAACATGATGGTCCAACCGCGCACAGGTCTCATCAGTACCAGCACGCTCCCCAGGTCACGACCGTGGCGCGCGCCGCGACCGCGTGGCAGACGCTGGGGAAGGTCAGGCGCGTCGCGCCGATCTCGGCGCAGACCGGCCGGTCGATGTCGCCCGAGCACAACGAGCCGTCGTGCGGGTCGAAGGCCGGCGCTTCGATGTCCTTGCGGCAGCGGCCGGCGCGAAGGATGCGGGCATGGGCGGCGCGGGCGCAGTTGCGATTGTCGTAGCTGCGCACGCCCTCGGGGCCGCGGGCACACACCGGCGCGTAGTCGCGGGTGCAGCGGCGACCGGCCTCGGCGCTGCCACCCATGTCAAGAAGGGCCGCGAAGCCCATGACGAAGAAGGCGGTTCGCATCGAGATGCTCCCGTCGGACGACCTTGCTCGACGGCCCCGATCCTCGCCCCCTCGATCACGGCGCGCAAGCCCTCGTCTCACGCGACCCCACTTCGCGGCATCCCGCCGCGGCGCTATCATCCGAGCCGATGAGCGACGCTCCCGCCCCGCCCGACGTGCCGCGCCCCGAGGCCTTCTGCCGCGACTGCTTCACCGCGGTTCGGCCGGGGGCGACGCGTTGTCCGAAATGCGGCGGTCCGCGCCTCCTGGCGCATCCGGAACTCGGCGACCTCGCCCTCGCCCACGTCGATTGCGACGCCTTCTACGCCGCGGTGGAGAAGCGCGACGACCCCACTTTACGCGACAAGCCGGTGATCGTCGGCGGGGGTAAGCGCGGCGTCGTCTCGACCGCCTGCTACGTCGCCCGCATCCACGGCGTGAAGTCGGCGATGCCGATGTGGCAGGCGCTGGAGCGCTGTCCCGAGGCCGTGGTCGTCCGGCCGAACATGGAGAAATACACCCGTGTGGGACGCGAGATCCGCGACATGATGTTCGAGCTGACGCCGTTGGTCGAACCGCTGTCGATCGACGAGGCCTTCCTCGATCTCTCCGGCACCGAACTTCTGCACCACGGATCGCCGGCGCTGACGCTGGCCCGCTTCGCCCGTCGGGTGGAGGAGAAGGTCGGCCTCACCGTCTCGGTCGGCCTCTCCCACAACAAGTTCCTGGCGAAGATCGCCTCCGACCTCGACAAGCCGCGCGGCTTCTCGGTGATCGGCCGGGCCGAGACGCTCGATTTCCTCGCCCCCCGCCCGGTCTCGACCATCTGGGGTGTCGGCAAGGCGACCGCGGCGGCGCTGGAGGTGGAGGGGTTCCGCACCATCGCCGACCTGCGCAAGGCCGACGAGGGACGGCTGATGCGCCGCTTCGGCATCCTCGGCCGACGCCTGCGCCAGCTCGCCTTCGGCGAGGACGCCCGTATCGTCGAGCCGGATCAGGAGATCAAGTCGATCTCCAACGAGCTCACCCTCGACAGCGACGTCGCCGACCCGCACGCGCTCGAGAAGATCCTGTTCCGCCTCGCGACCAAGGTCTCGGGGCGATTGAAGGCGCACGCCTTCGGCGGTTGGACGGTGCAGCTGAAGCTCAAGACCCCGGACTTCAAGGGGATCACCCGCGCCCGCCGGCTCGGCGATCCGACGGCGCTGGCCGATCGCATCTTCCGCACCGGCCTCGATCTGCTCACCAAGGAATGCGACGGCCGCCGCTTCCGCCTGATCGGCATCGGCGTCTCCGACCTCGTGCCCATCGACTTCTGCGACCCGCCCGACCTCGTCGACGAGAACGCCGGGCGACGCGCCAAGGCGGAGGCAGCCATCGACGACCTGCGCCGCCGCTTCGGCGCCGACGTCGTCGAACAGGGACTGGTGTTCACACCGCGGCCGAAGGCGACGACGGCGAAGCCGGGGAGGGAGGCGCCCGACGAAGCGGGCGGAGGCGACGCGGCGGAAGAGTGAGCGGCCGGCTCGCGCGAGATGCTTCGAGACGAGCCCTACCGGCAAATTCGGCCGTCCTCCCCGGCCGGAGCGCATGTGTGGACGGCCCCTCGGAAGCAAGG
>CALBKH010000025.1 GCA_937892955.1 uncultured Alphaproteobacteria bacterium
GTGAATCACGTCAGTAGACGGTCGTCGAGGGCTATCCGCGCACAGGTCTCATGACGCTCCGGGCGTTCGTCGCGCGGGGAGGTCCACCGGACCTTCCCGTCTATTCCGCCGGCCTCGACACACTCCTATCCGTCGCAAGCCGTTCCCCACCCGTCCCATTCCGGCACACCACGTTCGTATCTTCTCGAGACATCGCCGCCGGCCGGTCGCCGATACCCCCGGACTTCCTGCGATCGCGGTAACTTTCCGTAAACCACCGCCCGCGACGACATCTCGTCTTTTCAAAGCTTTACCAGCCTCGAGCGGGCCCGCGCACCGCCGCGGCATCGCGCTTGCGCCGTCACCGTCTCCGGACCCCTCGGAGATCGGCCATGCTCACCTCGCCCGCGCGCACCTTCCTCGCCCTCGCCCGCCGCCTCGGCCGCGATCGCCGAGCCTCGCTCGGCACCACTTTCGCCCTCGCCATCCTGCCGTTGGCGGTGGCGACCGGCACAGCGGTCGACATGTCGCGCGCTTCGCTCGTCCGCTCCGATCTGCAGCAGGCGGTCGACGCCGCGGCGCTGGCCGCCGCTCAGGCCCAGGCACACGGCGAGACCGATCGCGCCCACCTCGCGACGGTCGCCCGCAAGAGCTTCGATGCCAACTACGCCTCGGCCGACATCGCCCGGGTCGCCACCGCCGATCTCGCCCTCGTCAGCGAAGCCGGCGGTCGCGGCATCGGCCTCACCGCCACCACGGCGATCGAGACGACGCTCACTCGCCTCGCCGGCGTCGCCCGCTTCGACGTCGCCGCCACCTCGCACGCCGTCCTCGACAAGAAGGACTTCGAGATCTCGATGATGTTCGACGTCACCGGCTCGATGGCGAATGCGCCCAAGGCCGGCGGCCCGGCGAAGATCGTCAGCCTGAAGAAGGCGGCCGGCGATTTCGTCGACACGCTGATGCCGGCGGGCGGCCGCTTCGCCGCCGGCAAGGTGCGCATCGCCACCGTCCCCTTCTCGCAAGGCGTGAACGCCGGCGCCTATGCCGCGGGCGTCAGCGCGGGCGCGAGCGCCTCCTGCGTCGTCGAGCGCGAAGGCCTCGGCGCCACCGACGATCTCGCCCCCGCAGCCGCGCCGCTCCCCCGCCCGAGCGACATGGCCTGCCCGAAGAACGCCATCGCCCCCCTCTCCGCCGACCGCACCGCGGTCCTCTCGTCCGTCACCGGCCTCTCGGCGACCGGCACCACCGCCGGCCACATCGGCACCGCCTGGGCCTGGTACACGCTGTCGTCGAAGTGGAACGCCACCTGGCCGGCGAACGCCGCCGCCCCCGCCGGCAAGGACGTCGCCAAGATCGCCGTGCTGATGACCGACGGCCTCTACAACACCGTCTATCGCTCGGGCGCGCCGGCGATGGACGGCCTCGCCAAGGCCCAGGCCAACGCCCGCGCCGTCGCCCTCTGCCAGGGCATGAAGAGCGCCGGCATCACCGTCTACACCGTCGGCTTCGACGTCACCGATCCGCAGGTCAAGACCACTCTCTCGACCTGCGCCTCGACGCTGCCCGGCGGCGCCCGCGCCTATTTCGACGCCGCCGACGGCGCCGCCCTGAAGGCCGCCTACGACGAGATCGCCCGCCGCATCCGCGACAACCTCCGCCTCGCCGGCTGAGACCCGCGCCGCGCCGCAGACCCCTCCCGTCGGCCCGCCGCCGCGGCTATGCTCGCGGCGCAGCCGAAGCGGAGAAGAAGAATGTCGCGGCCCCACCTCGCCCTTTCGCCGGACGTCGCCGCCGCGCTCGCCGAGCGCCGTCCGGTGGTGGCGCTGGAATCGACCATCGTCACCCACGGCCTGCCGTTCCCGCAGAACCTCGAGACCGCCCGCGCCGTCGAGGCGGCGGTACGCGACGGCGGCGCCGTGCCGGCCACCATCGCCGTTCTCGACGGGGCGATCCGCGTCGGCCTCGACGACGCCTCCCTCGAACGGCTGGCGCGCGCCCGAGACGTCATGAAGCTGTCGCGCGCCGACCTCGCCTTCGCCGTCGCCCTACGCCGCACCGGCTCGACCACCGTCGCCGCCACCATGATCGCCGCCCATCTCGCCGGCATCGAGGTCTTCGCCACCGGCGGCATCGGCGGCGTCCATCGCGGCGCCGAGACGAGCTTCGACATCTCCGCCGATCTCGACGAACTCGCCCGCACCCCCGTCATCGTCGTCTCCGCCGGCGCCAAGGCGATCCTCGATCTCGGAAAGACGCTGGAGGTGCTGGAGACCCGTGGCGTTCCCGTCGTCGGCTGGCGCACAGACGACTTCCCCGCCTTCTGGTCGCGGTCGTCGGGACTGCCGGTGCCGCTGCGCCTCGACGAGGCCGAAGACCTCGCCCGCTTCTGGCGCACCCGCCGCGACTTGCGGATCGACGGCGGCCTGCTCCTGGCCAATCCGGTGCCGGTGGAGGCGGAGATCCCGCGCCTCGAGATGGAAGCGGTGATCACCCGTGCGGTTCGGGAGGTGGAGGCCGCCGGGGTGCGCGCCAAGGACGTCACACCGCGCCTGCTCGCCCGCATCGTCGAGTTGACCGACGGCCGCAGTCTCGCCACCAACCGCGCCCTGATCCTCGCCGATGCTCGCCTCGCCGCCGAAGTCGCCGTCGCTCTCGCCGTTGCGTAAGGTCGAACGACAACCGTCACAATCTGAATACCTCACCTCGAGTAAGTTCTGCGCCGGCACTACGAACCGCCCGGGTGTACACAACCTGAGATGCATCGATTTCATCGAACAATTTGTTGAGAATTTCTCGGCATGATCGCCGCATGAGCCCGAGACCGGAAACGACGTCGGGCTGCGAAGGGGACGGCGATCGGGGATGGACGAACGCGGTAGAGTGATGGTCAGCGGGAGCGTGGCGAACTCCCTCGTCTTCGGCGGAACCCTCGTCGGGCTCCTCGTCGCCGGCACGACCCACGCCGGCGCCGTGGAACCCCTGTCTTCGCTCACCACACCCTGGATCGACCCCGGCCTCGGGTCGCTCGCCGCCGTCGCCCTCGCCCTGGCCGGCCTCGGTGCCGCCGTCTTGCGGGATCGCCGCAAGCGCCACACGCGGCTGCCGCGCATCCTCGGCGCCGAAGGTCACATCGCCACCACCCCGCACGATCTCGCCGCCATTCCGCCGGCCGCCATCCATGCCGCGCTCGACAACATGAGCGAGGGGCTGGTCATGTACGACGCCGACGAACGGCTGGTGATGTGCAACCGCCGTTATGCCGAAATCTATCGGCTGCCGCCGGAACTCGCCCGCGTCGGCACGCCCTTCGCGTCGCTTCTCGACTACTGGAACGGCATCGGCCTGCTCGACGGCGCCGACAATCGCCGCAAGCGCGTCGCGGCGTCCGTCTCCGACGGTCCGTGCCGCATCGAACTGTCGATGCGCGACGGCCGCATCATCGAACTCAACGAACGCTCCTTCCCCGACGGCGGCTGGGTCGCCACGCACGAGGACATCACCGAGCGCCGTCGCACCGAGGAGAACGCCAATCGACTGGCCCGTCGCGACGTCCTCACCGGTCTGCTCAACCGGGTGACCTTCGACGAGGAACTGGCGATGCGGCTGGCGCCACTCGCCGCCGGCCGGATGGGCCACGACGCTCTGCCCCAGGCGGTGGTGCTCGTCGACCTCGACCGCTTCAAGAAGGTCAACGACCTCTTCGGCCACGCCGTCGGCGATGCGCTGCTGGTGGCGGTCGCCGGCCGGGCCGTCGCCGCCGCCGGACCGGGCGGCCGCGTCGCTCGCCTCGGCTGCGACGAGTTCGCCATTCTCATGCCGGCGATCGACATGGATCAGGTGGCGCGCTTCGCCGCCGATCTGAAGCGCGAGATCACCCGCCCGTATCGCTTCGGCCACGTCGCGGCCGAGGTCGGCGCCAGCATCGGCATCGCCCGCGCCCCCGAGCACGGTACCGATCCGAGCGATGTTCTCGCCCGCGCCGACCGGGCGCTGCGCACCGCCAAGGCCGCCGGCGGCCACCGCATCGAGATCTACACGCCCGCCCTCGACGCCCGCGAGGCGGAACGTCGCGAGTTGGTGCGCGATCTCTCCCGTGCCCTCGGCCGCGGCGAACTGGAACTCGCTTTCCAGCCGATCGTCCACACCGCGACCGGCGCCGTCCAAGGCGCGGAAGCGTTGCTGCGCTGGAACCACCCGGACCTCGGCAGCATCTCGCCCGAGCGCATCATCGAGGTCGCCGAGGAGAGCGGCCTCGTCCATCCGCTCGGCGAATGGATCCTCGAGACCGCGCTCACCGCCGCCGCGTCGTGGCCGAGCCACGTCTGCGTCTCGGTCAATCTCTCGGCGTTGCAATTCGGCAGCGACGACATCGTCGCCACCGTCACCCGGGCGCTGGCCCGGACGGGCGTCGCGCCGCACCGTCTCGAACTCGAGGTCACCGAGACCGTGCTGTGCGAGCCCGAGGCCGCGAGCACGATGCACGCGTTGCGCGGCCTCGGCGTCCGCCTCGCCCTCGACGACTTCGGCACCGGCTACGCCTCGCTCTCCTACCTGATGCGCTTCCCCTTCGACCGCATCAAGATCGACCGGTCCTTCGTCTCCGGCGCCGACACCCGTCCCCAGTGCCGCTCGATCATCGAAGCCGTCGGCAATCTCGCCGCCTCGCTCGCTCTCCAGGTGGTCGCCGAAGGGGTCGAGACCGAGGGCGAACACGCCCTCGTGCACGCCGCCGGTGTTCGCTACTCGCAGGGATGGCTGTTCGGCCGCCCGATGCCCGCCGCCGACTTCGCCGCCCGCGTCACCCGCCCGACCCCCGCGATCCACGGCCACCCCTCGCTCATCGAGACGGTGTTCGCGATGTGAGGCGGACCACCCTCACCGCCCCAGCGTTTCCTTCACCGCGGTCGCCAGGGCCTTGAGGGTGAAGGGCTTCGGCAGGAAGGAGAAGCTCTCGCCTTCCGGCAGGTTGCGGGCGAAGGCGTCCTCGGCGTAGCCGGAGACGAAGATGATCTTCAGGTCGGGCCGCTGCTTCCTGAGCTCGCGCAACAGCGACGGTCCGTCCATCTCCGGCATGACCACGTCGGAGACGACGAGATCGATCTCGCCGCCGACCTCCTCCATCACCTCGAGCGCTTCCTGGCCGGTCCCCGCCTCGTGCACGGTGTAGCCGCGCGAGGCGAGCGCTCGGCTGGCGAAGGCGCGCACCGCCTCCTCGTCTTCGACCAGCAGGATCGTCGCCGATCCGGTGAGGTCGGTCACCGCCGCCGCGTGGGCCGTCGCCTGCGCCTCGCCGGCGGCCCTGGCGGCCTCGCTCTCCGGCGCTTCGACGTGGCGGGGCAGGAAGATGCGGAAGGTCGTGCCGCGGCCGACCTCGCTGTCGCAATAAACGAAGCCGCCGGTCTGCTTGACGATGCCGTAGACGGTGGAGAGCCCGAGGCCGGTCCCCTGCCCCACCGGCTTGGTGGTGAAGAACGGCTCGAAGATGTTCTCGATGATCTCCTTCGGGATGCCGGTGCCGGTGTCCCCGACCTCGATCAGCACGTAGTCGGCCGAAGGCATGCCCAACGTCGCATAGGGCAGCTTCTCGTCCGCCGTGACGTTGCGGGTGGCGATGGTCAGCTTGCCGCCGTTCGGCATGGCGTCGCGGGCGTTGACCGCGAGATTGACGATCACCTGCTCGAGCTGGCTGGTGTCGGCCTTGACCGGCCACAGATCGCGCCCGTGCACCACCTCGAGCCCGACCTTCTCGCCGAGCAGGCGGCCGAGCAGCATGTGCAGATCGGCGAGCGTGTCGCCGAAGTGCACGACCTCGGGACGCAGCGTCTGGCGTCGCGAGAACGCCAGCAGCTGGCGCACCAGCGCCGCCGCCCGATTGGCGTTCTGCTTGATGTTCATGATGTCCTGGAACGCCGGATCGCTCGGCCGATGGCTGGCGAGAAGCAGATCGGAGAAGCCGATGATGGCGGTCAGCACGTTGTTGAAGTCGTGGGCGATGCCGCCGGCGAGCTGGCCGATCGCCTGCATCTTCTGCGACTGCGCGAACCGCTGTTCCAGTTCCTGCTGCTGCGTCGTCTCGAGCGCATAGACGATCGCCGCCGCCCCGGCTTCCGACCCGTCGGCGACGGAGGAGACGAAGAACCGCGCCGCGCGCTTCTTCGACGGATCGTCGACGACGAGTTGCACGTCGATCGGCGCGATGTCGCCCTGCCCGGCCACCGCCGCGTCGAGCGCCTCGGCGAGTTTCGCCCGGTCTGCCTCCACCACCGTTTCGGCGAGAGTGCCGCGTTCGCCCACCGCACTCGCGCGGACGGCGCCGCCGAAGAGCTTGAGGAACGGCGCGTTGGTGCGCCCGATCGCGCCGTCGCGACCGACTTCGGCGATGGCGATCGGCGTGTTGTTGAAGAAGCGCTGGAACCGCACCTCCGCCGCCCTGAGCGTCTCGGAGGCGTCCTCGCCGGCGGAGCGGTTGATGACCAGGGTGCGGCTGTCGCCGGGCTTGCCGGACGCCGACACCGGCACCTTGTGAAGGAGGCGCACCGGCAACGACTGACCGTTGCGCTTGACGAAGTCGAGATCGACGATCGCCGTGCGCCCGTCCGCCGGCACGTCGGCGATGAGCGCCATGCCCTGGCCCTGGACGATGTCCTTCAGGCGGATCCCGCCGGCCTCGAACTTGGCGAGATCGAAGCCGAGCCAGTCGGCGAGCGTGGCGTTGAGATAGGTGATGCGGCCGGAGGCGTCGGCCGAGAAGAAGCCGGCCGGAGCATGGTCGAGGAAGGTGACGACCTGCTGCAGCTCCTGGAAGCTCGATTCCTGCGCGTCGCGCTCCTTGGTGATGTCGGCGATGCGCCACACCGTCAGCCGGTGCCCCTCGGCGCCGCGATCGGCGACGAAGGCGAGCGGCCGCACCTTGACCCGGTACCACCGCGCCCCGCCGTCGCTCGCCCCGATCGGCAGCGCCGTGCGGATCTCGGCTTCCGCCGCGGTCCGCGTCCGCGACGCCTCCGACAGGCGGAACATCGATTCCGCCGCGTCCTGGTTGCCGGCGAAGATGCGTTCGATGGTTCTGAGATCGGCGGCGCTCGCCGCCCGCGTCGACTGAGCGTAGGCCGCGTTCGAATAGACGATGCGCCCCTGGTCGTCGGTGACCAGCACGCCTTCGTCGAAGCTGTCGACGAAGACCCGCGCCAGCGACCGCCCCTGCGGCTTCACGCCGAAGCGGACGAGCCCGATGGCGCCGGCGAAGAGCGCGAAGACGCCGACCACCGCCAGGAGACCGAGCAGGATCTGGACGTAGGGCGCGGCCTGTTCCGGCTTGACCATGGCGAGCACCGCCGCCGCCGCCACGAAGGACAGCGCCAGCCCGACCAGCAGCCCGATGCTGCCGGTCCTCGCCTGCCGGTCGAAGACCGGGGCCGATGCGCCGTCGATGTCGTCTTCGTCTGCCATGTCACCCGCCCCGGAGTCGCCCGTCCGCGCATAGGCGGTCGCTCGGCGAATCTCCCGTCGCACCCGATCGCCGAAGGTTGCCCGAACCGCGGTCCGGAACAAGCCCGTAGGGTGCACCTCACGCGACTCGGCGGCGCCGTCACCGTCCGCCGCGCTGCTTCAGCCGCATGACGAAGCCGATGACCTCGGCCGCCGCCTTGTAGTGCTCCTCGGGGATCTCCTTGTCGATCTCCACCTGGGCATGGAGGGCGCGGGCGAGCGGCGGATTCTCGACGATCGGCACCTCGTTCGCCTTCGCCACCTCGCGGATCTTCAAGGCGATCTCGTCGACGCCCTTGGCCACCACCTGCGGCGCCCCCATGCCGTCCTCGTACCTGAGCGCCACCGAATAATGGGTCGGATTGGTGACCACCACCGTCGCCTTCGGCACCGCCGCCATCATCCGCCGGCGCGCCCGCGCCTGCCGCATCTGGCGGATCTTGCCCTTGATCTCCGGCGAGCCCTCGGTCTGCTTGTATTCTTCCTTCAACTCCTCGCGAGTCATGCGCAAACGCTTGAACCAGCGACGATATTGGAAGAAGTAGTCGAGCCCGGCGACGAACGCCATGACGATCAGCACCGCGCCCATCATCTTGACGGCGATGTCGCGCACCACCGCCATCAGTCCGACCGTGTCGGTGGCGACGATGGTGTCGAGCCGTTTCAGTTCGGGCTGCACCGCCAGCGCCATGGCGAAGCCGACGACGACGATCTTGACGACGCCCTTGAGCCCGTTGACCGCGCCTTCGACCGAGAAGATGCGCTTCAGCCCCGCCAGCGGCGAGACCTTCGAAAGCTTCGGAACCAGTGGTTCGAAGGTGAAGAGCAGTCGGTGCTGGATCGCCGAACCGGCGATGCCGGCGGCGAGAAAGAGCAGCGCCGGCAGCGCCAGCGCCGCGCCGGCGATCAGTCCGATGCGCAGATAGATGTCGCCGAGCGAGCGCGAGTCGAGCGTGATGTCGCCGGCGTGATCGAAGAAGGCGGTGAGCGATTTCGCCAGATCCCGCGACAGCCCGGGCGTCATGAAGGCGACGAAGACGGTCGCCGCCGACAGCACGAAGAAGGTCGAGAGCTCCTGGCTCTTGACCACGTCGCCGCGCTTGATCGCCTCGTCGAGCTTCTTCGGGGACGGGTCTTCCGTCTTGTCGTCGTCGTCCTTGTCCTCGGCCACGGCTCACCCCACCACCAGACGGGCGAAGCCGTCGCGCACGTGATCGAGGTACCAGGCCATCATCGACGCCAGCACCAGTCCGAACAGGACCAGTCCGACGCCGATCGACAGGGGCATGGCGACGAAGAAGATCTGGAACTGCGGCATCATCTTCTGCAGCATGCCGAGCCCGAGGTTGAAGATCAGACCGAAGGCGAGGAACGGCGCCGAGATCTGCAGCCCCACCTTGAAGGACTCGGCGACCAGCTGCACCGTCGTCTCGGCGAAGTCGCCGACCGGTACCCACTGCCCCGGCGGAAACAGGGTGAAGCTCGACGACACCGCCGAGATCGCCGGCACGTGCAGATCGGTGACGAAGATCAGCGTCACCGCCATCAGCGACAGGAAATTACCGAAGATCACCCCCTGCTGGCCCTGGGTCGGATCGACCGTCATGGCGAAGCCGAGGCCGAGCTGGTTGGCGATGGTGGTGCCGGCGACCTGCGCCGCGGCGAGCACCAGCCGGCTCGCCATGCCGATGAACAGGCCGATGGCGATCTCCCCGACGAGCATCACCGCCGCCGCCGCCGGCTTGGTCGCGAGCCCGCTGGGATAGAGCGGCGCGGCGAGAGGATGGAGCAGCAGAGCGAGGAAGAGTGCGATGGTCAGGCGGACGCGCTGATTGACCGCGGTCTCGCCGATGCCCGGCAGCAGCATGACGATGGCGCCGACCCGCGCGAAGACCAGCATGTAGAGGACGGCCACTTCGGGCAGGAGCCGGATCGTCACGCCCGCCTCCTCAGCCGCCCGAAGCGATCCGCGCCACGATCCGCTCCATGTAGGAAGCCATCGTCGCGCCCATCAGAGGAAAGGCGAGGAGCATCGTGGCGAAGATGGCGAGGATCTTCGGGACGTAGACGAGGGTCGCTTCCTGCACCTGGGTGACGGCCTGGAGCAGGCCGACGACGACGCCGACCGTCAGACCGACCAGCATCACCGGCCCGGCCACCAGGACCAGGGTGAAGATGCCGTCTCGGGCGATGTCGATCACGTCGGGGCCGGTCACCGGCTCGCCCTTCCCTCGTCGCGCCGATGCCGAGCCGCGCTCAGATCGGCATCTTCATGATGTCCTCGTAGGCGGCGATCACCTTGTCGCGCAGCGTCACCATCGTCTCGAAGGCCGTCTGCGTCTCGGCGACCGCCGTCACCACGTCGACCACGTCGGCCTTGCCGCTCGCATAGGCGAGCGACTTGTTCTCCGCCTGCCGGCCCTGGTCGACGACGTCGCCGATCGCCTGACGCACCATCTGACCGAAGTCCGGCTTGGCCGTCTCGGCAATCTGACGCGCTTCGGGACGATTCGCGAGCCCCTGAGCGACACGATAGGCATTGGCGGCGACGGCGGCGGTGGACATGGGATCTCTCCGGATCGAAATTCGGGTGGGGCGGAGCCCGCGGCTCATGCCTTGAGGATGTCGAGGGTCCTGAGGATCATCCGCCGCGTCGCCGTGACGATGTTGAGGTTGGCCTCGTAGGAGCGCTGCGCCTCGCGCATGTCGACCGATTCGACCAGCGTTTCGACGTTGGGATACTTGACGTAACCGTTGGCGTCGGCCGCCGGATGGCCCGGCTCATAGCGCGATTTGAAGTCCGACCTGTCACGTTCGACCTTGCCGAGCCCGACGGTGCGGGCGCCCAGTTCCTTGTCGAAGGTCGAGGTGAAGGTCGGCACCTTGCGCCGATAGGGATCGCCGTCGGCGGTGCGCGCCGTCGAATCGGCATTGGCGATGTTCTCGGCGATGATCCGCATCCGCCCCGACTGCGCCCTGAGGCCGGAAGCGGCGATCTTGAGCGACTGGTCGAATTCCATCGGCATGACCGTTCTCCTTCACCCGCGATCCCGCGGCGGCGTCACTTGCGTCCGAGTGCGGTGCGGATCAACGACATCGACTGCTGGTAGAGCGAGGCGGCCGTCTGATAGTCGAGCTGGTTCTCGGCCGATTTCGCCATCTCCTCTTCGAGGTCGACGGCGTTGCCGTTGGGCGTCACCTCGAAGCGCGGCGTCGCATCGGTCTTGAAGCCGTTGCGGTTTCCCAGGCCGGCGGAATGCCCCGGCTGGGTCACCGCCAGCGACACCGAAGCGACGCGCCCCGAGCGCATCGCCGACCGCCCGTCGCTGCCGATCCCGGCGGCGGCCGGAAGATCGGGAGCCTTCAGGTCCTTGCCGCGATAGCGCGGGGTGTCCGCGTTGGCGACGTTCTCCGCCAGAACCCGCTGACGCGCCTGATGCCACTGCATCTTCGTCCGCAACGCATCCACCAGCTTCAGGTCGCCGATCGCCATCCGAGATCCTCGCCTCCTCGTCCACGGCCACGAACACTCGGCAGGATCTTCCCGGTACATGGTTAACGGACCGTTAACGCCCCATCCCGTTGCGGTACGGGAGCGGCGAAACGACGGTCGAGGCTCGCCTTTTCGGTGAAGTTTCGGTAAACGGCGAAGAGGGTGCCCGGCAAAATTCGCCGATCTTGTTTAACATCTGGACACGGGACAGATTCGCGCGGCCCTCGAAGACGATGGGCGTGCGCGTCGCCCGCAGGCGGGGAGCGAGGGATGAACTCTTTTCGGGATTGGCTGAACACCCAGTTCGGGTCCGACGGCGGTCGGGCCGTTCAGATGATCCTGGCGCTCCTCGTGGTCGTCCTGTTGCTCGTCGTCCTCGCCTGGGTGTTCCGCCGCTTCTCCGGTCGCATGCACCTCGGCTCGCGCGGCCAGCGCCTGTCGGTGGTCGACGCCGCACCGGTCGACGGGCGCCGTCGTCTTCTCCTGCTCCGCCGCGACGACGTCGAGCATCTGGTGATGATCGGCGGCCCCAACGACCTCCTGGTCGAGAGCCGCATCCTCAAGGGCCCGCCGACCGTCGCCGCCCGTCCCGCCGCCCCTGTGGTGACCCAGGCGCCGCCGCCCCCGCCGCCCGAGGAGGCCGCGCCGGCGAGATCGCTGCCCGGCGCCGCCGCGCTCGGCACCGCTCTGGCCGGTGCCGGTGCCCTGCTGCGCTCGCGGCTGAACCGCGGCGAGACCGATCGTGGC
>CALBKH010000026.1 GCA_937892955.1 uncultured Alphaproteobacteria bacterium
TGCCACCCATACCGGACATGCCACCCATGCCCGACATTCCGGACATGCCACCCATACCGGACATGCCACCCATGCCCGACATTCCGGACATGCCACCCATGCCGCCCATGCCCTGCATGCCGGACATGCCGCCCATGCCGGACATGCCGGTCTGAGCGGCCGCGAGCGAAACCCCAGCCATCAGGGCGCTCGCGAGCGTGATGGCACGCATGGCCATCTTCGCAGTGTTCCGCATAGATACCTCCATCGATCGATGTGTCGTCTCTGTATTCTCAGAGGTCGAGACGGCTTGTTCTGTTCGGAGACCTCACACCGATTCATCGCTTTCTCGCGATGAACTCGAACGGCGGTCGGTTCGACCGCCGAATTGGGTCACTTCGACTGGTGCCACCCACGAATGTCGTAGGGTCCGGGCATGCCCGGCACGGTGAAGGGCGTGTACCAACCGCCCTGCACGTCGAGGAAATAGAGACTGTGGGGATAGGGCGGCGAGACGCCGGTCAGCGCCGCCACGTACCAGGCGCGCGGATGCGGCTCTTCGACCAGGCGAGGCGCGCCCTCCGGCCGCTCGTAGGGACGAAGTCCCGAGATGAACACGTCATCGGCATGCGCCGGTGCGAGAGCAGCGATCAGGACGGTAACGGCCAGAAGCCCTCGGCTGAACCTTTTCACGGCGACCCCCTTTTCAAGTCGCCAACGAGTTCGCAAGGCTCACGCCAGTTACGTCCAGAATATGCAAGTATATGATTTTATTCGAATATCATCGCGGCGACCGGCACCGGAGCCGCTGCTGCACCGGCTCCGAACTGCCAATTGGGCAGGACGCCGTGCCGGCCGACCTGGAAACGTTGAAAGTCATCGGTTTTTTCCGCGCCAGATTGGCAGAGACGGCACAGCTTTCGCGGCGGTCGGGCGACGGGAGAGGCGCGCGGAGCGCCGTTCACCTGCCGATCCCCAGGCTTCCGCAGCCGCCGCCGGCGCGTCGGGCGACGAAACCGGCAGGCGCCCTCCCCGCCTCAACCGGTCTTTCCGGTGAAGCGCATCGCCAGTTGCAGGATCACCACGCAGAGGAGCGCGAACGACACCACCTGCCAGAAACGAACCGGATGGCGCTCGATGAGCGGCCGCCGCCGGCCGTCGCGATGATCGGCGCGGCCGTGGCGCAGGTCGTGGGTGAATTCCGACAGCGCCTCGTAGCGCTTCGCCGGATCGACGGCGACGGCCTTGGCCAGGACCGCGTCGACCCAGGCGGGAACGGCGCGATCGTCGTCGAGCGCCGAGGCGTAGACGAGCCGGCGTTGCCGGGCGCGGGTGCGGGCCGCCGGCACCTTGGTGCCGTAGGGCAGCCGCCCGGTCAGCATGTGGTAGGCGATGACGCCGAGCGAGTAGAGATCGGAGCGCGTCGTCCCGCCCTCGCCGAGATAATACTCGGGCGCGGTGTACTGCGCCGTCCCCAGCACCGCATCACCATCGAGGTTCGGCGCGCTCTCGAGTACGCCGGCGACGCGGGTGGAACCGAAATCGATGATCTTCACCGTGCCGGAGCGGTCGATCATGATGTTCGCGGGTCTCAGATCCTGGTGCAGCATCTCCTTGCGGTGGAAGGCGCGCAGCCCCTTGGCGATCTGCTCGACGATGTCCCGGACCTTCTCCAGATCCGGCCGCGGATGATCGAGCATCCACTGTGCCAACGTCTGGCCCTCGACCCACTCGGTGACGATGTAGAGGTGGCTGCGCGGCCGCGACGACGGTCGCGCCTCGAGCACGTGCGGGCTGGAGATCCGCCGCGCCACCCATTCCTCCATCATGAAGCGCTTCAGATAGTCCGGATCCTCGCGCAGATCGATCGACGGCACCTTGAGGGCGACCTGCTCGCCGCTGTCGAGATCGGTGGCGAGATGGATGTGGCTGCGGTTCGAGGCGTGGATCTGGCGCTCGATGCGGTAGCCCTCGAACACCCGCCGCGCCTCGAGCATCGGTGCCGGGGGCAGGATCTTCGCCTGTTCCATCACTTCCGTCGCCTCGCCGGAGGCCACTTCGTCGACGCGAACGATCTGGATGGTGAGATTGTCACGGCTGCCGGCGTCGAGCGCGGCGGCGACGATGGCCCGCGCCGCGCCGTCGAGATCGTCGCCGTGATCGGCGATCATCCGGGCGAGGACCTTGGGCTCGACGTGTTCGTGCACCCCGTCGGTGGTGAGCACGAAGACGTCGCCGACCCGGACCGGCTCGGCCCGGTAGTCGATCTCCACCTCGCGCCCCATGCCGAGGGCGCGGCCGAGGTAGGACTGTTCGGACGAGACGACGACCCGGTGATCCTCGGTCAGCTGTTCGAGCGTGCGACCGGTGACCCGGTGGATGCGGGCATCGCCGACGTGGAAGAGGTGCGCCGTCGCCGATTTGAGGACGAGCGCGGAAAAGGTGCAGACGTGGCCGCGATCGAGATCGTGGGCGAAGCCGCTCGACCGCGTGCGCGAATGGAGCCAGGAATTGGTCGCTGCGACGACCCGATGGGCGGAGGTCTTCACCGTCCAGGTTTCGGAGGTGCAGTAGTAGTCGGTGAGGAAGCTCTTGACCGCCGCTTCCGCCGCTTCGCGACCGAAGCGGCTCGAGCTGATTCCGTCGGCGATCGCCACCGCGATGCCCTTGGCGCCCAGAGCGGGTTCGCCCGGGATGATCGCGCCGTGGAAGTCCTGATTGGCGTCTTTGCGGCCGGCGTCGGAATGTTGGCCGATGGTGATCTTCGGTCCGCGTGACATGGCTCGGCCCCGCGCGGAGCGAGCTCCGCTCGCCGAGGAGCGGGGCTCGCCGTTTCGTGGTTGCGGATCAGGCGATGGTGCGCTTCGGCGCCGTCTTGTAGTGCGTGGAATAGAGGGTCGCGCCGACGAAGGTGAGGCCGCCGACAAGGTTACCCACAACGGTCGGGATCTCGTTCCACAGGAAATAGTCCATCCAGGTGAACTTGCCGCCGAGCATGATGCCCGACGGGAACAGATACATGTTCACGATCGAGTGCTCGAAGCCCATGTAGAAGAACACCAGGATCGGCATCCACATGGCGATGACCTTGCCGGACACGGAGGTCGACATCATCGCCGCGACGACGCCGGTCGACACCATCCAGTTGCACATCACGGCGCGGACGAAGAGCGTCAGCATGCCGGCGAAGCCGTGCGAGGCATAGCCGAGGGTGCGGCCCTCGCCGATGGTGCCGATCTTCTGGCCGATGACGTTGGGCGCCTCGGAGAAGCCCATGGTGAAGATGATCGCCATGAACACCGCGGTGGTCAGCGCGCCGGCGAAGTTGCCGATGAAGACCAGGGTCCAGTTGCGGAACACCGCACCCCAGGTGGCGCCCGGACGCTTGTCCATGACGGCGAGCGGGGCGAGCGTGAAGACGCCGGTCAGGAGGTCGAAGCCCAGCAGGTAGAGCATCGAGAAGCCGACCGGGAACAGCAGCGCGCCGACCAGCGGCTGCCCGGTGTTCACGGTGATGGTGACGGCGAAGGCGGCGGCGAGTGCCAGAATGGCACCCGCCATGTAGGCCCGGATCAGCGTGTCGCGGGTCGACATGTAGAGTTTTGCCTCACCGGCATCCACCATCTTGGTGACGAATTCCGAAGGAGCGAGATACGCCATGGTCAGGTCCCCTGGTTCTCGGGATCGGGAGAAGGACGGCTCGCGAACGCGTCGAGCCTTCCGCCGGGATCGGTGGGTGCAGGGATGGACGCCATGGAGGAAAGGCCACGAACGACCGTCACTCCGCCTCTCGGGAAGGCGTGGGGACGGGCCCTGCGCTCCAGCCGCCATTGGCTGGATCACCGGCGAGCGGTCGTCGTCGTTGACGTGCCTTTTCGACAGCAAGCCACGTGCCAGCGGCCATTTCGTCGTGAAATCGGCGGGAATCGGCCGGATCGGCGCGGTCGCTCGGTTCGTGGGCGACTCGATGCAGTGCACAAAACGGCGGCAATGAGGCGAAAACAGCCCGGGCGGTGGGCAGCTATGACGCTCCGACGCCCTCCCCCCGCGCGCAGCTGTGACGCTCGAGCGCACCCGCCGCCCGGCATGCCGTCACCATCCGCCGCCGGGTCGGCCATGCCCGACCGGGTCGACGGGTGCGACATCCGGAATGTTGCGTACCCGGCCCTCATCATGAGAAGGATCGAGACGATCGCCCCCACCGAGCAGAGGAAATCGGACCGATGGTGTTGCGCGCGCTGATCTTCGACGTCGACGGAACCTTGGCGGAGACCGAGGAGATCCATCGCGACGCCTTCAATCGCGCCTTCGCCGAGGACGGGCTCTCCTGGCACTGGGACGTCGATCTCTATCGCGATCTGCTGCGCGTCACCGGCGGCAAGGAGCGCATCCGACGCTATCTGGAGATGGACGGCGTGGCGCCCGCCCTCGACGATGCCCGCATCGCCCGCCTCCACGCCCGCAAGAACGAGATCTACGGCGAGACGGTGCGCTCCGGCCGCTGCGCGCTGCGCCCCGGCGTCGCCGAGCTCGTCCGCGCCGCGCGCGCCGGCGGCCTGCGCACCGCCATTTCGACCACCACCTCGCGACCCAACGTCGAGGCCCTGCTCGCCGCCACCTTCCCGGGCGCCGAGCCAGACCTCTTCGATCCGATCGTCGCCGGTGAAGACGTCGTCGCCAAGAAGCCGGCGCCCGACGCCTACATCCTGGCGATCGAGAAGCTGGGCCTGCCGGCGGAGGCGTGCCTCGCACTCGAGGATTCGCGCAACGGCCTCACCGCCGCCCGCGCCGCCGGCCTCGCGACCGTCGTCACCCCGAGCCTCTACACCGCCCACGAGACCTTCGAGGGCGCGGCCCAGGTGATCCCGGACCTGACCGCCTTCGATCTCGAGGCCTGGTGAGCCGCGCCGTCACCACCACACGACCCGGATCGCCGCCAGACCGACGATGGTGACGACGAACTCCAACGGCAGACCGACGCGCCAGTAGTCGCCGAAACGGTAGCCGCCGGGGCCCATCACCAACAGGTTGTTCTGGTGGCCGATGGGGGTGAGGAAGGCGCAGGACGCGCCGATCGCCACCGCCATCAGGAAGGCGTCCGGCGAGGCGTTCATCGTCTTCGCCGTCGCCAGGGCGATCGGCGACATGACCGCAGCGGTGGCGGCATTGTTGACGAAGTCGGAGAGCCCCATCGTCACCACCAGCACGATGGCGAGGGCGGCGAAGGCGTGGCCCGACGACAGGCCGCCGATGGCGTGCTCGGCGATGAGCCCCGCCAATCCGGTGTCGCTGAACGCCCGCGCCAGCGGCAGCATCGCGGCGAGCACGATCAGCACCGACGGCTCGATGGCGCGATAGGCCTCTTCGGCCGACACGATCCGCGTCGCCGTGTAGCCGAGCACGGCGCCGAGGAACGCCACCGCCGGCGGCAGGAGGCCGGCGGCGGTCGCGGCGATCGCCGCGACGAAGATCGCGACCGCCACCACGGGCTTGCGCCGCCGCAACAATTGCAACGGCCGTTCGGCCAGCGGCGCCAGCCCGAGCGACGGCATGGTCTCGTCGAGCTGCTTGCGTCCACCCTGGAGCAGCAGCACGTCGCCGCCGCTCCACGGCTGGTCGCGCAGGCGTTGCACCACCCGGTGGCCCATGCGCGACATGGCCAGCAGGTTGAGATTGTGGGTCTCGCGAAGGCGCAGCGACCGCGCCGAGCGGCCGATCTGTGGCGAGTTCGGCAGGACGACGGCCTCGACGATGGCGATGCGATCGTCCTGGAGCGAGGCGCGATCGAGTTCGCGGGCGTGCTCGACGACGATGCCGGCGCCGGTGAACTTGCCTTCGAGCGCCTCCGGCGTCGCCTCGATCACCAGGATGTCGTCGGCCCGCACGATCTGGAACGGGTTGGGCATCAGGATGCGGTTCTTGCCCCGCGTCACCGCCAGGAGGCGGACGTCGCCGCCGATCTCCTCCTCGAGCGTCGACAGCGTCGTGCCGATCACCGAGGCGCCCTCTTCGACGCGGATCTCGGTGAGATAGGGACCGATGTCGAGCGCCTCGCCGGCCGCGCCCGTCCCTTTGCGATCGACCGGAACGGCGCGCCAGCCGATCGTCATCAGGTAGGCGATGCCGGCGATCGCCACCGCGACGCCCACCGGGGCGAAGGCGAAGAGCGAATAGCCCGATCCCGTCGCCTGCTCGCGGAAGGCCGAGACGATGATGTTGGGTGGGGTTCCGACGAGCGTGCACATGCCGCCCAGCATCGAGGCGAAGGAGAGCGGCATCAGCACCTGCGACGGCGGCGTATCGCGTTCGCGCAGCAGCCGCAGCGCCACCGGCAGGAACAGCGCCAGGGCGCCGACGTTGTTGATGAAGGCCGACAGGAGCGCGATCGGCACCGCCAGCGCCAGGATCAGCAGAGTCGGTGACCGCGGAATGCCGCCGATGAGCGAGGTGGCGATCTGCACCGCGCCGCAGGCGACGAGCCCGCGCGACAGGATCAGCACCAGCGCGACCGTCGCCACCGCCGGATCGGCGAAGCCCGAGAACGCGTCCGCCGCCGGCACCAGCCCCGCCGCGACCGCCGCGAAGAGCGCGCCGAGCGCCACCAGCTCATAGGCCCAGCGCCCGTGGACGAACAGCGCCACGGTGACGAGGAGAAGGCCGGAGAGCAGGATCTGTTCGAAGGTCATGGCGGCGCGACCGGATTGCGACGCCCGATGATGCGCCGAACGAGGGCACCCGGTCCATGATGCGGCTTCGGCGGCCCCCGCCCCTCCCCGCGACCATCCGTCTCGGTCACGGTGATCGTCGCCGCCGTCCCCGAGTTCGATCCGAAATCCGCGGTGCCGAACCGCCGCTTCGGGCGCCGCGCCGGCGAGATCGCACCGGCGGTTCGACGCGAAGAAGCCCCCCGGCGGTGTCGCCAGGGGCTTCTTCACGGTCACGGCCTTTCGCGCACCGTCGTTCAGTACTTGGCGAAGACCGGTGACGAGCCGCCGAAGTCGAACTTGTAGTTCATGCCGACCCGGACGATGTCGTAGGACGGGTCGACCTTGATCCGCGCCGCGGCCCCGCCGAGCGTCAACGCCAGCAAGGTCTCGGACGAGAAGTCGACGTGCATGTATTCGGCCCGCAGCGTCAGGTTCGGCGTGACGGCGAACTCGGTGCCGAGACCCGCCACCCAACCGGAATGGTCGCGCTTGCGCGACAGACCGCCGGTGAAGACGCCGGGGATGTCGATTCCGGCCGACGACGTCGTCCCGCCGTAGGCCCAACCGCCGGTGGCGTAGACGAGCCACGGATCGCCGACGGCGTAGCCGATGCGACCGCGCACCGTGCCGATGTAGTCGAGCGCCGTCCCGACCGAGGCCGTGGCGCTGCCGAGCGGCACGCCACCGATCGACGCGGAGCCGCCGGCGCTCAGCGGTCCCTTGATGTCGGCCCAGTCGAAATCGGCTTCGAGGCCGACGACGATGTGGTTCGACAGTTGCAGGTCGTAGCCGATCTGCGCGCCGCCGAGGAAGCCGGAGGCATCGCCAGCCGCCTTGCCCGAAATTCCGACGGCACCGAGCGTAGCGGTGATCGGATAGTCGTGGGTGCCCATGCCGTAGCCGCCGTTCACGCCGATGTGGAGGCCGGTCCAATCGAAGTTGCGCGGTGCGGTGAAGGCCGAGGGCTGCATCGCCGTCGACGATCCGGTGCCGCCGAAGCGATAGTTCACACCGGCCCGCACGAAGTCGTAGGCCGGAGCGACCCGAACCGATGCGGCGACGGGACCGACGGCGAGCGCCGCGAGATTGGCCGAGCCGAGATCGACGTGGAGATATTCGGCGCGGAACGAGATGTCCGGAGTGATCGCATATTCGGTGCCGATGCCGGCCGCCCAGCCCGACATGTTCTTCGACACGTCACCGGCCACACTCGGCCCGCCGACGATGCCCGCCGAATAGAACGAATTGACGCTACCCCAGGCCCAACCGCCGGTGAGATAGACGAGCCACGGATCGGTGACGATATAGCCGAGACGGCCGCGCACCGTGCCGAGATAGTCGAGCCGCGAGCCGACCGCCGCACCGGCGCTGCCGATCGGCACGCCGCCGCTGGTGAGGGTGCCGCCGGCACTCAGCTTGTCCTCGAGATTCGACCAGCCGAAATCCGCCTCGATGCCGGCCAGGATGCGGTTCGGGAAAACCCAGTTGTAGCCGGCCTGAACGCCGGCGATCATGCCGGCGGCATTCATCCCGGCCGAGCCGGCGACGGCCAACGGCCCCGCGGCGATACCCACCGGATAGTCGACCTTCCCGCCCCCGACACCGGCATTGGCGCCGACATAGAAGCCGGACCACAGCGATACCGGCACCGCGATCGGTTCGGCGACCGGCGGAGGCCGCTTCGCCACGTCCGCGGCGAAGACCGGCCCGGCGAGCACGACCGCCAACACGGTCGACAGCGAAACGGATGAAACTCGCATATCAGGAACCCCCCATCTCGATCGACAGAAGAAACAATGGCGACGAATGAATCCCATCGACACGACCATAATTCGAGTTCACGTATCTCCAAACGAAATATCAATCCGAACGCATCGACCATGAATGCTTCACCCTTCGCGTGACCTTTGTGCAACAAAGCGAATACCGATTACCACATACATGAAGTCGAAACAAGTTATTCTAGTACTATTCAATTTTGTTGCTTGTTGTTTTATGGCGGATGCACCATGTATCGTCCATCGCTACACTCACCGAACCGTCCACCATCGCGCACGTCCGAAAATCATTCGGGCGGGATGCGGAGTTGTATCGTCGAAAACGTCTCCACCTCGCCGGCATGCGCGCCGATGCGGCGGGTCGACTCGAGTAGATCGGTAATTTTTACGAGGAAGCTTCCAATCGATCCGCTGCACGACGAAGTCGTCGATGCGGCGTATCCCCGCCGGGGGACCGCGCGGGAGCCCTCGTTCGCGCGAAGAGCAACGGATCACGCGGCGGCCGGTGCCGTGTCGATGTGACCGCGCGCGTCGGGGTGGGTACGGGGGAGACGAGATCGGCCGGACCATGGCCGGCGCGGGGAGGTCGGCGAGCGTGGCTCGCCACATCACCGTGAGGCCGTCCGCCGCGCGGACCCATGGTTCACCGGATCGCAGGGAGAGAATGGCGGACGGGGTGGGATTCGAACCCACGGTGGGCTCGCACCCACGGCGGTTTTCAAGACCGCTGCCTTAAACCACTCGGCCACCCGTCCGGAGGCCCTTCAATGACGAGAAACAGCGCCGGGTTCAAGCCCCTCGCGCGCGCCGAAGCTCGAGGGGGTGAGGCGACGCGCCTTCGCCCGATCGGTGACGCCCCAGCCCTCGCGTGCCCGGCCCGCCCGGCCCACGACGCCGGCGGGGTCGCGCCACCGCGACGCCCGACCTCCCGCGTGCTCCCTCGCCGCGAAACGACGAAAGGCCGGCGGTCGTCCCGCCGGCCCCTCGGTCCCGGTCGCCGAGAGCGGTTCGCGAACCGATCGCGTCGGTTCGAAACCCGCTCTCGATCCCTGGTGGCACCTGTTCTCTTCGATCCGGTCGTTCGACCGGATCGGAACGGGCTCCGGGTGATCAGGCGGTGTGCTTGATGACGAAGCGGAAGACGCCGGCGTCGGAGCCGGTTTCCATCATGGTGTTGCCGGTGGTGCGGCAGAAGGCTTCGAAGTCGGCGACGGAACCCGGGTCGGTCGCCAGGATCTCGAGGGTGCCGCCGGCCGGCACTTCCTTGAGCATCTTCTTCGCCTTGAGGATCGGCAGCGGGCAGTTGAGGCCCTTCGCGTCGAGAGTCTTGTCGGCCATGTTCATTCCTCCACGGATGTCTGTGACAGGGTAGTTCGGTTCTCTGGGTGACGGGCGGCGGCGAGCGGTCCCCGATCGCCGCCTTAAGGGCTCCTGCCCCGGCGGGCCCGTCAGCGGCCGTAGTAGACCATGCAGTCGTGCTTCGCTTCAGCGAAAAACAGCCAACGCTCGGTGAGAAGCCCCACCGCCAGCGAGGCGACGGCGACGAGCGCCAGCACCATGGCCAGCCCCGAGGCCACGAACAGCGCCGCGATCGTCGCCGCCAGCGGCACGACGAACAGGGTCAGCTGAGCGATGGCGCGCAGGCGCTGCGCATGTTTGCGGGCGACGACGTAGCCCATCTCCTGCATGAGGAAGTTCTCTTCCGTGTGCGGCTGCTCGAGCAGTCGCACCGAGCCGAAGCGGCCGAGACCGGTCGCCGAGGCGAGAGTCGTCTTCGACCGACCGGTGTCGACCGAATGCCAGTAGGCGAGCTTCACCACCCAGCCGGCGGCGAGGAGCACGATCGCCAACACGTCGACGTGGGGGCCGTGGACGCCGAAGAGCCGGGTCACCGCCTCGAGCAGCAGAGCGCCCGACATCAGGCCGAGCACCATGTAGGCGACCGGGACGATGCCGTTGTTCCACTGGCGGATGGTGATCAGGCTCGCATAGATCATCGAGGTCGAGATCACCGTCGCCACGGCCAGGACCGCGGCGAGCGCCCCCATCCAGCCGAAGAAGCCGGTGGTGGTGCCGAGGAACACCCAGCCGATGGCGAAGAGGCCGGCCGGCACGAAGGTCAGGATCGCCAGCACGCCCTCCCGCGACAGCCAGGACGAACGCCACTGGCTGAGCGCCCGCCAGGCGCGTTCGGGATGGCCGAGGTGGAAGGTCGACGACAGGAGGCCGCCGGCGATGAGGCCGAGGGCCAGGCCCGTGGTGACGAAACCGAGCCAGGTGGCCGCCGGCATCAGGCCGGAGACCGCGAAGATCGCCGCGAGGATCAGCAGGCCGTAGCCGGCGCCCGACGCGGTGGTGAAGAAGATGACCGAATAAGCGGGATGCATGTCTCGTCTTCCCTCAACGCGTCAGCACACGGTCGACCCACTTCAGGAACCTGCCGGCTCCGGCGAGCGCCGGGGCGGGCGCCGCGGCCGGCGCGGCGGGGCCGCGCTTGCCCACACGCGGCGGCAGGTACTTGCTGGTCGGCTGATAACCCGTCTCCGGCGCCAGATCGTAGCCGCCGCGCTCGCGCGTCAGCTTCGAAACGGTGGAGTTCGGGTCGTTGAAATCACCGAAGTGGCGCGCCTTGGACGGACACGCCGCGACGCAGGCCGGGACGCGGTCCTCTTCGGGGAGATTCTTGTTGTAGATCTTGTCGACGCAGAGCGTGCACTTCTTCATCACGCCGACGTGCTCGTCGTACTCGCGATTGCCGTAGGAGCAGGCCCAGGAGCACAGCTTGCAGCCGATGCACTTGTCGTGGTCGACCAGCACGATGCCGTCTTCCGAGCGCTTGTAGGAGGCGCCGGTCGGGCACACCGTGACGCAGGCCGGCGTCTCGCAGTGCAGGCAGTTCTTGGGGAAGTGGACGGTGCGGGCGTCCGGCCCCTCCCCGCCCACTTCATAGGTGTAGACGCGGTTGAACCAGACACCGCGCTGTTCCGCCTGATAGGCGTTGACGTCGGTCAGCGGGGCCGAGATCGCGCCGGTGTTCCACTCCTTGCAGTTGGTGGCACAGGCGTGGCAGCCGACACAGGTGTCGAGGTCGATGGCGAGGCCGAGGCGCTTCGCCGGGGGGTGCGACGGCAGGGAGGTCATGCCGGGCTCCTCTCGTCGCGCGCCTTCGCGTGGAAGGATGCGCCGTAGTCGTTGACGGTGGGCGCCGGCTCGAGGCCGACGAGACGCGGAATGGTCGGGAACTGCGGCTCGGTGACTTCCGCCCCGGGCGCGCACTTCTCGATGCGGACGCGCAGGTCGAACCACGCCGCCTGACCGGTGATCGGGTCGGAGTTGGTGATGCGCTTGCCCTGGGCGTCGCGCGGCAGCAGCTCCGAGATCAGGTGGTTGAGCAGGAAGCCCTTCTTCGCCTCGGGCACATCGGCGTCGAGGTTCCACGCTCCCGAGCGCTTGCCGATGGCGTTCCACGTCCACACCGTGTCGTGGTTGAGGCCTTCCATGGTCTTCACCTGGACCTTGATCTCGCCGTTGTGGCTGGTGACCTTGACCCAGTCGTCGTCGACCACGCCGAGCTCACGCGCCTTGGAGGTGGAGACGTAGAGCTTGTTGCGGCCGAGGATCTGCCTGAGCCAGGCGTTCTGCGAGCCCCAGGAGTGGTACATGATCATCGGGCGCTGGGTCAGCGCGTGGACCGGGTAGGTCTTCGTGTCGACCATCGACTCTTCGAACGGCACGTACCACACGGGAAGCGGATCGAAGCTCGCTTCGACGCGCGCCCTCAGGTGATCCGGCGGCTGCACCGCGCCGTGGCCCTGCGCCGCCAGTTTGAACTTCTGCATCGTCTCCGAATAGAGCTGGATGACGATCTGATCGGCATGGCCGACGAAGCCCATCTGCACGGCGAAGTCGAGGTAGTCCTTGTTGGCGAACTTGTAGAACTTCTGGTTCGGCGCCAGCTCGTGATGCCAGAAGGCCTGATGGTCGATGTAGGCCTGGAGCTGGTTCTTGTTGACGCCACCGCGGCCGTGCTGGTCGCCGTTCTCACCGCGCCAGCCGGCGAGCGGGCCGATGCCCGGAGTGCGCTCGTGGTTGACGATGTAGTCGGCGTAGCCGCCGGGATACTTCGGCGTGCCGTCGGCGTTGGTCATGCCCGGCAGACCGAGGCGAGCGCCGAGGTCGAGCATCACCGACTGGAACGAGCGGACGTCGCGATCGGGCTCGACCACCGGCTGGCGGATGGCGTCGGCCGGGCCGTCGGCTTCGCAGATCGGCCGGTCGAGCAGCGAGATGCAGTCCCAACGCTCGAGGTAGGTGGTGTCCGGCAGGATCAGGTCGGCATAGGCCACCATCTCCGACTGGTAGGCGTCCGAGTAGATGATCTTGGGGATCTTGTACTCGCCGGTCTTCTCGTCCTTGGCCGTGAGCATCTCCATGACACCCTTGGTGTTCATGGTCGAGTTCCAGCTCATGTTGGCCATGTACATGAACAGCACGTCGACCGGATAGGGGTCGGCGTTGTGCGCATTGGTGATGACCATGTGCATCAGGCCGTGCGAGGAGAGCGGCGCCTCCCACGAATAGGCCTTGTCGATGCGAACCGGCGTGCCGTCCGCTTCGAGCACCAGATCCTCCGGCCCGGTCGGAAAGCCGAGCGGGGCACCGGTGAGCGGGGTGTTCGGAGCGTAGGTCTTACCGGCCGGCTTGATGCCCGGCGGGATCGGCTTGGGGAACGGCGGCTTGAAGCGGAAGCCGCCGGGCACTTCGACCGAGCCGAGCAGCACCTGCAGGACGTGGATCGCCCGGCAGGTGTGGAAGCCGTTGGAGTGGGCCGAGATGCCGCGCATGGCGTGCATCGCCACCGGACGACCGGTGATCTTGTCGTGCTTGCGCCCGGCCCAGTCGGTCCATTCGACGTCGAGGGTGATCTCCTGCTCGAAGGCCACCTCGGCGAGCTCGCGGGCGATGCGGCGGATGGTGTCGGCCGGGATGCCGCAGCGCTCGGCGACGGCATCGGGGGCGTAGTCGCCGGCCATGTAGCGATCGGCGAGGATCTGGAACGACGGCACCGCCTTGCGTCCGTCGGGGAGCGTGAACTCGCCGACGACGGCGGGCGCGATCTCCGGCAGACGGGCGTCGACCGCTTCACCCTTCTTCACGTCCCAGGCGAGCGGAGCGCCGGAGGCGTCGCGGGCGAAGAGGCCGTGATCGGCGCCGCCCGGGTTCTGGACGACCAGCCAGGGGGCGTTGGTGTAGCGCACGAGATAGTCGAGATCGACCTTGTCGGCATGCAGCAGCTCGTGGATGAGCGCCATGACGAACAGGCCGTCGGTGCCCGGGCGGATGCCCAGCCACTCGTCGGCGACCGCCGAATAACCGGTGCGGATCGGGTTGACCGACACGACCTTGGCGCCGCGACCCTTCATCTTGCCGAGGCCGGTCTTGATCGGGTTCGAGTCGTGGTCCTCGGCGACGCCGAAGAGCATCAGGTACTTCGAGCGATCCCAATCGGGTTCGCCGAACTCCCAGAACGAGCCGCCGATGGTGTAGAGGCCGGCCGCCGCCATGTTGACCGAACAGAAGCCGCCGTGCGCCGCGAAGTTCGGCGTGCCGAACTGCGTCGCCCACCAGCCGGTCAACGACTGCGACTGATCGCGGCCGGTGAAGAAGGCGAGCTTCTTCGGATCGGTGTCGCGGATGTTCTTCAGCCACCCGGTGGCGATGGAGAGCGCCTCGTCCCACTCGATCTCGACGAAGGCGTTCTCACCACGCGGCCCCACGCGCTTCAGCGGCTTCCTGAGCCGCGCCGGCGAGTAGTGCTGCATGATGCCCGAGGAGCCCTTACCGCAGATCACACCCTTGTTGACGGGATGGTTGCGGTTGCCCTCGATGTAGCGGACGAGCCCGTCCTTCAGGTGCACCTTGATGCCGCATCGGCAGGCGCACATGTAGCAGGTCGTGTACTTCACCTCGTCGTTCACGACCGGTGAGGTGTCGATCGCCGGATCCCTGGCCATTTTGTCGTCGTTTCCTCATCGCTGCCCGCCGAGCGGGCCGTATTTCCCTTCACGACCCGGTCCGGGTCGCGCGTCGTCTCATACCGCCGCCGGACCGGCGACCGCCTTCGGCGCCGGTTCGTCGTCGAAGTCGGCTTCCGTCGGCTCCTGCTTGCCCATCCGCGCGCATTCGACGAAGACGCGACGGCCGCAGGTCTTGCATTCGTTGTAGTCGAAGTAGCGGTAGAGCGTCCTCAGCGCCTCGGTCTTCGAGTGGAAGATGTTCTCCCGCCCGATCTCGTCGATGTAGCCGCCCTTCTCCAGGATCTCGAGCACCCGATCCTTCGGCCGGATGAGATAGAGACCGCCACCGTGGGCCCGCCATCGCTTGGCCATCTGCACCAGCGCCTCGGCGCCGGCGAGATCGACGAAGTTCACGCCCGACATGACGATCGCCAGGAAGCGAACGTCGGGGATCTCCTTCTCGTAGTTGCGCAGCGTCTCCTGGAAGGAATTGACCGCGCCGAAGAACAGCGACCCGTCGATGCGGATGATGCGGAGCTGGCGGCACTCCACCAGATTGCCGCCGGCGGTGGTGAACTTGCGGCCGGCGCTCATCGGATCGGGCACGCGCGGCAGGATGCGCGGGTTGGAGGTGCGGTTCAGATAGAGCAGCAGCGAAAGCATGACGCCGAGGAAGATCGCGAACTCGAGCTCGAGCACCAGCGCCGAGACGAAGACCACGGTCATCACCGCCGTCTCCGACTTCGAGGTCTTCACGATCTGGGCGATGTGGTGCCAATCGACCAGACCCCAGGCGACCAGGAACAGCACGCCGGCCATCGCGGCGAGCGGCATGTAGACCGCATAGGGAGCCAGCACGAAGACCAGTACCATCAACAGCGCGCCGGCGACGATCGCGGCGAGCGGCGTCTTGGCGCCGGCGTCGTAGTTGAGGCCGGAGCGGTTGAACGAGCCGGTCGCCACGTAGCCGGAGAAGAACGACCCGGCGATGTTGGACAGGCCCTGGCCGAAGAACTCCTGGTTGGCGTCGATGTGCTGTCCGGATCGGACCGCGAGCGCGCGGGCGATCGACAGCGCCTCGGTCAGGGCGAACATGGTCATGGCGACGGCCGTCGGCGCCAACTGGCGCCACACTTCCGGCTCGAAGCTCGGCGCCGACAGCGGCGGCAGGCTCGCCGGGAGGGCGCCGACGGTGGCGAACTGCGCCCCGGCAGTCGCCTTCAGCACGACGCCGACGAGCGAACCCACCAGGATCGCCACGATCATGTAGGGCACGCGCGGCAGGTGATTGCGCACCACGATACCGGTGGCCAACGTCGCCAGTCCGATGGCGAAGGTCGGCCACGAGATCGAGCCGAAATGCTCGAAGAGGTACATCACCACTTCGTGCGGGTGACTGCCGCGCGGGATCGCCAATCCGGTGAAGTTCTTCACCTGATTGATGGCGATGAGCACGCCGGCGCCGGCGGTGAAGCCGATCACCACCGAATGCGAGATGAAGTTGACGATGGTGCCGAGCTTGAACAGCGCCATGGTGATCTCCAGCAGACCGACCATGATGGCGACCGTCAGCGCCAGCTTGACGTAATGGGCGCTGCCCGGTTCGGCGAGCGCCGAGAGCGAGGAGAACAGCACCAGCGAAGCGGCCGTCGTCGGGCCCGAGACCAGATGCCAGGACGAGCCGAACAGCGCCGCGACGATCGCCGGGACGATACCCGCGTAGAGGCCGTATTCCGGCGGCATGCCGGCGATGGTGGCGAAGGCCACACCCTGCGGCAGCACGACGACCGCGCCGGTCAGACCGGCCATGAGGTCGGACGAGATGGTCTTCCCGTTCAGCAGCGGCAGCCAGCTGCGGAACGGCATCAGATCCGGCATGAACGAACTCAGGCGCGATGCGACGGCCAAAACGAAGTCTCCTTCGACGACGGGTTCCTTCCCGCGACGCATCGAAGCATCGCAGGCCGGGCGAAACGGCTGGGAATGGCGGCTCGGCGCCGGTGGCCCCACGGCGCCGAGGGATCACATCAGGTGGTCTTCTTCAGCTTGCCGATGCCGAGGAAGTCGAGCATCGCCTTCTCGTAGAAGGGCTCGCTCTCACCGCGACGCATCTTGCGGATGAAGTACTTCTCGAAGCCGATCTTCGCCGCATGCACCCACTTGCCCGACGAGGACCAGTTGACGTTGCGCGGCGGGATCTGCGGCTGGGCGACGAAGGCGACGCCACTGTCGCCGAAGTCCGCCAGACACACGGCGTTCCAGGTCGCCTCGTGGCTGGATTCCCCACCCCGCAGGATCTGACCGATGTTGAGCGCCGTGGCGGTCACCATCGACTCGATCATGAAGCCCGTCTTCGGCACGCCGCAGGGAACCGGCGTCGGTCCCATCGGCGGGATGGCGACGCAGACGCCGACCGAGAAGACGTTGCGGTACTTCGGGTTGCACTGGTGCTTGTCGACCAGGATGAAGCCGCGGGGGTTGACGAGGCCCTCGACGCCGCGAACCGCCTCGATGCCGCGGAACGGCGGCAGCATCATCGAGAAGCCGAACGGAAGCTCGTGGGTCGCCCGGACCGAGCCGTCCTCGGCGACTTCCTCGACGAACATCTTGCCCGGCTCGACCTTCTTCACCCGGCTCGAGGTCAGCCACTTGATGTGATGCTCACGCATCTCGCTCTCGAGCAGGCCCTTGGTGTCGCCGACGCCGTCGAGGCCGAGGTGGCCGATGTAGGGCTCGGCGGTGACGAAGGTCATCGGTACCTTGTCGCGGATCTTGCGACGGCGCAGTTCGGTGTCGATGATGAAGGTGAACTCGTAGGCCGGACCGAAGCACGACGCGCCCTGCACCGCGCCGATGATGATCGGCTTCGGATCCTTGCAGAACTCGTCGAAAGCCGCCGCCGCCTGTTCGGCGTGGTCGATGTGGCAGATCGACTGGGTGTTGCCGTTCGGGCCGAGACCTTCGATCTCGTCGAAGGCGAGTTCGGGACCGGTGGCGATGATCAGGAAGTCGTAGGCGACCTCGCTGCCGTCGACCAGTTCGACCTTGTTGGCTTCCGGATGAACCTTCTTGGCCGCCACCGGCTTGAAGTCGATGCCGCGCTTGGCGAAGGTCGGCGCCAGATCGATCTGGATGTCCTCCCGCTGACGCCAGCGCACCGGGATCCACGGGTTCGACGGAACGAAGTGATACTTCGGATCCTTGGTGATGACGGTCAGTTTGTCGCCGGGACGGAGCTGATCCTTCATCTCGTAGGCCATGACGACGCCGCCGAGACCGGCGCCGAGAACTACAACGTGAGCCATCGAACCCTCCATGAATTGGCCGATTACGCTCCCCCGAGCGTTCGACCGGTTATAGGTCCTCCTCCCGCTCCCGCCTCCACCTCCCTCGAGTGGTTGCGCAGGGCAGTGAAGAGACACCGTTATCTCTTCAGCATATGCAGATATTCGAAGTTCCCGAAACCGCGAAACCACGAACCGCGCCGGACATTCGCTCCCTTTTCGTCCGCGCGGGTGCCCCTCATCCCGTGCTCCAGGCCCGAGGTCGCTTCATCCCGGCGATCTTGCAGGCCTGTCGTACGTACCCGTAGGGAAAGAGCTCGAACAACCGGTTGCGCGAGGCGCCGAACTCGGCCTTCAGATGCTTCATGACGAAGCGCGCGTCGGGCGACACCTGATGGTGCGCCTGCCACTCCCGCATGAAAGCGATGACCGACCAGTGTTCCTCCCCCAGCTCGATCTCTTCCTCTTCGGCCACGATGCGCGCGAAGTCCTCGCTCCAATCGTCCGGATCGAGCAGATAGCCCTCCCCGTCCCTGAGCCGAGCCCAGTCACGCGCCCCCGCGGCGGTCATCGATCCGCCCCGCGCATCACCGCCGCGGCACCGACCGACCGCCCACGTCCCGAACGCGCCGCGGCCGCCGGCTCGACCGCCGACGCCGTCGGCGACCGGCTGTCGCCGGCCCGCGCCCTGACGAATTCGACGAAACGCTCGGCCCAGCGCGCCCGCGACGTGTCGCGCAGGTGGGTGAAACTCGCCATGACGTTGCCGACGACGATGCCGTCGTCGGTGCCGGTGATGCCGTCGCCGCGCACCACCCGGTAGGCGAAGCGGCAACCGGACGCGAGATTCTCCAGCCGGGCATAGTGGAACTCGTGCGCCTTGACCCGGACGGGCTTCGTCGCGCCGCGCGGGGTCGGCCACGGCATCGCCACGGTCTCCTCCATGACGACGAGGCCGCGGCCCTGCGGCCGCTCCTGCACCACGGCGTCCGCCGGCACGACACCGACCATGTCGCCCTTCTCGCCCTTCCAGGCGATCGATCGCGACAGATACATCAGCCCGCCGCACTCGGCGTAGATCGGCAGGCCCTCACCCGCCGCCGCAGCGATGTCGTGGCGCAGCGAGGCATTGGCCGCCAGCCGATCGATGTGGCTCTCCGGGAAGCCGCCGCCGATGAAGAGGCCGTCGATGCGCGGCAGCCGCGGCGTCGTCAGGGCCGAGAAGAACTCGAGCCGGGCGCCGGCCGCTTCCAGCGCTTCCAGGTCGTCCTGGTAATAGAAGCAGAAGGCTTCGTCGCGGACGACGCCGATGGTCACCGGCTCGACGTCGCGCGACGGCGTGGTGGTGACGACGACAGGCGCCGTCGGGGCGCGATGGCCGTGCGCCGGCCGGCTCGCCAGTTCGATCACCGCGTCGACGTCGACGTCCGCGGCGACCGTCTCGGCGAGATGGGCGACGACCCGTTCGACGTTGTCGGTCTCCTGCGGCGTGGTCAGGCCGAGATGGCGCTCCGCCACCGTCAGGTCGGCCGAGCGGCCGATACAGCCGAGCACCTTCAGGTCGGTGTAGCGCTCGAGCGCCTGCCGGAGCTTCTCCTCCTGGCGCGCGGTGGCCACCCGGTTGAGGACGACGCCGCGGATGTCGACGTCGCGGTCGAAGACCTGATAGCCCATGACCAGAGGCGCGATGCCGCGGGTCATGCCGAAGGCGTCGAGAACCAGGACCACCGGCGCGCCGACCAGCTTGGCCAACGCCGCGGTACTGTCGCGGCCCTCCAGGTCGACGCCGTCGTGCAGACCCTTGTTGCCCTCGATCAGTTCGAAGTCGACACCGGCGGCATGCGCCGCGATGGTCGCCTCGATCTCGGCCGGATCCTGGGTGTTGAAGTCGAGATTGTAGCAGGGCCGCCGGGTCGCCCGGGCGTGCCACAGCGGATCGATGTAGTCCGGACCCTTCTTGTAGGTCTGGACGACGAGGCCGCGTGCCGTCAGCGCCGCCGCGAGGCCGGTGGTGAAGGTGGTCTTGCCGGACGACTTGTGGGCCGCCGAGATCAGCACCCGCGGGCGAGCGGCATCGACGCGCGGGTCGAACCCGCGCGTCGTGACGTTCCCCGAGGTCCGGATCTCAGGCCGCGTCGGCATAGCTCTCCCCTTCGCCCTTGGGCAGCAGGCGGAACAGCCGCATCGCCATCATCGCCAGCACCAGCGCCAGGGCCGCACCGCCGACGCCGAGACCGATCTCCGGCAGGGTCGGGACGTAGCGGGCGACGATGCCGTCGTTGAACGAGCTCGTCACCTCGTAGCCGGGGAAGAGCTTCAGCGGGTAGGCCTGACCTCCGACGATGATGACGTAGATGTGGGCGAAACCGCCGACCAGCACCAACACCGAGGAGACGATCTCACGGGTGCGGGAGATCCCGGAGCGTCCGTAGAGCATCACCATCGGCACCAGCGTTCCGAGGACGACGTAGAGCCCCCAGAACAGCAGCGTGTAGAGGCCGCCGTCGAGCAGCAGGTAGGCCTCCCAGTCGACCCGCCAGGCGGTATAGATCGAGGTGAAGTGGAACACGCCCGAGAAGTACAGCACCGAGCCGACGAAGATCACCAGCAGCCGCATCAGCCGCTGCAGCAGTTCCTCACCCAGACCACGGCTGGCCGAGCTCTCCAGCGCCAGACGGATCAGGATGAAGACGGCGAGGCCGTAGGCGAGCGACATGGCGATGAACAGCGGCGCCAGCACCGCCGACCCGTAGGGCGAGCGCGCCATCAGGAAGCCGAAGATCGAGCCCGTGCCGGTGGTCAGCGTCAGACGCCACAGGAAGGCGGCGAGGCCGACGTGCGGGGTGAACCTCGCCCAGCGCCGCGTCATCTGCACCACCAGATAGGCCAGCACGACGCCGATGAAGCCGGAGTAGAGAATGACGTTCCAGGCGAAGATCGAGCGGAAATTGTAGTTGGTCATCGCCACGGTCAGGCGGTCCGGCCGCCCGAGGTCGAGCACCAGGATGGCGAGGCCGCCGACCAGGAAGGTGATCGCCAACACGCCCGACAGACGCGCCTTGGGCTTGTAGTGCATCTCGCCGAAGACGGAGCCGAGCGAGGCGATGTTGAGCACGCCCGAGGCGATGACGATCAGGAACACCGCGAAGACGTGCGGCATGCCCCAGACGATCTCGTTCGACATGCCGGTCACGATGTGACCGTTGTGCTCCATGTAGAGCGCCGACAGAGCGCCGATCGCGACCAGGACGAGGAGGCCCGTGAAGAGCATCCAGAACCGCTGACCGCCCCGGCATTCGGTATAGACGATGTTCGCCATGGGTCGGTCCTCACAGGTTCCGGTAGCGCACGCCCGGGTCGACGCCGAGGTCGCCGCGGATCTGCATCGTCGCGTAGGTGGCGATCACCTTCGAGATCTCCGAATTGGGATCGGCGATGTCCCCGAACATGATGGCCCCGCCCGACTTGGCGCAGGCTTCGACGCATGCCGGAGCTTGCCCCTTATCGACGCGATGGACGCACAGGGTGCAGCCCTCGACCGTGCCCATGCCACGCGGCGCGTGGGGCTTCTGGTCCTCGAGCGCTTCGTGCACGAAGGAGCGCGCCTTGTAGGGGCAGGCCATCATGCAGTAGCGGCAGCCGATGCAGCGATGGCGGTCGACCAGCACGATGCCGTCGGCGCGCTTGAACGACGCGCCGGTCGGGCACACGTCGGCGCACGGCGGCTCGGCGCAGTGCTGGCACATGATCGGAGCCGACTTGGTGGTGCCGGTCTTCGGATCACGAAGCGTCACCTTGCGGATCCACTGCGGATCGGTGGCCGGATGGCCGGTCGTCTTCCAGCCGTTCTCTTCCGAACAGGCGGTGACGCAGCCGGTGCAGCCGTCGACGCACTTGGAGACGTCGATCAGCATGCCCCAACGCTTCTTCGGGTCGGCGCCGGCCGCCTGGGCCTCACCGGTCCCGTAGGCGAACAGAGTGACGCCCGGCGCGATGACGCTGGCGCCGGCCATCGCCGCTCCGGCGAGGAAGCCGCGACGGCTCTCGTCGACGGTTTCGGCCTCCGGCTTGCAGCCGCAGGATCCGCCGCACGATTGCGAACGATCGGTCATCGGGCGACCTCCTTGGCGTAGTCGGCGAGCGCCGCGAGCGCCGAACTCGGCGTGTCGGGCGAGGCATCCGAAGCCTTCGGAGCCTGTTCCGGCCGCGACGCGTGGCATTCGAAGCAGTCGATCTTCACCGCCGCGTAGTCGTGGCAGGCGCGGCAGAAGTGCTGCGGCGAGGAGACCGTCACCTGACCGCCCTTGCCATCGGAGACCGCGTGGCAGTTGATGCAACCGGTGAGACGGCCACCCTCCACGCGTTCACCCTGGCGAACCGACAGATCACGCCCGTGCTTGAGCATCGACATGTGGTTGCGGCGCATGACGTCCGGAGGCGCCACGCAGGATCCGCCGGTCGCCTTCGGCACCGACGGCAGCGGCACTTCGCCGGCGTGGGCGCCGATGATGCCGGCCAGAACCGTCATCACCAGCACGCTCACGACGAGGATCAGCCGCTCGAGGGACGATCTCTCGCTCATCACCTCACTCCCCGAGGCCCATCTGGATGTAACCGGTCGGGCAGACGTCCTTGCAGATGTGGCAACCGATGCACTTGGCGTAGTCGGTGGTCACGTAGCGGCCGAGGGCGCGCTCCTTCTTCGGCACGCGCTCGACGGCGGTCTGCGGGCAGAACACCACGCAGTTGTCGCACTCGAAGCACATGCCGCAGCTCATGCAACGCTTGCCCTCGTGACGCGCCTGCTCTTCGGTGAGGCCGGTGATGCGCTCGTCGAAGTTGCCGATGACGTTGGCCGCGTCGATGTGGATCTCCTGGCGATGCTCACGCGCGTCGTACTGGAAGTGACCCTTGAAGAGATCGTCGTGCGGGATGACGTGGCTGCCGGCGCGGTCGTCGTAGTTGTGGACCGCGTATTTGGCGCTCGAGGTGCCACGCGCCTGCAGGTGATCGTAGGGATCCGGCTCCAGGCCGCGCTGCGCGAGTTCCTCGAGCAGACGGAACTGGTTGACGTCGACCTTCGGACGCTTCTCCAGGGACTCGCCGGCGAGGAACTCGTCGATCACCTGCGAGGCGATGCGGCCGTGGCCGATCGCGGTGGTGAGCAGGTGCGGACGCAGGACGTCGCCACCGGCGAAGTGCTTGTCCTTGCCCTTGACCTTGTAGACGCCGTCGACGCCGATGAAGCCGCGGCCGTTGTCGAGGCTCTCGAGGCCTTCGGCGAGGTCGCCCATCTGGCCGATCGCCGAGACGATCATGTCGCACTCGAGCACGAACTCGGTGCCCTCGGTCGGCATCGGAACCATGCCCTTCATGGTGCACTGGCACATGCGCAGGCCGGTGACCTTGCCGTTCTCGGAGAGAACCTCGAGCGGCATGACGCCGTCACGGATGTCGACACCTTCGCGCAGCGCATCTTCGCGCTCACGCTCGGCGGCGGTCATCTGCGACATCGGGAAGAGCGAGGTCAGCGTCGCCTGGACGCCGCCGCGAGCCATGGTGCCGGCGACGTCGTGGGCGGCGAAGCCGAGGTTCTCCGAGCCGGAGCGATCCTTGTGGGCCTCGGCCGAGATGTGGCCGAGACGACGGGCGACCGAGGCGACGTCGATCGAGGTGTCGCCACCGCCGACGACGATGACGCGCGGCGCGGTCGAGAACACCCAGCCCTGGTTGAAGGCGTCGAGGAACTCGACGCCGGTGATGCAGCCCTCGACGTCCCAGCCGGGAACCGGCAGCGGACGGCCCTTCTGCGCGCCGAGCGCCCAGAAGATGGCATCGTACTTGGCCTCGAGCTCGTCGATGGTCACGTCGGTGCCGACGCGGCAGTTGAGCTTGGCTTCGACGCCGGTGTCGAGGATGCGGTTGATCTCGGCATCGAGACGATCACGCGGCGTGCGGTAGCCGGGGATGCCGAAGCGCATCATGCCGCCGAGACGGTCGTGCGCCTCGAAGATCGTGACCGCATGGCCGGAGCGGCGCAGGAACATCGCCGCGGCGAGGCCGGCCGGGCCGCCGCCGACGACGGCGACCGACTTGCCGCTCTCTTGCGCCGGACCCGTCAGCTTGAGGCCGTTGTCGATCGCCCAGTCGCCGACATACTGCTCGACAGCGTTGATGCCGACGAACTCGTCGACTTCGTTGCGGTTGCAGCCGTCTTCACACGGCGCCGGGCAGACGCGCCCCATCACCGACGGGAACGGGTTGGCCTCGACCATGCGATTGAAGGCGTACTCCTGCCAAGCCTGACCGGCGACCGGCGGCTTGTCCATGCCGCGGGCGATGGCGAGCCAGCCGCGGATGTCGTGACCCGACGGGCAGCCCGCCTGGCACGGCGGCGCGCGATGGATATAGGTCGGGCACTTGTGCGACTTGTCGGCCTGGAAGATCTTCTCCTGAAGATCGTCCCACTTCCACATGCTGTCGCCGTTCTTGTAGCGGCGGAAGGTCAGCTTCTTCGGGTTGGCGTTCTCGTTCATGTCTTTCCTCCCCCGGCCGCGCCGGTGTTCATATTCACCGGTCTCATTCGTCGTCTTGCGGCGCTTCGAGAATGATGGCGTTGGAAACCAGTTGGTGGACGCTCAGGATCGAGTCGCGCTCGAACCCGAAATTGGGCATGACCTTGGCGAACTGCGTCTTGCAGATGGCGCAGATCGCCGCCATGTGGGTGACACCGTGCTCCTGGTTGACCGTCTGCAGCGCCTTCATGCGCGGGCTGGAGCCCTTCTTGCGCAGGTCCATCAGTTCGTCGGTCAAGAGGCCGCCGCCGCCACCGCAGCAGAACGTCGCTTCTTTGATCGTGTCTTCCGGCATGTCGTAGTAGTAGTTGCAGACCGTCCGCAGGATCGCCCGCGGGATCTCGAACTGACCACCCGGCTTGTCACCCATGCGCGTGGCGCGAGCGACGTTGCAGCTGTCGTGGAACGTCAGCTTGATGTGGTCGTTCTTCGACTTGTCGAAGTTCAGCTTGCCTTCCTGGATCAGGTCCCAGGTGTACTCGCAGATGTGCTGCGGCACCGGATAGCGCGGATCGAGGAAGTCGAACGGACCGGCCAGCGTGTTGAGGAACGAGTAGGCGACACGCCAGGCGTGGCCGCACTCGCCGAAGACGATACGCTTGACGCCGAGGTCGAGCGCCGCCTGACGGATGCGCAGCGAGATTTCGCGCATGTTCTCGTAGGAGCCGATGAACATGCCGAAATTCGCGGCTTCCGAAGCGTAGGACGAGATCGTCCAGTTGGCGCCGGCGGCGTGGAACACCTTGGCGTAACCGATCAGGCCGTCGACGTGCGGTTCGGCGAAGAAGTCGGCCGACGGGGTGACGAGCAGAATGTCGGCGCCCTTCTTGTCGAGCGGCAGCTTCACCGGCACCCCGATGTCGTCTTCGATGTCCTCCTCGAGCCCCTCGAGCGTCGAACGCAGCGCGTTCTTGTTGAGGCCGAGGTTGTTGCCGATGGTGTGGACCTTGCCGATGATCTCGTTGCAGTACTTCTGACCCTTACCGATGTGGTCGAGGATCTCACGACCGGCCATCGAGATCTCGGCAGTGTCGATGCCGTAGGGGCAGAACACCGAGCAGCGACGGCACTGCGAGCACTGGTGGAAGTAGGAGTACCAGTCGTCCAACACCTCCTTGGTGAGGTCCTCCGCGCCGACCAGCTTGGGGAACCACTTGCCCGCCAGGGTGAAGTGACGACGATAGACCTTGCGCAGCAGGTCCTGACGGGCGACCGGCATGTTCTTCGGATCGCCGGTGCCGAGGAAGTAGTGGCACTTGTCGGTGCAGGCGCCACACTTCACGCAGCTGTCGAGATAGACCTTGAGCGAGCGGTACTTGGTCAGGAGCTCGCCCATCTTCTCGATGGCCTTCTCCTGCCAGTTGTCGACCAGCTCCCCGGGGAAGCCGCAGGACGCCTGATGGTCGGGCGACGCCACCCAGGGGTTCGATCCCTCCATGGCGCCGGGGCACAGCGCCGGCATCTCCAACGGATCGATCTGCGTCGCTTCGGACGGGTCGTTCTTGATGTACATCGCGTTCACCTCGCCCTGTCGGCTTCGAGCTTCGCCGCCCACGGCGCCAGGTGACGGACCTCACGGGAGTTGTCGACCTGATTGCGGCTGGGCGAGAAGAACACGCCGGCGGAGTGGACCAGCTTGGAGAAGGGGAAGACGATCATCAGCACCGCCACCAGGGTGAGGTGGACGAGCAGGATCGGATCCGCCGGGATCGGCTGGATCTGGAAGCGCATCAGGCCGAGGAAGAAGGCCTTGACGGCGACGATGTCGGTGTGGGCGACGAACTTCATCATCATGCCGGAGAGGCCGATGCCCATCAGCAGGGCGAGCATGAGATGGTCCGAGGGCCGCGAGATGTAGCGGATGCGTTCGACCACGAAGCGGCGCCCCCACAGGCCGGCGAGACCGGCCACCATGGCGAAGGAGGCGAGCACGCCGAACGGCTGGACGAGAGCCAGGACCTCGGGAACGGGCTGCACGAAGTAGCGCAGGTGGCGGATCAACACGACGGCGAGCGCCATGTGGAAGACCCAGCCGAACACCCAGATCCACTTGTTGGCCTTGAAAAGGCTCTCGAAGAACGCCACTTCACGGAACAGACGGAAGGCCACGCCGGTCTTCGTCGTCGGGGCCGGCATCGTCGGGATCTTGAGCGGGGCCGGCGTCGTCGCGAACTGCCGGATGCGGTTGGCGAAGCCCACCACCAGCACCACGGTCGCAACGTAGAAAAGACAAGCGTAGATCGTCGTCAGCACGGGCGTCTCCCCTGCCATCCGCAAATAGGACCTTCGAGGTCTCGTTGTCGGTGTCCGGACGGCCCCGTCTCACGGCGCCGTCCGGAGGATGTGCGTCAGACGCAGCCGGTCGGCTTCGGCAGACCGGCGATCTTGCACGCCTGCTTCGCCGGGCCGTAGGGGAAGAGGTCGTACAGATACTTGTTGGTCGACTTCTCTTCGCCGAGCTTCTTCTTCAGCGCCTTGGTGAGCACGCGGATGGCCGGAGCGATCTGGTACTCGTCGTAATATTCGCGCAGGAAGTTCACCACTTCCCAGTGCTCGTCGGTCATGTTGACCTTCTCGTCCTCGGCGATGAGGAGAGCGAGTTCCGGATTCCACTGGGAAAGATCGACGAGGTAGCCTTCCTCGTCAGCGGCGATGTCCTGTCCGTTCCACTGATAACCCATGATTTCCTCCACAGGGTGATTCGATTGAGGGGCGACTCGAGTTCAGAGCCACGCCTGGGTCTTGTCGTGATCGGCCACCAGGTCGACGAACCCGGGGTAATCGACGATGTTGATCCCATCGACCACGTCGGTCGAGGGAATTCCACGGGCCGTGAGATCCGGTCCGAGGACGTAGAGCTTGCAGGCGGGCATCGCCGCCTTGATCAGGTCCGCGGTCTTGACCGCGGAAGCCCGCGCGCCGACCACGGCGTCTTCGATGAGAAGAACGGCGTCACCCGGCAGCGCATGGGCCAGGGCCGAAGCCAGACTGCCGCGTTCGAAGGGCGACTTGTTCACGGTGTGGAGCGTCGACATGTGTCTCACCCTTCTCAGAAGCTCAGGATCACGTCCTGCGCGGCCATGATCTCGGCCATGCGGGCACGGTCGACGATCTCGACGGAGGACACGTCCTCTTCGTCGTCGTCCTCGTGGGTGATCTCCATCAGGTCGTCTTCGGAAAGACCACGCTCCTCGAGGCTCTCGCGCTCGACGAAGATCTTCTTGACGTCGTAGTCGCCGAGCGCCCGGTAGACGGGAGCGAAGTTCTTCACGCCGATGCCGGTGGTGGTCTGCTTCTTGATGAGCTGGAACACACCGTCGTCGAGGAAGGCGAGGCTGACGTCCTGTTCGAAGGCGGCGCCGATCAGCACCACTTCGAGGGACTCGAGCGCATAGATGGTGCCGTGCGGCGCCTTGCGGTTGACGTAGAGGAAACGCTTGGTGTCGGACATCTTCGTTCCCCCTCAGTCGCCGAAGACCACGAGACGGTCGGCCTGGATGCCCGACTCGATCAGCTGACCCAGACCCGAGATGCGGAAGCCGGGGGCCAGATTGGCCGCGCCGTCGCCCTTGCCGTGGCGCTTCGCCTCGCTGTCGTCGAGAATGCCGCGACGCTGCGCGGCGGCGATGCAGACGACCAGATCGAGATTGTACTTCTCGCTGAGTTCCGACCAGTTGCGCTGCACGTTGCGCTCGTCCTGCGGCGGAACCGTCAGACGCGTCGCGTTGTTGACGCCGTCATGATAGAAGAAGACGCGATAGATCTCGTGTCCCTTCTCCAGTGCAGCCTTGGTGAACTGGTAGGCCGTATCCGACGCCTGGTGCGTATAGGGGCCTTCGTTGACCACCACTCCGATCTTCACGGGACTTCCTCCCCCGAATACTGAATTCTTCTTTTGGTTCGAGGCGACCGGAGACGTCCCTCAACGCCTCCGGTCGGTCGACATCAGAAGCGGACGTGAGCCGACATGTTCATGTTGTGGCGCGCGCCGACCCAGGTATCGATGTGATGCTTGGTGAAGGCGAGGCCGGTCAGCTCGAAGAAGCGCGGCCAACCGATGCGGTCGATCCACTCGCCCATGCGCTCGAAGTCCTTGGCGTTGTCCTTGTAGGCGTAGAGGATCTTGCGAACGACCTCTTCGACCTCGGGCCAACGCGGGGCGTTGTTCGGCAGGTTGGCGACGACCAGCTTGTGGAAGGTCGGCTTGGAGCGGGCGTTGGAATGCTTGCCACCCACCCAGATCGCGATGCGGGTCGAGTCCGCGCCGTTGATCTGCATCGGCGGGCACGGCGGATAGCAGGCGCCGCAGCACACGCACTTCTTCTCGTCGACCTCGAGCGACGGCTTGCCGTCGACGAGGGCCGGACGGATCGCCGCCACCGGGCAGCGCGCCACGACCGCCGGACGCTCGCAGACGTTGGCGACGAGGTCGTGGTTGATCTTCGGCGGCTTGGTGTACTGGACGTTGATGGCGATGTCGCCCTGGCCGCCGCAGTTGATCTGGCAGCACGAGGTGGTGATGCGAACGCGGTTCGGCATCTCCTCGTGAGTGAACTCGTGATGCATCATGTCCATCAGCGACTTCACGACGCCCGAGGCGTCGGTGCCGGGGATGTCGCAGTGCAGCCAGCCCTGGGTGTGGGAGATCATCGACACCGAGTTGCCGGTGCCGCCCACGGGAAAGCCCTCGGCGTTCAGAGCCGAGATCAGCGCCGGGACCTTGGCGAAGTCGCTCACCATGTACTCGATGTTCGAGCGGGTGGTGAAGCGGACGTAGCCTTCGCCCTGGGTGTCGGCGATGTCGCAGAGTTTGCGGATCGTGCCGACGTCCATCTGACGCTGGGTGCCGGCGCGAACGGTCCAGATTTCGTCGCCGTTCTTGGCGACGTGATGCAGGACGCCCGGACGGGGACGGTCGTGCCAGTCCCAGTTGCCGTAGTTCTTCTTCAGAATCGGATGCATCAACGGAAACGGATCCGGCACCCCGTGTTCGTCGGGCAGCCGCGGCTTCTTGGCCGTCTGGGCGTCGGTCATATCGCTCCCTCCCAAGGGAAAAAAACGTGCGTGACGGAAGCGCGACCGTCACCACGGACGCGCGGGAAAGGGACCCGGCCGATCTTCGGCCGGGTCGAACATCAGCGAGACGTCACTCGGCCGCTTCTTCGCGCGCCTTGCGCTCGAAGTACTTGTCGGCTTCGTCGGTGAAGTCGTCGGTGCGCACGTAGCTCGAGGTGCGCGGATGCTTGACCATGTTCGGATCCGGCTCGATGCCGACGCCCTTCAGGAAGGTCGGCAGACCGATGCGGTCGATGGTCTCGCCGATACGCTCGTGCTCGAGCGCGTTCTCGGCGAAGAACTCCATGATCGTACGAGCGAACTCGACGAGCTCCTCGTAATCCTCGTCGGTCTGCAGCTTGAAGAACGGAACCACCATGGTGCCCATGAGGTCGCCGACCTTGAGCGAGCGCTTGCCGCCGATCAGGATGGTGGCGCCGCGATCGTCACCCGGCGCGAGCGCCTTGTTCATGACGTTCAGGCAGTGCATGCAGCGCACGCAGGAGCGGTTGTCGACTTCGAGCGTGTCGTCGTCGTTGAGCGACAGGGCCCGGGTCGGGCACATGGCGATGACGTGGTCGATGGTGTACTTGCGGCCGTGGCTCTCCACGTACGCCTTCACCTCGTCCTGGTTCACCTTCATGTCGTCGCGCCAGGTGCCGATCACGGCGAAGTCGGCGCGATGGATGGCGTTCACGCAGTCGTTCGGGCAGCCCGAGAACTTGTACTTGAACTTGTAGGGGAACGACGGACGGTGCATCTCGTCGAGGAACTCGTTGATCACCGAGCGATGCGCCTTGACCTCGTCGTAGAGGGACATCTCGCAGCGGGCGTGACCGACGCAGCTCATCGAGGTGCGCAGCGCCGGGCCGGCGCCGCCGAGGTCGAGACCCATCTCGTTGAAGGCGTCGAAGGCCTTCTGGACGTTCTCGGTCTTGCAGCCCTGGAACATGATGTCGCCGGACTGGCCGTGCAGGGCGATCAGGCCGGAGCCGTGCTCCTCCCAGATGTCGCACATCTGGCGCAGCATGTCGGTGGTGTAGTGATAGCCCGCCGGCGGCTGCACGCGAAGGGTGTGGAACTCCTTCGATTCCGGGAACTTGTCGGCGACTTCGGAGAAGCGCGGGATGACGCCGCCGCCGTAACCGAACACCGACACCGTGCCGCCCTTCCAGTAACCGAGGCGGTTGGTGTAGGAGTGCTCGAGCTGACCGAGCAGGTCGTTCATCATGGCGGCATACTGCTTGCCACCGGAGTCACGCAGCCTCTTGAGGCCGGTGACGAAGCTCGGCCAGGGGCCGCTTTCGAGCTCATCCAAGAGCGGCGTCTGATGCTTGTCGCCCGTCATGACTGTCTCCTTCGGTCGTTTCCTCGATCGGCCGCTCGCGTCCGATCCGTGTCGTTCCCGTCCCGCGGCCCTTGAACGGGCCTGCGGCGGAGCGACGTTCCGTCGTCTCTGCTCGGCTCGCCAAGGTCGCCCTACGCTTTCGGCAAGCCGGCGGCCCCCTCGATGCGATTTTTGCCTCGCACCGCCGGAGCCGCTCTTGAAAACCGTTATATGCGATCTCTCGAATATAATGCTATGCTGATTTTCAAGGTTTGCAAAGAGCGCATTTCAATCGATCTGCATTCTCGCGCTAAAATTTTTTTACATACCGGACAACCGAGTGAATCCGGTGTTCGTGAATCGACGAAAAAACAGAATGTTGTGCCCCTTTTCGGAAACACGGAGAGAGGTGGCACGGGTGGGAGGACCACGGGAATGCAGGCTGTCGATACCCCGATTTCCGGCTCGATCCGGGCGTCTGACATATCAGTTGCCCCACTTTCCGGGCCGTTCTCGATCGCCGACGAAGCGGCCTATCGGAGTTGGCGCGAGGCGAAGCTCGCCGCCCATCCGCGGGACGCTTCGGAGCTCTCGGTCGACATCGCCGATCCGCTCGCTCCGAGCCCGGCGGAACTGGCGGCGATCGCCGAAGCCTGCACCCGCGCCGACATGTGCGTCTATCGATTCGTCGACGCTCCCGCCGACGAGACCCACGCGCGCCGTGCCGTATCCGCGCTGGCCGCGGCCTGCGGCCTGACGCGATTCGAGAAGCATCGCTCCGCCGGACCGGACGGACTCGTCGCCATCGAAGTGGCGAAGGACGCCCATCGCTCCGGCTTCATCCCCTATTCGACCCGACCGATCGGCTGGCACACCGACGGCTACTATGCCTACGAGGGTCCGTCGCGCGCCATACGCGCCATGGTCCTGCACTGCGTGCGGCCGGCGGCGGAGGGCGGCGTCAATGCGCTGCTCGATCACGAGATCGCCTATATCCGCCTGCGCGACCGCGATCCCGCCTTCGTCGAGGCGTTGATGCGGCCGAACGCGATGTCGATTCCGCCGTCGGTGGAAGAGGACGGCAGCGTCCGCGACTGGGCGGTCGGCCCGGTGTTCGAGGTCGATCCGGCGACCGGCGGCCTGTTGATGCGCTACACCGCGCGCAAACGTCACATCTCCTGGGCCGAGGATTCCGTCACGCGCGCCGCCGTAGCGGCGCTCGAGGAGATCTGCGCCACCGATCCCCTGGTCTTCCGCCTGCGTCTCGACGCCGGCCAGGGGGTGGTGTGCAACAACGTTCTCCACGACCGCACCGGTTTCGGCGACGAGACCCACTCGACACGGCTCCTCTTGCGCCTACGTTCCTACGATCGGCTCTTCGCCTCGCCGGGCCTCGCCGCACCGGCAGCAGAGTGAAACCGACCTCACGAAATTCGGACCCGCCCGATTTTCGTGGACGTTGCGGCCCGACCGGCCGATGCGCGTCGGCGCTTGCCTCCACTCATGAAGTTTCGATCAGATCGAAACGTCGTGAGTTCCGTATGATTCCCGGAAACCCACGAATTCGGACGACCCGATGGCCAATCTTTCCGACCTGATCATCTCCCACCGCGAGATCACCTCCTATTGGGATCTCGAGAAACTCGTCGAAGCCGCGGCGCAGGACGGCATGGTGGTGCTGCACATGGATCTGAAGCCCGACTACCAGGACACGCCGCGCGACTGGCAGAAGCGGCTCGAACTCGCGTTCTATCGCGCCGGCGGCCACAAGCCCGGGCTGGGGAACCGCTGATGAGCGACCTCGAACGCACCGATCTCCTCACCCTCGCCGCGCCCTATCGTCGCGAGGTCCGGCTCGAGCACGTGGTCTTCGAGAGCGGCATGAAGATGCTGCGGGTCATCGTCCGCGAGGGCCATCGCATCACCCAGCTCGACCTCGACCCCGAGACGGCGAAGGCCTGGGGGGCCGCCATGACCGACTGGGCCGGGCGGATGGAGCGCGGAGAAGCGCCGCTGCCCTGAGGCGGGCCCGCCGCCTGCGCCGAGACCGGTCGACGGCGGCGAGAGCGAGCCGATCGATCCTCGCCTTGCCGTCGCCGCGATCGTCCGTCACCGTCGCGGTATCGGCGAAGAAGATGAGAGGCGGCCGCATGAGGAAACCGCTTGCGACGGAAACGGGCGCGCACCGCGCCGTGCGTCGCCGCGGTGCGCGCGGCCTGCGCGGAACAGCCGCCATCCTCCTCGCCGCCGTCCTCCTCCTGCCCGCCTCCCCCGCAGCGGCCCAGTCGCGCCGGCCCTCGTTCGTCCGTGACGCCGAGACCGAGGCGCTGCTCGGCGACTATGCCCGGCCGATCTTCAAGGTCGCCGGCGTTCGGGCCAAGGACGTCCGCCTCGTCCTCGTCGCCAGCCGCGAGTTCAACGCCTTCATCATCGACGGCGGCCGCATCTTCATGAACATCGGCGTGCTGATGGACGCCGCGACCCCCAACGAGGTGATCGGCGTCCTCGCCCACGAGACCGGCCACATCGCCGGCGCCCACCAGGTGCGCTTCCGCGAGGCGATGGCCCGGGCCCGGAATCTGGCGTTGCTCGGCGCCGCCCTCGGCGGCGCGGCGATGGTCGGCTCGATCCGTTCGGGCGGCGGCGCCCAGGCCGGTCAGGCCGGCGCCGCGGTGATGACCGGTTCGGCGAGCCTCGCCGGCGCCTCGCTGATGGCCTACGCCCGCACCGAGGAACTCGCCGCCGACCGCGCCGCCCTCAACTATCTCGAGAAGACCGGCCAGTCGGCCGAGGGCATGCTCGTCACCTTCCGCCGCTTCGCCGACCAGATGTTGGTGGCGCGCCAGGGCATGGACCCTTACGCCTTCTCCCACCCGATGCCGCGCGAGCGCATCTCGCAGATCGAGGATCTGGCGACCAAGTCGAAGTTTCACGACCGCAAGGACCCGCCGGCGCTGCAGGCGCGTCACGACCTGATGCGGGCCAAGCTCACCGCCTTCATGGACGATCCGCGCGCCGTCGGCGGCAAGTATCCGGCCTCCGACAATTCGCTCGCCGCCCGCTACGCCCGCGCCGTCGTCGCCTATCGCCGCAACACCCCCGCCGATGCCGTCCGTCTCACCGACGAACTGATCCGCGAGCACCCCTCGAACCCCTATTTCCACGAGCTGAAGGGCCAGACCCTGCTCGAATGGGGCAAGCCGCGCGAGGCGATCCCGGAACTGAGGCGGGCGGTCGAGCTCGCCCCCGCCGGTCCCGGCGCGCCGATCCGGGTGATGCTCGGCCACGCGCTGGTGGCGACCGAGGACAAGGGCCTCACCGACGAAGCGATCCGCCAGCTCACCATCGCCGCCGACCGCGACCGCCTCGACCCCTCGCCCTACCGGCACCTCGCGCGCGCCTGGGCGATGAAGGGCAACCTGCCCAAGGCCGACCTGATGGTCGCCACGGGGATGTTCGTCTCCGGCGACGTGAAGGAGGCGCGGAAATACGCGGCGCGGGCTCGAGACAATTTGAAGACCGGCTCGGCCGACTGGCTTCGCGCCGACGACATCGTGTCCTATAAGCCCGACGAATGATCGAACCGTCCCCGAAGACAGGCGCACTCCCGCGCCGCCGACACCCGGAGCCGCCCATGATGCGCCGCCTCACCCCCCTTCTCGCCGGCGTCGCCGCCCTCACGCTCGTCGGCTTCGCCCCGGCGCAGGCCCAGGCGCCGCTCGACAAGGCGGCGATCGAAAAAATCGTCCACGACTACATCGTCGCCAATCCGGAGGTGCTCGAGGAGGCGATGGCGGCGCTCGAGAAGAAGCAGGCAGCGGCGGCGGCCGCCGGTCACGCCAAGACCCTCGAGGAGAAGAAGTCGATCGTCTTCGACAGCACCCGCCAGGTGGTGCTCGGCAATCCCAAGGGCGACGTCACCCTGGTCGAGTTCTTCGACTACAACTGCGGCTACTGCAAGCGCGCCCTCGCCGACATGCTGACCCTCATCGACAAGGATCCCAAGCTGCGGATCGTGATCAAGGAGTTCCCGGTGCTTGGCCAGGGCTCGGTCGAGGCGGCGCGGGTCTCCATCGCGGTCGGCCGCGTCGCGCCACAGAAGTATCTCGACTTCCACAAGCGCATGCTCACCGGCCGCGGCTCCGCCGATCAGGCCAAGGCGATGGATGCGGCCAAGGCGGCCGGCATCGACGCCAAGGCGCTCGAGGCGGCGCTCGCCGACAAGGAGGTCTCCGCCACGATCGAAGAGGTCTACGGGCTCGCCTCCGCCTTCGGGCTGTCCGGCACGCCGTCCTACGTCGTCGGCAATCAGGTCTTCGCCGGCGCCATCGGCGCGGACAAGCTGGCGGCTCGCATCGCCGAGGCGCGGTGCACCCTCACCAAGAGCTGCTGAGGCGGCCCGGGGGGTGTTTCCCGCGACATATCCGGGGAGCGCGGCGGTCGCCGCGCCCGCGGGGCCTTGTTCGGGGCCGATGCCCCGCCTATAAAGCGCGACGCGCCGGACCCGCCGGCTCGGCTGCACGACGTGTCCCGAAGGAAATTTCCTGCACGTCGGAATGCAGCTGCCGGATCGCCCGAAGCGGGTCCCCGTCCGACACGAACCGAGATCCGACCCGATGGCCACCCCCAAGAAGCCTTTCGACACCGACTTCATCCGCGATCTGGCGATGCTCGTCGCCGAGACCGACCTGAGCGAGATCGAGGTGGAACAGGGCGACCTGCGCATCCGCGTCGCCCGCAACGTCCAGATCGTGGCGCCGGTCACCGTGGCCGCCCCGACCGCCGCCCATCACGCCCCGATCGCCGCGCCGGTCGCGCCCGCCGCCGCGGTGGCGCCGGCCGCCCCGGTGACGGAAACCGGCTGGGCCGATCACCCCGGCGTGGTGAAGTCGCCGATGGTCGGCACCTGCTATCGCTCGCCCTCGCCGGGATCGGCCGCCTTCGTCGACGTCGGCACCCGCGTCCGTGAGGGCCAGACGCTGCTCATCGTCGAGGCGATGAAGACGATGAACCAGATTCCGGCCCCCAAGGCCGGCGTGGTCACCGCCATCCTCGTCGAGGACGCGGCCCCGGTGGAGTACGGCGAACCGCTCGTCGTCATCGAGTGACGGGGGCCGTCATGTTCAACAAGATCCTGATCGCGAATCGCGGCGAGATCGCTCTGCGGGTGCTGCGCGCCTGCAAGGAGCTCGGCATCCGCACCGTGGCGGTCCATTCGACCGCCGACGCCGACGCCATGCACGTCCGTCTCGCCGACGAGAGCGTCTGCATCGGCCCGCCGAAAGCGTCCGAGAGCTACCTGAACATTCCCCAGATCGTCGCCGCCTGCGAGATCACCGGGGCGGAGGCCGTCCATCCGGGCTACGGCTTCCTCTCCGAGAATGCCCGCTTCGCCGAGATCGTCGAGGCCCACGGCGTCAAGTTCATCGGCCCCTCGGCCGAGCACATCCGCATCATGGGCGACAAGATCGAGGCCAAGCGCACCGCGCAGCGCCTCGGCATCCCGGTCGTCCCCGGCTCGGCCGGCGCGGTCGAGACGGTCGAGGACGCCGAGCGCTACGCCGAAGAGATCGGCTATCCGGTGCTGATCAAGGCGTCGGCCGGCGGCGGTGGCCGCGGCATGAAGGTCGCCAAGACCGCCGCCGATCTCCACGAGGCCTATGCGACGGCGCGCGCCGAGTCCAAGGCCGCGTTCGGCGACGACGCGGTCTACATGGAGAAGCTGCTGATCACGCCGCGCCACATCGAGATCCAGGTTCTCGGCGACGGCAAGGGTGGCGCGGTGCATCTGGGCGAACGCGACTGCTCGCTGCAGCGTCGGCACCAGAAGGTCTGGGAAGAAGCGAACTCCCCCGCTCTCAACGCCGAGGCGCGCGCCAAGATCGGCGGCATCTGCGCCAAGGCGGTGGCCGATCTCGGCTACGCCGGCGCCGGCACCATCGAGTTCCTCTACGAGAACGGCGAGTTCTATTTCATCGAGATGAACACCCGCCTGCAGGTGGAGCATCCGATCACCGAGGCGATCACCGGCATCGATCTCGTCTACGAGCAGATCCGCGTCGCCGCCGGCGCCGGGCTGTCGGTGACCCAGGACGACATCGAGTTCAAGGGCCACGCCATCGAGTGCCGCATCAACGCCGAGAACCCGGCGACCTTCACCCCCTCCCCCGGCCGGATCTCCTACTATCATCCGCCCGGTGGTCTCGGGGTGCGCGTCGACAGCGGCGTCTACCAGGGCTACAAGATCCCGCCCTACTACGACAGCCTGATCGGCAAGCTGATCGTCCACGGCCGCAACCGCGTCGAATGCCTGATGCGTCTGCGCCGCTGCCTCGACGAATTCGTCGTCGACGGCATCGAGACGACGATCCCGCTGTTCCGCAAGCTGATCGACAACCAGGACATCGCCAACGGCATGTACGACATCCATTGGCTGGAGAAGTTCCTGGAGACCAAGCCCTTCGACTGAGCCGGCGCGGCTCGTCGATCGTGAGACCAAGACCCTCGGCCGGGCGTCCCGTCCGGGGGTCTTCTCTTCGGAGATCTCCGTGGCCCGTCCTTTCCATCGGATCACCGCCGAGACCCTGATCCGGGCCTATTCGATCGGCATCTTTCCGATGGCCGAAACCGCCGACGACCCCGATCTCTTCTGGGTCGAGCCGGAGAAGCGTGGCATCCTGCCGCTCGACGGCTTCCACCTCTCCCGCCGCCTCGCCCGCACCGTCCGCGGCGATGGTTTCGCGGTCACCTGCGACACCGACTTCGAGGGCGTCGTCGCCGGCTGCGCCGCCCCCGCTCCCGGCCGCCAGGGCACCTGGATCAACGCCGAGATCCGCCGACTCTACGGCGAACTCTACCGGCGCGGGATGGTCCACACGGTCGAGTGCCGCAAGGACGGCGAGCTGGTCGGCGGCCTCTACGGCGTGTCGCTCGGCGGCGCCTTCTTCGGCGAGAGCATGTTCTCTCGCGTCACCGACGCCTCGAAGGTGGCGCTGGCGCATCTCGTGGCGCGGCTGAAGGTCGGAGACTTCGTCCTGCTCGACACCCAGTTCCTCACCGCCCATCTCGGGCGATTCGGCGCCGTCGAGATCCCCCGCCGCGCCTATCGCGCCCGCCTGGAGCAGGCCCTCGCCTTCACCGCCGACTTCCATCGGCTGGGCGGTCCCGGCGAAACGGTGGCGGGTGCGCGCGTCACGGAGCTTCTCGCCGAGCCGGCGGCGGAGTGATCGACGGCGGGTCGGTCGCAGAGGCGCGGCCGACGGCATGTCCCGGGTGATCTATGGACGGCGGCGGCCTTCGCGTCAGCGCAGCGGCGGCAATTCGCTGCGGGTCGGCAGCGGCGTGCCGTTCGGCTTCGGCGCGGCGACGGAAGGTGGTGCCACCTCGGGCGGCGCGCCGGCGTCGGCCTTCGGCGCCGGCGGACGCGGCGCGGCGGGCTTTTCGGCTGCGGCGGGCTGCGGCTTGGCCGCCGGCTTCGCCGGGGCCGCGGGCGCCGCCGGAGCCGCTGGCTCGGTCTCGGCGGTCTCGCCTTCGGTCGGCGGCGTCGCCGGAATGCCGGCCTTGGCGCGCGCCGCCGGGTCGTCGGTCGACATCTTGCAGTCGGTCAGCCACACATCGTAGACGGCGTGCTCGACCGCGTGGAGGCCGGGGCTGTCGGCGAACATCCAGCCGGTGAAGATGCGGCGGATCTTGTTGTCGAGGGTGATCTCGTCGACCTCGACGAAGGTGGTCGTCAGCGGCGCCATGGTCTGCGGCCGGGTGTAGCAGACCCGCGGCGTCACCTGCAGCGCGCCGAACTGCACCGTCTCGTCGATGGCGACGTCGAAGGAGATGATCCGCCCGGTGATCTTGTCGAGGCCCGAGAACGAGGCGATCGGCGTGGCGATCTTGGTGCCGTCCTCGGAAACCTGCGCGCGCTTCGGCGGCGCGGCCACCGCGGCGCCGGCGATGAGGAGCGCGACCGGCACGAACGCGAAACGTCCGAGGCTCCGGCGCCGGGACGTCTTCGGCGGGATCATCGAGGTGGTCGTCATCGTCGCTCCGAAACGGTCGGACGGCATGGAAACGGCGGTGCGGCGGATCGAACCACCGTCACCGCCGATCGATGACCGCCACTCGTGGCGAGGAGATGGCGAAGCGCGCAGGTCGCCGCGTTCCTCGCCGCCCCGGCCTCACTCCGGCTGCCAAGCCCGGTAGCCGGCGGCGCCGGCGGGCTTGCCGGAACCCAGGATCGAGCCCTGCGGGCGATGGGCCGCGGGGGTGCCGGTGGGATTGGGGCGATGCGGCTTCTGCCAGGGCCAGGGGGTGTAGCCCGTCTCCCGGCTCGGCGGCACGTCGGTCCGATGGTGCATCCAACCGTGCCAGCCCGGCGGAATGGCCGAGGCGTCGGCTTCGCCGGCGTAGATCACCCAACGGCGCTCGTGGCCGAAATAGGGATCGATCTTGCCGCCCTTGGTCCGGTAGTAGCGGTTGCCGAACTCGTCCTCGCCGACCAATTCGCCGTTGAGACGGGTGTGCCACCAGGTGCCGAAGGTCTGCCCCTTCCACCAAGTGAACAAGAAGATCCAGAACTGCTTCATCGACAAGGCCTCGCTCGGATGTCGAGGCCGTTATGACGCCTGATGCGACGCCTGTCCAGTCGACGTTTCGGCGGGGTCCCGACGCGTCGTCGGCGCGCCGAAGCCGGCCGCATGGCGGCGATCGAGCGGAACGCGGGACGCCTTGGAGACCTTCGGCGCCGGGGCCGGCTGGGCGGGTTTCGCCGCGGCGACCGGCGGCGCCGACGTCACTCGGGCGGGCTGGTCGCTCGGCGCCGGCCGTTCGACGGCGTTCGTCGGGGCGCGCAGCGTTCCCTCCTGCAGTTCGCGCCAGCGCTGGCGCTGGCCGGCGAGCAGTTCGTCGGCGCCCTGCAACACGAAGTAGCCGCGCGTCCGATCGAGCACGAAAGCGCGATCGTCGTGGATCGCCGCGTCGATGCGCTTCAGCACGTTCGACGGCGACAAGGGCTTGGCGAGGACGAAATGGATCCCCGAAGCGATCGCCTTCTCCACCAGATTGCGGGTGGCGTGACCGGTGATGAGAATCACCGGCACCGAGACCAGCGGTCCGGAGCGCGGATCGCGCATCGAACGGACGAGCGACAGGCCATCGGCATCCGGCAGGTTCCAATCGGTGATCAGGAGATGCGGCGGCTCCACCAGCATCGAACGGTAGGCCTCGCCGGCGTTGTCGAAGGTGCGCACCCGATGGACGCGGGCGGCGTTCAGCATCGACCGGACGATCGTCTGCATGGGCTTGGAATCGTCGACCACGACGACGTCGAGATCTTCGAGGGCGACGTCGTGCGCGCGATTGATTCGGATGTCCGACATGGACCGTTCCCCACCGTGGCTCCGCTCCTTCGGCCGCCGGCCGCAGGACCCCTCGGAGCCTTCCCCCGGGACACCCCGCCCCTCCCCGGTGAAACCGGGAAAAGCGGCGCGCCGCGCCGATTCCGACAACGTTCCGACGGCCTTCGCCCGGTTCGCTGGAGATCGACGCGAAGCCACCTTCTCACATCCGTCTGAAGACCGGGTTCAATCGAAACGCTGCATTTTCAAGGAATTCGATTCGAATTTTAGAGATCGCCGAGAGGTCCCTCGGCGGCGCTTCCGTCGTCCCCGTTTTCCACACGGTGGCCCACCATATTTAGCCGGCGCTACGTCGAAACACCCAAGCGCTTGACGCTCCTTCCGGACTCGGACTAGCTTTTTCCTCGTTCAGTACCGCGCGGCGCCGGTCGTCCGAGCCCACCGGATCTCCTGAGTGAAAAAAGAGTGTGATCGAGGCTTCCGGGCTGCGTCGTTCGACGTGTTCCGGGGCGACGCGGTTCCGTGTCCGCATCGCCGCCAGCGCCGGCCTCACGCCTTGTGGAAGGACCTCGTTAACCCTACATTTAGTGTTTGCGAGCACGCTGACCACAAGATATCCCGTTCCTCAGGACGGAATCATCGAAGCGAGGCGGCCACCGCCTCATGGGAAAGACGGAATCGGGAGGAAGGCCGGAGAGGCGCTTCCCGAAGGGCTCGAGGATCGAAGGACATGCGCATCGAACGTCGCTTCACGACGGCCGGCCGTTCGCCCTATCAGGCGATCGAATTCCGCACCACCACGAGCGAGATCCGCAATCCGGACGGCTCGGTGGTGTTCAAGCTCGACGGCATCGAAGTGCCGGCCGCCTTCTCCCAGGTGGCCGCCGACATCCTCGCCCAGAAGTATTTCCGTAAAGCGGGCGTGCCGGCGCGGCTGAAGCGCGTCGAGGAATCGACCGTTCCGTCCTGGCTGTGGCGTTCGGTGCCCGACGAGGCGGCCCTCGCCGAGCTGCCCGAGAAGGAGCGCTGGGGTTCGGAGAACGACGCCCGTCAGGTCTTCGACCGTCTCGCCGGCACCTGGACCTACTGGGGCTGGAAGGGCGGCTATTTCGACGCCGAGGCCGATGCCCTCGCCTTCTTCGACGAGCTGCGCGCCCAGCTCGCCCTCCAGCTCGTCGCCCCCAACAGCCCGCAGTGGTTCAACACCGGTCTGCATTGGGCCTACGGCATCGACGGTCCGTCGCAGGGCCACTTCTACGTCGATTTCGCCACCGGCGAGCTCGTCCGCTCGGCCTCGGCCTACGAGCATCCGCAGCCGCACGCCTGCTTCATCCAGTCGGTCGCCGACGACCTCGTCAACGACGGCGGCATCATGGACCTTTGGGTGCGCGAGGCGCGCCTGTTCAAGTACGGCTCCGGCACCGGCTCCAACTTCTCCCGGCTGCGCGGCGAAGGCGAGCGGCTGGGCGGCGGCGGCCGTTCCTCCGGCCTGATGAGCTTCCTCAAGATCGGCGACCGCGCCGCCGGCGCCATCAAGTCGGGCGGCACCACCCGCCGCGCCGCCAAGATGGTCGTCGTCGACGTCGATCACCCCGACATCGAGGAATACGTCAACTGGAAGGTGAAGGAGGAGCAGAAGGTCGCCGCCCTCGTCACCGGTTCCAAGACCGTCGCCAAGCATCTCTCGGCGGTGATGAAGGCCTGCGTCAACTGCGAGGGCTCGAACGACGACTGCTTCGATCCGGCGAAGAACCCGGCGCTGAAGCGCGAAATCCGCGCCGCCAAGAAGGCCGCGGTGCCGGAGAACTACATCAAGCGGGTGATCCAGTTCGCCCGCCAGGGCTACACCGACATCCACTTCCCCGTGTTCGACACCGATTGGGATTCGGAAGCCTATCTGACCGTCTCCGGCCAGAACTCGAACAACTCGGTGCGCGTCACCGACGGCTTCCTCAAGGCGGTCGAGAGCGACGGCAAGTGGGACCTGATCCGCCGCACCGACGGCAAGATCAAGAAGACCATCGACGCCCGCGCCCTGTGGGAGGACATCGGTCACGCCGCCTGGGCCTCGGCCGATCCCGGCATCCAGTTCCACACCACCATCAACGACTGGCACACCTGCCCGGCGTCCGGTGAGATCCGCGCTTCCAATCCGTGCTCCGAGTACATGTTCCTCGACGACACGGCCTGCAATCTCGCCTCGATCAACCTCCTGCCCTATCGCACCGCCGACAACGGCTTCGACATCGACCGCTACGAGCACACCTGCCGTCTGTGGACGATCGTGCTCGAGATCTCGGTGCTGATGGCGCAGTTCCCGTCGAAGGAGATCGCCGAACTCTCCTATCGCTACCGCACCCTCGGCCTCGGCTACGCCAACATCGGCGGCCTGTTGATGACCTCGGGCATCCCCTACGACAGCCCGGAAGGCCGGGCGATCTGCGGGGCGCTGTCGTCGATCATGACCGGCGTCGCCTACGCCACCTCGGCCGAGATGGCCAAGGAACTCGGCGCCTTCCCCGGCTACGCCGAGAACGCCGAGGAGATGCTGCGGGTCATCCGCAACCACGCCCGCGCCGCCCGCGGCGAAGCGGAGGGCTACGAGAAGCTGTCGATCGCCCCGGTGCCGCTCGACCACGCCTCCTGCCCGAACAAGGGGCTGATCACCGCCGCCACCCGCGCCTGGGACGAGGCGGCGGCGCTCGGCGAGAAGTTCGGCTACCGCAACGCCCAGGTCTCGGTCGTGGCGCCCACCGGCACCATCGGCCTGGTGATGGACTGCGACACCACCGGCATCGAGCCCGACTTCGCCCTGGTGAAGTTCAAGAAGCTGGCCGGCGGCGGCTACTTCAAGATCATCAACCAGTCGGTGACCTCGGCGCTGCGCGTCCTCGGCTACCGTGAGAGCGAGATCGCCGAGATCGAGGCCTACGCCGTCGGTCACGGCTCGATCGATCAGGCGCCGGGCGTCAACCCGACCACGCTGAAGGCGCGCGGCTTCACCGACGAGGCGCTGACCAAGGTCGCCGCAGGTCTCAAGTCGGCCTTCGACATCAAGTTCGTGTTCAACAAGTGGACGCTGAGCGAGGCCTTCTGCGTCGATACCCTCGGCTTCTCGGCCGAGCAGCTGAACGATCCGTCCTTCGAGATGCTGCCGGCGCTCGGCTTCACCAAGGCCGAGATCGAAGCCGCCAACATCCACGTCTGCGGCGCCATGACGGTCGAGGGCGCGCCGTTCCTCAAGGCCGAGCATCTGCCGGTCTTCGACTGCGCCAACCCCTGCGGTCGGACGGGCAAGCGCTTCCTCTCGGTGGAGAGCCACATCCGCATGATGGCGGCGGCCCAGCCGTTCATCTCGGGGGCGATCTCCAAGACCATCAACATGCCCAACGACGCCACCGTCGAGGACTGCAAGAACGCCTATCTCCTGTCCTGGCGTCTGGCGCTCAAGGCCAACGCGCTCTATCGCGACGGCTCCAAGCTGTCGCAGCCGCTGAACGCCCAGCTCGTCGCCGACGACGAGGACGAGGCGGAAGAGGCGATCGAGGCGATGCGGTCGAGCGAGCCGGCGCAGTCGCGCGCCGCGGTCATGGCCGAACGGATCGTCGAACGGATCATCGAGCGCAACGTCCGCAACCGTGAGAAGCTGCCGAACCGCCGCAAGGGCTACACCCAGAAGGCGATCGTCGGCGGGCACAAGGTCTACCTGCGCACCGGCGAATACGACGACGGTCGCATCGGCGAGATCTTCATCGACATGCACAAGGAAGGCGCCGCCTTCCGCTCGTTGATGAACAACTTCGCCATCGCGGTGTCGCTGGGCCTGCAGTACGGCGTGCCGCTCGAGGAATACGTCGACGCCTTCACCTTCACCCGCTTCGAGCCGGCCGGCATGGTGCTCGGCAACGAGGCGATCAAGAACGCCACGTCGATCCTCGACTACGTGTTCCGCGAGCTGGCGGTCTCCTATCTCGGCCGCCACGACCTCGCCCACGTCAAGCCCGAGGACATCGGCGCCACCGCCATGGGCTCCGGCGTCGAGGAGGGCTCCAAGCCCACTCCGGGCCCGGAAGCGGTGGTCTCCCGCGGCCTCGTTCGCGGCAAGGTGGCCGAGCGTCTGAAGGTGGTGGAAGGGGCGAAGTCGACCTCCGGCGGCCAGCCGGCGGGCTCCGTCTCCCACACCCAGACCGCTGCCTCGGCGATCGCCGCCGTCTTCGGCGCAACGGCGCTGAAGCAGGACGCGGCCTACGAGACCCGTCCGGCCACCGCCGGCAAGACCGAGGCGAAGACCGACACCGTCGCCGAGCGTCGCGCCGAAGCCCGCATGAAGGGCTACGAGGGCGAGGCCTGCACCGAGTGCGGCAACTTCACCATGGTGCGCAACGGCACCTGCCTGAAGTGCGACACCTGCGGGAGCACGAGCGGCTGCTCGTGAAGCAACACCGCAGGGAATGGCGAATTCCGCGCACCTCCTGGGTGCGCGGAAATCATAAATCGAACAAATCAGGAATCAACCTGAGAAAGAAAAAGCCGAGGAGTCGCCTCCCCGGCTCTACCCGTGAAGCCCTAGCCGGACTACTGACGGGCGACGAACACTGCCGAAACAGCATCCTCGTTAGCACCCAGGACTGTTGCGGATTCGGTGATGAGAGTCGAGCGGAACGCCGGCGATTTTCTACAGGTGAAAATATCATGGCGACCAATCCTCCGTCTGGCGACGGCCACCGCAACGGGGCTGTCAGAGATCGCTCCCAGGTCTTCAATCCGAAGACCGAGACATGGACCAAACGCGACGCCGACACCGGCAGGTTCATGGATGGGAAGAAGGACGGCACTCCGTTCAAGGGTGTGCGCAAGGAAAAGTGACGAGACCGGGCGGTCTCCCACAATGCACATATCCCATGAAGAAGGACGCGCCCCTTCCGGGGCGTGTCGCGTTTTCGCACGGTCGGCGGGAGGCTGCTCCGGGCCGGAGCCCGGAAGTGCGCGTCGAGAGGCCGGCGCCACCACGCCGCCCGCCATGTCCAAACCACCATACCGGTCAGACTTCGCCCGGCCCGTGTCAAGTAAATCGAACGCGTATGTTCACATCCGGAGACCGAGACGAAGACCTCGGAAAATTCATCGTCCGTATTGCCTACGCAGTCGGGCGCATGGAAAAATGTCGGGATGGAGAGTAAGAACTCGCCTCCGAAAGGCCGACTCGAAATGCATACGCACAAAGACCATTCGCGGCGCCTGATCGTCACCATCGGCGTCGCCGCCACCCTCGTCGCTCTCCTCACGGCACACCACGAGAAGCTCGTCCCCGCCTCGCCCGAGGCGGCGCTGCGGCAGGCCGCGGTCCAGGACGCCGTGCCGCCGATCCACTGACGGGCGTTCCCCTCCGATCCGATTCTCGGCTCGTCGGCCCGGCCTCGTGCCGTCGGCTCGGTCTCACACCGTCGGACCAGGATACGAAGCCGCCTTCTCCCGTCGCGGGACCTTCGCGCAATTTTCGACCCGGCGGATCTTCCGCTTCGAAGTTGCCACCGGCATCACCCGGACCATGGACCGTCATCCCCGGCCGAAGCGAAGCGCAGGGGAAGGGGATCCATGGGCGTTTCAACGAGTGGAGACCATGGATCCCCTTCCCTCGCCTTCGGCTCGCCGGGGATGACGGTCGACTTCTGGGCGACGAAATCGGCCATTCGCCGCTCGGACGAATTACGCACCGGCTCCCTCGCGGGAGAAGGAAGGAGGCGCGTTCGCGCCGCCGGAGCCGCGCGGGCCGCGCCGAGCGGCCGCGGGCCGAGTTCGGCCATGACGGACATCGAATTCGAGATCTTCGCCGGCCGTTCGCCGCCGCCGGGTCAGACGTCCGACGCCGCCGGTGCGTCCTTCTTCTTGCCGATCTTCGGCTCGGTGCCGGCCAGCAGCCGGGCGATGTTCTCCTTGTGGCGGATCCACACAAGCACGGCGAGGGCGATCAGCACCGCGGCGAGCGTCGTCGAGACCCAACCGCCGATCCACATCGCCACCGGCACCACCGCGGAGGCGGTCAGCGCCGCCAGCGACGAGATGCGGAAGATCCCCGCCATCGCCAGCCACACGCCGCAGAAGGCGAGCGCCGCCGGCCAATGGAGGCCGAGGAGGCAGCCGATGTAGGTCGCCACTCCCTTGCCGCCCTTGAAGCCGAGCCAGACCGGGAAGAGATGGCCGAGGAAGGCGCCGACGCCCGCCGCCATCGCCGCGCCTTCACCGGCGAACTGGCGGGCGATCAGGATCGCCACCGTGCCCTTGAAGACGTCGGCGAGGAGCGTCGCCGCGGCGAGGCCCTTGCGGCCGGTGCGCAGCACGTTGGTGGCGCCGATGTTGCCCGAACCGATCGAGCGGATGTCGCCGAGCCCGGCGGCACGCGTCAGCACGAGGCCGAAGGGGATCGAGCCGAGGCCGTAACCGAAGACCAGAGCGACGAGGATCGCGAGCATGGGGCGCGGGCTCCGAAAAGGATACGACCGATCCGACGTATGCCCATTTCGATCGAGATTCGAAACGGGCATTCCATCGCCTGATCGTCCCCTCCCCCCCTGGAGGGGGAGGGACAGGGAGGGGGGGGGCGGGGAATCGCCCCGAGTATCGAGCGCCTAAGGCGCGGAACCGTCACCCCCCCTCTCTGTCTCTCCCCCTCCAGGGGGGAGAGGACCGGAGGATAGCGCCTTCGACTCGCGGGCGCCGCAACGTGGGGACCCCGCTCCGAGCGTGATCAGTCGATGACGTGGATCGTACGCCCGCCGACCAGCGTGCGCACCACCCGGCCGGCGAATTTCGCGTCCTCGAACGGCGTGTTCTTCGAGCGCGAGGCGAGCGCCGCCTTGTCGAGGAGCCACGGCATGCCCGGGTCGATCACCGCCAGATCGGCGCGCGCGCCCGGCGACAGCCGCCCCGCCTCGAGCCCCAGCCGCTCGGCCGGACGCAGCGACAACGCCTCGACCATCCGCTTCCACGAGACCCGACCGTCGTGGACGAGCCGCAGCGCCGCCGCCGCCAGCGTCTCGAGCCCGACCGCGCCGTCGGCCGCTTCGGCGAAGGGGTGGCGCTTGGTCTCGACGTCCTGCGGATCGTGACCGGAGACGACGATGTCGATGACGCCGGAGGCGAGCCCCTCGATCATCGCCTGCCGGTCGTCCTCGGAGCGCAGCGGCGGCGAGAATTTGAGGAACGACCGGTAGGTGCCGATGTCGAGTTCGTTGAGGGAGAGGTGATTGATCGACACCGCCGCGGTGACGTCGAGGCCCCGCGCCTTGGCGATGCGCAGGATCTCGACCGAATCCGCCGTCGACACCTGACTGGCGTGATAGCGGCCGCGGGTCAGCGCCACGAGCCGCATGTCGCGCTCGAGCATGATCGTCTCGGCCTCGCGCGGGATGCCCGGCAGGCCCATGCGGGTGGCGAACTCGCCTTCGGTGGCCACACCGGCGCCGGCGAGCGAGGGATCCTCGACGTGATGGACGATCAGCGCGCCGAAATCGCGGGCGTAGGTCAGCGCCCGGCGCATCACCAGCGACGAGGCGACCGAGTGGCGCGCGTCGGTGAAGGCGACCGCGCCGGCTTCCGAGAGCAGACCGAACTCGGTGGTCTCCTTGCCCTCCTGGCCCTTGGTCAGCGCCGCCATCGGATGGATGCGGACATCCGCCTCCTCCCGCGCCCGGCGCAGCACGAAGTCGACCAGCGCCGGATCGTCGATCACCGGATCGGTGTCGGGCATGGTGACGATGGTGGTGACACCGCCCGCGGCCGCGGCGCGGCTGGCCGAGGCGAAGGTCTCGCGATGCTCGTGGCCCGGCTCGCCGAGGAAGACGCGCATGTCGACGAGGCCCGGCACGATGACCTTGGCCCGCGCGTCGACCACTTCCCAGCCTTCCGGCGAACCCTGGTTCAACACCTCGGGGCCGGCGGCGAGGATGCGCCCCTCGGCGACGATCACCGAGCCGACCGCGTCGAGATCGCGCGAGGGATCGACGATGCGGGCGCCGGCGAAGACGGTGGGGCGGTGATCGGCGCTGCGGCGGTCGCCCAGGCGCGCGTCGGGAGCTTTCGGCGTCATCGGCGGCCTCAGCTGTTGGGAAGGTGTTCGGCGAGCGCTTCGAGCACCGCCATGCGCACGGCGACGCCCATCTCGACCTGTTCGGCGATCAGCGACTGCGGCCCGTCGGCGACTTCCGGATCGATCTCGACACCGCGGTTCATCGGACCGGGATGCATGACCAGCGCATCCGGCGCGGCGTGGTCGAGCTTCTCCTGGTCGAGGCCCCAATAATGGAAGTACTCGCGCACCGAGGGCACGAAGGAGCCGTTCATCCGCTCCCGCTGCAGCCTGAGCATCATGACGATGTCGGCGCCCGCCAGCCCCTTGCGCATGTCGGTGAAGGTCTCGACCCCGAGGCGATCGACGCCGGAGGGAAGAAGCGTCGACGGCCCGATCAGCTTCACCCGCGCACCGAGGGCGTTGAGCAGCAGGATGTTGGAGCGGGCGACGCGGGAATGGACGATGTCGCCGCAGATGGCGACGGTCAGGCCCTCGATCCGCCCCTTGTGGCGGCGAATGGTGAGCGCGTCGAGCAGCGCCTGGGTCGGGTGCTCGTGGGCACCGTCACCGGCGTTGATCACCGAGCAGGAGACCTTGCGGGCGAGAAGATGCACCGCGCCGGCGGCGTGATGGCGCACCACCAGGATGTCGGGGCGCATGGCGTTGAGCGTCGCCGCCGTGTCGATCAGTGTCTCGCCCTTCTTCACCGAGGACGAGGCGACCGACATGTTCATCACATCGGCGCCGAGGCGTTTGCCGGCGATCTCGAACGACGACTGGGTCCGGGTCGAGGCCTCGAAGAACAGGTTGATCTGCGTGCGGCCACGCAGAACGTTCTTCTTCTTCTCCACCTGACGGGAGACGTGGACCTCCTCCTCCGCCTTGTCGAGCAGCGCGAGGATCTCGAGCTGCGAAAGCCCCTCGATGCCGAGGAGATGGCGATGGGGAAAGGCGGGGGTGGGGTTCGATGGAGCGCTGGTCATCGAAGAGGAGGTCATACGGTGTCCGGGGGCTGGAGACAAGGGCGGGGCGGGCCGCCGTCCAGAGGATTCGCCGCAACGGCCGGGTCCGATTGAACTTCTCGGTCGCAGTGTGTATGAATACACAATTGCTGCGGAGAACTCCGGCGTGAACCCCAAGCGTCTCACAATGAGTCCCAAGGACGTCGTGAAACGCTTGGAAGCGGAAGGGTGGTATGTCGCGCGTCGAGGCCCCGGCGACCACCTTCAGCTGAAACACCCGACACGCCCCGGTCGCGTCACGGTCGACACGGGGGTGCGAGAGATCCCGATCGGCACGTTGCGCTCGGTCTTCCGGCAAGCGGGATGGACCTGGTGAGGAGAACGGGATGGCGCAGGTCTACGCTCTGATCCACGAGGCGGAAGGATACTTCGGCATTTCCTTCCCGGATTTCCCCGGTTGTGTCGCCGGCGGCGCCACCGCCGACGAAGCCTTGGCGCGCGGCCGCGACGCCCTCGCCTTCCATGTCGCGGGGATGATCACCGACGGCGAACCTCTGCCGCGACTGCGCGGTCTCGACGAGTTGCGCCGGGATCCGCAATTCGAAACGGACGCCGAAGGAGCGGTCGTCGCTCTCGTCGCCCTCGACCTCCCCGGACGGTCGGTCCGGGTGAACGTCTCGCTCGACGAAACTCTCCTCGATCAGATCGATCGCGCCGCCAAGGCCCGTGGAGAGACGCGATCGGGCTTCCTCGCGTCCGCCGCGCGAAGCCGCCTCGCCGGCTGACCCTGTCGGCCCGCCTCCGCTACACTTCCTCCGATCGAATCGGGGGGCGGACATGTCGGGGGCGACGGGGAAGACGGGCGCGGCGGGGATACCGTCCTTCGCGCCGCGCAATCTCTTCGACGACGACCCGATCCTGATCGGCGCGCTGGAGAGCGTGCTCACCGCCGAGGTCGAGACGGCACTCTCGGAGCACGGCGCCTATTGGGGGTCGGCCGAGATCCGGGAACTCGCCCGCCTCGCCGAGGCGAACCCGCCGCGCCTCGTCGATCGCGACGCCTGGGGCGAACGGCTCGGCGTCGTCGAATACCATCCGGCCCGCCACGCACTGGTCCGCCGTTCGGCGGAGACCGGCATCGGCGTCTCCCTCCACGAGGACGACAGCCCCGACAAGGGCCGGCGCCACGTGATGCGGACCGCGCGTCTGTTCCTCGCGGCGCAGACCGACACGGCCCATCTCGCGGCGATGTCGACCACCTCGGCGGTCCTCGGCGCGCTCGTGGCGGACGGCGAGGTCGGCGCCGAATGGCTGATCCGCGCCTCTTCCCGCCGTCACGACCATCGCTACACCCCGGTCTCGGCCAAGGCCGGCGTGGCGCTCGGCTTCGGGCTGGTCGAACGCGACGGCACCTTCCCGGCGGCGCCGACCGGCAATCGGGTCGCGGCGACCGAGACCGGCGAATGGCGTCTCGACGGGCGCGCCTGGTTCGTCGCCGCGCCGATGAACGACGCGGTGCTGGTCGCGGCGGCCGGCGAGGAGGGAACCGGGCTCTTCCTGGTGCCGCGCTTCCGTCACGACGGATCGGTCAACGGCGTCGAGATCGAACGGCTGAAGCCGACGCTCGGGACGCGTGGCGAGGCGATCGCCGAGTTGCGCTTCGTCGACGCCGAGGCGGTCGCGGTCGGCCGTCCCGATCAGGCGCTCGATCTCGCCGGACGCGCGCTGCTGCTGATGCGCCACGACGCCCTGACCACCGCCACCGGGCTGATGCGCGGGGCGCTCGCCCGGGCGGTCCATCACGTCCGCCATCGCACCATCGCCGGCGAGCCGCTGTTCGACCAGCCGCTGATGGCGCGGGTGCTCGCCGACGCCGCCCTCGACGGCGCCGCCGCAACCGCCCTCGCCATCCGGATCGCCATCGCCCTCGACCGTGCCGAGGCCGACGAACGCGAGGCGGCCTACGCCCGTCTGGTGGTGCCTTCGGCGAAATACTGGATCGCCAAGAGCGCCGTCGCGGTCACCGCGGAGGCGCTCGAGTGCCTGGGTGGAAACGGGTTCGCCGAGGATCACGACCTCGCCCGCTTCTATCGCGATGCGCCGCTGACCGGCTTGACGGCGGGCGCCGGCAACGTGCTGGCGCTCGAGGTGCTCCGTCTCGCCGACGAGGCACCGGAGACCTTCGCGGCGGCGATCGCGGCGATCGCCGTCGACCTCGATCACCGGTCGAGCGCGGAATCGGCGGAAACCATCCGCGCCGCGGCGGAAGCCTGCATCGCCGATCAGGGCTCGGCCCGCATCCTCACCGAACAGGTGGCGCTGGTGGCGGCGGCGGCGGCGCTGCACCGCTTCGCTCCGCGGGTGATCACCGACGCCTTCACCGACAGCCGGCTCGCCGGTCCCTGGCGGGCGAGCCACGGTATGCTCGACGGCCGTTTCGATGCACACGGCATCGTCGACTACGTCTTCCCGCCACCGTGAACATCCACACTCGGAGAAGAATCGAGAACGGGACGAGCCCGGAAGGGGCGCTCGCGTCGCGGCGCGCAACGCCGCCGCCGCGGCTCCGAGGTGGACTTCACTCGGGCTGCGATCGCGACGGCGCGACGGCTTTCGAGGCCGCTTCGAGCCGCGCCATGTCGATCAGATAGGCGAGGAAGCCGTAACCGGAATTCTGCGCCAGATCGCGCAGCTGCGTCGCGACCTGCTCGATGTAGGCAGCCGCTTCGTCCGGTTTCGTCGGTGATCGAACCGCACCGATCATTCGATCGCCTTTCGCCGCCGGGACACCTCGGATTCCGCCCCCCTCTCGGACGCGCGACGGCCCGTCCGATCGGCGGAGGAAGCGGGAGCGGAGGCGATCGAGACCCGGCGTCCCGACCTTCCGTCTTCCCGTATCCGATCGTATTGATTGCTGTTTTTCCGTCTATCTACCACCGGTTGTATTTTTCCGGTTCTCGGGTGAAAACGACGTCGCGGGTGCCGCGGAGACGTCTGCCCCTTGACCGACCTCCCGCGAGGTCGCATTCAAGAGAGCCTTCGAAGCGAGATATTCTTTTCGAGAAGCTCGCTTCGGTTGTAGTCGGTTGTATTCGACCCTTTTCCGAGTATCGCACCCCTCGCCTTTCGATACAACGGCGCGAGCGGTGGTCCCCATCGGGATCGCGCGAACAGGGAGTGGACCGAGGGCTCGCCATCGAGGCGGCTCGGTCGAGACGCGATCGTTCGCACCATGGTGCGGGCGGTCCGACGGAACACTCGGGGTCGGTCGTCGTCCGACCGGTCGGGACTCTGGAGCGACACGGTTCATGAACGTCGTCATCGTCGAATCGCCGGCCAAGGCGAAGACCATCAACAAGTACCTCGGCTCCGGGTTCACGGTGCTGGCCTCCTATGGCCACGTTCGCGACCTGCCGGCCAAGGACGGGTCGGTGCGTCCCGACGACGACTTCGCCATGGACTGGGAGGTCGACGGCAAATCGGCCAAGCGCCTCTCCGAGATCGCGCAAGCCGTGAAGAAGGCCGACAAGCTGATCCTCGCCACCGACCCGGATCGCGAGGGCGAGGCGATCTCCTGGCACGTGCTCCAGGTGCTGCGCGACAAGCGCGCCCTGAAGAGCCAGCCGGTCGAGCGCGTCGTCTTCAACGCCATCACCAAGCAGTCGGTGCTCGACGCGATGAAGAAGCCGCGCGACCTCGACGTCGCGCTGGTCGACGCCTATCTCGCCCGGCGCGCGCTCGACTATCTCGTCGGCTTCACGCTGTCACCGGTGCTGTGGCGCAAGCTCCCCGGTGCGCGCTCCGCCGGCCGCGTCCAGTCGGTGGCACTCCGGCTCATCTGCGACCGCGAACACGAGATCGAGACCTTCGTACCGCAGGAATACTGGTCGATCCTCGCCCGTCTGGCGACGCCGGCCGGCGACGAGTTCGACGCCCGGGTCGTCGGCTTCCAGGGCAAGAAGCTCGGCCGCCTCGACGTCGCGACCGGCGGCGAGGCGACCCGCATCCGCGAGGTGCTGGAGAAGGCGGCGATCTCGGTCGCCTCGATCGAATCGAAGCCGGTCAGGCGCCACCCCTTCCCGCCCTTCACCACCTCGACCCTGCAGCAATCGGCGAGCTACGCCCTCGGCATGAGCGCGGCGCGCACCATGCAGGTGGCTCAGCGCCTCTACGAGGGCATCGAGATCGGCGGCGAGACGGTCGGCCTGATCACCTATATGCGTACCGACGGCGTCGACATCGCGCCCGAGGGCATCGCCTCGATCCGCAAGGCGATCGGCCAGGAGTTCGGCGACCGTTACCTGCCGGAGGTGCCGCGCAAGTACACCGCCAAGGCGAAGAACGCCCAGGAGGCGCACGAGGCGATCCGCCCGACCGACCTCGCCCGCCGGCCGAAGGACGTGGCCAAGTTCCTCGAGCCCGAACAGGCCAAGCTCTACGAGCTGATCTGGAAGCGCACCGTCGCTTCGCAGATGGAGTCCGCGATCCTCGACCGCACCACGATCGACATCGAGGCGCTCGGCGGCGGCGAGACGGTCGCGCTGCGCGCCACCGGGTCGGTCGTCAAGTTCGACGGATTCCTCAAGCTCTATTCGGAAGGCCGTGACGACGAGGAGGACGAGGAGAACAAGCGTCTTCCCGCCATGGCGGAGCGCGATGCGCTCGCCCGCCGCAAGGTGACCGTCGACCAGCACTTCACCGAGCCGCCGCCGCGTTTCACCGAAGCGACGCTGGTGAAGAAGATGGAAGAGCTCGGCATCGGCCGGCCCTCCACCTATGCCGCGACGCTGCAGGTGCTGCGCGACCGTGAATACGTCACCCTCGACAAGCGCCGCCTGATCCCCGAGGACAAGGGCCGCCTCGTCATCGCCTTCCTCGAGAGCTTCTTCCGGCGCTACGTCGAATACGACTTCACCGCCGACCTCGAGGAGAGCCTCGACAAGATCTCGGCCGACGAAGCCTCGTGGAAGGAGGTGCTGCGCGCCTTCTGGGCGGAGTTCTCCGCCGCCATCGAGCAGACCAAGGAGCTGCGCGTCGCCGACGTGCTCGACGCCATCGACGAACTCCTCGGCGCCCACATCTTCCCCGAGAAGGCCGACGGCTCCGATCCGCGCGTCTGTCCGTCCTGCGGTGGCGGCCGGCTGTCGCTGAAGCTCGGCAAGTTCGGCGCCTTCATCGGCTGCTCGAATTATCCCGAATGCCGCTACACCCGCCAGATGCAGGCGACCGGCGTCGACGGCGACGGCGGTGAAGGCGGCGAGGCCGACGGGCCGAAGGTGCTCGGCACCGATCCGGTGAGCGGCCTCGAAGTGACGCTGCGCGCCGGCCGCTTCGGCCCCTATGTCCAGCTCGGCGAGGGCGACAAGCCCAAGCGCTCGTCGCTGCCGAAGACCTGGTCGCCCGCGGCGATGGATCTCGCCAAGGCGCTGGCGCTCCTGTCGCTGCCGCGCGAGGTCGGCCTCCATCCCGAGACCGGCAAGCCGATCACCGCCGGCCTCGGCCGCTTCGGACCCTTCGTGCTGCACGACGGCACCTACGCCAACCTGCCTTCCCCCGACGAGGTGTTCGAGATCGGCCTCAACCGCGCCGTGACGCTGATCGCCGAGAAGCAGGCGGGTGGACGCCGCGGCCGCGGCACACCGGCGGCGCTGAAGGACCTCGGCGAGCATCCCTCCCTCGGCTCCGGCTCGATCACCGTGCGCGACGGCCGTTTCGGCCCCTACGTCAATCACGGCAAGATCAACGCGACCCTGCCCAAGGGCATGGCGCCGGACAGCGTGACCCTCGACGTCGCCGTGGCGCTGCTGGCGGAGAAGGCCGCCAAGTCGCCCGGAAAGCCGGTCAGAAGCGCCGCGGCGAAGGCCCCGGCGAAAGCCGAGGCGAAACCGGCGGCGAAGAAGAGCCCGGCCAAGAAGAGTGCGGCGGCGGCCAAGAAGCCCGCGGCGCGCAAGGCGAAGGCCGAGGACTGATCCGCCGGCCGGCACGAAACCGGTCGGCCGGACGGCGAACGATCGGCGGATCCTGCCGTCGCATCCTCGATGAGGCTGCCGAACGGCGATCCGTCGACACTCGCGGAGCGCGCTCGAAACGGGCGCTGCACGTTTTGATATCGATTACGTAACGTTATTCGGTATTTTACGATATCCGGAAAACCGATGTTAGGACTCCGTCGGTTAGCGTTCTTCGGTTCGAGCAGCTTTGCCTGGAGGGGCGAACGGGCGCTCGAGGGGACGAGGAACGGCAACCGTGAACGCGATCGGATCGCTCTTCAGACTGGCTTCGCGCCGCAGCATTCGCTGCCGGCGTGACCTCTGGTTCTTCGTCGCTCGCACGAACAGCTACATCGTCGCTCTCGCAGCGATCGCCGCCGCCATTCAGAGCTGGCACACCGGCGTCGAAACGATCGCGGTCACCGTTTTCGGCGTCGCCGCGATCGCCGGGCTTCTGACCCTGCCGATCCTCTGGGAATTCGGCAGCATGTACCTGGACTTGTGGAAGTCGACGCAGGTCCTGCGCGATCTCGCCGCCAAGGATCAGCAGACCGGCCTTCTCAACAACCGCTCCTTCGTCGGCGCCGTCGAGGAACGGCTCACCGCCCACCGCTACGTCGCGTTGCTCGTCGGCGACCTCGACCGTTTCAAGACGATCAACGACCTCCACGGCCATCTCGCCGGGGACGAGGTCATCGCCGCGGTCGGCGAGACTCTGCGCGACATGTTCGACGAGATCGCCGTCCTCGGCCGCATGGGCGGCGAGGAATATGCGGTGATGATCGAATGCCCCTTCGTCGATCCCGAGATCGCCCATGCCCACGCCTCCGCCCTGGCCGAGGAGATGCGCCGCCGCATCGCCGGCATCGTGGTGTCGACCGAGCGCGGCGAGGTGAACCCGTCGATCTCGATCGGCATCGCCTGGAGCACGCCCGCCTCGACCTTCTCCGAGCTCTACGCTCGGGCCGACAAGGCGCTCTACGTCGCCAAATCCGCCGGTCGCGACCGCGTCGTCGGCGAATACGAGATCGAGTTCCTCGATCCCGAGCGGGCGCTGTCTCGACGCCAGGACCTGGGTTGGCGCCCCGTCGCCGATCGCGCGGCGGAGGCGGACGTCGACCATCGCTCCGTCCGCTGGGCCTGAGAAACGATCGGCCGCGGGACCGATCCGCCGCGACATCGCCCACTTGAAGGTCTATCCTCGGCGCCCCGATCCGCCTGATGAGACCGCACTTGGCCCGCCGCCCGAAGACCCCCGCCCCCACCCGTCCCGCGACCCGTCCGAAACTCGGCGACGCACTTCCATCCCGCGAAGAACTGCTCGCCTTTCTCGCCGAGAACCCCGGCGCCGCCGGCAAACGCGACATCGCCCGTGCCTTCGGCATCACCGGCGGCGCCAAGATCGCGCTGAAGCGGGTGCTGCGCGAGTTGCAGGCCGAGGGCGTGGTGGAGAAGCGGCGCAAGCACTTCACGCCGGCCGGGCAGCTCACCCACGTCTTCGTCGCCGACGTCACCCGTCGCGACGCCGACGGCGAACTCCTCGCCACGCCCGACGAATGGGACGAGGACGATCACGGCCCGGCGCCCCTCGTGCTGGTGCTGCCCGAGCCGAAGGGCCGCCGCGCCGGTCCCGCTCGTCCCGCCGCCGGCATCGGCGACCGGCTGCTGCTGAAGCTGGTCGACGACTACGACGATCTGCCGGAGGGCATCACCTACGCGGCGCGGATCCTGCGCGTCCTCGACAAGAAGCCGCCGGCGATGCTCGGCGTCGTCCGTCTGGTGCCCGGCGGCGCCCGCATCGTGCCGATCGACAAGAAGGGCCGCGAGATCGAGGTTTCGACAGCCGACCTGAACGATGCGCAGGAGGACGACCTCGTCGCCCTCGATCTGATCCGCTCCGGCGGCCGTCTCGGCCTCGCTCGCGCCAAGGTGCGGTCCGTCGTCGGCTCGATGGCGTCGGAGCGCGCCGTCTCCGAGATCGCGCTGCACGTCCACAACATCCCGCACGTCTTCCCGACCGCGGTACTGGTCGAGGCCGAGAGCTGCACGCCGGCGCCGCAGGGGCGGCGCGAGGACTGGCGCGACCTGCCTCTCGTCACCATCGACCCGCCCGACGCCAAGGACCACGACGACGCGGTTCATGCGACCCCCGACACCGACCCGGAGAACCCCGGCGGCTTCGTCGTCACGGTGGCGATCGCCGACGTCGCCCACTACGTCCGGCCCGGGGCGGCGCTCGATCGCGAGGCGCTGCATCGCGGCAACTCGGTCTATTTCCCCGATCGCGTCGTGCCGATGCTGCCCGAGCGCATCTCCAACGACCTCTGTTCGCTGAGGGAGAGCGAGGTGCGCCCGTCGATGGCGGTGCGGATGATCTTCGGTGCCGACGGGCGCAAGAAGAGCCACACCTTCCACCGCATCCTGATGCGCTCGGCGGCCAAGCTCTCCTATCAACAGGCGCAAGCGGCGATCGACGGCCGCCTCGACGGCAAGACCGAGACCCTGATCGACGGCGTGCTGAAGCCGTTGTGGGCGGCTTATGCGGTGTTGAAGCGCGGACGCGACAACCGCGAACCGCTGGAACTCGACCTGCCCGAGCGCAAGATCCTGCTTAAGCCCGACGGCACGGTCGACCGGGTGATCGTCCCCGAACGTCTCGACGCCCACAAGCTGATCGAGGAGTTCATGATCCAGGCGAACGTCGCCGCGGCGGAAACCCTCGAGAAGCACCGGGTGCCACTGGTCTACCGCATCCACGACGCCCCTTCCGAAGAGAAGGTGACGGCGCTGAAGGAGTTCCTCTCGACCCTCGACATCAAGCTCGCCTCGCGCGGCGGGCTCAAGCCGGCGATGTTCAACGCGATCCTCGCCAAGGTCGTCGACACGCCGAAGGCCGGCCTCGTCAACGAGGTGGTGCTGCGCTCGCAGGCGCAGGCCGAGTACAATCCGCAGAACATCGGCCATTTCGGACTGCATCTGAAGCGCTACGCCCACTTCACCTCGCCGATCCGCCGCTATGCCGACCTGATCGTCCACCGAGCGCTGATCCGGGCGCTGGATCTCGGCCCCGACGGTCTGCCACCGCAGGTCGACGACAAGCTGGAGGCGATCGGCGCCGAGATCTCGGCGGCCGAGCGCCGCGCCATGGCGGCGGAGCGCGACACCATCGACCGGCTCATCGCCCGCTGGCTGATGGACAAGATCGGCGCCACCTTCCGCGCCAAGATCTCGGGCGTCACCAAGTCGGGCCTGTTCGTCCGCCTCGACGAGAGCGGCGCCGACGGCTTCGTCCCGGCCGCCACCATCGGCGACGACTACTACGTCTACGATCAGGCGACCCACGCGATGATCGGCAGCCGCACCGGCGAGACCTGGCGGCTCGGCGACACCGTCGAGGTGAAGCTGGTCGAGGCCCAGCCCTTCGCCGGCGCGCTGCGCTTCGAATTGATGTCGGAAGGCACGATCGAGCGCGGCATGGGTCGCAAACGGATCGCCGCCGCGATGGCGCGCAACAAGGTGCGCGGCGGCCCGAGCCGGGGGCGCAAGGGCGCCCCGCGGCGGAACTGACGGCTCGGCGGATTTCCTCTCGAGGGATCCACCGTTTTCGAAACCGCTTCCGAAGTCGCTTGGACCATGAGCCGTCATCCCCGGCCGAAGCGAAGCGGAGGGGAAGGGGATCCAGCGGCTGTTCAGCGAGTCGAAGGGTCCCTGGATCCCCTTCCCTCGCCTTCGGCTCGCGGGGGATGACGGCTGAAATCGAGGCGACGAAGTCGGTAGATCGGCGCTCCGGCGAATTGCTCGAAGGTCCCTCGTGGGAGACGGGACACCGGGGCGAGGTCCGGTTCGGCCCGATCGGCGCCGACGTTCGGCCAACCACGCAGGCCTGTGCTCCACCCTACGCGCTTGCACGGATGTCCCACCTCGGCGAAGCTCGATGGCAACGAGAGGGAAACGCCATGCTGAAGATCTGGGGCCGCGCCAATTCGGCCAACGTCAAGAAGGTGCTGTGGGTGGCCGAGGAGCTCGGCCTCGCCTACGAGCGGCTCGACGCCGGCGGTCCCTTCGGTGTGGTGACCACGCCCGAATACCGGGCGATGAACCCCAACGGCCTCGTGCCCGTGCTCCAGGACGGCGACCTCACCCTCTACGAATCGAACGTCATCGTCCGCTATCTCGCGGCGAAATACGGGGCGGAGACGCTGTGGATCGCCGATCCGGGCGAACGCGCCGTCGCCGAGATGTGGATGGACTGGAACCACGCCGTCGGCACCGTGATGCGCGACGCCATCTTCGGCCTGTTGCGCACCGCACCGGAGAATCGCGACCACGCGGCGATCCGCCGGAGCATCGAGGAAACCGCCCGTCTGGCGTCGATCGCCGATGCCGCGCTGGCGAACCATCCCTGGTTCTCGGGCGACGCGTTCGGCATCGGCGACGTGCCCTTCGGCTCCTACGCCCACGTCTGGCTCAATCTGCCGATCGAGCGTCCCGACCATCCCCATCTCGCCGAGTGGTACGCGCGATTGCTTCGTCGCCCCGCCTACGCCAAGGTGGTCGCCACACCGCTGACGTGAGGGGACGGCGGCGGATCGGAAGGAGCGCGACGTGAAGGTCCAGTTCGAGGACGGCGGCAGCGGCGGCAAGCGCGAGCCGAAACGGGACGAGAGTCCGGCGCGGCCGCTCAAGCGCTCGATCGTTCGGGGCCTGCGCGGTCGCTGCCCGGTCTGCGGCACCGGCCATGTCTTCGACGGTTACCTCGCCGTCGCACCGGCCTGTAGCGTCTGCGGTGAAGAGTTGCACCACCACCGCGCCGACGACCTGCCGCCCTATCTCACCATCCTGATCGTCGGCCATCTGGTGGTGAGCGGGTTGCTCGTCACCGAGCGGATGTTCCGCCCGGAGATCTGGATCCAGATGGCGGTCTGGCTGCCGATGACCGCCCTTCTCGCCCTCCTCCTCATCCGCCCGATCAAGGGCGGCGTCGTGGGCCTGCAATGGGCGCTCCGCATGCACGGCTTCGGCCGGAAGATCGCGCGAACCGAAGGAACGACATGAGATCCGTCGAAGCCATCCTCGAGGAACTGAACGCTCTCGATCGTTCCCACAAGGCTCCCTACTACCGCCCCCGCGACGCCGCCACGCTGCTCATCCTCGACCGCGCCGCCGGCGGGCCGATGCGGGTGCTGATGGGCCGTCGCCACATGCGCCACAAATTCATGCCCGGCGCCTGGGTGTTCCCTGGCGGCCGCGTCGACCCGGCCGACAGCCGCACCGCGGCCGCCGACGATTACCATCCGCTCGAACTCGCCAAGCTGATGGTCGAGATGAAGGGGCCGAAGACCGCGGCCCGCGCCCGGGCGCTGGCCATCGCCGCCATCCGCGAGACCTACGAGGAGGCGGGCTTCTTCGTCGCCACCTCGGCCGGGGGAACCGCGTCGCGGCCCGCACCGGGCGCCGAGGTCGACCCGCACGACGCCTTCGCCACCTTCGCGGCGCGCGGCCTCGCTCCGGCGATCGGCCGCATCCGCTTCGTCGCCCGCGCCATCACCCCGCCGGGACGACCGCGCCGCTTCGACACGCGCTTCCTGGCGATCCCGGCGGATGCCGTCGCCGGACAGTTGGAGAGCGGCGTCGGCCCCTCGGGCGAACTCGAGGACGTCGCCTGGGTCAGCTTCGACGAGGCCCGCGCCCGCCCCGAGCTTCCCCCCATCACCCGCGCCGTGCTCGACGAGCTGGAAAGCCGCCTCGCCGGCGATCCGAAGCTCGCCGCGGAAGGCCCGGTGCCGTTCTACCGCTGGCGCAACGACGCTTTCCTGCGCACCCTGATCGAGCCGGCGTGACGTCATGGAGACGACGGCCCTGCTGGTCTTCGCCGGGGCGCTGTTCCTCAACGCCGGCTCGCCCGGGCCGTCGATCGCGGTACTGGTCAGCCAAGTGCTGACTCGCGGGGCGGCGACGGTCGTGCCCTTCGTCGCCGCCATGTGGATCGGCGAGGCGGCGTGGCTGGCCGCGGCGGTCGCGGGGCTCTCGGTCCTCGCCGAACAGCTGCACCATGTGTTCCTCGCGGTGAAATGGGCCGGCCTCGCCTATCTGGCGCTGCTCGCCTGGCGCATGTGGCACGCGCCGGTCGAACCGGATGCCATCGGCGCCACCGCGCCGCAGGGCTCGACCCTCGCCCGTTTCGCCTCCGGCATGGCGCTGACGCTCGGCAATCCGAAGATCATGGTCTTCTACGTGGCGCTGCTGCCGTCGCTGGTCGACGTGAAGGCGATCGGGCTCTCGGAGTGGGCGCTGCTCTCCGCCGTGCAGATCGCGGTGATGGCGGTGACCGATCTCGGCTGGATCGCGCTCGCCGCCCGCGTCCGCGGCCTCTTCCGCAGCCGACGCGCCCTGCGCTTCGTCCACCGTGGCTCGGCGCTGGCGATGGGCGGCGCCGCAGCGGTGATCGCGACACGGAGCTGAGGGCACTCGGCGTCAACCGACCGTCAACCACGCCGGGACCATGGTGCGGCACCGCCGCGATCGACGCGGCCCTGCCCGAGATCCCGATGCACACCTTTCGACCCCTCCTCGCCGCACTCGCCCTCACCGCCCTCGCCGCCCTCACCACGCCGGCGGCGGCGACCGATTTCCGCCTCGACAATGCCGTGGTCGTCGGCTCCGGCGACGAGATCGCCATCACCCGCCTGCCCCTGGTCACCGCCGGCGGCGCCATCGTCTACGTCGACGTCACCCTGGCGCTGACCGCCGGGAGCGGCACCACCCTGTCGCTCGTCCCCGGTTCGTTGAAGACGACGCGCTCGGTCACGCTCGATGCCGGCGCCCTCACCCCCGGCCGCTACCGCGTCCACGGCGCTTCGCCGGTGCTGGTGATGCGGCTGATCGGTCCGACGCTCGGCGCCGGCAATCGTCCGATGTGGTCACTGATCGGCGAGAGCGTCGGGCAGCAGATGAATTTCTACGCCGGGAACTTCGCCGGCCATCCGCTCCAGGCCCGCCTGCAGAAGGCCGGCATCACCTGGGCCGGACAGGCCTTCGGCTCGACCAGCCGCAACACCTCCTTCGACGGCTGGTACTTCGACGAGCGCCAACTGGTGGCGATCCAGCCCCTCGGCCGCGGGGTCGCGTTGACCTCGTGGTCCTACAAGGGGGTCGATTCGAAGGCCCCGCTGCGCACCGTGACGCTGCTGCCCTGCGACGCCGTCTGCAAGTGATCCGAGCCCGGCCCGGCGGCGGCTCGCCGCCCTTCCATGCGGCTTCCCCCCTGCCCTTCCGGTCGGTCCGCGGCCAGTGGAACGAGTTCGACATTCGAATCCCGCTGCCGGACGGCTCACGTTCGAATGTCGAATTCGAAAGGTCCACCAGAAATATGAGCTTGCCGGTGGTCCTCATGACTCCGACAATCACACGACGAGGCTTCCGCGAGGGATGCGAACGTCGGAGTCGGACCACCAGTCTGCCGCTCGCCGGCGCGCCGGCGGTGATGGCGGGGTTCTTCGCCCTCCACCTCGTCGTCCTGGTCGCCCTCGGCCGGCGATCGCGGCTCTGACGAAATACTTATTACGGCGAGTTAACTGTCGGATTCGTCGAGCACATCGTAGAATTCTCATGTTCCGAAAGGGATCGGCGACCGGACCGAGACGATCCGAAGAGCCCACCCCGATCGAAGGAAACCATCGCAGATCCGCCGAGAGCCGCTCGAGCGGCGGAAGGGAGATGATCCTTTCCGCGGAAGCGAGCGTGCGCCGGATCGAACCACGAGGAGGTCGTCATGACCCGCAGATCCAAGCTCCTCACCACCGCATTCGTCGTCATGGCCGCCTTCGCGGTCGCGGCCGGCCCGACGCTGGCGCAGGGCTGGGGCGGAGGCCCCGGTTGGGGCATGGGCGGCGGCCAGGGCCGCGGCATGGGCCGACCGGACGCGCCGTGGCGTGCCCGCTTCGCCCAGATCGACGAGAACGGCGACGGCGTCATCACCCGCGACGAGTTGAGGGCCCAGGCGACCGGCGTCTTCGGTGCCATGGACGTCGACGACGACGGCACCATCACCAAGGAAGAATACAAGGCCGTCCGCATGGGGCCGCAACGCGGCAACAATCCCGCCCGTCAGGCGATGATGCAGTCTCGCAAGCTCGCCCGCTTCGCCCCGATGGACACGAATCGTGACGGCAAGGTGAGCAAGGCCGAGTTCGTCGCCTACCACGGCGACGTCATGTTCGGCCGCATGGACCGCAACGGCGACGGCAAGGTGACCCCGATCGAATTCCGGCGGCATGGCTGGTGAAAGCAGCGACGAAGAGCCCGGCGGCGTCCTTGACATCGCCGGGCTCTTCGGTCAATTTGCGCCCGACTTCGAGATCGAAGCGCGGCCCGTGTGGACCTCACGCGGGCCGTCGCGTTGTGAGCAGATGAATTCCGGAAGGACCGCGCCATGGCGAAGGCGACCACCATCAAGATCAAGCTCGTGTCGACCGCCGACACCGGCTACTTCTATGTGACCAAGAAGAACTCCCGCACCATGACGGAGAAGTTCGCGGCCAAGAAGTACGACCCGATCGCGCGCAAGCACGTCGAGTTCAAGGAAGCCAAGATCAAGTGAGGCCTGCCTCACGGTCGACGGATTTCCACCGAAAGCCGCCCACCCGGGCGGCTTTTTCGTTGCTCGCCGCCGATTCGTCTCCGAAAGTCCGATATGATCGCGATCGCCGTGGGTCTCGCTCCGGCCGACGCCCCGAACCAGGAAGTCACACCCGATGCCCGACGCCCGCTCCGAAAACGGATTCCGCTCGCTCGTCCAACAGATCCAGGAGAACGACGCCGGGCCGGACGAGCGTCAGCGCCCGCAGCGCCGCCGCCCGACGATGCCGGCCGGCGGCCGTGAGACCGCGAAGGACGCGGTCGCGACCGCGGCGGCACCGCCCCCGTCCAAGGCTCCGGTCCGTCTGTTGCAACGCCGCTGGCTCTGAAGGCGGCCGCTCACTCGGCCGGCACACGTCGTCCGGCGAAAACGAGAGCGGCGAGTCTGCCGGCGACGTCCGAGAGCCGGCCGATCGCCCGCCCGAAGATCGGCGCCATCGCGACGTGGATCGGCACGGCGGCGCCGACCCATACGAGATGGAACACCACGCCTGCGACCCCGGTCGTCGCCACCGCCGCGCCGACCGGGCCGAGGAAGACGAGACTCGCGCCATTGAGCAGATAGAGCGTCAGGCTGGCCCGGCCCATGGCGGCGAGATTCGCCCCACCGAAGCGGGCGGCGAGCGACCACGCCCCGACCGCACCGAGAAGCGCCGTCACCGCGAAGAGCGGCAGGTTGCCGTAGTTGCCGAACACCATGCGCACCGCGGCGTGGCCGGCGAGACCCGGCGCCGGGCAGACTTCCGCCAGCGACCAGAGGCAGCCACGATCGAGCCCCGCCAGCGCGACCGCCGTCGCCAGCGCCACCGCGCCGAGCGCCGGTCGCGGCAGATGGCGCGGATGCCGGCCGAGGAAGACGCCGAAGGCGAAGAAGGTCGCGCCCGGAACCCAGGTGGCGATCTGGTAGAGTGTCTCCCCCTTCGGCCCGACGAGTGCCGCGAGACCGGCGCCGATCGCCGCCACGGCCAGGGCCGTGACGCGGATCGAACGGCGGGAGAGGAGCGCATGCACGAGGAGGCGGACGATCGCCAACGACACCAGGAACCACAGCACCGACATCGACCAGCCGCGCCCGGTGACGAAGGGCGAAAGGAGCACATCGTATCCGGCACCCGACGGCAGCCGCATCACGCCGCTGCCGATCCCGCCGATCGCGATCAGCGCATGGCAGAACCAGACGAGAAGGAGCAGCTTGACGCTGTCGCGCAGCACCTCACCGAACGGCTTCTCGCCGATGTCGCGATTGGCGGCGCCCGACAACATGAAGAACAGCGGCATGTGGAAGGCGTAGATCGCCTGCCAGATGCGGAAGGACGGGGTGAAGAAGGTCCCGTCGGGGCGGTCGAGGAACTGCGCCTCGAGCGCATGGCCGACGATCACCAGGGCGATTCCGAGGCCGCGCGCCGCATCGAGGCCGTCGTCGCGTCGTCGCGCTTCGCCACTCACCGTCGTCCCCTTCCCGAAAACACGCTCTCCGCGGTTCGGCACTCGCCACCACGGGACACAGCATGACCGGGAAGTGGTTTTATTTCCGTATCGCTTCCGGGAGACGGCGGCGGCGACCGCACCAGCGATCGCCGCATCGAACCCGCCTCAGTAGCCGCCCTTGCGGCGGCTCTCCGGAAGCCCGGCGATGCGGCCGGCCTGCTTGGAGGGATCGAGCGGGAAGAGATCGTAGAGCGAGCGCTGGTCGACGTCCTCGCCCCACTTCTCCGACATCGCCTTCATGATGGTGCGGGTGTTGGGCTGGGTGTTGTTGTCGAAGAACTCTTCGCGCAGGTAGTTCATGATGTCCCAATGGCGCGGCGTGAGCTCGATCTGCTCGGCGGCGGCGATGTGCGCGGCGAGCGCTTCGCTCCACTCGGACTGATCGACGAGATAGCCGTTGGCGGTGGTCTCGATCTCGCGGCCCTCGAATTCGTAAGCCATGTCGTTCCCTCGTATGTCGTTCTGGTATGTCGTTGTCGCCCGCTCGGATGCGCGCCGCCGCACGTCGGCTCGGCACACCGCCGGCCCTGTCGCGGCGAAGCGGAGCAGCCATATTAGTAGTTGTTCATATTAGGGTTCAATAGGCCAGACGGCGAATTCCCGACGCGATCCCCGACCCCGAGATCGAGGCGACGCGAAATCGGCGACGTCGGAGGCCGATGCGGTGCCGCCGGTGGTCGGTCGGGTACTCGATCCCACGAGGAGGCCACCCGCCTATGAAATCCATTTTTTCCATGTTTTCATATTGTTATGAGATATATTGGAGTGCCGCTTCTCGACCCATATCGGTGTCCGAGCGGGTATGAAAGGCGCTGGCGACGGATGCTCGCCAGGGGCGGGGCTCACCACATCAAATTGTATCGCTCTGCATTACCCGATTTCGTTGACGCACTGGCGTTGAACGTGTGAATTGCGTTCATGAAGAAGCAGCGCCCCCGGAACCATTCGATCGCCGAGACATACGGTCAGATGGACGTTGATCTCGTCGAAAAACTATACGGGCATGAACTGGACCCGGGCATGATCGTGCTTACCGATGCGGCGCTCGCTCATGTTAAAAAGCAACATCCCACGGACTGGGCGCGGTGTTTACCGCACGTGCGCGCGGTTCTCGATGGTCCGACCTATATCGGTGACGATACCAGGAATGCCGGGAAGATCGAGTTCATAGGGCGAATGCCTCCGAATGGTGAACCGCTTCTCGTCGCCGTAACGGTCACTCGAAGCGATAGCGGAAACTACCACGTCACGAGCTTCTACCCGATCACCCAGGCGAAAATCGATCGGCGTCGGCATGATGGACTGTTGCGAAACGTCGTCCGAAAATGAAAAGGCCCGACGTGAGCCGGGCCTCTCGAAACACGAACCAGACGGCAGGTTCCCCATTTTTAAGGTCGTAGCTTACGCGCGGACCTCCTGCATCTCTTCACCTTTCGGCTACTGCACCCCGCCTTTCGGCTTGGTGTGTGAGTAGGGCCTTCTCACCTCGGCAGCTCGTGTTCGTGACCGAATATGGTGCGAAACGTGGGACGAGTCAAATGTCGGACGTGTCCGCTCCCCACCCTGCAGCCGCCGGTGGTCGGTCGGGTACTCGATCCCACGAGGAGGCCACTCAGGGATACGACCCGACCGACACGACCCGACGCATCGGGGTTTTGCGGCGGGCCCGATGCGCGGGCACCGCGTACTTCCGCTCCATCACCATGTCCGTTGCGGCCGGATCGACGGCGACTTCGCGGAACGGAAGCGCGAGGAGAACCCTAGCGAGCCGCACCTCACCGGAACAGCTTTCGCCGCGGTTACCCGCCGCCTTTCGCCGGTCTTGATGAATCGTCAACCTTAATCCGGCGAGACGACGCACGATCATCGGGAAAACCGGGTGTCGATCGCGCGAGGAGGCCTCACGCCGCCTTGGCGACGACGCGGTTGCGTCCGGCGGACTTGGCATCGTAGAGCGCCGCGTCGGCCCGCTTGAGGATCGTCTCGATCGTGTCGCCCGACGATTGCAGGGCGCCGATGCCGAGCGAGACCGTCCGCTCCAGCATCCGCCCGTCGGGCAGACGGAACGGCTCGGCGGCGACGCGCGAGCGGATACGCTCGGCGACGACCCCGGCGGTGTCGAGGTCGGTGTCCGGCAGGATCACCACGAACTCCTCGCCGCCGAAGCGACAGACGAGATCGACGCCGCGGACGCTACCGCGCATGCGTTCGGCCAGTTCCTTCAGAACCGCATCGCCGGCATCGTGGCCGTAGGTGTCGTTGACCGACTTGAAATGGTCCATGTCGGCGATCAGCACCGCGAGCGAGCGCCCCTGGCGCTGCGCCTGCTCGAGCGTCTGCTCGAGATGGGTGGTCATGAAGCGGCGATTGTAGAGGCCGGTGAGGCCGTCGGTGATCGCCATCTCCATGGTCTGTTGGACGCTGTCGCGCAGCCGGTCGGCATAGCGCTTGCGGCGGATCTGGGTCTTCACCCGGGCGCCCAGTTCCTGGCGCTCGATCGGGCGCTGCAGGTAGTCGTTGACGCCCATGTCGAGGCCGCGGGCGAGACGCACCTGATCACCCTCACCGACGATCAGAAGGATCGGCAACATGCGGGTGCGATCGAGCGCCCGGAGCTGCGAAACGAGCCGCAGCGCGTCGAAATTGGCGAGGTCGAGGCTGATCACCACCAGATCCCAGTCACCCTCGGTGGCGCGGAAAAGTGCCTGCTGCGGGTCGGTTTCGATGGTCAGCGAATGACGGGCGGCGAGCGCCGTGGTCAGCCGTTCGGCCGAGGAGCGTCGATCGTCGACGACCAGGATGCTGCCGTGCAGGTCCTGGGTGTAGAGCAGCGGATCGAAGGCGTCGTCGAGCCCCATCTCGCGGCCGACGTTGGCGCGCATGCGCAGCTCGTCGGTGAGCATCTTGAGGCGGATCAGGCTCTTCACCCGGGTGATCAGCGCCGTGTCGTTGACCGGCTTGGTGAGGAAGTCGTCGGCACCCGCCTCGAGCCCCTTCACCCGATCGGCGATCTGGTCGAGCGCCGTCACCATCACCACCGGCACGTGGGACGTCTTCGGATCGGCCTTCAACCGGCGGCAGACTTCGAAGCCGTCCATGCCGGGCATCATCACGTCGAGCAGCACGATGTCCGGCGTCGTCTGCTGGCAAGCGGCCAACGCCTCCGCACCCGAGAGCGCCGTGGTGACGTCGAAATACTCCGACGTCAGCCGCGCTTCGAGCAGCTTGACGTTGGCGGGAATGTCGTCGACGACCAGAACTCGACCCGTCATCACTCTACTCGCATACCGAAGGAACGGACTCAGGCGTCGCCGAGATAGGATCGCACCGTCTCGAGGAACTTGCCCACCGAGATCGGCTTGGAGATGTAGGCCTCGCACCCGCCTTGGCGGATGCGCTCCTCGTCCCCCTTCATGGCGAAAGCGGTCACCGCGATCACCGGGATCGACTTGAGGTCGTCGTCTTCCTTCAGCCACTTGGTCACTTCGAGACCGGAGACCTCGGGCAGCTGGATGTCCATCAGGATGAGGTCGGGCCGGTCGCCGCGGGCGATCTCCATCGCGTCGAAGCCGTTGCGGCTCTGCAACGTTCGATAGCCGTGTGCCTCCAGGAGGTCGTGGAAGAGCTTCATATTGAGCTCGTTGTCCTCCACGATGAGGACGGTCTTCGCCATCTACCCTACCCCCGACCACGCTGGTGTGATCGCCCCGCCGAATTCGGCTGTTGCCGTTCTTCTTCTCGGTCGAGACACTAGCATCGATTCCTTGACGAAAGGAAAAGGGGCGGAGACGCTGGATTTCACGATGAACGACCGCCACCACCGCCCCACCCACGAAGAGGCCGAAACGCTCGCCGTCGAGGTCCTCTCGTTCTTCGCCGAAGACCCCGAAACCCTCGGCCGTTTCCTCTCCGCGACCGGGCTCGGGCCCGAGACCCTGCGCGAGGCGGCGGCCGCGCCGGGGTTCTTCGCCGCCGTGCTCGAGCACCTGATGGGCGACGAGGCGCTGCTCCTGGTCTTCGCCGAACGCCGGCGCATCCGCCCGACGATGATCGCCGCGGCGCGCCATCTGCTCGATCCGGTCGCCGAGCGATGAGCGCGCTCTCGCCCGTCACGCGCGACGCCCTCGACCGGCTCGAGGTCGGCGCCCGCCCGCTCCTCGTCGTCGACGTCGACGAGGTGGTGCTGCGCTTCGTCTCGCATCTCGAGGCCTTCATCGGGCAGCAGGGCTACCGGCTCGACGCCCGCTCGTTCCGCCTGACCGGCAACGTCACCCGCCTCGGCTCCTGCCGCGCCGTGCCGGCGCCGGAGGTCGCGGCCCTCATCGCCGGCTTCTTCGCCACCCATGTCGGCGACCAGGAACCGGTTCCGGGCGCCGCCGAGGCGCTTTCCCGATTGACGTCCCGCCTGGATGTGGTGCTCCTCACCAACGTGCCGGCCGAACACGCGTCGCGCCGCGCCGCCCGGCTGGCCGACCTCGGCATGGCCCATCCGGTGATCGCCAACGAAGGTCCCAAGGGACCGGCGGTCGCCCGCCTCGCCCACGCCCTCGGCCATCCGCTGTTCTTCGTCGACGACGCACCGACCAACCTCGCCTCGGTGCGCGACCACGCGGCCGACACCCGCCTCGTCCATTTCGTCGACGACCCGCGCTACTTCCGCCTCGCCCCCGACGTGCCGGGAACGTGGCTGAAGACAAGGGACTGGGCGGAGGTGGTGCGGCGGATCGAGGCGGATCTCGGCTGAAGCGCCGATTCATACCAGAGGCCGAAGGTGCCGACGCACCCGGCCTTTGAACACACGCGAATTTCCCATTTGCGTCAGAGGTATGAGAAATTCGCGTCAGGAATACCATCGGTCATTTTCAATGGCCGATGGTATCAGGGAGACCTGTGCGCGG
>CALBKH010000027.1 GCA_937892955.1 uncultured Alphaproteobacteria bacterium
CAGAGCAGGAACGGATTCTGGTTATGAACGGGGACAAACCGGGGGCAAGGTCAGGTTCCGATGTGCTCGATGGACGGCCTCCGTCGAATTCGACAGACCGATCCCGCTCAAACGTCGGCGATCGATCTGGTCAGTAGATCGTCGAACAGCTCGGCGATCAGCGGCTCGAGACGTGGGCGGGCGCCGTCGCCGAGTGCCTCGACTTCGAGCACGTCGCGGAAGAGACGGATGCCGACGAGGCAGGCGGCGATCAGCGCGGCGCGAGCGGCGCCCGGCTCCTTCAGGCGTTCCGCCAAAGGGGCGATGAGCTCCGTCGCCGTGAAGTCTCGAATCAACGGCAGCGCACCGGGGCTGGCGACCGATCGGACGAGGAGAGCGAGGGGGTCGGCGACCGCGCCGCACTCCGGATCGTCCTCGAAGGCCCGGCGCGCCAGGGCGGCGCCGGTGCCGGTGCTCAGCGTCTCGATCGCCGAGGCCGGCCGCATCGCATGGGCGAGCGCTTCGACGAACAGCCGCTCCTTCGAACCGAAGGCACGATGGACGAGCGCGACGTCGACCCCGACGTCGTGCGCGATGTCGCGCAGACCGGTCGCCTCGTAGGCATGGGCGGCGAAACGGCGTGCCGCGGCCGTGACGATGAGCTCCCGGGTCGCACGGCCGTCACGGGGGCGCCTCTGGTCGGCATCCATGCCGCGTCTCCCTGTTTTCCTGTCCGACGCCGCCAAAGTGGACCGCTGGGGGGGTCATCAGTCGTTGACTTACATCATGGATGACGCGGCGTTCGGCGAGCATTCTGAAACGCATTCGGCGAGGGCTCCGTCATGGCGATCGCAGTCGTCACATCGGAAGCGAGGCCGCCGGGATATCGACGAGAGAGGTGAGGTGATGCCGTCGGTCCCTCGTTACGTTTGGCTCGCGGCCGCGGTCGTGGCATTGGCGATCGGTGGATATCTGCTGCGTGATCGCCTCGCCGGCGACGGCTACGGCGACGGCTTCGCCTCCGGTAACGGCCGGATCGAAGCGGTCGAGATCGACATCGCGGCACGCTCGCCCGGCCGCATCCGCGAGATCCTGGTCGACGAGGGTGATCGAGTTTCCGCCGGACAGATCCTCGTCCGCATGGACACCGACCCGCTCATGGCGCAGCGCCGCGAAGCGGAAGCCCAACTGAAACGCGCCGAGATCGGTGTCGAGACCGCCGAAGCCCAGGTGGCTCAGCGGCGGGCGGAGAGCCAGGCGACGCTGGCGGTGGTCGAGCAGCGGCGGGCGGAGCGCGACGCGGCCGACCAGAAACTCGGCCGCACCGAGCAACTGGTGCGCACCAACAGCGTGTCGCTGCAGACCCTCGACGACGACCGGGCGCGCGCCCTCGGGATGCGCGCCGCCTTCGCCGCCGCCGAGGCTCAGGTGGCGGCGGGCGAGGCGGCGATCGGCGCCGCGCGGTCGCAGGTGGTCAATGCCGAGGCGGCGGTCGAGGCGGCCAAGGCGACGCTCGCCCGCATCGACGTCGAACTGGCGGACAGCGAACTGCGCACCCCACGAGACGGCCGCGTCCAGTACCGCGTCGCCCAACCCGGCGAGATCGTCGCCGGCGGCGGACGCATCCTGAACGTCGTCGACCTCGGCAACGTCTTCATGACCGTCTTCCTGCCGACCGTGCAGGCCGGCCGGATCGAGGTCGGTTCGGAGGTCCGCATCGTCCTCGATGCCGCCCCCCTCTACGTCATACCGGCGGAGGTGGCCTTCGTCGCCGACGTCGCCCAGTTCACGCCGAAGACGGTGGAGACCGCCAAGGAACGCCAGAAGCTGATGTTCCGCATCAAGGCGCGCATCTCGCCCGAACTCCTCGCCGCCCATATCGATCAGGTGAAGACCGGGCTGCCGGGTGTCGCCCATCTGCGTCTCGACCCGAAACTTCCATGGCCGGCGGACCTCGAGCGCGGATTGCTGAAATGACCGATCCGGCGCCCTCGTCCGAGATCGTCGCGCGCCTTCGCGGCGTCACGCTCCGGTTCGGTCGGACGTGCGCCTTGGACGGCATCGATCTCGATCTGCCGGCGGGCCGGATGGTCGGACTGATCGGCCCCGACGGGGTCGGCAAGTCGAGCCTCCTCGCCCTCGTCGCCGGGGCGCGTCGGGTGCCGATCGGCACCGTCGAGGTGCTCGGCGGCGACATGGCGCGCGCCGCCCATCGCGACGCGGTCTGCCCGCGCATCGCCTACATGCCGCAGGGCCTCGGTCGGAATCTCTACGCCACCCTTTCGGTCGAGGAGAACGTCGACTATTTCGGCCGCCTGTTCGGCCATGATGCCGCCGAACGCCGTCGGCGCATCGCCGAGCTGCTCGACGCCACCGGCCTCGCTCCCTTCGCCGATCGCCCCGCCGGCGACCTTTCCGGCGGCATGAAGCAGAAGCTCGGTCTGTGCTGCGCCCTCATCCACGATCCCGACCTGCTCGTCCTCGACGAGCCGACCACCGGCGTCGATCCCTTGTCGCGACGGCAATTCTGGGATCTCGTCGACGGCATCCGCGCCGGCCATCCGGGCATGAGCGTCATCGTCGCCACCGCCTACATGGAGGAGGCGGCACGCTTCGACCATCTGGTGGCGATGAACGCCGGCCGCGTGCTCGCCACCGGCACCCCGGCCGATCTCCTCGCCCGCACCGCGACCGCCGATCTCGACGCCGCCTTCATCGCCCTGCTGCCCGAGGCGGATCGGATGGGCCACCGCGCCGTGGTGGTGCCGCCGCGGGTCGGTGACGACGGGGATGTGGTGGTCGAGGCGGAAAATCTGACCAAGCGCTTCGGCGACTTCGTCGCCGTCGACGATGTCGGCTTCAGCATCCGGCGCGGCGAGATCTTCGGCTTCCTCGGCTCCAACGGCTGCGGCAAGACGACGACGATGAAGATGCTGACCGGGCTCCTGCCGGCGAGCGGCGGCACGGCGCGGCTCTTCGGCCATGCTTTCGATCCGGCGGATATGGAGACGCGACGGCGGGTCGGCTACATGTCGCAGAGCTTCTCGCTCTACGGCGAACTCAGCGTCCGCCAGAACCTCGACCTCCACGCCCGTCTGTTCGAACTGCCGACCGAGACCATCGCCGGCCGCATCGACGAGTTGGTCGGCCGGCTCGATCTCGCCGACGTCGTCGACGCCCTGCCCGATGCGCTGCCTCTCGGCATCCGTCAGCGCCTGTCGCTCGCCGTGGCGCTGGTCCACGGACCCGACATCCTCATCCTCGACGAACCGACCTCCGGCGTCGACCCGATCGCCCGCGACGCGCTGTGGCAGATCCTGATCGACCTCGCCCGCGGCGACGGCGTCACCATCTTCGTCTCGACCCATTTCATGAACGAGGCCGAGCGCTGCGATCGCATCTCGCTGATGCATGCCGGGCGGGTGCTGATGTGCGACGAACCGCGCCGCATCGTCGAAGCCCGCGGCGTCGCGACGCTCGAGGAGGCCTTCATCGATCTCCTGCGCCCGGCGCGAGCGGTGGAAAGCGGCGGATCGATCACCTCCGCCGCGGCGACCGAAGCGACGAGCGAGCCGGTCGTGGCGCGAAGCGGCTTCGATTTCCGGCGGATGCTCGCCTGTGCGCGGCGCGAGGCGCTGGAGATCCGCCGCGATCCGATCCGCGCCACCTTGGCGCTGGTCGGCAGTCTCATTCTCATGGTGGTGATCGGCTACGGCATCAACATGGATGTCGAGGGACTGACCTTCGCCGTGCTCGATCTCGATCGCACCACCGCGAGCCGCTCCTACGTCCAGGAGCTCGCCGGGTCGCGGTATTTCATCGAGCGGCCCGAGATCGTCGATCACGCCGATCTCGATCGTCGCATGCGCACCGGCGAACTCGGGCTGGCGCTCGAAATCCCGCCCGGCTTCGGCCGCGACCTCGATCGCGGCCGCCCGACCGGGATCGCCGCCTGGATCGACGGCGCCATGCCGATGCGGGCGATGACCATCTCCGGCTACGTCCAGGGTATGCATCTGCACTGGTCGACGGAGGCTGCACGCCTCGTCCTCGGTAAGAGTGCCCGTCCGTCGAGCCATTCGATCGAGACTCGCTTCCGTTACAATCCGCGTGTCGAGAGCCTGACGGCGATGGTGCCGGCCATGGTGCCGCTGCTGTTGCTGATGATCCCGGCGATGCTGGCGGCGATGAGCGTGGTGCGCGAGAAGGAACTCGGTTCGATCGTCAATCTCTATGTCACACCGCTCGGGCGCCTCGAATTCCTGATCGGCAAGCAACTGCCCTACGTCGCGCTGGGCATGGTCAACTTCGTCCTGCTCACCGCTCTCGCCGTCGTCGTCTTCCGCGTTCCCTTCACCGGCGGCCCGTTCGCCTTCGCGCTCGGAGCACTCCTCTACGTCGTCGCCGCCACGGCGCTCGGGCTCCTCATCGCCACCTTCATGCGCAGTCAGATCGCCGCCCTCTTCGGCACCGCGATCCTGACGCTGCTGCCGGCGGTGCAGTTCTCCGGCATGATCGACCCGGTTTCGTCGCTGCGCGGGGTCGGGGCGATCATCGGACGGATCTACCCGACCGCCCATTTCATCACCATCTCCCGCGGCACCTTCTCCAAGGGACTGGAATTCGCCGATCTGTGGCAGGCCTTCCTGCCACTGGCGCTCGCCGGACCGGTGTTGGTCCTGCTCGCCGCGGCGCTGTCGAAGAAGCAGGAGACCTGAGCCATGAAGGTGTCGAAGGTCTTCGAACTGGGCATCAAGGAGCTGCGCGGTCTCGCCCGCGATCCGATCCTTCTGGTGCTGATCGTCTTCGCCTTCTCGGTGTCGATCTATGCGGCGGCGACGGCGATGCCGGAGATGATCTCGAACGCGGCGATCGCCACCGTCGACCAAGATCGCTCGCCGTTGTCGGAGCGCATCGTCGGCGCCTTCACCCCGCCCTACTTCGCCCGCCCGGTGGCGATCGGCGCCGGCGAGGCCGATCGGCGCATGGACCTCGGCCTCGACACCTTCACCCTGTGGATCCCCCCGGACTTCCAGCGCGACGTCCTCGCCGGCCGGACTCCGGCACTGCGTCTCGACGTCGACGCCACCCGTATGTCTCAGGCCTTCACCGGCTCGGGCTATGTCCAGGCGATCGTCGCCTCGGAGGTGTCGGAGTTTCTCGCCCATCGCCGATCGGCGACGTCGATGCCGGTCGAACTCGTCCTCAGGGCGCGCTTCAATCCGAACCTCGATCCGGGGCGTTTCTCCGCGGTGATGGAAGTGATCAACGCCGTCACCATGCTGTCGATCATCCTCACCGGAACGGCGCTCATCCGCGAGCGCGAACACGGCACGATCGAGCATCTCCTGGTGATGCCGGTGACGCCGGGCGAGATCATGGTCGCCAAGGTCTGGTCGATGGGTGCGGTGGTTCTGGCGGCGGCGGCCTTCTCGCTCACCGTCGTCGTTCGTGGCGCGTTGGCGGTGCCGATCGAGGGGTCGGTCATGCTCTTCCTCGCCGGGGTGGTGGTCCATCTCTTCGCCACCACCTCGGCGGGCATCTTCCTCGCCACCGTGTCGGGGTCGATGCCGCAGTTCGGGCTGATGCTGATGCTGGTCCTGCTCCCGCTGCAGGTTCTCTCGGGCGCGACGACGCCACGCGAGAGCATGCCGGAGTTCATCCAGTACCTGATGCTCACCGCCCCGAACACCCACTTCGTCAAGCTCGCGCAGGCGATCCTCTATCGCGGCGCCGGCTTCGACATCGTCTGGCCTCAGTTCGCCGCTCTGGCGGTGATCGGCACGGTGCTGTTCGTCCTGGCGCTGAAGCGATTCCGGGCCTACCTGCAATGAGCCGGCGTCGGCGCCGAAGATCAGAGATTCCGCAGGCTGGTATCGCCGGATGGCTCTTCTCGCCGCCGGTAGAGCCACGATCGTCTTCCGGTCGAGGTCGTCGGTGGCCGACCGACAGATCCTCGGTCTCGATACCATCGGTCATTGTCCACACCCGATGGCATCACCGAAGGCAAGACCGCCGACAACGGGCAGACGGTCTCGGCCGCCTACCCGATCGCCGAGGAGATGGATAGACCCGATCTGTTCGAGCAGGAAGGGAGAGCTTCCGGGGATCGGACCAGTCTCGGGCTCCGTCGACCCGGGAGCCCGAGATTGTGCTTCGACGCCGCCTTCACGGTCGGCGCCGAGATGACGGCCATGAGAGAGCCGATACACGGACGATCGGACCATCATGGCATTCCCGGCGGTCGGATCCTGGTCCGATCCCGACCGATCGCCTGGAGGTTTCGCTTCGTGTCGGCCGACCGGAGTCAACCGAAGTGTTCATAGAAGCCGAGCTTCTTCTGCATCGGAGCGTCGTCGACGACGAAGAGATGAGCCGGTTTCGACGAGGAGGCGTTTTCGAGCCTGACGGTGGCGTGCGTCGGCACCGCGGCCGTATCGAATTGTTCGAAGCCGAAGGCGGTGCCGTCGATCTCCACCGTGCCGGAGCCGTCGACCACGTTGATCACGCTCGACGCGGAATGACGCGGTAGCGTCAGGCTTTCGCCCGGGCGGAGATGGATCGCCGAGAAGCCGAGGATCGGCATGCACTCCATGCCCGTCTCCGGATTGACGTAGGCGAGCCGCACCGCCTCCCCACGTGGCGTCACCGAGGCGAGATCCGCCAGCGCCGCCTTCACTTCACGCCAGGGGAAGCGCACCAGCGGATAATTCGCCCGCGGCCGGTTGATCACCGACCACGGCACCAGACCGGAGCGACGATAGCGGGTCTGCGAACCATCGGCTTCGTTGCGCGCCGTCTGCGACGCACCTTCGGTGCAGTAGGAGGCCTCGAGCGAATAGACCAGAGGCAGATCGAGCGCGTCCATCCACACGACGGGACCGGTGCCGGCATGGCCGTGTTCGTGCCACAGACCCGACGGCGTGAGGATGAGATCGCCCGGCTCCATCGGGCATTTCTCGCCCTCGACGACGGTGAAGCCACCGTCGCCTTCGACGACGAAACGCACGGCCGAAGGACTGTGCTTGTGGTTCGGCGCCGTTTCACCGGGCAGGATCAGCTGCATGCCGATGTAGATCGACGGCGTCGCCTGCATGTTTTCGAGCCCGAGGCCCGGGTTGGCGAGCACCAGAACGCGGCGTTCCGCCTTCTCGATCGGCGTCAGACGGCCCGCCTCGAGCAGTTGCGGGCGAACGTCGGCATAGCGCCACAGGATCGGTCTGGTGCGCCGCGACGGGATGCCATAGGGCAAGGCCGCGCGCAGATTGGGCCACAGGGGCACCAGATTTCGGGCCGTCAGGCCCTCGCGGTAATCGAGCGGCAGGTCTTCGAGCTTGCCGAGTTGGGACATCGTTTCCTCCATTCTTCGAATGCGTCGAGACCTAGATTTCCGCGTCGGGCTGCCTGCCCGGCACGGCGTTCGCGAAGGCGGGAAGCGCGTCGAGCGCCGCCTCGATCTCGCTGAGGCGAGCGAATTTCGTCGTATCCGTACCGAAGCGCCGGGCGCCGCCCATCTGCGGCGCGAGGCAGATGTCGGCGAGCGACGGCGTGTCGCCGAAGGCGTAGCGGCCGCGATGAGCGTTGCGCCGCGCCACTTCCTCGAGGCCGGAGAGCCCGGTCTCGCACCAGTGCCGGACCCAGATATCCACCTCGTCCTGCGAATGGCCGAGCGGGTTCTTGAGGTAGTTCAGGACCCGCAGATTGTTGATCGGGTGAATGTCGCAGGCGATGGCCTGGGAAAAGGCCCGCACTTCGGCTCGATCGAGCGGATGGGCGGGGAGCAGGGGCGGCTCGGGCACCGTCTCGTCGAGCCACTCGATGATGGCGAGCGACTGGGCGAGCACGCGCCCCTCGACCTCCAGTGCCGGAACCAGCGCCTGAGGGTTCTTGGCGACGTAGCTCTCGGACCGCTGGTCGCCCCTGCGCAGATGGACGGCCACGAACTCGGGCATCACCCCCTTGAGGGCGAAGGCGATGCGGCAGCGCCAAGCCGCCGAGGAGCGGAAGTAACCGTGAAAGATCATGCGGCCTCCGCCGGAGCGATGCTCAGCGTGACCGACGGCAGTCCGTCGATGGTGCCGGTGATGTGGTCGCCCGCCACCACCGGCCCCACACCTGCCGGTGTGCCGGTGTAGATGAGGTCGCCCGGCGCGAGGTGGTAATAGTGCGAGAGGTGCGAAACCAGTTCCTCGACGCTCCACACGAGGTCGGAGAGACGGGCATCCTGTTTCACCGCACCGTCGACCGACAGCGAGATGCGCTGGGGTCCGACCGCGCCGAAGGCATCCTTCGGAACGATGTCCGTGACGACGGCGGAGTCCTCGAAGTCCTTGCCGAGATCCCATGGCCGCTGCTTGGCGCGCGCCGCCAATTGGAGATCGCGACGAGTCATGTCGAGGCCGGACGCATAGCCCAACACCGCGTCCATCGCCCTCTCGACCGAGATGCGGAAGGCGGGCGCGCCGATGGCGACCACGAATTCCATCTCGTAGTGATAGTTGTCGGTGCCCGGCGGATAAGCGACGGTCGCTCCCGAATGCACGATGGCACCGGCGTGCTTGAGGAAATAGAAGGGTGCCTCGCGATCGACTTCGACCCCCATCTCCTTGGCATGTTCGGCGTAATTGCGTCCGACACAGAAGATGCGGTTCACCGGAAAGCGCGCGTGCGTTCCCCGGATCGCGAGCGATGGGACGGGAGCTGCGGGGAAGAAAAGTTCGGGCGTCGTGTTCATATCGAGACTCCAGCGGTCGGTCGGCAGCGGGATGCGAGGGGCGGTCGCCGCCGCCCCTCGGTGAAGATCACACCCCCGCGACGACGGTCGCTCCTTCGGCGAGCTTGCGATCCCGGCGAGCGACGACACGTCCGAGGATGAAGACCGCGATCGCGGCGATCAGGGCCGGCCATGCCGAAACCTGGAGGATGGCGTTCGGCGCCCAGCCTCCGGCCAACAGGATGCCGCCGACGGTCGGGCCGAGGATCGATCCGAGACGACCGATCCCGAGCGCCCAGCCGATGCCGGTGGCGCGCAATCCCGTGGGATAGAGGCTCGAGGCGACGGCATTCATGCCGATCTGTGCCCCGACGACCCCGATACCGACGATGAAGAGCGAGCCGTAGAGGATCGCCGAACTGCCGGCCGCATGAGCCGTGACGACGATGAAGCCGGCAGCCGCGGCGTAGCAGGCACCCAAGATGGCGAAGGGCCCCATGCGATCGATCAGCCGTCCCAACACCACACCACCGACGACTCCACCGAAGTTGAGGGTCGAGGTCGCATAGATCGCCGCATCGAGCGGATAGCCGGTCTGCTTGAGCAACGCCGGCAGCCAGTTCACCAGGAAGTACATCACCAGGAGATTGCAGAAGAACGCCACCCACAGCAGGAGCGTCAGGCCGGCGCGGTGCTCGGTGAAGAGTTGGCGGCCGGTGAAGCCGGTGATCTTCTGCTCGGGCACGAAATAGGGTGTGTCGGCGCGATGGGTGGCCGCGTCGCCGGTGAGATGCGCCATGATCGCCGCGACCCGTTCCGGATGGCGGTGATGGGAGACGAGGAAGCGGACCGACTCGGGCAGGAGCGCAAAGAGGAAGGGAACCGTCACCAGCGGCAGGATGCCGCCGAGGATGAACACGGACTCCCACCCCCAGGCCGGAATCATCTTGGCGGCGAGGAAGCCACCCAGAACCGAGCCGAGAGGAAAACCGCAGAACATCACCGTCACGGCGGTGGCGCGAAGGCGCTGCGGGGCATATTCCGCCGTCATCGCGATGATGTTCGGCATGGCGCCGCCGAGTCCGACGCCGGTCAGGAAGCGCAGCCAGAGCAGGCTCTGAAAATCCTGAGCCCAGGCCGTGGCGAGGGCGAAGAGACCGAAGGCGGCGGTACAGGCGATCAGCACCAGCTTGCGCCCGACCCGATCGGCGACGGGGCCGAGCACCAGCGCACCGACGGTCAGGCCGAGGAGACCCACCCCGAAGGCCGCGCTGAACTGCGACATCGGAACCTTCCAGGCGGCCGAGACGACCGGGGCGATGAAGGCGATGGCCTGAGTGTCGAAGCCGTCGAGCATGGCGATGACGACACAGATCGCCAGAACTCGTAAGTGGAACGCCCCCACGGACATGCTGTCCATGAGCGCGACGACGTCCACCCCGCCGCGCGGCGGAGACGATTGATCGGATTGCATGATGTCCTCCCTCGGATGCGGCGGCTCGGAGACGGTTCTCCCGTTCGCGCTCCCCGTCCGAAGCGCGTCCCGCCTGTTTTCCGTTGATTTCGAATGGATGGAGAGGGGCGGTCACCGCCCCCCTCCGTCGTCAATCGGCCAGAACCATCACGCGGCCGGCGTCGAGGCGGACCGCGAAGGTCCTGATGTCCTCGGTCAGCGGCTCGTTGAGGGCCTTGCCGGTCCGGATGTCGAACCGACCCTGATGGAGCGGGCACTCGATCTCGTGGCCTTCGAGGAAGCCGTCGCACATATGGGCGGCACCGTGCGTGCACAGACCCGCCGTCGCGAAGACCTCGCCGTCCACCTTGTAGAGAGCGATACCCTGGCCGTTCAGCGACACGCCGATCGTGTCGCCCTCGGGCACGGCGTCCACCGACGCCACGTCGACCCAATTTTCCGAACTCATGCCGGCGCGTGCCTCAGATGGGATAGATCAGCGAGTTGGGGATCATCTCGGTGTCGTAGACACAGAGCCGTGACTTGAACTTCAAGCCTTCGCCGGTGCGCACGATCACGTCGCGGTAGTAGCCGGCGTTGAAGACCTCGGTCACGCCGTCGCGCTTGGTGCGCACGACGAGATAGTTGGCCTCCGCCTCGAAGATCTCCCGACGCCCTTCGAGCCGCACCGACAGCACGCGCGGCGTCCCGACGATGTGTCGCTGGTAGTAGGGGTCGTGGTACATCGTCTCCTTCACGCCGTAGACCCGATCACGGATCATCGCCTTGCTCTCCAGCGCGAGCAGGCAGAGCGGCAAGCCTCGGTCGTGGTTCTCACGCGGCTGAAGACGATAGGTCCCGTCGTCCAGGAAGAATTCGGGCCAGTTTTCCCAATCCGCCGAGTCCACGGTGGCCGCGTAGGAGGCGTAGAGATCGAGCAGGTCGTGGTAGGAACCGAAATCCATCATCTCACTCTCCCATCACCCGGCGCCAATAGGCGTACATGCCGCGGATCAGCGTCTCGGTGACCATGTGCGGCGAGTCCTCGGTATCGCGACCGCCCATCTCGACCAGCGTCTTCTGAGACGGATTCTGCTCGAAGCCCTCCTGTGACCACTCGATCACTTCACCGTCGTCGGCCGAGACGAAGCCGGCCGGGCCGAACAGATTGGCCTGGATCAGGCGACGCTGATGCATCTCCGGCGTGTCGTCGGCGAAGCCGAAATGGGTCCAGACGAAGTCGAAACTGCCGTGTCCGTTGGGCTGGATGTGGCGGGTCGAGACCGAGTTGACCTGCTGCTGGATGATCACGCTCGGGAAGATCGTGGTCATCACGGCGGTCGGCTTGCCCCACCAGTCCTCGTGGACGATGTCGAGGAGACGCTTGTCGTTGACCGTCATGGTCTCCTTGAAGCTGTCGAGGCCGGTGACGACCTCCTCGACCTTGCCGCCCTGGCCGCGTGTCGAGATCATCGCCGCATGGCGCTTGTGGGCATCCATCTTCAGTTCGGACTGATTGTCGGCGCGCCACAGACCGAAGGTCGAGAACCAGGTGTGCAGGAGCCCCGGGTGGTAGGGATCCTTGATGTTCTCCTGCATCAGCTTCCAGTTGCCCGGAATGCGCTGGCGGCGATAGCCGAGCAGCACGAGCTTGCGGCCGTCGAAGACGCGATCGAAATAGGAGAGGATCGTCGGGCCGAGAAACTCTTCGAAGGGCTCGACGTCGTGATCGAAGGAGGCGAAGACGACGCCGTTGCGCCGCGCCACCTTCAACTTGGTCAGCCCGTGATCGGCGGGGTTGAAGTCGGCCGGCATGCCGCCGTTGACCTTACCCTCGCGCTTGACGCCGCGACGGAAGGGAACGCCCTGGAGATCGCCGTTCAGGGCGTAGCTCCACTGATGATAGGGGCAGAGCAACTCCTTGGCCTTGCCGTGCTTTTCACGGCAGAAGCGCATACCGCGATGCTTGCAGACATTCTCCACCACGTGGATCTCGCCATCGGTCGAGCGGGTCATGATGACCGAGCGCTCGCCCACCACCGTGCGCTTGAAGTCGCCCGGTTCTGGAACTTCCACCTCGAGACCGACGTAGCACCAGTGCCCCTTGTAGAAGAGCCGTTCGAGTTCCCGCTTGTAGAGATCTTCGCGCGTATAGGCCCAGAACGGAACGCGACTGGATCCCTCTTCGGACCACGTCGGATCCGAGGGAAACACTTCACTCGTGTTTTCCATGTCTTCCTCCCTGTAGTTTCGGATCTTGCCGACCGGATCGCGAGATCGGTCGGTCAGGTTCGTACCGGGCTCAGTAGCCCGTCGAATAGAAGGCGTCGGCGTAGACGTGTTCGAGCGGAATGCCGAGCCGCTTCACCGAGATCGTGGCGGCCTCCACCATCGCCGGAGCTCCGCAGAGCCACGTGCGGAAGCCTTCGAGGCTCGACCAGTCCTCGGCGATCGCATCGGTCACGAGCCCCCCGCGCAGGCCCGGGGGAACGGGACCGTGCGAGACGACGAGATGGACGGAAATCCAAGGATGTGCCTCGGCGATAGCCCGCAGCCGCTCGACGCTGTAGAGATCGCGCTCGGTACGCACGCCGAAATAGAGATGGACCGGGTTCGTCATCCCCTCGGCGAGGGCACCGCGAAGGATCGACAGAACCGGTGCCAGCCCGGTTCCGCCCGCCACCAGGAGGATCGGCCCGCTGTGTTTCCGCCGGAGATAGGACGCGCCGAGCGGACCGGAGACCTTCACGGTGTCTCCGACCTTCAACGTGTCGAAGACGTAGGGGCTGACACGGCCACCGGGGACGAGGCGGACATGGAACTCGAGGAATTCGTCACCCGGCAGGCCGGCCATCGAATAGGGGCGCACGAGGTCCGGGCCGAACTGCAACGTCGCATATTGACCGGGCGAGAAGTCGAGCGGTTTGGCGCACTTCAGGAGCACGCGGCGGATGTCGTGGGTCTCGTCGGTGATCGCCGCGACGGTCGCCTTCAGGGTCTTGGCGGGATGGACGACGATTTCGTCGGGTTCCGGAATCTCGATGGAGACCGGCCCGGTGAGCGTGCTCTGGCAGGCCAGCACCTGTTCCCCCTCGCCGATCAAGGGTTGGCGCAACTCGCCATTGCCGGCCAGGACATGCCCCTGGACCACCTTGCATCGGCAGACACCGCAGCGGCCGGCCATGCAGCTGTAGGAAATCGGAATGTCCGCGCCCCGGAGCGCTTCGAGCAGATTGGCTCCCGGCTCGACCGAGAGCGTGCGACCGAGCGGCCGGACGTTCAGTTCCAAGGCGTTTCCCTTCGAGCCGTATCGGCTTTCTCGAACGGACGATCGCATCGCCATGAAGCTTTTGGTAGTTTATGTTTGGAAGGATATAAATCACCAATGTGAATGATGGTGACCGATGGATCTGCGGGACATCGACCTCAATCTGCTCCTCGTCTTCAACGAACTCCTCAAGAGCGGCCGCGTACACGTCGTCGCCGATCGGCTCGCCCTGACGCAACCGGCCGTCAGCAACGCCCTCGCTCGTCTGCGCCGAACTCTGGGAGACGACCTCTTCGTGCGCACGGCCACCGGGATGCGGCCGACCCCGTTCGCCGAAGCTCTGGCCGAACCCGTCGCCTATGCGCTCGGGGCCATCCACGGCGCCCTCAATCAGTCCGCCGTCTTCGATCCGGCCAAGAGCCGCCAGACCTTCACCATCGCCATGACGGACATCGGCGAAATCCATTTCCTACCCGAACTGGTGGAACGTCTGGCGATCGCCGCTCCCGGCGTATCGATCGGAACCGTACGAAATCAGTCGATCGACCTCGCGAGAGAAATGGAGGCCGGCAACGTCCATCTCGCGATCGGCCTGTTGCCTCATCTCCAGGCCGGATTCTTCCAGCGCCGCCTGCTCATGCAGCGTTACGTCTGCCTCTACCGAAAGGGGCACGCCTTCGACGGCCGAGAGATCACTCCGGCCGATTTCGGCGCGGCGGACCACATCGGCATCGTCGCCGCCGGAACCGGCCACGGCATCGTCGATGAAATGTTCGATCGCCTCGGTGTGATGCGCAAGATTCGCCTGCGCGTCCCACATTTCGTTTCGGTCGGGCACATCCTGTGCAGCACGGACCTGATCGCCACGGTACCCGAGGTTCTCGCCCGACGAATTTCCGAACCGTTCGATCTGGCCTTCCAGGTCCACCCCGTGGCGTTGCCCGAGATTTCCATCGGTCTCTACTGGCATTCGAAGTTTCATCGCGACGCCGGCAATCAATGGTTGCGTGACATGATCTGCCGTGTCGTGCCGACCCGGCTCTCCGATGTCGCCGATCCGCTGGCACAATGACCGCGGGTCCCTCGTCGACACGGTCCGAATGCACGGTCGTGCCCCGACTTCGTCGCGGCTGACATCGGCCGTATCGATGCCTGAGATCTGCATTCTCGATTCATTCGCCCTCCGCTTTTCCTGCTAAAGCCTCCCGAAACAACAGACGATGTGAAAAGGGAGGACTCATCGATGGATGTTGGTCTGTTCATCGACAATACTTCACGTGACGCGAGCAACGGTGAAGTCTTCGAGCGGCGCAACCCGGTGGACGGCAGTCTCGTCACTCGTGCCGCCGCCGCCACCGCCGCCGATGCGGTCGCCGCCGCCGATGCCGCCGCACGGGCGTTCGTGAGTTGGTCGACGACCGGCCCGACCGAACGGCGACGGATTCTCCTCGCCGCCGCCGACCGGCTCGAAGCCAAGACTTCGGAATTCATCGAGGTCATGGCGCGTGAGATCGGCGCACAGGAGCTCTGGTCGGGTTTCAACGTCATGCTCGCGGCCAATCTCTTCCGTGAAGCCGCGGGTCTGGCGACCCAGATCCAGGGCGAAACCATCCCCACCGACAAGCCGGGAACGCTGTCGATGACGGTGCGCCAGCCGGTCGGTGTGATCCTCTCGATCGTGCCCTGGAACGGTCCGGTGGTTCTGGCCGCGCGCGCCATCGCCTATCCGCTGGTCTGCGGCAACACCGTCGTGTTCCGCGCCTCCGAGACCAGCCCGAAGACCCACATGCTGGTCGCCGAGGCCCTGCGCGAGGCGGGTCTGCCGGCGGGCGTGCTCAACATGGTCACCAATGCGCCCGCCGATGCCGAAGCGGTCGTCGATGCGTTGATCGACCACCCGGCGGTGCGGCGCATCAACTTCACCGGATCGACCCGGGTCGGCCGGATCATCGCGGAGAAGGCGGCCCGGCGTTTGAAGCGCTGCCTTCTCGAACTCGGCGGCAAGTCGCCACTGGTGGTTCTCGACGACGCCGATCTCGACGGAGCGGTTCGCGCCGCCGCCTTCGGTGCCTTCCTCTATCAGGGGCAGATCTGCATGACGACCGGCCGCATCGTCGTCGACGACAAGGTCGGCGACGAGTTCGTCGCCCGGCTCTCTCGTTTCGCCACCGAACTCCCCTGCGGCGACCCGGCGCGCGGGGCGCCGTGCTTCATCGGCCCCATGGTGTCGCGGGAGTCCGGATCGCGCATCAACGCCCTGATCGACGATGCCCTGGCGAAGGGCGCCGTCGTCGCGACCGGCGGCAAAGCGGACGGTGCGATGATGACGCCGACGATCGTCGATCGGGTCACGCCGGCGATGCGCATCTACGACGAGGAGACCTTCGGTCCCTGCACCACCGTGGTCCGCGCCGCCGACACCGAGGACGCGATCCGCATCGCCAACGACACCGCCTACGGCTTGTCGGCCGGGGTCTTCGGTCGAGATGTGACCCGAGCCCTCGATGTGGCGCTGAAGATCTCGACGGGCAGTTGCCACGTCAACGGGTCGACGGTGCAGAACGAAGCGCAGGCGCCCTACGGCGGCACCAAGGACAGCGGTTACGGTCGCTTCGACGGCCGCGCCGTGATCGACGAATTCACCGAGTTGAAGTGGATCACGATCGAGCCCGCGGGCCAGCCCTATCCGCTGTGACGCCTCCGCGCCGGCCGCGGCCTAGAGACCGCGGACGACGGATGGGCATTCGCGCCCGACACCTTCACAACTCCGAGGAAATCCCCATGAACGACGCCGCCACCGCCGCGCTTCGGCGCGTATCCAGACACCTGGTGCCCCTTCTCTTCCTCCTCTACCTGTTCAGCTACATCGATCGGGTCAACATCGGTTATGCGGCCCTGCAGATGAACAAGGAACTGGGCTTCAGCCCGGCCGTGTTCGGGCTCGGTGCCGGACTGTTGTTCCTCGGCTATGTGCTCTTCGGTATCCCCAGCAACTTCGTGATGAAGAAGGTCGGCAGTCGCGTCTGGCTGTCGCTTCTGGCGATCGCCTGGGGCGTGGTGGCGGTCGGCAACGCCCTCATCTCGAACGAGGCGACGTTCTACGGCATGCGCTTCCTGTTGGGCCTCGCCGAATCCGGCTTCGTCCCCGGGATGCTGCTGTATCTGACCAACTGGTATCCCCAGAGCGAGCGCGCCAAGGTGGTCTCGACCCTCTACATGGCGACCGCCGTCTCGGTGATCGTCGCCGGACCGCTCTCCGGGGCGATCATGCAGATGGACGGCGTCGCCGGTCTCTCCGGCTGGAAATGGATCCTGATCCTCGAGGGCGTGCCGCCGATCCTGCTCGGACTCTATGCACTGAAGGCGCTCCCCGAAGGTCCGGCGGATGCGACCTGGTTGCCCGCGAACGAGCGCGATCAACTCGTCGCCGCCCTCGCCGAGGGTGATGCGGCACAGGCCGACAAGTCCTACACGACCTTCGCCGCCGCGCTGCGCGCGCCGATCGTCTGGGTGTTCGGGTTCCTCTATTTCCTGCTCGGCATCGGATTCTTCTCGGTGATGATCTGGCTGCCTCAGGTGGTGAAGCAGTTGTCGGGTCTGAGCGCCGTCCAGGTGAGTTTCGTCAGCGCCGTTCCCTTCATCTTCGCCTCGGCGGCGATGATGCTCTACGGCCGGCATTCGGACCGCACCGGCGAGCGCCAGTGGCATCTCGTCCTCGCCTATGTGGTCGGCGCCGTCGGCCTCGCCGCCAGCGCATGGTTCACGAACCCGATGGCGAGCTTCGTGGCGATCGCCGTCGCCGCCGTCGGCCTGTGGAGCGCCACGGGTGTGTTCTGGCCGCTGCCGACCGGGTTCCTGTCGGGAAGCGGTGCGACCGGCGGCCTCGCGCTGATCAACAGCATCGGCATCCTCGGTGGCTTCGTCGGTCCCTATCTCGTCGGCCTGGTCCGCAACGTGACACCCGACTTCTCGACCGCGCTCTATGCGATCGCCGCCACCCAGGTCCTCGCCGCGTTGATCGCCACGCAAGTCCATCGCTCCGCCGCCGTCCGGGCGACGCGGGCTGCCGCCACCCCTCGGTCCTGACCACGCGACGTCCCGCGTGAGCCCCGTCCCGGCCACGCACCCCGCCCCCGCGTTTCCCGACGTCGACGACAGCGTCGAAACGCGGGGGCACAGGACCTCTTCTTCAACGAGACTCGATCCATGGCCAGACCTCTCCTCACCGTCGACGAAATCCAGGGGTGTTGGGCGATCATGCCCACGCCGGCGAAACCGAACGGATCCGACGTCGACGCGACCGACACCGTCGATCTCGACGAGACGGCACGAACCGTCGACGCTCTGATCGAAGCCGGCGTGAACGGCATCCTCACCCTCGGCACGCTCGGCGAATGCGCCACCCTCACCTGGGAGGAGAAGCGGGCCTTCATGGCGACGGCGGCGGAGGCCGGTCGCGGCCGCGTTCCGATCTTCGGCGGCACGACCAGCCTCAACACCCGCGAGACGATCCGACAGACCCGCGAAGCGGCCGCCGTCGGCCTCGACGGCGTCATGTTGGGACCGCCGATGTGGTGTGCGCCGGATCTCGCCACCGTCGTACAATTCTATCGCGACGTGGCGGAGGCCGCGCCGCAGACGGCGATCTGCGTCTACGCCAACAACGAGGCTTTCAAATTCGACTTCCCACGCCCCTTCTGGGCGCAGGTCGCCGAGATTCCGCAGGTGGTGACGGCGAAGTACCTCGGCGTCGGCGCCCTTCACGCCGATCTCGAACTCAGCCGCCGGCGCATCCGCTTCCTCCCCCTCGACGTCGACTACTATGCCGCGGCCCGTCTCGATCCGGAGTTCTGCACGGCGTTCTGGACCAGTGGCGCCGTCTGCGGTCCGGTGCCGGCGATGGCGCTGCGCGACGAGGTGGCACGCGCCCGGGTCTCGGGCGACTGGTCGGGCGCCAAGTCGATCACCGATCGGATCGCCTCGACCTACCGCACCTTGTTCCCCAACGGATCGTTCAAGGACTTCTCGACCTACAACATCGGCCTGGAAAAAGCGCGGATGGACGCGGCCGGTTGGATGGTCGCGGGACCCTGCCGGCGCCCCTATCATCTGGTTCCGGAGCCCCATCTCGAAGGCGCGCGCGAATCGGGCCGTCGCTGGGCGGCGCTCCATCGCGAGATGAGCGGGACCGGGGGCGGCGCGAACGCCGCGTGAGAGTGCAACCGAAGACGAACGGACGACGTCATGAAGACTCTCGACTTCTACTTCGATTTCATGAGCCCCTTCGCCTATCTGGCGCATCATGAGATCCCGGCCCTGGCGAGATCCCACGATCTGGAGCTCCGGCTCCGGGTCGTCGATCTTCCCACGCTCAAACGGCTCGCCGGCAACACCGGGCCACGCAACGTCGATATCCCGCCCAAGATCCGCTACCTGAAGGCGGATCTGCAGCGATGGGCGAAACGCTACGGCGTGCCGCTCGTCTTTCCGCCCTCGCTCGCCTCGGCCCGCCTCAACCGTGGCTTCTTCTTCGCCGTCGATCGCGATGCCGGCGCGGATTTCGTGTCGACCGCCTGGCGGATGGTGTGGGGTGAAGGGCGCGACATGGGCGACGAGTCCCTGTTCGGCGCCATCGCGGCGCAGATGGGTTGGTCGCGGGCCGATTTTCTCGATTACACGGACAGTGCCGAGGCGACCGAGCGCTATGAACGCGAAACCGAAGCGGCGGCGGCCCGCGGTGTCTTCGGCGTACCGACGATGATCGTCGACGATCAGATGTGGTGGGGGAACGATCGGATCGACTTCCTTCGGGAATATCTGGCCGCGACCTGAGCCGCGGCAATTCCGGGGCGGGCGGCCGAATTCCTCACACCGAGGTGGAAGGTCCGCCAACCCGAGCAGACCTCCGCGCGGCGTCGCTTCCATCGTAGCGACGTGGCGCGGCTCGGAGTCCTCGCATATCGTGGCGGCCCAGCCTTCGTGAGCGGTTCCGAAGGCGGTACTCCAGGCCTCCGGAGCTCGGGACGAAGAATGCCGCGAGGTCGTCGACGCACATGACCGATCCGATCCGATCCCTTCGCACCGTCAACCTCAATCTCCTGCCGGTTCTGGCCGAACTTCTCCGCTGCCGGAACGTCACGCATGCCGCGTCGATCCTCAATCTCACCCAATCGACCGTGAGCGGAGCGCTCCGGCAGTTGAGGGAGATTCTCGGCGATCCGATTCTGGTGCAGCGCGGCCGCGAGATGCAGCTGACGGAGCGGGCTCGCGACATGATCCCCGAAGTCGAGCATCTGGTCGAACTCGCCAGTCGCCTCCTGCGAGCAGAGGATTTCGACCCCGCGACGGCCCGCACGAATTTTCAGATCGCAACCGCGGATTACCTCTCGGCGCTGATCGCCTCGCAGGTCGGCCGTCTGCTGCAGGCCAGCGCACCGAACGTCTCGCTGACGCTGCTGCCGACACCCGGGTCCTCGGCGAAGTCACTGATCCAGGGCACGCTCGATCTCATCATCTGTCCGAACCGGCGTTCGAACCTTCAGGCCTGCGGCATTTCCGAGGACGACGGCGACTTCGAGTTGGAGGTGTTCAAGCGAGAGCGGTGGTCGGCGATCCAATGCGCCGCGCACCCGTCCGCCGGACGCGATCTCGATTTCGAGGAGTACTTCGCACGTCCGCACGCGATCTATTGCCGTACCGACGGACGCAACACGATCGAGCAGGATGCCCTGGTGAACATCGGGGCCGTCCAGAAGAATTCCATCCTAGTCCCCTATTTCACCTTGTTGCCGCAGATCGTCGTGGGAAGCGATCTGATCGCCCTCATCCCGCAGACACTGGCCGAACACTATTCCAAGGCGTTCCATATCGACGTCTTTCGACCGCCCTTCGAAATACCGCCGCTCGAGTCGGCGATGATCTGGGCGAAGAACCGGGAGTTTTCTCCGAGCCTTCGATGGTTGCGATCGATCGTCCGCGGCTTCGGCGATCCTTGAAAGCCCGACCCCAGAAGTCGAAACGCGTCGAAATCGCATGCTTCGGGTACGCAACGCCGGCGACGCGGCCGAGACGGCCGTCTTTCGCCGCGCGAGGCGCAGTGCGAGAGGCGACCAGTCGTAGGACCGGCCGCCCCCTCGCAAGGGCGTCACCAGGGCAACGTTCCCTGATCGTTGAAGAAGCCACCGTTGGGACCGTCGTCGTCCAACAGCGCCATCCGAAGAATCACGACGGCGGCTTCTTCGGTGGTCCGCGACGGCAGGTAATTGGTCGCGGCCGTCGCCGTGTAGCCGGGGCAGATCGCGTTGACCTTGAAGCCCTTGTCGGCGAGCGCCGCGGCATAACTCACGGTGAGAGCGTTCACCGCCGCCTTCGAGGCGGAATAGGTCGGTGTCACCTTGTCGGCATGTTCCCAAGTCGGGTCGTGGCGCAACCCGAAGGAGGCCAGCTCCGAGGAGACGTTGACGATCCGCGGTGCGGCGCTCTGCTCCAACAGCGGCAACATCGCTTCGGTCAGGCGCAGGCCACCGACCACGTTGATCGCCAGCGTCTGCTCGATCTTGTCGACCGCGCTCAGACCGGGCACGTAGTCGAGCCCGACCCCGGCATTGTTCACCAGGATATCGATGCGGCCGAGGTCGCGCTCCAGCTTTTCAGCCAGGGCGGCGACGCTCGCCGGATCGGTCACGTCGAGCTGCATCGCGGTCACCGATCCACCCGCGTCGCGCAGGGGCGCGGCGACCGCTTCGCCCGCGGCCGGGTCGCGGCTGCCCAACAACACGTGAACGCCCGCTTGCGCGAGCCCTGCCGCGACCGCGGCGCCGATGCCGCGATTGGCGCCGCTGACCAGCGCGATCTTCTGTTCGGTTCCCGTCATTCTCGCGTCCGCTCCATCTCGCGCGGCGCCGGGATCGGGCCCGTCGCGCCGCCTCCACCCCGACCGCCGATCGGACCCGGGGGGCTTGCTCGAACAAGCCGACGGTACTTATAAAACCTCGAGTAAGGTTGAGGTCAATGGGGAATCGACCATGCCCGCGACGACGAATGCGCCCCGAGTCCCGCCGAAGTTTCTGAGCGTCGGGCAAGTGGCGCGGCGGGCCGGTGTGGCCGTTTCGACGCTGCACTTCTACGAGGAGAAGGGATTGATCGCCTCCTCGAGGAGTGCCGGAAACCAACGCCGATATCCGCGTGACGTGCTTCGCCGCGTCGCGATCATCCGCGTGGCGCAGGACCTCGGCTTTTCTCTCGCCGAGATCGCGGCGCTGCTGACCCCGTTTCCGCCCGGTTCGGCTCCGGATGCGCGCGCGGTGCGCGACATGGTCGCGGGTTGGAAGGCGGCGATCCAGGCGCGCATCGATGGGCTGAGCGAATTGCGCGACAAACTCGACGGCTGCATCGGTTGCGGTTGTCTGTCGAAGGACGTCTGCCCGCTGCGCAATCCCGCGGACCGGCTGGCGAACGAGGGGACGGGCCCGGTGCTGCTCGAGGCCGGACGGCGCAGACCTTCGTGAGCCAGATCGCCCGATCGCCGCTACCCGGTCGGATCGAACGCTCAGCCGAGATGGATCGAGCCGGCCCCGGTGGTTCGCAGTGCCGCCGATCCCGCGGCGTCGTCCCATCCCGCGGGCCCGTCGGCGGGTCGCGGGCCCTCCCCGAGCGCGTTCTTTCGCATGTTGTCGACGTCGCGTTTGGGTGGAAGGCCGAAAAGCCGGCCGTATTCGCGACTGAATTGTGAAGGACTGTCGTATCCGACGCGATAGGCCGCGCTCGCGGCATCGCAGCTCTCGTTCAACATCAGCCTGCGCGCTTCGTTGAGCCGCAGCCATTTCTGATATTGCAGCGGGCTCATCGCGGTCAGCTGACGAAAGTGCTGATGGAGGCTCGACGGGCTCATCTGCACATGGTCGGCGAGTTCGTCGACACGCAGTCGACGGCCGTAATTGGCCTTCAGCCAGTCGATCGCCCGCGCGATCCGTTGGCTCGGGCTACCCACCGAGACGATCTGCAACAGTCGCGGCGCCAAATCGCTCTGCAACAGCCGATAGTGGATCTCCCGCTCGATCGCGGGGGCGAGAAACGCGATCGCCTCGGGTTCGCGCAGCAGCGCCAGCAGACGACCGATCGGCTCCAACAGGTCCGAGGTGAGTGTGCCGATCGCGGCGCTCGCCCCATCGGCCCTCCCCTTCCGCGGCAGGCGCATCTGCGCGATCAGTTCGGCGATGACGCGGAGGTCGAGTTTGAGCGCCAAGCCGAGGCAGGGGACCTCCGGGCTCGCCTCGAGCACCTGCGAACTGCCCGGAAGGTCGAGCGACGCGAGAAGAAATCGCTCGTTGTCGTAGACCAGAGCGCTCTCGCCGATCAGCAACTGTTTCGCACCCTGGGTGACGAGAACGATACTGGGCTCCAAACGGCACCGGCAGGGCCCGGTGACCGCCTCGCGTCGAAACAGCATGAGGTTCGGTACCGCCGTCCGACGGTCTTCGGTTCCGACCGTCCGATCGGCGATGAGCTTCGAAAGCTCGGCTTGCCTTGCGCGAAGCGCCGCCCTCCTCGGCTCGATCTCGGTCTGGTCGGTCATCGGCCCCCTCCTCGGGTGCATGCGGCGCGGTCCCCGATCTCGCAATCCCCGTACGCGTCGGGATGCGGTCGGAACGTCCGGCGGGCGGCGGTCGGCAGGAGCGGCCGAGCCGAAACAGCTCGGATTATTCCCCGATTGCAGGGGTACTCCGCTGCGGCGCGCCTGTCGCCGAAAATCACGGACCATGGAGGATCGGGCAAGAAATCGATCGGATCATTCTATCGCCTCCCGACCGAGCCATGGAATGGTGCAGAGGTCGATCAAACGCGACGGATCCCGGGACGCCCGACGTGGACGCTCCGGTCGATCCGCAGACAGACAGAGGCCCGACATGCTCGAAGACAAGGTCGTGATCATCACCGGAGCTTCCTCCGGTATCGGTGAGGCGACGGCGACCCTACTCGCCGCCAAGGGTGCGAAGGTCGTTCTCGGCGCCCGCCGCGAAGACAAGCTGAAGGCGATCGCCGACGCCATCCGAGCCGCCGGCGGCGAAGCGGCCCACGCCGTTCTCGACGTCACCAAGCCGGAAGCCAACGACGCGATCGTCAAGCTCGCCCAGGACACGTTCGGCCGGGTCGACGCCATTCTGCTCAACGCCGGCATCATGCCGGTGTCGCCCATCTCCGCTCTCAAGACGGCGGAGTGGAAGCAGATGGTCGACGTCAACATCAACGGCGTCCTCAACGGGGTCGCCGCCGTCATGCCGATCTTCACCGCGCAGAAGTCCGGTCATATTCTGGCGGTCTCGTCGGTCGCCGGCATCAAGGCCTATCCCGGCACCGCCGTCTACGGCGGCACCAAGTGGTTCGTCCGCGACTTCATGGAATGCCTGCGCATGGAATCGGCCATGGAGGGCACGAACATCCGCACCGCGACGCTCTATCCGGCCGCCATCAACACCGAGCTGTTGAACACCATCACCGACGAGGGCGCGGCACAGGGCATGGCCGGTCTCTATGCGGCCTTCGGCATCTCGCCGGCGCGGGTCGCCGACGTCGTCGCCTTCGCGCTCGACATGCCGGAGGACACGACCGTCAACGAGTTCACCGTCGGCCCCGCCAAGCAACCCTGGTGAGGGCCGGACCTCGGCGCCGGATCGGTCGCGCGCGGGCCTCCTCTCTCCCCGCGCGCCGGCTCCGTCGCGATCGACGAACTCCGGGATGGTGAGACCGTGGACATTCCGGTTCGCCCATTCCCGAGAAACACGTCCGACCGATCGCGTCGGACCTCGGTCGCCCGACCATCGGCGGCGATGACGAAAGGAACCGACATGAAGATCTCTCGCGTAGGGTCGGCACCGTCCGCGAAAGGCCCCGCGGACTGGTTCACCGGAACGGTGCGGATCGATCCGCTGTTCGCGGCGGAAGATCCCGGCCGTGCGACCGGGGCGTCCGTCACCTTCGAGCCGGGTGCTCGAACCGCATGGCACATGCATCCGGCGGGCCAGACGCTGATCGTCACGGCGGGCTTCGGCCGCGTGCAGCGCGAGGGCGGACCGATCGAGGAGATCCGCCCCGGCGACGTGGTGTGGATCTCGGCCGGTGAGAAGCACTGGCACGGCGCAGCACCGGACGTCGCCATGACCCACATCGCCATCCAGGAAGTGGTCGACGGGTCGGCCGTGACCTGGAACGAACACGTCTCGGACGCTCGGTACGACCCGAAGTGACCCGGAGCGGCGACGCGGCCGGCGGAGCGAGCCCCGCCGCGGGTCCTTCGCTCTCCTCGCGGTACGAACACGGAGGAACGATCGATGGCGACCCGCCTCACTTTCCGATCGGCGATCATCGCCGTCGCGACGATCACCGCCCTCGCCGTGGCCCATGCCCAACAGAAGGCACCCGACATGAAGATCAGGATCGTCACCGGGGATCGGTTCGCCGTCGCCGAGCTCGACGACAATGCCACCGCTCGGGCCTTCGTCGCTCTGCTGCCGCTCCGGCTCGTCCTCACCGACTATGCCGCGACCGAAAAGATCGCCGATCTGCCGGGCAAGCTCACCACGGCGGGCAGCCCGCCCGGCTTCGCGCCGAAAGCGGGAGCCGTCACCTATTATGCGCCCTGGGGCAATCTGGCGATCTTCGTCAAGGATTTCAGCCATTCGGCGGGGCTGGTCGAGCTCGGTCGGATCACCTCCGGTCTGGAGATCATCGGCCGACCCGGTCCGGTTCCCGTCATCATCGAACGCGCGACGGACTGACGGGGTGCGCCCCGCCGCCCCTCTCCGACGCATAGGCTCGCGTGGGGACGAAACTCATCGAGGACGTGCCCGGTGAAGTGACGTCGAACGCCTCGCGGTCACCCGGCGCCTCGACCTTCCTCGTCGAGGGCGCGATCCCGCGAGAAAAAGGGCGGCCGAAGCGGTCGTCGCTTCGGCCGCCCGAGGCGAGCGCAGGGAGACGCGCTCGAAGGGGGACCCGCCGAATCCGGGGCTGCGTCGCGCTGCTCGCGTCAGCGCCAGTCGAGACCGATGTCGACGGCCGGGGCCGATTGGGTGATGCGGCCGACCGAGACGTAGTCGACCCCGGTCTCGGCGATGGCGCGGATCGTCTCGCGCGTCACGCCGCCGGACGCTTCGAGTTCGCAGCGGCCGGCGACCAGACGGACGGCCTCACGCATGATCGGAACGGACATGTTGTCGAGGAGGATGGCGTCGGGGCCCGCTTCGACCGCCTCGGCGACCTGCTCCAGCCGATCACATTCGACCTCGATCGCCGGCAGACCGGCGGCGCGGCAGCGGCGCACCGCCTCGCCGACCCCGCCGCAGATCGCGACGTGGTTGTCCTTGATCAGCACCGCGTCATAGAGGCCGATGCGATGGTTCACCGCGCCGCCGAGCCGCGAAGCGTACTTGGCGAGGTGGCGCAACCCGGGGATGGTCTTGCGGGTGTCGAGCAGGACGCAGCCGGTGCCGGCGATCAGATCGGCGTAGGTGCGGGTCGCCGTGGCGATACCGGAGAGATGCTGCAACAGGTTGAGGGCGGTGCGCTCGGCGGTGAGCAGGCCGCGCGCCGGGCCGTCGATGGTGCAGAGGACCCGGCCGGCCGTGACGTGATCACCGTCGGCGGCCTCGGTCACCACGCGGGCCGTCGGCGCGAGGCGGTGGACGATGTCCTCGACGAAGGCGAGCCCCGCGACCACCAGGTCCTGACGGGCGACCATCGCACCGGTGAAGCGGAGGTCGGCCGGAATGACCGTCTCGGAGGTGATGTCGCCCGAGCCGACGTCCTCGGCGAGCGCCGCCTCGATGGTGCGAGCCAGTTCGGCGGCGAGAAGGTGGGGCGGTACGTGGTGATCGATCACGGTGCGATCCTCGGGTGCGAGCGGTTCGAACGATGATGGTACGGAGCGGGTCGATCGCGGAGCGATGGCGACCGGGCGACGCGCAGTGACGGCGGAAAGCTCGTGCGGTCGCCTTCGATCAGCGGTCGGCTTCGGCACGATCGATGAGGCGGGCGAACTCCCGCGTCGACAGGATGCGGCGATCCTGCTTGGCGGCTTCGATCTCGTCGACGGAGAGATTTCGCACCATGGCGAGCAGGGTGCGTCGGGTGGTGGCGATGTCGTCTTCGCTGACCCCGGCGACGGCGAGTTCGTTGACCTCGACCGCCATCGGCACCAGCACGTCCTTCAGGGCCCGCCCGGCGTCGGTCAGGTGCACGAAGACCTTGCGGCCACTGCCCTCGGGGGCGTGGATGCGGTCGACGTAACCGAGCTTCTCCATCGCGACGAGCGCGGTGAAGGCGGTCGGCTCCATCAGTCCGGCGCGCTCGGCCAGCTCGCGCTGGGTCAGGCCGTCGCGGTTCCACAGGATGCGCAGGAAGGTCCAGTGACCGAAGGAGACCGAATGCTCGGCCAGCCGTCGTTGCAGGCTGCGGGTCAGACCGCGGGTCGCGTCCTTGATCAGATGGGCGAGGCGATCATTGGGGACGTCCTCGAGCCAGTGCTTGAGCGTCGCCTCGGCGGTCGCCGCCTCGTTCGCCGGCTTGGTTTTCGCCGGCCCCTTGCCGGCGGACGATTTTCCCCGGGTGTCGGAGGTTTTCTCGGTCATCGCCGATCCCCTGGAACGACCTGGTGGTGGAGGACGACCTCGCGATCTTCGGCGGCAGACTGGAGGATCGCTCCGCAGACTTCAAGCGTCGCCATGCCCCAGGCGCCGTCGTGGATCGGGGGCACGCCCTCGATCACCGCCGCCCAGAGTTCGTCGATCACCTCGGCTCGCGGCACTTCGGGCGCCGGGAGGGCTTCGAAGCGCCGTTCGTGGTCGGCGTAGACGAGCACCCCTTCGGCCGTCGGACGCAGATCGGCATGGTCGCAGGATGCGACGACGAAGCCGAAGTGGTTGTGGGCCACAGGCGGGATCTCGCGGCCACCGGCGCCGGCGCCATAGGTCCGTGCCGCCTTGAGGGCGATCTCGTCGGCCTCGCTTCGGCCGGCCAGCCGCGCCCGGGCGCCGCCGTAGTCGGCCGCATCGCGGCGCTGGCCGAGTTCGCCGATCCAGCCACAGAGTTCGTCGGTGTCGAAGTGACCGGCGCCGCTGTAGGTCATCGTCGCCGAAGCGCCGTCGGCGAAGGTGAGGAGGGCGTTGTAGGCGCTCTCGCTGCGTCGCGACGGATCCCAGACCGCGGCGGTGGCGCGGACGCTCTTCACCAGCCCGCCGCCGAGCAGGCGAACGATGTCCACCTGGTGCGCCGCCTGGCTCCACACCACGCCGCCGCCGAGCGCGGTGTCGAGTTCCTCCGGACGGCGCGGCCGGTAGAGGAAGTCGGTGAAGTTCATGGCGGTGATCATCCGCAGGCGACCATGTTCCCCTGCTTCGATGGCGCGGCGAGCCTGGAGCACGGGAGCGTCGAAGCTGTGGCTGTGTCCGACCACGAGATGGACGCCGGCCTTTCGCGCCGCGGCGGTCATCGTCTCGCAGGATGCGAGATCGAGCGCCATCGGCTTCTCCACCAGCACATGCCGGCCCGCCTCGAGCGCCGCGATCACCTGCTCACGGTGGAAACCGTGCGGCGACGCGACGTAGATCGCCTCGACCTCGGGATCGGCGCAGAGCGCCTCCACCGTCTCGTGGGCGCGACCGCCGAACTCGGCGACGAAGTGGTCACGCGCCTCGGGACGGGGGTCCATGGCGGCGACCAGACGCACCAGCGGATGGGCGCGCAACGTCGGCAGCATCAATACGAAGGCGCGGCCGAGGCCGATCACCCCGAGGCGGAGCGGCCGGCGAGGCACGCTGGCGGCTCCCTTCGTCATAGGTCGAGCACCAGTTCGCCGCCGCGCGAGCGCGAGACGCAGATCATGATCGCCGACGACTTCTCCTCGTCGCTCAGCGCCAAGTCGCGATGATCGACCTCGCCGGAGAGGACGCCGACGCGGCACGAGCCGCAGGTGCCGCTTTCGCAGGAGCTCGAGACTTTGATTCCGGCGGCACGCAGCGCATCGAGGATGGTGACGTCGGCGGCGACCGGGACGACGCGACCGCTGCGGGCGAGGCGGACGTCGAAGGCGACGTCGTCGGGGCGCGGCGCGGCGGAGACGCCGCCGAAGTCCTCGAAGTGGACGGCGGAGGTCGACCAGTGACCGGTCATGTCGCGCACCGCGTCCATCAGGAAGCGCGGGCCGCAGCAATAGACCTGACCCTTGGGGCGCTCGAGCAACGGCCAGAGATCGAAGGCGCGCGCCGGGTCGCCGCCGTCGTGATGGATGGTCACCCGGCCGCGGAAGCCGTCGCCCGAAAGCTCCTCGCGATAGGCTGTCGTTTCCGGCGAACGCGTCAGATAGACGAAGCGGAAGGGGCCACCGTCGGTCTCGATGAGATGGCGCGCCATCGACAGGAGCGGCGTGACGCCGATGCCGCCGGCGATGAACAGCACGCCGCCGGGCCGCGCTTCGAAAGGAAAGGCGTTGTGCGGTTCGGAGACGGCGATCTCGTCGCCGGCCTTCGCGTCGTCGACGAGGCTCATCGAGCCGCCGCGACCGCCGGGATCGCGCTTGACCGCCACCACGTAGCGGTCCCGCTCCGACGGCGCGTTGCACAGCGAATAGCAGCGGACCTCCCCGTTCGGGACGCGCAGCCGCAGATGCGAGCCGGCCGTGAAGGGCGGCAGGTCACCGCCGTCGTCGCGAGCGAGCACGAACTCGTGGATGTCGTCGGCGAGGCGACGACGCGAGACGAGGCGCAGCGGGGTGAAGTCGGAGTCGGGGGCGGCGTTCATGTGCAAGGCCTCGGGTGCAAGTTATATTAGATATCTAAGACGCTTTTCCGAGAATGCAACAGGAAAGTCGATCTATGCCGTTCATTCGATGGAGCGAATATAATTCAGTAGAAGCGCGCGCGGGGGCTATTCAATTTGTGCATTGCGAAAATCAAAAAACGTAGAGTTCCATTTTGTCTCTGGACAGCTCATGGACGCTTCACGTATGCAAATTAGAGAGCTAAGTTAGTCCTCGGAGTGGACCGGCTATGGCTCGTGATCGAGGGAGGAGCCGTACATGCTCACGAATGACGAAAACGATCTGCTCTGCCGCGTCGAGGGCGATGCCCCGATGGGGCAGATCTTCCGCCGCCACTGGATTCCCGCCTGTCTTTCCGAGGAAGTGCCCGAGCCGGATTGTGCGCCGCTCAAGATCCGATTGCTCGGTGAGGACCTCGTCGTCTTCCGCGATACCGACGGACGCCTCGGTGTGCTGGACGAATACTGCCCCCACCGGCGGGCCTCGCTGGCCTTCGGGCGCAACGAGGAATGCGGCCTGCGCTGCCTCTATCACGGTTGGAAATTCGACGTGGACGGCAACGCCGTCGAGATGTCGTCGGAGCCGAAGGAGTCGGGGCTGGTCGAGAAAGTGAAGCACAAGGCCTATCCGACCCACGAGGCCGCCGGCTTCGTCTGGGTCTACATGGGGCCGGCGGCGGAGAAGCCCGAGTTCCGGATGCCGGTCTACGTGCCGACCGAAGACACTCAGTTCTCGATCGCCAAGATCATCATCGACTGCAACTGGGCGCAGATTCTGGAGGGCGCGATCGACTCGGCCCATTCGTCGAGCCTGCATTCCTCCGACATGGTGCCGTCGCGGGTCTCCCGCGCCATGGCGACCGACACGAACTGGCTGCGGCCGTCGACCGACAAGTCGCCGCGCCTCGTCGTTCAGCGCACGCCCTTCGGCTTCCGCTACGCCGCGATCCGTCGCCCGACCTTCAACGGCGACACCCACGACTACGTGCGCACGACGCTGTTCATCGCGCCCTATACCGTGCAGATCCCGCGCAACGACCGCTACAACGTGGCGATCCTGCATATCCCGATCGACGACACCCACACCGCTTTCCACTTCATCGGCTGGGGTCACGGCGACGACGAGGTTCCGGAAGTGGCCACGTGGCGCAAGTTCCTCGGCGCCGAGGTCGGCACCGACGTGGATCGGCACTTCCGCAAGATCCGCAATCGGGACAACAACTACCTTCAGGACCGCACCCTGATGAAGCTCGGCAACTTCACCGGCATCAAGGGCATCCCCAACCAGGACATCGCCATGTGGGAGACCATGGGTCCGATCGCCGATCGTTCGCGTGATCGCCTCGGCGCCTCCGATCTGGCGATCGTCGAGTTCCGTCGCCGCATGCTCGATGCGGCGCAGGCCTTCGCCGCTACGGGCGCGGTGGTCGGCCGTGGTAGCGACGTGGTCCCCCAGATCCACCTCAAGTCGTTCGAAGGCGTCGTGCCGAAGGGCACCGACTGGCGCACGCTCGGCGTTTCCGCCGAGGAACTGGCCGCGACGGCTCAACCCGCCGCGGAATGAAAAGAAGAAGCGGGCGGCGGACGGGCCGCCCGCCGAAGAACAACACAGGGAGGGAAGACACATGCGACACATCCGTGAAACGGTGGCCGGATTCCTGGCGGCGGCGGCGCTCGCCCTCGCCGCGCCCGCCGCGGCCGAAGAGACGACGGCGATCCACGTGGTGCTCCCGCTGACCGGCGGTGCATCGTTCCTCGGCAAGGCCGAGCAGAAGGCGCTCGAAGTCGTCGAGAAGACCGTCGCCGACAGCGGCGGAATCCACGGACGCAAGTTGAAGTTCGTCTTCCACGACGATCAGACCAAGCCGCAGGTCGCGGTTCAGACGGCGAACGAGATCCTCGCCACCAAGCCGACGGTGATCATCGGCTCCGCGTTGGTCGCCACCTGCAACGCCATGGCGCCGACGATGCGGCGTGCCACGGTGATGTACTGCCTGTCGCCGGGCGTCCGGCCCGCCCCCGGCGATTTCATGTTCACCTCGAGCTCGTCGACCGCCGATCTCGCCGCCGTCCTGATCCGCTACTGGCGGTCCCGCGGTATCACCAAGTTGGCGCTGATCACCTCGACCGACGCCTCCGGCCAGGACGCGGTGCGCAACATCCGCGAGGTGCTGGCGCAGGCCGAGAACGCCGACGTCAAATTGGCGGCGGAAGTGACCTTCAACCCCGGAGACGTCAGCGTCTCGGCGCAGATCCAGCGCATCGCCGCGGCCGAGCCGCAGGCGGTCATCGCCTGGTCGACCGGCGCGGCGATCGGCACGGTGTTCAAGGGTATCGTCGACGCCGGGCTCGATCTGCCGGTGGCGACGACCGACGGCAACATGACCTACGAGCAGATGACGCAATATGCCTCGATCCTGCCGAAGCAACTCTACATCCCCTCGCCCCTTTGGCCGCGTCATGCCGGGGTGAAGCTGCCCGAAGGCGTCGAAGAGGCGCAGAAGACCTTCTTCGCGGCCTTCGACGCCGCCGGGATCAAACCCGACATCGCGGCCGCCCTCTCCTGGGATCCGGCGATGCTGGTCGTCCACGCCCTGCGCTCGCTGCCCGACGGTGCCGGCGCCGAGCAGATCCGCGCCTTCCTCGCCGACCTTCAGGGCCATGCGCTCACCAGCGGCATCTACGACTTCCGCAAGGTGCCGCAGCGCGGTCTCGACGACACCTCCGTCGTCGTGACCCGTTGGGAGCCGACGAAGCAGAGCTGGGACGTGATCAGCCGACCGCGCGGCCTGCCGCTCGACTGATCGATCCTCGGTTCGCCGAATGTCCGCCGATCGGGAGGAACGCGGAGCATGACGAATTTCATCCAACTTCTGATCGGCGGCGTCCTCACCGGATGCATCTACGCGCTGATCGCCCTGGGCTTCTCGCTCATCTTCAGGGTGACCGGCGTGGTCAATCTGGCGCAGGGGGCATTCTGCATCCTCGCGGCACTCGCCTGCGCCAGCTTCGAGACACAGTTCGGCTGGTCGATCCTCGCCTCCTGCATCGGCGCGGTGGCGGTGGCGGTGACGGTCGGGGCGGTGGTCGGCGCGACCAGCTTCGTCCCCGGCCTGACCCGGCTGTCGAACGCCAACATGCTGATGTTGACGGCGGGTCTCCTCACCGTCTTCGAAGGCGCCATGCAACTCGTCTGGGGCAGCCAGCCCTATGCGTTGGAGCCCTTCTCGGGGCAGGAGCCGCTCGCCTTCGCCGGCATCACCATTCCCACCCAGGGGCTGTGGATGCTCGGGATCACCGGCGTGCTGGTCCTCGCGCTCTGGGCTCTGCTCACCCGCACCCGGCTCGGACAGGCCCTGCGCGCCTGTTCCGAGAACCCCACGGCGGCGCGCCTGATGGGCGTCAGCGTCCCGCGGATGACGCTCTTCAGCTTCTGCCTCTCGGCTCTGATCGCGGCGATCGCCGGCGTGGTGATCGCTCCGGCGACGTCGCTGCAGTTCGACAGCGGCCGGCTCTTCACCGTCTCCGGCTTCATCGCCGCGGTGATCGGCGGCATCGCCTCGCTGCCCGGCGCGATCGTCGGCGGGCTGGTGCTCGGTGTCGTCAATTCGCTGGCGACCGCCTATCTCTCCTCGCTCTATTCCAGCGCCATCGCCCTCGGGCTGTTGCTCATGGTGCTGGTGTGGCGACCGAGCGGCCTGATGGCCGGCGGTCCCGCTCGGCGCCAGGACGTGCGCGACGAGGCGCGGGTGTGGAAGCGGGTACACCGGCTGACGCCGGAGGCCCGGCGCTTCGCCGCCGTCGCCGCACTGATCGGCGCGATCGCGCTGCCCCACGGGATGGCGTCCGAGGCGATCCTGAGCAGTCTGGTGATCGTCGGCATCCTGTTCATCGCGCTGATCGGGCTCGATCTGCTGATGGGCTGGTGCGGACAGGTGGCGCTCGGGCAGGCCGGCTTCATGGCGATCGGCGGCTATACCGCGGCGGGGCTGGCGATCGAATACCAGGTGTCGCCGGTCGTCGGCATCCTCGCCGGCATGATGCTGTCGCTCGTCTGCGCGCTGATCCTCTCGGTGGTGACGCTACGGCTGCGCGGTCTCTATCTGGCGCTCGCCACCCTGTCCTTCGGTCTCCTGGTCACGTCCTTCGCGGTCGGCCTGACCGAACTCACCGGTGGTCCCTCCGGTATGGTCGGCATCCCGTCGCTCGAGATCGCCGGCTACGCCTTCGACACGACCGAGTCGATGTATCACCTCGTGCTCGTCCTCGACGTGGCGCTGATCGTGATCTCCCAGGGTGTGATGCGCTCCTCCTTCGGCCGGGCGATCCAGGCGATCCGCACCGATCAGATGGCGGCGGCGGCGCTCGGGGTGAACGTGCTGCGCACCAAGCTGGTGGTGTTCGCCGTCAGCGCCATGCTGGCCTCGCTCTCCGGCAGCCTCTATGCCTTCAACTTCCACTTCCTGTCGCCCGACATGGTCGATGCGACGCGGTCGCTGGAGTTGGTCGCCATGCTGGTGATCGGTGGCGAGGGGACCCTGATCGGTCCGCTGCTCGGCGGCCTCCTGCTCACCCTCCTGCCGACCGTCTTCGCGCCGCTCGCCTCGGCCAAGACGCTGGTCTCCGGCCTGTTGCTGGTCGGCTGCTTCCTGTGGTTGCCGCACGGTCTCTACGGCCTGCTGGTCGACGGCCTCAACCGGATCTTCCGCCGGATCGGCGGGGCCGCCCGTTCCGGCGCGCCGAGCGAGGAGGGCGCGCGATGACGGCTCCCCTCCCCCATGCCGCGTCGCGCCCGGGCCTCGAGGTGCGCAACCTCTGCCGATCCTTCGGCGGCCTCCAGGCCACCGCCGATGTCTCCTTCTCGGTGCCCTTCGGCACGGTGACGGCGCTCGTCGGCCCCAACGGAGCGGGCAAGACCACGCTCTTCAACCTCGTCACCGGCATCGTCCGCCCGCAGAGCGGCGAGGTGTTCTTCGACGGCGAAAGGATCACCGGCGTCTCGGCCGGGAAGATCGCGTCGCTCGGACTGATCCGCACCTTCCAGACCGCCCGCGTCTTTCCCGGACTGACGGTGCTGGAGAACGCCATGGTCGGCGGCCATCGCCGGGTGCGGACGTCGCCCTTCGCCCACATGATCTCCCTCCCCTCGGCGCGCCGCGAAGAACGGGCGCTCAGGGAGCGGGCCGAAGCGATGCTCGACATCGTCGGCCTGAGCCGGGTCCGCGACACCCATGCGGTGGAGCTGCCGATGGGGTCGCAGAAGCTGCTCGAGGTGGTCAGGGCGTTGATGGCGGCGCCGCGCATGCTGCTGCTCGACGAGCCGGCCGCCGGCCTCAACGACAGCGAGACCGCCGATCTCGCCGCACTGCTGCGGGCGATCCGCGACTGCGGGGTCACCGTCCTCGTCGTCGAACACAACATGGCGCTGGTCATGTCGGTCGCCCAGCAGGTGGTGGTGCTGGAGGCCGGAGCGGTGATCGCCTGCGGCGGCCCGGACGAGGTTCGAGCCGATCCGCGGGTGATCCGCGCCTACCTCGGCGCCGAAACCGACACACATGGAGGACGGTCGTGATCCTGTCTCTCTCCGGCCTCACCGTCGGCTACGACTCGAACCCCGTGTTGACCGGCATCGATCTCGACGTCGCGCAGGGGGAGATCGTCACCCTGGTCGGCGCCAACGGCGCCGGCAAATCGACCATGGTCCGCACCATCGCCGGGCTGATGCGACCGACCGCCGGCGACGTCGTCTACGAGGGGCGTTCGATCGTCAGGTCGAGCCCGGCCGAGCGTCTGCGCCTCGGCCTCGCGCTGGTCCCCGAGGGGCGGCAGGTCTTCGCCGGCCTCACGGTGCGCGAGAACCTGGCGCTCGGGACCCATGCCGTCCACGGCTCGATCGACGCGGCCGAGCGCCGGCGTCGGCTCGACGAGGTGCTCGACCTCTTCCCCGTCCTGGCGCAACGGCTCGACAGCCCGGCCGGCAACTTCTCGGGCGGCCAGCAGCAGATGCTGGCGATCGGTCGCGGCCTGATGTCGGGACCTCGTCTGCTGATGCTCGACGAACCGTCGCTGGGCCTCTCGCCGTTGCTGGTCTCGGAGATCTTCCGGCTGATCTGCAGCTTGCGCGATCGCGGCCTGTCGATCCTGCTCGCCGAGCAGAACGCCCGCTCCGCTCTCGCCGTCGCCGACCGCGGCTACGTTCTCGAGAACGGACGGGTCGCGCTGTCGGGATCGGCGGCGGATCTCCTCGGCTCGTCGGAGATCGCCGAACGCTACCTCGGAGCCGGCGCCGCCGTCGCCGGTTCCTCCGCCGCGGAACGCGCCACGACCGAGCGCCTTCGCCAACTCCTCTGATGCCGCCGGAACCTGATCGAATGTATGCGAACCTCTCCCTCTCCGTCGCGGTCGGCGACTACGACCGCACCCGACCGCTCGTCGACGGCACCGTCCGTATCGACGGCGTCGATCCGGTGTTCATGCTGTTGGAGCCGGAGGAGATCTTCTTCCGCGCCTTCCGCCACGCCGAGTTCGACATCTGCGAACTGTCGCTGTCGAGCTACACGGTGAAGACCGCACGCGGCGACAGCCCCTATGTCGGCGTGCCGGTGTTCCCGTCGCGGGCCTTCCGCCACACGTCGATCTACGTCCGGACGGACCGCGGTATCCGCGAACCGGCCGATCTGAAGGGCCGCCGCGTCGGCGTGCCGGAGTACCAGCTCACCGCCAACGTCTGGGCCCGCATGATTCTCGCGGATCACGGTGTCGAGCCCCGGGACGTGCACTGGCTGCGCGGCGGCTACGACGAACCGGGCCGGGTGGAGAAGATCGCTCTCGACCTGCCGCCGGACGTGCGGCTGGAGTCGATCCCGGAAGGGACGACGCTCTCGGGCCTCCTCGCCGCCGGCGAGATCGACGCGGTGATCGGCCCGCGGGCGCCGTCGTGTTTCGAGGCCGGCCACCCGCACGTCGGGCGGCTGTGGGCCGACCCGGTCGCCGCGGCGTCCGACTGGTACCGCCGTCACCGCCATTTCCCGATCATGCATCTGGTCGGTGTCCGCCGCGATCTCGTCGAGCGTCACGGCTGGCTGCCGGCGGCGGTCGCCAAAGCCTTCGGCCGGGCCAAGGCGGTCGGCCTCGCCCGCCTCGGCGACACCTCGGCGACCAAGGTGACGCTGCCCTTTGTCGAAGAACGGCTGCAAGAGGCCCGGGCTCTCCTCGGAGAGGATTACTGGTCCTATGGTTTCGAGGCCAATCGCCGTACACTCGACGCGTTCCTGACGGCTCACCACGCCCAGGGTCTTTCGATCCGACGCCTCGCGCCGGAGGAGCTTTTCCATCCCACCACGCTCGAGTCGCATCGGATCTGAATGGAGAGCGGACCATGACCGGAATCCTCGACGTCATCCGTCGCTGGCGCGACCGCTGGGAACTCGACCGGACCGTGCCGGAAGAACTCGACCGTATGTTGAGCGAGGTCGGGATGACCCATCACGATCTCGCCGCCGCGGCCGACGGCGGCGAACACGTCGCGCGGTTGTTGCCGGCGATGTTGGCGCTCAACGGTATCGAGGCCGAGGAGGTGCGGCGCGAACTCGGCCTGCTGTTCCGCGACCTCGAACGGGTCTGCAACAACTGCCGGGAGGTGAAGCGCTGTCGCCACCTGATGGACGAGGGAGCGCCGGTCGATCAACTCGCCGAGATCTGCCCGAATGCAGCGACCATGGCGAGCTTGGCGTCGAAATGAACCGGGCCGGGTTCGTCGATGCCATTCTGATCCGCGTCACGCGGCGAATGCCGTCGACACCGGTATGACAGACCGGTGTGGTCATGCCCGGTCCGCGTGAGCGGCACCGTCGCAGGTCGAAAGTGCCAACGCACACCCGACCAGAACCCGGAAGGCGAATGCCGGCATCATGAGGTGGTCGCCTTCGGGTCGCATCCGCGCTGGCGGAGTGGGTGATACCGAGCGGATGAAGTTCTGACCTGTTCGGAACGTCATCCGCGAAGGCAAGCCCGAACGGGCGTCGGCCGGTCAGGCCGCAACTCACGAAATTCGGACGAGTCCGAATTTCGTGAACTCGGTATGAGACGATCCATACTGCGCGGCGTCGAGGGAGGGGCGGGATCCATCGCGGCGACCACCGGGAGCTTTTCCGTCCGCAGTGGTTCGGCGCCCCTCGTGACGCCCTCGACAGTTTCAGGGTCTGTTCGAGAACGAGGAGATCGTTCGGGCCGAGTTCATCCTCGCGCCCGAGCCGAGATCGGCGATTGTGGACGCTCTGCGGGATCGGACCGCAGCCGACACGTTGGTCGTCCCCCGGCCGGGGAGGACCTGGCGGAGATCGTCACTCACCGGAACACCGCCGACATCGGCGACCCGGCCCGGGTCTCGCCGGACTGGGTGCGCGGGCGCAGCGTCTCGTCCGGACGGGCGGGGCGGTCGTCGGCGAGAGAGGTGAGGACGGTGACGGTCAGAAAGGTGAGAGCGGCGATCACGGCGGCTGCACGAACGGACGAGAACATCATCGCCTCCAGGCAATCTCGGGCGGCGATGAACTCGGCCACCACCGGTCCGTCGTTCGTCCTCTCCTTTCGGTTCACGAAAAAATGCCGGTCGCCGACGAATTCTCGTCGAGACCTCACTCGCCGTGTTCGCACTCGATGCCGTGCACCGCGATCCGGCCCTGCGGCTGCCAACGTTTCATCGCCGTCTTCACCGCGAGGTCGACGAGGCAGCGGTATTCGTCGTGGCGATCGGGGTTCGCCGTGACGACGCGGGCGTCGACGGTGAAGGTCGGGGTGCCCGGCTTGCGCGGGAAGCCCTCGTTGCGGGCGAAACCGACCGACACCGTCGAATTGTGGCGCCAGCGGCGTGATTCCCCCACCCCGAGCCAGTCGCCCCGGTCGGCGGAGGTCTCGACCGTCACCACCCATTCGGCGGTCGGGCCCCTGGCGTTCTTCAGGCCGGCGCGATCGAGGGCATCGGTGAGCGGCGGCAGGAGATGACGCGGCAGGCCGGCGGCGATCTGCGACCGGGTCATCATCACCACGTAGGTGTGGCCGATCGGCGGGCCTTCGGCGCAGGCCGGCGCAGCCGTGATCGGCCCGAGGCCGCCGACGAGGGCGGCGAGGACGACGAGTATCGGGCGGGCGGCGGGGACGACGGATGCGGACATGGGGCGCCTCCGAGTGATCCGCCGATGGTGACAGATTCGCCGTCGGCCCGTGTCGCCCGATGCCGAGATGCTTCGAGCGACCCGGGACGGCGGGGCACGCTCACCAGCGCTGATGGACGTGCGGGGCGACCAGCCGGGTATAGATGTCGCGCGCCGCCGCCATGATCTCGGTCGACAGCGGCGGCAGATCTGCAGCGGCGGCGTTGGCGCGGGCCTGGTCGGCGTTGCGGGCACCGGGGATGACGACGCCGACCGCATCGGCCATGAGGATCCAGCGCAGGGCGAAGGCGGCCATCGGCACGCCCGCGGGGACCAGACGGCGGATCTCCTCGACCGCCGCGAGACCGACCTCGAAGGGCACGCCGGCGAAGGTCTCGCCGACGTCGAAGGCCTCGCCGTGGCGGTTGAAGGCGCGGTGGTCGTCGGCGGCGAAGGTGGTCGCGGCGGTGATCTTGCCGGAGAGAAGGCCGCTCGCCAGCGGCACGCGGGCGATGATCGCCACATCACGCCTCGCCGCCTCACGGAAGAACAGTTCGGCCGGGCGCTGGCGGAACAGGTTGTAGATGATCTGCACCGAGACGACCCCGGGGTATTCGATCGCCTTCAGGCCTTCTTCGACCTTCTCGACGCTGACGCCCCAGTCGCGCACCTTGCCCTTGCGCTTCAGGCCCTCCATCGCCTCGGCGACCTCGGGACGATAGAGCGTCTCGGTCGGCGGGCAGTGGAGCTGGACGAGGTCGAGGCGATCGACGGCGATGTTCTTCAGCGAGCGATCGACGAAGGCCTCGAGGTTCTCGGCGGTATAGCCGGCGTCGACATGGGGCGACAGGCGGCGGCCGGCCTTGGTGGCGACGAAGGGGCGATCCCCGCCCCGCTCCTTCAGCACCTCGGCGATGATCCGCTCGGAGCGCCCGTCGCCGTAGACGTCGGCGGTATCGACGAAGGTCATGCCGGCGTCGAGGGCGGCATGGAGGGCGGCACGGCCGTCGGCCTCGTCGACATCGCCCCACGAGCCGCCGATCTGCCAGGCGCCGAAACCGATCTCGGATACTTGCCGGCCGGTGCGGCCGAAACGGCGGGTCTTCATCGTTCTCGTCTCCAATATTCCGCCGTCGATCGAAACGAGACGGCGGTCGAATTGCCTTGCGTACCTCGAGATAGCGGATCGCGCCGTCGACACAAGGCCCGTCGCGACATGCGAGCCCGTCGCCGATCGATGCGCGGCGGAGGGGTTGGTTTCCCGGGCGCGTGGCGGCCTGCGCCGAATCGCCTCGATCGCATCGGAGCGACGACGCGCCGGCCTCCCCTCCCCGCCGCGACGACGGCGCGCTATGAAGGATGAGGTGGGGACCTCGGGGCGCATATTGCGACGACGCCCCGCCGCGGGCCGAGAGGAGAGAACGATGGCGCGGATCCGGAGCTTCGGCGAGATCGACGGCGTAGGCGTCGAGGAGATCGTACTCACCTCGAACGGCGGTGCGACGGCGTCGATCCTGACCATCGGCGCGGCGATCCGCGGCCTCGAAGTGCCGATCCGCGGCGGGCGGCGGCAGGTGGCGCTCGGCTTCGACTCGGTCGAGGGCTATCGCGACAACGGCGCGCATGTCGGCGTCATGGTCGGACGCTGCGCCAACCGCATCGCCGGCGGCCGGTTCCGCCTCGACGGCGTCGAGCACCGGGTGCTGGTCAACGAGAGCGGACGCAACACGCTGCACGGCGGGCCGATGGGCTTCACCCGGCGGGTCTGGTCGGTCGTCGAGGCGAGCGCGGATCGGGTCACCCTGGAGCTCGAGTCCGCCGACGGCGATCAGGGCTTTCCGGGCCGGGTGGTGGTGCGGCTCACCTACCGGCTGAGCGGAGCCGGCACGCTCGACATCTCGGCGACGGCGACCTGCGATGCCCCGACGCCGGTCAATCTCGCCAATCACGCCTATCTGACGCTGAACGAGGCCGGCGACTGCCGCGAGCACATGCTGGAGATCGCCGCCGATCTCTACACGCCCGTCGACGCGGCGCTGATCCCGACCGGGGCGATGCTGCCGGTGGCCGGAACGGTCTTCGACTTCCGCACCGCGCGGCGGATCGGCGGCGACTACGACATCGCCTTTGCCCTCGCCGGCGTGCCGGGCGAACGAATGGTGGCGGCGCGGGCGACGGCACCGGACGGGCGGCTGGCGCTCGAAGTGGTGACCGATCAGCCGTCGCTGCAGCTCTACACCGCCGGCTTCCTGTCGCACTCGCCCTTCGCCGCGTACGGATTGGCGCACGGACCCCATGCCGGCTTCTGCCTGGAGGCACAGGGCTTCGTCGACGCCCCCAACCACCGCAACTTCCCCTCGGTGATCCTGCGCCCGGGCGAGGCCTACGGCCACGAGACGACCTATCGGCTGCTCGCGCTCTGAGAGTCCGTTTTGAAAATCACGGATGAGCGTTTCGCCTGAGGAGATTGCC